>NZ_FUWQ01000004.1:0-206638 GCF_900167315.1 Olsenella sp. KH1P3 | reverse complement strand
GAATCGCATTGTACCAACTGGGGAATTGGAACCGCGCGAGCAACACCCTACCCCAGCAGGGCCTTGATGCCTATACCAATCAGTACGAAGCCACCCACGACCTCTGCCCTGTCGCCCAGAAGATGACCGAGCCTGCGGCCAACAAAAAGCGCCGCTACGCAGCAGGCGGCCGTGGTAAGGCCGATGGCCGTCACCGCGAAGATGAGGTCGACGGACTGCGCGCGAAGGCTCACTCCGACGGCAAACGCGTCGATGGCAGTGGCGACGGCCTGGAAGACCAGAGTCGCAATGGTAAGACGCCCGGTGGAGACCTCCTCGTCGTCCTCGGGGTGAAGCAGGGCGCTGACGCCCTCACGCACCATGTTCCCGCCGATGATGCCCAGGATCACCAGGGTGACGATGCCGGAGTATGCCTCGATCAGCTGGGCCGCAAGTCCACCGAGGAAGTAGCCCAGAAGGGGCATCAGCGCCTGGAACGCGCCAAAGAAGACGGGCATCAGCAAGAGGCGCGATTTCTTCTCGTGAGAATAGACAAACGAGTTGGAGATGGTGACGGCAAACGCGTCGGCAGAAAGGGCGAGGCCCAAAAGCAGGATTTCAAGAGCGCCCATGCGATCCTCCGGTCTTCGGCAATACGAAAATGCTGGCCGAGGCCACCGAAGGTCGGCAGCGGCTGTCGCGACGCAACCGCTTGATTGTATTCCTGCAAGCACAGCCCAGAGTGAAATTAACAAACATCCCAAGTTGAAATGGTCTAACCTAGTGTCTGCACGCTTTCGCGCATCGCGAAAGAACACGAACACACCGGAGCGCACATGCCAGCCGTTATCACGCACCACCTCTTTGGTGAAGAGGCGGTTTCGCTTCTGCCCGAGGGCATCATCCAGAACCAGGAGGAGCTCCTGGCCTTCCTGCTGGGAAACCAGGGTCCTGACCCCCTGTTCAGCCGTGCCCTCACCATTCCCGAAGCCGCACACAACTGCCACGTCCTCGCCCGCAAGATGCACGACGGCAAGGTTCTCGAGGCGTTCATGGCGCTGCACCAGGGCGTGTCGCACCTGCCCGAGCAGGACAAGACCCTCGGCCGCGCCTTCGTCCTGGGCCTGTTGGGACACTATCTGCTGGACAGCCGCGCCCACGCCTTCGTCTACGCGCAGCAGGACGACCTGACCCAGGCCAACCCGGAGCTGAAGGACGCGCAGCACGAGCTTCATGCCATCATCGAGAGCGACATAGACACCTGGATGCTCTGGTCCATGCGCCACCTCACGGTGCTGGAGTCGCCCGCCGCAGACTACCTGGCACGCACCGAGCGCGTTGACCGCGTCGCGGGAGCGCTCGTCTCGGCCATGGCGCAGTCCGTCTTCGGGCTCAGCATCAACCCCGAGGAGTACGGCGGCGCCGTGAGCAACTACGAGACGATCTTCCGCCTGATCGACCCCCTCGAGTCTCTCAAGGTCCAGGCAATTGCACGGGTCGAGATGCTCCTGCGCAGCCACTCGATGGCACGCGCCTTGGCTCACTCCGCCAAGGGAAGCGACGAGTGCCCAGCCGCCAACCTGGAGCACCGCCGTTGGAAGAACCCCTACACCGACGAGCCCTCCAGCAAGAGCTTTGCCGACCTGTTCTTCGAGGCGCTCGAGATCTGGGAGGAGCTCTCCGAGGCCTACGTCAAGGCAGACGAGAAGACCCTTGCTCCCCTGATGGGCAAGCTCAACTACGACGGGAAGCCCGTCGAGCGCTAGCCACGCGCACCAACGTCGCCAGCAGGACCGCTGCCGGCACCATCGACCGCGCTATCGCCAGAGGGGATGACATCAGCGTCGCCTCCGGCGCTGTCGTCGTAGCCGGCATCGTCATAACCCGAGTCATCCAGCATCATGAGGTCAAGCGCACCCTCTGGCATTGCGAGGTAGACCGCCGACGAGAGCTGCTGGCCCTTCTCGCGCGCGGCGTGAAGTCTCTCGTGGTAGGCGGCCTCGCGACGGTGGAAGTTCTCGACGCTCTCGTGCAGGGCCTCTCTCAGGCCGTGCTCGTCGTGAAGGATGCCATGGAACGCCTCGGAGGGGCCAAACTCGTCGACCACGCGCGCAAGCGCGGTGACGACGGGAACCACGACGACGGTGACGGCGGCCGCTATGATCAGCACCGAGGCCTCGGTCGCGCTCATGACCTCGCTCGCAACAGCGATGTTCGAGACTGCAACGACCAGGGGAAGCGCCATCGTGCAGTATGTCGCGCTGACCAGAGACTCCTTCCAGGAAAGCCTGCGGGTCTCGGGGTCGATCCTCAGGGTAACGCCCACCACGACCCCGCGCACGACCGCGAGCGACGCGATGAACGCAAGCAACAACGGCAGGTTCTGGGTAGCGGCGGAAAGGTCGAGGGTTGCTCCCGAGACCACGAAGAAGACGGGCTGGAAGAAGCCGTTCGAGATGACGCCAATCTTGCCCTCGAGCTCGGGATTCCCTTCCGGGAAGAGCGCCCTGAGGATGAAGCCCGCCGCAAACGCGCCCAGAACGCCGTCGAACCTGAAGATTGCCGTGGCAAGAAGCAGAAAGACCAGAAGCAGCGACACGACGCGCATCATGGGCTGGCTGAGCGCATCCGTCGACTCCTGGAGGAAGCGCCAGAACCTCGTGCCGGCGCGCTTGGCGGCGCGCGAGAACGCAAGCACCAGGAAGCACACGAGAGCAAATACCAGAAGGGCCGCGACGGTGCGGCCCGTGGCGCGCGTGGAGAGCAAGAACGACATCGCTACGATGGGCAGGAGCTCTCCCAGAGAGCCGTAGATGGTGACGACCCTGCCCACGCTCGTCTGCTGGAGCCCGCGTTCCTCCAAGATGGGCGCAAGCGTGCCATAGCCTGTCGTGGTCATGATGATGGCCAGGGCCGGCCACGACGAGGAGTCGCTAAACCCCAGCCCAGCGAATACGGTCATCGTCACCAGAAAGCCCAGCCCGAGCGACACGAGCCACGACGCCGACGCGACGCGTCCCATGTGCCCCACCAAGTCGCGCGGGTCTATCTCGTAGCCAGCCTTGAGAAAGAGAAACCCCATGCCAAGGTCAGATATTGCCTCGACGGGCGCAAGCTGCGGATTGATCAGCCTGAGGCCATGGCTTCCCAAGATGGCGCCGCCAAAGACCAGAAACACGACCTCGGGCACGGCACGGCCACGCACCAGGCTCGCCATGAACGGCGCCACCAAGGCCATCGCGAGGCAAGTGACGAGCGAAACGTAGACCTGGGTCAAGGAAACTCCTAACGACTCCCAGCGCCATCGGCCCAAGCCGAGAGGGGCTGGCTCCCAAAGTTGACTAGACTTATACCCACCCAGAGGCGCGCTCAAAGCGCGGAGGCAGCGAAACACCGGGAGAGCCCATGCACGTCACGACAAGAGCGCTCACTCGGCGGCAGGATGACGCGGGAGCTCCCCAGCGCCTTCGGCTCCGCGCGTGGACGCAGGCCCTTCTGGCAGTTGCCTCATGCCTGCTGCTCTGCATGGTCTTGGGAGCCTGCGCGGGCAAGAGCGGGCAGGCGGGCACACCAGACCAGACGCCGGCTCAAGCCCAGGGCGCCACGAGCGTCAGCGAGGACGGAACCTACAGCTCAAAGAACGAGGTCGCCCTCTACCTGCACCAGTTTGGGCATCTGCCCTCGAACTACATCTCGAAGACCAAGGCGCGCAAGGCCGGGTGGAAGCCCTCGAAGGGGAACCTCGACGAGGTGTGCCCGGGCAAGAGCATAGGCGGCGGGCCGTTCTACAACGACGACGGAAGGCTGCCCGACGCCCTGGGCCGAAGCTGGAAGGAGTGCGACGTGAACTATGTGGCAGGCTTCAGGGGACCCGAGCGCCTGGTGTACTCGAACGACGGGCTGGTTTACTACACGCCAGACCACTACCAGAGCTTCGAGCGGCTGTACTAGGAGGAGACCATGCGCGAGCTGAGACTCTACGAGACGGACTTTCCCGACGCGCGCTCGGTGCACGACTACCTGGCCGAGCATCTAGGCTTTCCCTCCTACTACGGGGCGAACCTGGCGGCCCTACAGGACTGCCTGGAAGACCTCGAGGACCCGGTCAGCAT
Source organism: Olsenella sp. KH1P3 (assembly GCF_900167315.1). Lineage (NCBI taxonomy): Bacteria > Bacillati > Actinomycetota > Coriobacteriia > Coriobacteriales > Atopobiaceae > Olsenella > Olsenella sp. KH1P3. Next base: position 202,547 of record NZ_FUWQ01000004.1, on the reverse strand, counting down.
CGTGGTGGAGCGCGTCGACGACGACCATTGGGACGAGCGTCCCTGGTTCGGAAGGATCTGCGACGTGCTGATACGCGCGGCCCGAGAGGGCGACGTCCTGCACCTGAGCATCAGACGCTAGCGGCAGCAAAAGGCCTCCGACACGCAGGGTGCCGGAGGCCGGTCTTTCGCAATCGGGAAGCCTTGCGCGGCCTAGTCCAATTAGAAGTCGGCGTTGCCCACGGTACGCGGGTGCGGCAGGACGTCGCGGATGTTGTCCATGCCCGTGAGGTACATGACCAGGCGCTCGAAACCCAGGCCGAAGCCGGCGTGGTGGCAGGTGCCGTAACGACGCAAGTCAAGGTAGTACTTGTACTGCTCGGCATCCATGCCCAGGTCCTCGATGCGCTTCTGGAGCACGTCCAGACGCTCTTCTCGCTGGGAGCCACCGATAATCTCGCCGATGCCGGGAACCAGGCAGTCGGCGGCGGCAACGGTCTTGCCGTCGTCATTCATGCGCATGTAGAACGCCTTGATGGCCGCAGGGTAGTCCGTCACGAAGGTCGGCTTCTTGAAGTGCTCCTCGGTCAGGAAGCGCTCGTGCTCGGTCTGCAGGTCTACGCCCCACTCGACGGGGTACTCGAACACGTGGCCGGCAGCCTGGGCGTCCTGCAGGATCTTGATGGCATCGGTGTAGCTGACGCGCGCAAAGTCGCTCGTGGCGACGTGCTGCAGGCGCTCCCTCAGGCCCTTGTCCACGAAGCTGTTGAACATGTCGATCTCGTCGGGACAGCGCTCCATGACGCGAGAGATGACGAACTTGAGCATGTCCTCAGAGACGTTCATCTCACCCTCGAGGTCGCAGAAGGCCATCTCGGGCTCAACCATCCAGAACTCGGCGGCGTGACGGCGGGTGTTGGAGTCCTCGGCACGGAACGTGGGGCCGAAGGTGTAGATGTCGCCGAAGCTCATGGCGAAGTTCTCGCCCTGGAGCTGGCCCGAGACGGTGAGGTTGGTCGCCTTGCCGAAGAAGTCCTTGCTGTAGTCGACCTTGCCGTCCTCGGTCAGGGGTGGGTTGGCGGGGTCGATGGTGGTGACGCGGAACATCTCGCCGGCGCCCTCGGCGTCAGAGGCAGTGATGATCGGCGTGTTGACGTAGACGTAGCCGCGCTCCTGGAAGAACTGGTGGATGGCGAAGGCCGCCACGGAGCGGACGCGGAAGACCGCGCGGAACAGGTTGGTGCGGCTGCGCAGGTGCTGCTGGGTGCGCAGGAACTCGCGGCTCTGACGCTTCTTCTGCATGGGGTAGTCCGGCTGCGCGGCACCCTCGATCACGATGGTCTCGGCCTGGAGCTCGAAGGGCTGCGGGCGGTCGGGCGTGAGCGCGAGCCTGCCGGTGATGACGAGCGCGGAGCCAACGGTGAGGGCGGCGACGTCCTCGTAGTTATTGAGGGACTCACGATTCATGACGACCTGGAGGTCCTTGAAGCAGCTGCCGTCATTCAGCATGACGAAGCCGAAGTTCTTCATGTCACGAATGGAACGGACCCAGCCGGCGACGGTAACCGTTGCGTCACCATACTGGTCCATCTGCGCATACAGCTGCGCAATCTTGGTGAGGTCCATCTAATGGCTCCTTTTGCCGAGCGCGCGACTTCCGCCAAAGCCCTGCCGCCAGGGAGGGCAGGAAGGCGCACTTCCCTACTACAGTCCTGTAACCATATCTCAAATGGGGCTCTTCCGACCACGTCAGAGCACATGCAAACCCAACGTCCATCTGCGGGAGGAGAGCATGGACGCATGATGGCACGCCCTTCTCGCCCACGCGGATGGGAGGAGAGTGGCATATAGTACGAGAATCAAACGAGAAGGGCATGCGCCCACAACACGAGGAGGCAGCCTTGGCCTGCAACGCAACGACGGAGACTCCGGTTCTGGACATGAGCGACTACAAGATCCTTGCGGCCCAGGTCCGCGCACTCGCCGAGGAGGACGCCCACTGGGCACCCGTGCTCTCCAACGCCTCGGCGCTCGTGATGGAGACGCTTCCCCGGCTCAACTGGGCCGGATTCTACCTGGTGCGAGACGGCCAGCTGGTGCTCGGACCCTTCCAGGGCAAGGTCGCCTGCGTCCATATCGCGCGCGGCCGCGGCGTCTGCGGCACCGCATGGGAGCAGGACCGCGCCCAGCACGTCCACGACGTGCACGAGTTCCCGGGTCACATCGCCTGTGACAGTGCCTCGAACTCCGAGGTCGTCGTCCCCCTGCACGCAAGCGGAGAGGTCGTGGGCGTGCTCGACGTGGACTCTCCCCTCGTCGGCCGCTTCAGCGACGTCGACGCAGAGGGCCTGGCCCTGGTCGCCCAGGCGGTCGAGGAGGTCGCGGACTTCTCGGACCTGCGATAAGGCTCAGGCCCGCAACGGCAAGGAGACTCGCGCGGCTACCGGACGTGCGGCCCGAAGCCTACGCCCTGCGCTCGCTCAGCTCCCTGATGACCTCGTCGGCGGGACGGGGCTCCGAAAAGTAGTAGCCCTGCACCAGGTCGCAGCCGGCCTTGCCCACGAAGTCGAGCTGGCCCATGGTCTCGACGCCCTCGATGAGGGCCGCGGCGCCCAGCTTCTTCGAGAGGTCGGCGATCGACGAGATAATCAGCGCGCTGTCAGGGTTCTTGTCGAGCGTGCGCAGGAAGTTCATGTCGATCTTGATGACGTCGAAGTGCGTGCTCTGCAGCATGTTGAGCGACGAGTACTCGCTACCGAAGTCGTCCAGCCAGACCCGATACCCCAGCGAGCGCAGGCGCTCGATCTTGCCGATGATCTCGTCGGGCTTGTCGCTCAGGGCGCGCTCCGTAACCTCGATGTCGATGAACGAGCGCGGGGTCTCGCAGCTGGACAGGACCTCCTCGACCTGCGCGACGATGTCGCCCAGCATGAAGTCCACGCGGCTGAGGTTGACCGAGACCGACCTCACGCCAAGCATGCTGAGCATCCCGTAGCTCTCGCAGGCCTTGCGCAGCATGTAGAGGTCGAGCTTGGTGATGAGGCTCATGCCCTCCAGCGCCTCGACGAACTCGCTCGGGTGGAGCATGCCGTAGCGCGGGTCCTCCCAACGCGCGAGCACCTCGAACGAGACGAGCTTGTCCACATGCAGGTCCATGATGGGCTGCAGGTACACCTTGATGCGCTCGTTCTGGAGCGCCTCGTCGATGTGGTTGACGATGTACTGGGCGCGCTTGCCGCGCTCCTCGAAACCGCTGTCGTACAGGCAGAGGTAGCGGTGGTAGTCACCCGTGATGCTGTCGCAGGCCATCTTGGCGCGGTCGCAGGCGACGCCCACGTCGTCACCATCCTGGTAGACGTAGACGCCCGCATTGAGCGCCGTGCCCTTCAAGTGATGGAACGCGTAAACGCGTTCGTAGATGGCGTCCACCTTCTTCTGGGCCTCATCCAGGTATGCCAGAACCACAAAATGGTCCGCGTTGAAGCGCGAGACCAGGCGATCGTCAAACACCTGCGAGAGCTGCTGGGCGACATACTTGATCAGCTTGTCGCCGCGTTCGAATCCGTAGCGCTCGTTGTAGCTCTTGAGGTTGGTTATGTTGAAGTAGATGATGACCGGCTTGCGCGTGCTGTCGACGGTCGACTCGAGCATGTCGTGGGCCTGCGTGCGGAAGAACTGCATGCCGGGAAGCCCCGTCAGGCTGTCAAGCAGACGCGGCTGGAGGTTCATGCCGAGCTCGCACATGATGTCCTCGCTGCGGGCGTCGCTGGAATCGAACTCGCCGCCGCTGATCTGCCCCCTGCCGTTCCGGCGCGCCTCGTAGGTCCGAATGTCCGCGTGCCTGACCATCTCCTGCAGCTCCGCGACGTCGGTAGGCGTGCCGAAGACGTAGCCGCAGCTTGCGGAGGGGCGCAGGTGACGCTCCTTCACCACGATGTCACGCAGGTCGTGCTGGCAGGCGCGGGCAAGCACGAGGTTGGTCTCGAGCTTCGTGTCGCGGCAGGCCACCAGGAACTGGTCGCTCTTGTAGCGATAGACGTGGTCCCTCCCGAAGCGGCTCACCAGGATGCGCGAGAACGCCACGATGATGTCGTCGCCCACGCCGTGACCGTACATGTCATTGAAGAACTTGAAGTCGTCGATGTCGAAGAAGAGGAGGAGAAGCTCGTGGCCCACCAGGCCGGGGGCGTCCCCCTTGAGCCCCAGGACGTTCTTGGCGTCAGTCACCACGTCGTGGGTCGAGGCCCACTTGATCTCGCGCAGGTTGTGCATGCTCTCGAAGCGGTCGGCAAGGGCCAGGGCCGTGATGACAAGGCTGGCCACGTAGAACTCGATGCCGTTAAGGAGGTCGACGCGGAAGATCGAGGCGGGCTTGACCATGAAGCTCGTGACCTCGAAGGCAACGGTCCAGAAGGTCGTGTGCAAGAAGACGCGCCAGGGCCGGTCCACGATGAACGGCGGAAGCATTACCAATAGCAGCAGGAAGGTGACGGCAATGTGATTGGGGTCGTTGACGGTGTTGTACAGGAGGGACATCAAAAGTGGCGCCGACTCGCACAGGTAGATGAGGACGGTGCCGTGCTTGCCCTTCGCGGGAATGACCAGCGCAAGAATGAGAATGGTCAGAAGGTGGAGCGAGGTGACCACGACCGAGTCAAGGCCACCGCCCATCACGATGCACTCTCTCACGAAGATGTTGAGCACGCCTATGGGCATGCTTGCGACGATTAGATACTTCAGGGAGTCGTGGTTGCGCTGCGATATCTCATCCGCGACCGACTCATAGTCGTCATATCCAATGGCTTTAATCAGCCTTCTGAACACTGTGCTTCCCGTCTTTGTCGTATTGCGTTTATGGTTCGTTCTAATCTGCGTATGGCGTGGGAACACCCGCTCCTTGCGTCACAAAGAGCGCGCTAAGAATGTAACCCAAACGAGGATGGTTGTGGAACAACGTTACCCATCGTTTCGGACATTTCCTTTTTGATTACGGGAATCGCCGGCACCGCACGGCATGCGGCGGGGAGGCAGTTGCGGCGGCCACGGCCAAACTAGGCCAGCTCGACCCTGGGATGATCCCTGGCCGCGTAATCCTTATTGGTGACGGTGGCCCCCAGCAGACGCTCGCACGTCTCGGCCAGCTCGTCGATAGCCGCATGGAGGTCGCCCGAGCGCTCGGGCATGACGTTCTCCATGATGAACATGCAGTGCGAGGTCTCGTCGGAGACCTCGGTGCGACGCCCGTCTCGCCAGTTCCAGCACCGGCAGACCGCACCGGCGTCGTCCAGGTAGGCCACCTCTCCGGGAAGCGTGGGGTCGCTCTCGTCCTCGCCGATGGGCAAAAAGACGTCGCCCCCCTCAGTCACCGCAAGGCGGAAGGTACCCTCGATAGCGTCGATGTTCTCGGCGCCAATGGGCAGGGCGTACTTGAGCGAGATCGCGTTGGAGACATCCACCGAGGGGACAATGTGACCCACCGGATTGCTCTTGAGCACACGCTTAAGGAGGTTCTCGACCGAGCAGCGTGCACCCTTCTTGGTCTTGAAGCGCCTATAGGCGTCGCGCCAAACCGCGACGACCTCGTTCTCGCTGATGGTCTCGCTCGTCAGCCACTTTTTGGCGCCGGCGTTGGCCCTGTCGAGAAGTGCCGCGGCCTCGGCCGCCGACTCTTCGCTGATCTGGTCGGTGGGCAGGATGCCCTCAAGGCACAGGACGCCGATCTCGACGTCGGGAAAAAGGTCCCAAAACGAATCCTCAACGACAAACTGCTTCATAGCCGACTCCCCCACGACGCACTTCCCTTTGAGCCTTCGCAGGCAAGGCGCAGCTCGCCCGCCCCCTCATGATATCCAAGAGTCGCACCCGACAAAAACGCGCGTCCACGAGCGGCTTTGCATAAACGGTAGTCTGCCAAGCCCCTGCGTCACGAGGCGGCGACAACCTACTAGAATGAAGGACGTTGTCACAACTTTGCCGTCCATGGCCTGGGTTGTCCCGGGCAGTCGCAAGGGAGTCATCGCATGGCAGACAAGAAGAACCGTATCTTGGACACCACGGCCAAAAAGGCGCTCGCCGCGGCCATAGCCACACCTGCCGCGCTCTTTGGCGCCGTCACCGCCGTCAACCACCTGGCGTACCGCCGCTCCAACATCGCTGCGGCATCCGAGGTCTACAACCGCGTCACCGGCAACAAGAAGAAGATGGCCGACGCCGTCGAGTGGGACAACCTCATCCTCGACCGCAGCGAGGCCAACGAGCAGCGCCAGACCCTCCCCACCCTCCTGAGCTTCAAGGTGTCGGTCGAGGACACCGACTTCGACGGCATGCAGACCTTGGTCCTGAACCGCCGCAGCATCAACGACCGCGCCGTCATCTACGTGCACGGCAGGGTCCTGGTCGACCAGCCCAGCATCTACCAGTGGAAGTTCCTGGACACCATAGCCCGACGCACCCGCGCCGAGGTAATCGCGCCCATCTACCCCCTGGCCCCGGTCCACGGCTTCCGGGAGGCCTACGACAAGATCGAGGCCCTCTACCTCGAGACCGTCAAGAAGTACGGCGCCCAGAACGTCACGCTCATGGGCGACAGCGCGGGCGCAGGCATTGCCGCGGGCCTGTGCCAGTCCTTCTCCCCCAAGGGAATCGAGCAGCCGGGACACCTCATCCTGATCTCCCCGTGGGTCGACCTCACGCTGGGCAACCCCGACATCGCGCACTACGAGGCCCAGGACCCCATGCTCTCCGCGAGCGGCATGCGCAAGGTGGGCAAGGTCTGGGCGGACGGCACCGACCCGCGTGACCCGCGCCTCTCGCCCATCAACGGACCGGTGTCCGACCTGCGCAACGTGATGGTCTTCACGGGCACGCGCGAGATCTTGCATCCCGACGCGGTCCTGTTCCACCAGCGTGTGAGCGCCTACGGCAACCACTCCGAGCTCTTCGTGGGCACCGGACTGCACAACAACTTCCCGCTCTACCCCATCCCCGAGGCAAGCGGCACCATCAATTCCATCGTTACCGCGATAACAATGGACTAGGAGCAACATGGGCAACTGTCGCATAGAGCACGACTCGATGGGAGAGGTCAAGGTCCCCTCCGACGCACTGTGGGGCGCGCAGACCCAGCGCTCCTACCAGAACTTCAGAATCGGCACCGAGACCATGCCGCACGACATCGTGCGCGCGTTCGCCCTGCTCAAGAAGGCAGCCGCGCAGGCGAATGCCTCACTGGGCACCCTTCCCGAGGCAAGCGCGCAGGCCATCGAGCTCGCCTGCGACGAGATCCTCGCCGGAGAGCACGACGACTCGTTCCCGCTCAAGGTCTGGCAGACCGGCTCGGGCACGCAGTCGAACATGAACCTCAACGAGGTCATCGCCAACCGCGCCAATCAAATCGCCGCCAAGAAGGGCATCGCCCTTCCGACCCCGATCCACCCCAACGACGCGGTCAACCGCTCCCAGTCGAGCAACGACACCTTCCCCACCGCGTTGCACGTGGCGGCCACCCTCGCCGTGAGGCAGAAGCTCGTGCCCGCCGCGGAGCGCCTTGCGGAGACCTTCGAGCGCCTGGAGCGTGAGAACGCCGGCATCGTGAAGAGCGGGCGCACGCACCTTCAGGACGCCGTCCCCATCGCGTTCAGCCAGGAGATCTCGGGCTGGCGCGGCATGCTCCAGGCGAGCGTCGAGCAGCTCGAGGCGAGCCTGCCCATGCTGAGGCGCCTGGCCTTGGGCGGCACCGCCGTGGGAACCGGCCTGAACGCGCCTGAGGGCTTCGACGTCCTGGTCGCGAAGCGCCTGGCAGAGCTCACGGGCGAGCCGTTCGAGACCAACCCCAACAAGTTCCACGCGCTCACGAGCAAGGACGCCGTGGTCTTCTCGCACGGCGCCGTAAAGGGGCTCGCCGCGAACATGATGAAGATCGCGAACGACGTGCGCTGGCTCGCATCGGGCCCTCGCCTGGGCCTGGGCGAGATCACCATTCCCGCCAACGAGCCCGGAAGCTCCATCATGCCCGGCAAGGTCAACCCGACCCAGTGCGAGGCCGTCACGATGGTCGCAGTCCAGGTCATGGGCAACGACAGCACCATCGGGATCGCCGCCAGCCAGGGCAACTTCGAACTGAACGTGTTCATTCCCGTGATCGCCTACAACTACCTGCAAAGCGTCAACCTGCTCGCAGACGCCATCGACTCGTTCCGCGTACACTGCGCTGAGGGCATCAAGGCGAACCGCCAGAAGATGGCCGACAACATGCGCAACTCGCTCATGCTGGTCACCTGCCTTAACCCCTACATCGGCTACGAGAACGCCGCGAAGGTCGCGCACAAGGCCTTCGACGAGGGCACGAGCCTGCGCGAGGCCTGCTGTGGCCTGGGCTTTCTGACCGAAGAAAAGTTCGACGAGATATTCAGACCCGAGGAGATGGTCTAGCCAATGGACGACACCAGCAAGAGAAGCCTCGATCTGCACGAGCAGCTTCACGGAAAGATCGAGGTGGTCTCTCGCAAGCACGTCGAGACCCGCGACGACCTCTCGCTCATGTACACCCCCGGCGTGGCCGAACCCTGCCGACAGATTCAGGCCGACTACCAGAAGTCCTGGGAGCTCACACGCCGCGGCAACATGGTGGCCGTCATCACCGACGGCACCGCCATCCTCGGACTGGGAGACATCGGCCCCGCGGCCGGCATGCCGGTGATGGAGGGCAAGTGCGCCCTGTTCAAGGAGTTCGGAGACGTCGACGCTTTCCCGCTGTGCGTGGACACGCACGACGTGGATGAGTTCGTGCGCTGCGTCCAGCTGATCAGCAAGTCCTTCGGCGGCATCAACCTCGAAGACATCGCCGCGCCCCGCTGCTTCGAGATCGAGGAGAAGCTCAAGCGCACCTGCGACATCCCCGTCTTCCACGACGACCAGCACGGCACGGCCATCGTGGTCGCCGCCGCGCTAATCAACGCCCTCAAGGTCACGGGCAAGACCATGGGAGAAGTGCGCATCGTCATCAACGGCGCGGGCGCCGCGGGATGCGCCATCGGCACGCTCCTTTCCCACATGGGCTTTGGCAACGTGATCATGTGCGACATCAACGGCATCATCTGCGAGGGCGACGAGGGACTCAACCCCGGGCAGGAGGCCATCAGCCACATCACCAACGCCGACCACGAGCACGGCACGCTGGCCGACGCGCTCAGGGGTGCCGACGCCTTCGTGGGCGTCTCTCGTCCCAACCTGGTGAGCACCCAGATGGTCTCGACCATGAACGACGGCATCGTGTTCGCCATGGCCAATCCCACGCCCGAAATCATGCCCGACGAGGCCCTGCGCGGAGGAGCGGCCGTCGTGGGCACGGGACGCTCCGACTTCCCCAACCAGATCAACAACGTGCTGGTCTTCCCCGGCATCTTCAAAGGCGCGCTGGCTGCCCGCGCACGCGAGATCACCGAAGAGATGGAGGTCGCCGCAGCCTACGCCATCGCCTCCGTCATTCCCGACGACGAGCTCTCTCCCACCAACATCATCGCCTCGGCCCTCGACAAGACCGTCGCCGACGTCGTCGCAAAGGCCGTCGCGGACCATGCGAGCGCATGAGCCAGGACAGACAGAAGAAGCGCGCCACCAAGCGGACGGCGCCGCACGCGCGCATCAGCCGTCGCCCCAGCGGGACGCCTCACGACAGCACGCGCTATCGCGAGCGCCTGACGCACGAGAGCGGGCGTGACGCAAGGCGCCCCGCCCGCGTGGCGACGCCATCGCACAACGACATACAGAGGAGGCCCTACCGCGAGACCGCGAGCCACCAGGAGGTGCGCGGGACGCGCGTTGACCGCTCGCGCCAGGCGACCAGCCAGGCGAGGACCAGTCGCGGCCCGCGCGACCGCTCCGGACGCACCAACGCGCGCGCCCACAAGGTCGCCCAGCTTCGCGAGAGCCGCGAGCGGCGCGCCGACGAGGCGCGCGTGCGCAACGCCCGCCGCACCAGGCGCGAGAAGGCCCAGGTCCCCATCAAGATCGCGATAGCAACGGTCGCCCTTCTCCTCGTGGTAGCCATCCTGCAGCTGCCCGTCTTCTCCTCGCCCTCGGCTGACGCGAGCCAGGACGCACAGGATACGCGCCAACCAAGCGCCAACCAGATATCCGCAAGCGTGAGCGACCCGAACAAGGTATTTCGCTCGGCCTTCGACTGGTCGAACCTCAAGAGCGAGGGCGACCGCCTGAGCTACGTGGTCGACGGCAAGACGCTCTCCCGCTGTGGCATCGACGTCTCGGAGCACAGCGGCGACATCGACTGGAAGGCCGTTGCCGACGACGGGGTCGACTTCGCCTACATTCGTCTGGGTTACCGCGCCACGGCAGACGGAGCCATCCACCTAGACACGCATTACAAGAGGAACATCAAGCAGGCGCAGGCGGCGGGACTGGACGTCGGCGTGTACTTCTACTCGCAGGCCGCCAACGAGGACGAGGCCGTCGAAGAGGCCAACTACGTGTGTGACACGCTGGGCGACCTCGACCTGCGCTACCCCATCGCCTTCGACATGGAGCCCTCGGCCACAGGAACCGACCGCATCTCTGCGCTAAGCAACTCCGAGCGCAGCGCCGCGGCCCAGGCCTTCTGCAAGCAGGTCGCCTCGCGCGGCTACAGGGTGATCATCTATGGAAGCAGGTCCGACCTGGCCAGCTACAGCCTCAAGGACTTCGCCGACTACGGCTTCTGGTACGCAGAGTATGCCGACAAGCCCTCGCTCAGCCTCCAGATGGGCATCTGGCAGTACAGCGACAAGGCGACGGTAGACGGCATCGACGAGAAGGTCGACCTTGACCTTGACCTGACCGCCGTCCTGGCACGGGGTGACGAGAAGGACTTCGACCAGTAGCCTGCGCATGAAACTTCCCAATGGGACTACCGTTCGCCGAACGCGCAAATAGTGGTCTGTAACTGCTAAGAATCATAAATGGAATCGATTACGCAACCGCTTGTAGGTTTAATATTGACAATTCCATAAAGTGACCATTTTTAATAATTGTCACTTTTTGTGAAGACACAAAAAGTGAACATGTACAACACTCCCAAAAAATATTATTCCCAACGGAATGAGACAGGTTGCCTGCGAGCAACGGACGAAGTCTATCGTTTTGGGGAGTTACCTTGACCGTCAAAGTTATCACCAAGAACGCCCGCCGCGTCGGCTCTGCCTCGCGAAAACAGATGCGCTGTGAAAAGATCATCGAGACGGCCCGCGCCCTCTATACCGAGAAGGGCATCGAGCACACCAGCGTCAGCGACATCACGGAGACACTGGGGATCACCCGCACCCTCTTCTATCACTACTTCTCGAACAAGGACGAGGTTACCGAGGCCATCCTGCAGGGATACGTGCGCGACGTCGTGGAGCGCACCGACCAGTGGCACAAGTCGCTCGCCCCCGACATGACCATGGACGAGTACGTCGACAGTCTGGTCTCCCTGCTCCACACGCAGCTGAACGAGATGGAGGGCTTCAAGCAGGACCTCCTCAAGAAGCAGAACGCCGTTCTGTACCAGCACTACTTCCTTCAGGCCTGCTCGGCGGTCGCCCACTACTTTGTGGACATCAACTCCGAGCTGGGCAGCATCGCGACCTCGCGGGTGTACCAGCACCCCTACGAGACCTTCTACACCGTCCTGGTCGGCATGGTCGCGGTCATTCGCCACAACCCCAACATCCCCGACGAGACCCTGAGGGACATCATCATCACCACGCTTCACCTTCCCATGGATCAGAAGATTGGAGCGAGAATCTAGCCTCGCCAAGAAGGACGAGCGCACTACACGAGGCGCTGGACTTCCCTTACGGGGACGCCGCCACGGATGAGCGCCTGCTCGGCAGCCGCGATCTCCCCACCCGAGACGTCCTTGAAGTTCCGGCGGAAGTCCTCTTGCACGTCCTCGACGACCTCACCCGAGCCCAGGCGCTCGAGCAGATCCTGAAGCAGCCTCATTCGCTCCTCAGGGCTCTTGGCAACGGAACGCCCGCGAGGCTTTCCCTCGCATGCAGAGGCGACCACGCCGGCGCCGCGCACGCCCCTGCCCTCGACCTCGAATCCGGATTGCATAAGGGCATCCACCACCGCATCGAGCGTGATGCCCTTGTGGCGGCAGCCCTTGGCGAGAGTCATGAAGCGCCCAACAGTCGCAAGACGCCCCGGGCGTGTTATCTCGTTGAAGCCCAGTCCCGCCATGATGTCCACAACCTCGGGATGGGAAGTGCAGACGTCGAAGATAGACTCGTCCACGCTGATAGCCCTGTCGTTCATGCTCACTCCTTCTGTTCGGGGCACGCTTCGGCTGGGTGAAAGTATATGTCGGTAAACTACTAGGGTTTGTTGCCGAAGCAACACCATAATGACTCGACCAAGAAGGCCGGAAGCCTCACCCGCAGCGCAACGGTGCCCAGGGCGGCCACATGCGGAAGTCGAAGCCCGGTCAGGGACGATAAGTCACCCTTTCCCGATACCACATGTAATTATGAGTGGATGCTCATATCCTAATAATATCTGTTGACCACAGAGGTTTTATGGCGTAGCATACGGAGCCATAAGTATGAATGATTGCTCATATCTTCACGTTAGGAGGAGAAGATGGCCTGCAAGCACTGCCATGACCATGGGCACAGCCATTCCCACAGCCACCACGGGCACGACCAGGACGCAGACGAGAAGTGCTGCGGCTCTCGTCCGGAGGTCGACGAGGACGAGGACGACGAGGACCCGAGCGTCCTCAAGCGCAGGATTGCGCTTTCTGCCGTCCTTCTCGTCGTGGCGATCGCCGCGCAAAGGCTGATCGAGGTGCCGCTCTGGGCGCAGCTTGTCATCTTCCTGCCCAGCTACCTCGTCGTCGGGCGAGAGACGCTGGCGGAGGCCGTCGAAAACATCGCGGAAGGTCACCCCTTTGACGAGGACTTCCTCATGGCCCTGGCGACTGTGGGCGCCCTGCTGATCGGGTTCGTCCCCGGCGGCAAGCCGATGTTCGCCGAGGCCGTCTTCGTCATGCTGTTCTTCCAGGTGGGAGAGCTGTTCGAGGGCATCGCGGAGGACAGGAGCAGGAAGTCCATCGGCGAGCTTATGGACATCCGCCCCGACTCGGCGAACCTCGAGCGTGACGGCAAGGTCGTCAGCATGCATCCCGACGACGTGCATCCCGGCGACGTCATCGTCGTCCGCCCTGGCGAGCGCATCCCTCTGGATGGGCGCGTCATCGAGGGTCGCTCGAGCCTGAACACCGTCGAGCTCACGGGCGAGTCCGCCCCGCGTGACGTCAGCGTCGGCAGCGACGCCATCTCGGGCTGCATCAACCTCTCGGGCGTGCTTCGCATTCGCGTATCCAAGGAGTTCGGCGACTCCACGGCCTCGAAGATCCTCGACCTGGTCGAGAACGCCAGCGGCAGCAAGTCGAAGTCCGAGGCGTTCATCACGCGATTCGCGCGCGTCTACACCCCAATCGTCGTCTTCCTGGCCATTGCCGTCGCACTTCTCCCTCCCCTGGCAACCGGAGACTTCGGCGCCAACTTTGCCACCTGGCTGCTGCGCGCCCTCACCTTCCTGGTCGTCAGCTGCCCATGCGCGCTCGTGCTCTCGGTTCCCCTCACCTTCTTCGGCGGAATCGGCGGCGCCTCCCGCCACGGCATCCTAATCAAGGGCTCCAACTACATGGAGGCGCTCGCCAACGCGAGTACCGTCGTGTTCGACAAGACCGGCACACTCACCCAGGGCGTCTTCAAGGTCGCCGTCGTCCACAGCTCGGGCCTGACCGACGACGAACTGCTTCACCTAGCAGCCCACGTCGAGGCGAACTCCACGCACCCCATCGCGACCGCCCTGCGCGAGGCCCACGCCATCGACGACTGTGGCTGCAGCGTGTCTGACGTTCAGGAGATTGCAGGCGAGGGCGTCGTCGCCCGCGTCGGCGGAAGGAGCATCGCCGTCGGCAACGCCAGGCTCATGAAGCGCATGGGCACCACGCCCCAAGCCTGCCATGAGGCGGGTGGGACGATCATCCACGTGGCAATCGACGGCGCATATGCGGGCCACGTCCACATCGAGGACATCGTCAAGCCCGACTCACCCCAGGCCATCGAGGACCTGCACGCGACGGGCGTCCGCAAGACGGTCATGCTCACCGGCGATCGCGAGGACGTCGCCCGCCAGGTGGCATCCGAGCTCAAGATCGACGAGCACCACGCCAACCTGCTGCCCCAGGACAAGGTCGCAAGCGTCGAGGCACTGCTCGGCGCAAGGAGCAAGGGGGAAGCACTCGCCTTCGTGGGCGACGGCATCAACGACGCGCCCGTCCTCGCGCGCGCCGACATCGGCATCGCCATGGGCGCCATGGGTTCCGACGCCGCCATCGAGGCCGCGGACGTCGTGCTGATGGACGACAAGCCCTCCAAGATTGCCGTTGCCATCCGCATCGCGCGCCGGACCCTGGCCATCGCGCGCCAGAACATTGTGTTCGCCATCGGGGTGAAGGTTGCCATCCTGGCCCTTGCGGCCCTGGGGCTCGCGCCCATGTGGCTCGCGGTCTTCGGCGACGTGGGCGTCATGGTAATCTGCGTGCTCAACGCAACACGCGCGCTCAGGTAGCCAGGCGCGCACGACAGGCTCACACAACGGAAACGGGAGGCGGGTCGACCCAAGCGGTCGGCCCGCCTCCCTCGTTTCTCCCCACTATGCACACGAACCGACATGGTCCCCTTTTTAATATAGCGCCTGTTAAAATGGCGTCTTTTGCATTCACCTCGCACCCAGATGCCTTGTTTTGGCCCTTTGGGACGAGCGGCGTCGACAGTCTTTCCTCATTGTCATACCCTCGGTCAGTCATCACGCTCTCGCAGGAGAGCAGCCAGCATTTGCCCCAACCGAAGGAGGTGCCCCCATGCCAGACGGGCCGAGTCACAGTCACAGTCACAGTCGCAACTCATCACGTCAGAACTGCACATGGAGGGGCGCCGCCCATCGGGATGGAGGCGCCCGCCTCGCCTAGGCTGGCTCTCGCCGCCGTAGGCGCGGCCGCATGTAGTGCGCTCCGCTGGTGCCAACAGGCACTTCCCATCCCGGGAAAAGAGGAGGCGCATGACGCTTCGCACCCTCATCCAGAAGACCCCCGCAAGCGCGGGCAAGAACCGTCCGAACGCCCAGGACCAGTGGCTGTGTCATGCCGCGGTCTGCCCCATCGACGAGCTCTTCGTCGAGCTCAACAGCTCTGCCGAGGGCCTCGACTCATCTCAGGTCGACAGCGCCCGCGAGCTCTATGGCGGCAACGCTGTGTCGTCACCCGACAGCAAGCCCGTGTCGCTCAGACTCCTTGCCTCGTTCGCGGACCCCTTCACCTACATCCTCGTGTTCATTGCCGGCGTGTCCGTGCTGACCGACTGGGTGTTCGCCCAGCCGGGAGACAGGAGCATCACCACCCCGGCCATCATCTCGTTCATGATTCTCGCGTCCGGTCTCCTCAGGTTCACGCAATCCGAGCGCAGCACCGTTGCCGCGGCATCGCTCGCCAAGATGATCGAGCCGTGCGCAAACGTCGAGCGCGACGGGGACGGCGGCAACGAGACGGCCGTTGAGCAGATCGTGGTCGGCGATGTCATCCGCCTCTCCTCCGGATGCGTCGCCCACGCCGACATGCGCATCTTCTCGGCTCGCGACCTCTTCGTCAGCCAGGCGTCGCTCACCGGCGAGTCCGACTCCATCGAGAAGCTGCCCTTCCTTTCCGACGCGGGCGAGAAGTGCCCCGTCATCGGCCTTGACGACCTCGTGCTCGCCGGGTCGACCGTCATCTCGGGCCACGGCCGCGGCGTCGTGGTGGCAACGGGCGTCAACACCATGATCGGCGAGATTGCGGGCTCGCTCGCCAGCACGCCACGCAAGACCTCGTTCGACGAGGGCATCTCCTCGGTGAGCAGGCTCCTTGTGGGGCTGATGGCGACCATGGTGCCCATCGTCTTCATCACGTCCGGCATCACCAAGGGGGAATGGGTGGACGCCCTTCTCTACTCCCTCTCCGTCGCCGTCGGGCTCACCCCCGAGATGCTCCCGATGCTCGTCACCTGCTGCCTGGGCAAGGGCGCGGTCGACCTTTCGCGCGACCACGTCATCGTGAAGCGCCTCGACGCCATCCAGGACCTGGGCTCGATCAACGTGCTGTGCTGCGACAAGACGGGCACTCTGACCGAGGACCGCATTGTCCTGGAGCGCCACCTCAACGTCGACGGCGAGGAGGACGAGCGCGTGCTGCGCTTCGCGTACCTCAACAGCAACTACTCGACCGGAGTCAAGAACCTCATCGACCGTGCCATCATCGACTACGCGGGCGGCCGTGGAGCGGGCGAACAGGGCGGCCGCACGCAAAAGGAGCCGGGGCACGCGTCCCGGCTCCTCCTTCATTTCGAGCGAGCTATCCCCCGAGCCGACCTAGTCGCGCGTCAGCTTGCGGTGGATGCGATGCGGACGGGCCGCGTCCGCACCCAGGCGGGCGACGCGGTCCTTCTGGTAGTCCTCGAAGTTGCCCTCGAACCACTTCCAGGCGCCGGGGTTCTCGTCGGTGCCCTCCCACGCGAGGATGTGGGTGCAGATGCGGTCCATGAACCAGCGATCATGGCTCGTGATGACGCAGCAGCCGGGAAACTCCAGGAGGGCCTCCTCCAGCGCCTCGAGGGTCTCGGTGTCGAGGTCGTTGGTGGGCTCGTCCAGAAGCAGCAGGTTGCCGCCCTGCTTAAGGGTGAGGGCCAGGTTCAGGCGGTTGCGCTCGCCGCCGGAAAGGACGCCGGCGCGCTTCTGCTGGTCGGTGCCCTTGAAGCCGAAGGCGCTCACGTAGGCGCGGCTGGGGATCTCCTGCTTGCCGACCATGATGTAGTCGTTGCCGTCCGAGACGACCTCCCAGACGTTCTTCTGGGCGTCGAGGCCCTCGCGGCCTTGGTCGACGTAGGAGAGCTTGACCGACTCGCCCAGCTCGATGGAGCCGGAGCTGACGGGCTCCTGCCCAACGATCATCTTGAACAGAGTCGACTTGCCCACGCCGTTGGGGCCGATGACGCCGACGATGCCGTTGCGCGGCAGGCTGAACGAGAGGTCGTCGATCAGGACGCGGTCGCCGAAGGCCTTGTGCAGGTGGTCGGCCTCGAGGACCTTGTTGCCCAGGCGCGGGCCCACGGGAATGTGGATGTCGGTGTAGTCGACCTTCTCCACACGAGAGGCCTGGGCCTCCATCTCCTCGTAGGCAGCAAGGCGAGCCTTGCTCTTCGCCTGGCGCGCCTTCTGGGAGCTGCGGACCCACTCGAGCTCGGACTTCATCTTCTTGGCGCGCTTGGCGTTCTGCTTGGACTCCATCTCGAGGCGCTTGGCCTTGGTCTCGAGGTAGGTCGAGTAGTTGCCCTCATACGGGTAGAGCGTGCCGCGGTCGACCTCGCAGATCCACTCGGCGACGTTGTCCAGGAAGTAGCGGTCGTGCGTGACCGCCAGAACGGCACCCTGGTAGTTCTTGAGGAACTGCTCGAGCCACAGGACGGACTCCGCGTCCAGGTGGTTGGTGGGCTCGTCCAGGAGAAGAAGGTCGGGGGCCTCGAGCAGCAGCCTGCACAGGGCCACGCGACGGCGCTCGCCACCCGAGAGGTGGGTCACGTCCGCGTCGGGGTCGGGGCACTGGAGGGCATCCATCGCCTGAGAGAGCTGGCTGTCCAGGTCCCAGCCGTTGGCCGCGTCGATCTCGTTCTGCAGCTCGCCCATCTCGGCCATGAGGGCATCGAAGTCCGCGCCGGGCTCGCCCATCTCCTCGCCGATTTTGTTGAAGCGCTCGATCTTGGCCAGAAGATCACCGAACGCCATCTCGATGTTCTCCTTGACCGTCTTCGTCTCGTCGAGAGGGGGCTCCTGCATGAGCATGCCCACGGAGTAGCCGGGGGCAAGGCGGGCCTCGCCGTTGGAGATGTCCTCAATTCCGGCCATGATCTTAAGCAGGGTGGACTTGCCCATGCCGTTAGGGCCGACGACGCCAATCTTGGCGCCGGGGTAGAATCCCATGGTCACGTCGTCCAGCACGACCTTGTCGCCGTGGGCCTTACGGACCTGGTACATCTGATAAATGAACTCAGCCATTAGTCGGAAGCTCCTTTTTTGCGTCGTTGTGGCGCTTACGTTTTCCCATTTTCGTGGGCGCCGACGTGCGGGGCAAGTGCTCCGCGATATAAGCACGAGTATCGCGCGCGACCGTCTGGCCAGCCCCGCGCAACACGGCACCGCCGCGTCGTGCGGCGAGGAAGCAAGAGGCCCTATAATCTCCAACGCACGAACACGAACGCCGCCTTTTTGCGGAATAGCAAGGAGCAACCGTGAGCAAGAACATCCTGCTGATAGCAACCGGAGGGACCATCGCCTCGATGCCCGAGGACTCTGGGCTCGCCCCCGCCCTCTCCGGCAAGGAGCTCGCTGCCTACGTGCCCGAGATCCGCGGCCTGTGCGACGTGAACGTAGTGCAGCCCATGAACATCGACAGCACCAACATGCGCCCCGCCGACTGGCTGCGCATCGCGGAAGAGGTGGAGCGCAGCTACGACGACTACGACGGGTTCGTGATCCTCCACGGTACCGACACCATGGCCTACACCGCCGCCGCGCTCTCCTACCTCATCCAGGGCAGCCGCAAGCCCATCGTGCTCACCGGCTCGCAGCAGCCCATGGCCGCGCCCTTCACCGACGCGCGCCTCAACCTGTACCAGTCTCTTCTCTACGCGACGGACCCTTTGAGCCACGACGTCTCCATCGTCTTCGGCGGCTGCGTCATCGTGGGAACGCGCGCCCACAAGCAGCGCACCATGAGCTTCAACGCCTTCACCAGCGTCAACTACCCGCTGCCCGCCGTCATCCGCAACGACCGCATCGTGCGCGACAGCGCCATGGGCATGTCGATCACGGGCATCCCCGTCGCCACCGCGGGACACGCCGACCTCGACGCGGGCGAGAAGGACCTGCCACGTCCCAAGACGTACTCGTCTCTCAACGAGCGCGTCATCGTGCTGAAGCTCACGCCCGGCCTCACGCCCGAGGTCTTCGCCCTTCTCAAGCCCCACTACGACGCGGTCATCCTCGAGACCTTCGGCATCGGAGGCGTCCCCGAGTACGAGGGGGCGTCCTTCGAGCGCGCCATCTTCGACTGGGTGGACTCGGGACGAAGCATCGTTATGACCACGCAGGTCTCAGAGGAGGGCCTCGACCTGGGTGTGTACGAGGTCGGCCGCGCCTACGCTCAGCACCGTGGCATCCTGAGGGGCGACGACATGACCACCGAGGCGCTGGTTGCCAAGACCATGTGGGCCCTGGGCCAGACGAGCGACCCCGACGAGCTGAGCGAGCTCTTCTACACGCCCATCAACCACGACAGGGCCCCTCGATAGCATCGCCTCGGGCGCCTTGTGCGCGCCACATATGTGGTGATGTTTTGTCAAGCAGCCCTAACATTACCCATGACGTGCTGAAACGCACTTCCCAATATGGCACGTGAGTGGTAAAGGCGCAGGTATTGTGCAAATATGGTCACACTTGGGACACTCGGTCGCCACGGCGTCTGGGGCCCAAGGACCGATGCTCACCGCGCGGTACGGAACACGCAAGCGCATCGCATACCTACCCGCACGAACGTCTACCAGAGGGAGTTCCCATGCCTGAGGCCATCCGCAAGGTTAATGTCATCGGCCACCTGCACCCTGACACGGACAGCATCTGCTCCGCAATCGCCTATGCGTATCTCAAGAACCAGATCAGCGACATCGAGTTCGAGCCGCGTCGCGCCGGCGCAATCAACCGCGAGACCGCCTTCGCGCTCAAGAGCTTCGGCTTCGACGAGCCCGAGCTGATCACGAGCGTCGCCCCGCAGATCAAGGACATCCAGATCTCGCGCCAGCAGGGCATCAGCCGCGAGACCAGCCTCATCACCGCATGGAACCTCATGCGCGACCTCAAGACGGGCACCCTCATCATCACCGACGAGGACAACGACCTCGAGGGCCTCATCACCGTGAGGGACATCGCCAACGCGAACATGGACATCTTCGACTCCGAGGTCCTCTCCAGCTCCCGCACGCACCTCTCCAACATCGTCTCAACCCTCCAGGGCGAGCTCGTCTCCGGAAACCCCGACGGCGTCGTCACCACGGGCAAGATCCGCGTGGGTACCACGCCCGAGATGATGGAGGGCTTCGTCGAGAAGGGCGACGTCGTCCTGGTCACCAATCGCTACGAGACCCAGCGCTTCGCGGTCGAGGCCGGCGCGAGCTGCCTGATCATCTGCAACGGTGCAGGCGTCTCGAGCATCGTCGTCGAGGCCGCCCGCGAGAAGGACTGCACCGTCATCACCACCCCGTACGACACCTACGCCGCCGCTCGCCTCATCTCGATGGCGATTCCCGTGCGCGCCAAGATGCTCGGCAAGGAAAACGTCCTGCACTTCTCGGTCAACACCTCGGTCGACGACGCGCAGAAGGTCATGGCCTCCTCGCAGCACCGCTTCTTCCCCGTGATGGACGAGGACGGCAAGTACATCGGCGTCGTCAGCTCGCCCGACATGCTCAACGTCAACAAGAAGCACGTCATCCTGGTCGACCACAACGAGCGCAGCCAGGCGGTAGACGGCCTTGAGCGCGCCGAGATCATGGAGATCATCGACCACCACCGCATCGGCTCCATCGAGACCTCCGCCCCCGCGTACTTCCGCAACATGCCCGTGGGCTGCACGGCCACGATCATCTACGGCCTCTTCGAGGAGAACGGCGTCGATATTCCCAAGAACATCGCGGGCATCATGCTCTCCGCAATCCTCTCCGACACGCTGGCGTTCCGCTCCCCCACCTGCACTCCCAGGGACAAGATCGTGGGCGAGAAGCTGGCCGAGATCGCCGGCGTCAACGTCGACGAGTACGCCGATGCCATGTTTGACGCGGGCGCCGACCTCACCGGCCGCACCGCCGACGAGGTCTTCAACTCTGACTTCAAGGTCTTCTCGCGTGGCCACGCGCGCTTTGGCGTGGGCCAGGCAAGCTTCATGACCGAGAACAGCCGCAAGGCCGCCGAGGCTCTGGTCGGCCCCTACCTCAAGGACGCCGCCGCGGCCAACGACATCCCGATGGTCTTCTACATGTTCACTGACGTGAAGAGCCAGACCACCGAGATGATGTACTGGGGCGAGAACACCGAGCAGATTGTCTCGCGCACCTTCAACGTCACTCCCGAGAGCGACATCGCCACGCTGCCTGGCGTCGTCAGCCGCAAGAAACAGGTCATTCCGCCACTGATGGCGACTCTGCAGGACATGGACGAGGACTAGTCTCCCCGCGTTCACGTTGAGATAGAGCACGTCCGACAGGGGCGAAGGCCGTTTGGTCTTCGCCCCTTCGCATATGTGAGTAGCGAGGGGGTAGAATGAACTCAAGCTCTCCGTATGTCACGCTCACGCGCACCACCTCGGCGCGCGCCAACGATTGAGGTGGGCCGTGCTCGATCTCCTTAAAGAAAAGCTCTCCTGGTGGTTGTGCCTAAGGCTCGAGCCTGAGGTGCACGCCGACATCAGCCGCATCAACGTACGGAACCTGAGGACCATGGCAGGCATCGTCCTGGCTATCGAGGTCGTCACCCTCGCGATTGCCCTCGGCATGAGGGACACGCTCAACGTAGCGCCCGCGGGGTTCTACAGCGTCGGCATCATGATCGTGATGAGCGCGATAGACCTCTTCGCCGCCGGAAGGGTCCTTCGTCCCAAGCGCATCAATGCCACGGCCGCGTCCGTCCTCTTGGTCGCCACCTTCCTTTTGGCAAGCGCTTGGGGCATCAACGTGTCGCTTCGCCACTACATGACGGGCGACCAGATGCTCACCTTCTACACCGTCCAGTTCTGCTTCGCCTGTTTCATCAGCTCCCCTCCGGTCATCTCACTTCTGCTTACCGGAGGCGCCTTCGCCTGCCTCTACCTGGTGCTGCTCGCAATCAACGGGGCAAACGACATCAACTCCATCAATTACGCCATCTTTGCGACCATCGTCATCCTTGGGTCGATCGCGCGCTACCGCGCCCAGGCCAGCGAGTCGGAGCAGCGCCAAGAGATCGAGTCGCTCAACAAGTCGCTCTTCCACTCCTCCACGCACGACGAGCTCACGGAGACCCTGAACCGCGTCGCGCTACGCAACCACTTCCCCTCGTTCGTGGGTCGCGAGCTCTGCGTCATCATGGTCGACATCGACCACTTCAAGCACTACAACGACAGCTACGGTCACCGCAAGGGAGACGAGATCATCCGCGCCGTGGCCAAGGAACTCGCCGGCACCTTCGCCAACGGCATGACCTTCCGCTACGGCGGAGACGAGTTCCTGATCATCATCCCAATCGAGGGAGGCGACGTTTCCGACATCCGCGAACAGGTCCAGCACTGGGAGAAGAGCGTGACGGACCTCTCGATGAGTGGCGTGGACGAGAAGATCGTCTGCAGCCACGGGCTCGTCCACGGGACGCCCGACAACGCGAGCGACCTTCGCACGATGATCGACGGGGCCGACGCCCAGCTCTACCTTGCCAAGCGCAATCGCTCTGGCGACTAGGACGGTGGCGTATGAAGAAGAACACGCATCCGGACAAGACGGCCGCCTCGCCAAGCGATGGCGCCCCCTTCGTCGGTCCGGGCGAGGCCCGCCGCATCAATCCCGATCCCGACGGCATGCCCGGTGGCTTCTTCGTCTATCAGGCCGAAGGCGAAAAGAGGGTCGTCTACGCGAACGACTACGTCCTCAAGCTCTTCGGCTGCGAAGACGAGCGTGAGTTCGCGGGGCTGACGGGCAACACGTTTCCCGGCATGGTGCACGAGGACGACCTGGCAACGGTCGAGGGCGACATCGCCAACCAGATTCGAGCTGGCCAGGGCGGCTTCAACCACGTGACCTACCGAATCCGCACCAAGTCGGGCGAGGTCGCCTACGTCGAGAACTTTGGAAGACTGGTCCACGACGCGGACGAGGGAGACCTCTTCTACGTGTTTTTGGCCGACTCCAAGATCAGGTTCCTGACCCACACGAAGGACCGTGTGACCAAGCTCCTTGGCATGCAGCGCTTCCTCGAGCTCGCCCACGACGCGCACGAGGCCACGCTTCTTGTCGGCCGACAGCAGGATTCCGACACCATGGCCCACTCAAAACCGCGAGCCATCAGGTCCCTGAGCGGGCCGACCCCCCAGTTCTTCGGTGGCCCGAAGCGCGACAGCCCCACCGGCGAGGCGATCGCCTTCTTCAACCTGGTCAACTTCAAGCTCTACAACTCGATCTACGGCATCAAGGCCGGAGACGAGTGCCTCTTCACCGTCGCGCAGACCCTCAGGGAGGAGTTTGCCGACGGCTCGTTGGTCTCGCGCTTCTCGGATGACCACTTTGCCGTCTACACCAAAGGCGATAGACTCCAGGTCGAGGCCGCGACCGAGCGCGTCCACAAGCGGGTCGCCTCGAGCTACAAGAGCTTCAGCCTCCAGGTCAAGGCAGGCATCTATCTGCTCACCAGCGACCGGAACGTCTCCATCAGCGAGGCAAGCGACCTGGCGCGCATGGCCTGCAACAGCATCAAGGCGGATCCCCTTCGCCACGTGCTGACCTACGGGCCCGAGCTCAAGCGCATCACCGAGCTGCGCAAGCACCTGGTCGAGAACCTCGAGTCCGCAATAGAGACGGGGCTGATAGAGGTCCACTACCAGCCCCAGATCCGTACGCTCTCGGGCAAGCTCTGCGGCGTCGAGGCCCTCACCCGCTGGCGAGACCCCGAGTTCGGGCTCATCACCCCGGACACCTTCGTGCCCGTGCTGGAGGAGGCGAACCTCTCGTACAAGCTCGACACCTTCGTCATCCGTCACGTCTGCCAGTCGCTTCGCAGGCACCTGGACGAAGGGCGCGAGCCCGTCGCCGTCTCGTTCAACCTCAGCCGCGTCGACTTCATCTCGTGCGACCCCCTCGAGGTGCTCGAGGATGCCGTCAGGACCTACGGCGTCCCGCGCGACATGCTCCACGCCGAGGTGACCGAGTCCATCGCCATGCGCGACGAGACCCGCATCAAGGTGGCCATCGAGCGCTTCCACGAGATGGGCTACCAGATCTGGATGGACGACTTCGGCAGCGGGTACTCGTCGCTCAACGTCCTCAAGGACTACGACTTCGACGTCATAAAGATCGACATGGCCTTCCTCTCCAACCTGAGCGCCCGCGCGCGCCAGATCCTCACGTCCACGGTCGACATGGCAAAGCGCCTGGGCATCCAGACGCTCGCGGAAGGCGTCGAGACCGAGGAGCAGCTCGCCTTTCTCAGGAGCATCGGCTGCGAAAAGATCCAAGGCTACTTCTATGGAAGGCCGCTCCTTCCCGACAGGCTCGACCAGCACCTTCGAAACCTGGGCATGATCCACGAGACGGGCGCCGAGTCCCACTTCTGGGACAAGGTCGGGACCATAAACCAGATCACCGACCAGTCCCTGGCGATCGTCGACGACGACGGCAGGCACTTCAAGATCATCTTTGCGAACGAGGGGTTCCTCGAGGCGCTCCGGAGCAAGGGGACCGACAGCATCGCCAAGGCAAACGAGAACCTCTCGTCGCCCTACTACCTCAACCGGGTAAAGTTCCGCGAGTTCTCGCAGCGTCCCATCGCCACCCATCGGGAGGAGACGTTCAACTACGTCGACAATGGTAACTACCTGCGCCTGAACATCCGCGTAATCGCAACGCTGGGCGAGCGTCGCGTCTACCGCTGCTCGCTCTACAACATCACCTACGACACAAACCAGCGCGAGAGCTCGCGCATGGACCTGGCCATCCGCAACATCTCCTCGCTCTACGACAGCATCCTCGAGATCGACTTCGAGGCCGACTGCGTGACCACCATCGTCTCGAACCTCGCGAAGGACTCGCCCGGCGAGCGGCGCCACGGCATCATCCGCCTCGCGGAAGACTACTCGCACAGCTTCATCCACCCCGACGACCGCGAAGCCTACTGGAAGTTCATGGCCCCCGGAACCATGGCGGAGCGCGTCGCCTTCGCAAACGCGGGATTCACCTCGGCGGTCTTCCGCGTGCGCGGAACCGGCGGCAGCTGGCGCTGGAGGGAGTTCGTCCTCATCCCCCTTCCCAACACGGGAAACCTGCGTTACCTCTACGCCATCAGGCTGGCGGCGCTGGAGTTCCAGAGCCATCCCGGCGAGGCGCTCGAGCGCCTCTCGGCAGACTACTCCCCCACGTCCGGACTGAGCACCGACAGCATTAGGACCGAAAGCATCTGGGGCACGCTCATCGAGTCCTCGGGCCTCAAGTTCTTCTGGAAGGACGACAGGCGACGCTTCCAGGGCGCAAGCTGGTCGTTCCTTCACTACTTCGGGCTCAAGACCGTCAACGAGATCCTCAACAAGACAGACGAGGAGATGTTCTGGCACGTGGCGGACGCGCCCTTTCACTCCGACGAGGACGCCGTGCTCCTCAGGGGAGAGGTCGTGCGCGGCGCCCATGGCCAGTGCATCGCGCGCGGCGTGCTGCGCGACATCGTCGCATACAAGTACCCCATTCACGAGCGCGGCCGCATCGTCGGCCTCGTGGGCTTCTTCGTGGAGGCGGGGGAGCTCGCCGACAAGTCCCACGCCAAGAACCTGCTGGTTGACAAGGTGACCGGCGGCATGAACGACAACGGCATCGCGACCACCATCGTTCGCATGGACGAGGAGTTCCACCGAGAAGGAATCGACTACTCGATCGTCGTGCTCGACGTCCCCGAATACAGCCGCATCTACCACACCTATGGCGAGAAGGTCGCCCAGACCCTGCTGCGGGAGGTCCACCACGCGATAGAGGGCTCTTCTCCCAGGAGCTCGACCATCGGTCGCCTCACGGGCGGCAAGTTCGTCGTGATGTTCAAGGGAACGGCGCGCGAGGCGGAGGACGGCGTGGTGGACGGCATGCTCGCGGCCGTGCACGCCATACACAGGGTGGACGGGTACCCCTGCACGGTTTTCGCGAACTACGCGCTCATCAAGGGGTCGGAGGCGCGCAGCCTCAAGGAGCTCGAGCACATAGCGGTCGACCGCCTCTCCCGCGCCAAGGATCTCGAGCTCGTACGCAGGTCCTTCACCGGCGACATCCTCACGGTCGAGATGAGCAAGCTCGACACGCTCGAGGCGGCCCTCTACATCTGCGACGCCAAGAGCTACGAGATCGTCTTCGCCAACGAGTTCGCCCGTCGCGAGTTCGGAATCGAAAGGAGCACGCCACTTCGCGGCCTCAAGTGCTACAAGGTGTTTGGCGGCTCCAAGGACATCTGTCACTTCTGCTCCTCCCCATCCCTCTCGCGCAAGCGCTTCCACCACTCGCACTTGCACAACCACCAGACCGGAAAGGACTACACCACCTTCGAGACGCTCATGCCCTGGAACGGCAAGCCCTACCGCGTCACCCTCGCCCTATGCACGTCCGACCTGGTCGCCGAGGCAGAGCGCAGGGCAAGCCTGCTGTACGTCGAGCATTCCATCAACGACATGCTCTCCGTCGCGCTCAGCGAGCCCGACCCCAACGACGGGCTCGACCGCATGCTCGAGATGCTCGGCGACCTGAGCGACGCGCGCCACGCCTTCATCTTCGAGGACGACGAGATGGGGCTGACGTCGAACACGTACGAGTGGTGCGCTGCGGGGCAGCCCTCAAGGATCTCCGAGTTCCAGCAGGTGCGCTTTGGGTTCTCGGACTCGTGGACGGCGCTGCTCTCCGACGGCGGGCTCATCGTGATCGAAGACCCCGCCCACGACGAGCGCCTGAGCGACAAGGCGCGAGAAGAGCTCGTCAGCCAGCGGGTCGACAACCTCGTGGCCGCACGGCTGTTCCAAGACGCGAGGCCCATAGGCTTCCTAGGCATCGAGGGCGTCGCGGCAGGAAAGATCGAAGTGACCGAGCTGTTCATGCGCATCGCAGCGGCCTTCACGTCAATCCTCCTCAGGAACCGCAACACCATGGAGCGGCTCAACTCGATCAGCACGCACGACCCCCTGACCGGAACGATGAACCGCCGCGCGTTCACCACCTTCATGCGTGGGCTGACGGTTGCGGGCGGGTTCGCGCTGGTATACGGAGACCTCAACGGCCTCAAGGAAACAAACGACGTCCTGGGGCACGACGCCGGAGACGCCCTGATCGAGCGCGCGGCGCGCGTGCTCGAGAAGCGCTTCGGGACCGAGTTCGTCTTTCGCATGGGTGGCGACGAGTTCGTCGCGTACGTCGAGATGTCCGGGCCCGACAAGGTCGACGCGCTTCTCGCCTCGCTGCGCCAGGAGTTCAGGGAGAGAGGCGTGAGCATCGCGCTCGGCTGCGTGTGGAAGGGGTCCTACGACGGTGACTACGAGGGGCTCATCAGCGAGGCCGACCGCCGCATGTACCTCGACAAGCGCTACATTCACGAGCACGAGCCGACGGGGATCCTGCCCATCCTCTCGCCCGAGGACGCCGACGCAAGGGCGGCGGGCAATGCGGCTACGATAGGGAAAGGCGCAACTACGAGCGGCTCCGACCTCCCCGGGGAACCGTGCGGGGAGGGGACGCCATCCGACGAGGGCCGCAACGACCAGGCGGCCGACAAAGGGGTGTAACCATGAGCGAGCAGTCGAGCTTTTTTGCCGTCGTGTCCAGAATGAAGTACATCGAGCGCTGGGCCTTGATGCGCAACGCCCGGCCCGAGAACCTGAGCGAGCACTCGCTCGAGGTCGCCGTGATCGCACACGCCCTCGCGACCATCGGAAACGTTCGCCACGGCAGAAAGCTGGATGCCGACAGGGCTGCGCTCATCGGGCTGTTCCACGACACGACCGAGATCGTGACCGGCGACATGCCCACGCCCGTCAAGTACGCGAACGGCACGATCCGCGACGCCTACAAGGACGTGGAGGACCAGGCCGCGCACCGGCTCCTGAGCGGCCTGCCCGAGGACCTTCGCCCCACCTACGAGGCAATCTACTTCGGCGCCGACGACGAGGACGACGCGTACCTGCGCAAGCTGGTCAAGGCGGCCGACAGGATATCGGCCCTCATCAAGTGCGTGGACGAGCGTCAGTCGGGCAACCGGGAGTTCTGGCGCGCCGAGCAGGGCTGCCGCAGCAAGGTAGAGCAGATGGCCGCGACCTGCCCCGAGGTGCGCGACTTCATGGACGAGTTCCTCCCCTCGTACGGGGAGACCCTCGACGAGCTGCTGTAGGCAGCGCGGCGCATCCGAACGGCAGGGCATCCGCCGTGTGAACGACCCGCTCCGCAGGTGAAGGTACAGGGTAGCTTTGATGCCAGGCGTCGTCCCGCAGCTGGGGCGACGCTATACTTTTGCGCGCATTCACGTCCGTCATCACGAAAGGCACCCCATGCACGCTCTTCACGCCCGCCTCCCCAAGCACTTTGTCCTGGAGGAGCGCCTCGAGCGCTATGCCGACGCCATCGAGGCTGCGCCCGCAAGCTACGCGGGAGTCTGGGCCGAGGCCTGCAGGCCCCTGGACGCAGAGGGGGCCGCGCGCTTCTCTGAGGTCCGCCTGGACATGGGCTGCGGCAAGGGGGCCTTCACCGTCGAGGCGGCCGCAAGGGAGAAGGACGTGCTCTTCGTCGGCATCGACTTCGAGCCCATCTGCATCGCCTACGCCGCCCAAAAGGCCGTCGAGTCCGGCCTAGACAACGTGGTGTTCTGCCCGGGCATCTCGGACAAGCTGGGAGACTACTTCGCCGCGGGAGAGGTCTCGCGCATATACCTGAACTTCCCCACCCCCTTCCCCCGCAAGAAGGAGGCAAGGCAGCGCCTGACCTACCTGGATAACCTGCTGCGCTACCGCCAGATTCTGGCACCCGGTGGCACCGTCCTATTGAAGACCGACAGCTACCCGCTCTGGCACTTCTCGCAGACGCAATTCGCCCTGGCGGGCTACGACGTGAGCTGGGAGTCGACCGACGCGCGTGCCGAGCGCCCCGACGACCCCATGAGCTGGTACGAGGAGCGCCTCTCCGCCGAGGGCGCGAAGGTCTTCGCGATCGAGGCGGCCGCCGGCGAGGAGCCCGCCAGAAACGAGGAGGGCGTCGTCGAGCAGACCGAACCCCTGAGCCTGATCGACTACCTCCCCGAGGACCTCTCGACGATGAAGTACGTCCCCCACGGCATGCAGGGAACCATCACCAACCTGCGCAACCTCGAGAAGAAGGGCAACTACAACCGTCACCTGTAGGGACGCCGACGGGGGCGGCGGCCAAGCCCCGCTTGTCCAATATGGCGCCGCGGGCGCAATTTTGACCCTCGCTTGGGTAGACTTCTACGTATCCGTCTCTGGAGATTGGAGCAGAACGTGAAGAAGTCCACGAAGGCGATCCTCGCAACCACCGGCGCAACGCTTGGCGCCGCAGTAGCTGGCGCCGGCTTCGAGCTTTGGTCGAGGACCAGGTTCGGCCGCTCCGGCATCGCAACCGCCGCAGAGGGCGTCTGGCGCCTCTCGGGCGTCCGTCGCAACACCCTGGGCCGCGACCTCGGTCGCTACGACGACTTTGTCGAGAAGAACCGCGCCGTGAACGAGCAGGAGTACCACCTGCCCGGCTGGATGGGCATGAAGTCGGTCGTCTTCGAGGAGACCCGTGACGGCATGAAGACCTTCCATGTGGGAACCACGGGCAAGAACAAGCACGCCATCCTCTACCTGCACGGCGGAGCCTACGTCCAGCAGATCTCGCCCTTCCACTGGCAGATGATCGACAAGCTCTGCGTCGAGACCGAGGCAGAGGTTGTCGTCCCCATCTACCCCCTCGCGCCCGCGCATGACTACGACGAGGCCTACTCCCTGCTAACCGACCTGTACGAGGGGATGTGCGACCGCTACGGCGCCGACGCCATCACCATCATGGGCGACTCGGCCGGCGCGGGACTCGCGGCCGGCATGGCGGAGACCTTCTCGCACTACAAGCTCGAGCAGCCGGCCCACCTGGTGCTCATCTCGCCCATCGTCGACCTCTCGATGCGCAACCCCGACATTCACGACTTCTTCGACCGCGACCCGATGCTCGCACCCTGGGGCCTGGCGCAGCTGGGTGACCTGTGGGCTGATGGCGACGACATCTGCGACCCACGCCTGTCGCCCATCTACGGAGACGTGAGCGATCTCAAGAACGTCACCATCTTCACCGGCACCCGGGAGATCTTCTACCCTGACGCCATCAAGTTCGCCGAGAAGCTCAAGGACGCGGGCGTTACCTGCGACCTCAGGGTCGGCCAGGGAATGAACCACGACTGGCCCCTCTACCCCATTCCCGAGGCGAAGGAAGCCATCAGCCAGATGGTTCAGGTCGTCGTGGCCTAGCAGTCAGACACCATCTCATACGTGCGAGCCCCCTGCGGGGCCCGCGGCCGCAGGGGGGGCGCATGGCTGGCGCCCCCTTCGCATCGCGCGGTCGCACGCCGGCCCGCACAAAGCACTCGCCCCCCCCGCGCCCCGTACGCATCGCTCATAGAAAGGTCGTCCACCCATGCCCAAGATTACGCCCGGCAACCGTCTGTACTTCTACCAGCTCTTCCAGAGGGAGATCGGCACGGGCAAGCAAGAGCGCGTCGCACGCTTTGAGGAGGTTCTCGAGGCGGACGGGGTGAGCGCGCAAGACTGCGACTGCGAGGACACCTCGCAGCTGCTGGAAAACCTGGGCGAGTTCGTCAAGCTGACCGTCTTCAAGAAGGGTCGCGTGTTCGCCACGCTCATGGCAAACGCCGACCTCGACGCCGCGCTGGCCAAGGCAGCGCGGCCAGCGGGCGACTCCAGCGCGAAGTCGGGCAAGTCGTGGAAGAAAAAGAAGTCCGGCAAGGTTCCCAAGCCGGCAAAGCCGCATCACAAGGAAGGGCGCAAGGCGCGCCGCGACGACGAGGCACAAGGGAGCGCCTCCCCCAAGACCGAGACACAGCCGGGACCCGCAAAGGACATGCCGGTGCCCCAGGGGAAGAGCATGGCCCGCGATCCCGCACGCGAGCCTGCCACTGCAGCGCCCGAGCCTGCTGCGACGGCCGAGGAGCCCGCGACCCGCGCCGAGGAGGTTCGTCCCCACGCGCAGGAGAAGTGCGTCGAGGCACCCATGGCCGGCATCAAGCTCACCATCACCTACGACCCGCGCGGCATGGAGCCCGAGGCTCCCAGGGAGGGGCTCGCACCCGCGGCGTCTGACGCAACCGTTGCCGACAAGGCCCCCGCTCCCGCACAGGAAGCTGACGGGCAGACAGGGCCGAGCCCTTCTGGCCCTGCTGCGGCCGCACCCCAGGATCTCACGGCAAAGGAGGCCGTCGCCTCCGGCGCAAGCGCGCCCGAACCCACAGAAAACCGCTTTGAGCCGATCGCAGGCCTCGGGACCGTCCCTCCCATCGAGGAGCCCATCGCGAACCAGGCGGGCTTCCCCCAGAGCATCGAGCGCGACGTCCACTGCAAGGACGCCGTGCTGGGGCTCCTCTACCAGATGCTGCCACTGGATGCCGACCCCATCAAGACGATGGACGAAGACTGGCTGGTCGCACGCTCGACCACGAAGCTCAGGGGCAGCCGCTCGGAGGTCACCTTCCCCCTGCACTTTCTTCACGCGCAGGACGGCTCGCCCATCGAGGTCACCATCGCCCACGCGGCGCGTTCCGCGTCGGGAAAGCGCTGGGAGCTGACGCAGGTGGACGGCCACGACGGCAGCGACGCGCCCCAGCCGCCCGCACGCGAACCGATCCGCGAGGCCGCATGGCCGTGGCGCGACCTGTTCGGCAGGGGGTGCGGCCAGGAGGTCGACCCCGAGCGCAAGCTCCAGAGCATGCTTCAGGTCGGCCCGTGGGAGAAGTGCCTGAAGGCGCTCGCCGAGGTTTGCGCCCCCGAGCGCTGGGACATCCAGGAGGGTGACCGCGCCATCCTGAGATCCCACCTCGTCACCAACGCGCTTCTGGCCTTTGCCCAGGACAAGCTTGTCGCGAGCGCGGACGAAACGTTCGCGAGCTTTGACACCGGGCTCGTCTCGCCTTTGGGAATGCCCGTGTATGCCCTCCTAACCCGGCGCCCGGTCAAGCCGTTCTGGCGCCTGGAGAGCTTTGGCACGACGGACACGGCAAGTGTCTCCCAAAGGCTGAGCGCGCTGGAAGTGCTTCCCCAGCACGTCAGCTACCCGCAGCGACTCGAGGACCTCGTTCTGCGCGCGGACGCGAGCGTGGACTACAACGCCGGCAAGCTGCTGGAGGCGGCGCTGCGCGTCGACGCGAGTCTCGCCGAGCGCGGCCTGGACGAGTCGGCCCTCTCCGCAGCTGTTGAAGCGAGTCTTGCGCGGGCGCGCTCGAGCTGGCGCCTTGCCGCCGCGACTCGAAACCCCGCAGGAGACCAGAGCGCCTTCCTTCTGCCGCTGTGCCCCTTCGGCGGCACGAGGACGGAGCTGGCGCTGGTGGTCGCGCCAAAGGGCGGGGACTATGTCGCAGGAGGCGTAGTGAGCCTGGCGGCGGCCCGTGCGGCCGCGCGACCGTACTGCGCCGACCTGCCCGGCTGGCTTGAGGCGACGCCCACTCGGTAGGACCCGGCATCCCGAGCACACCCGATGGCAAGGGGGGGTCGTCCCGCTTCGCGCGAGACGACCCCCCTTGCCTTTTTTCCTTACGGCACCCGGACGCCCAGCCACCAACCTATGCGCAGATTGCAATCGACGCGGAGGCGCCAATGCGGTCGGCTCCCGCCTCGATCATGGCAAGGGCCTCCTCCTTGGTGTGAATGCCACCCGCGGCCTTGATCTTTAGGCGACCGCCCACGGTCTTCTTCATGAGCTCGACGTCGTGGATGGTTGCGCCACCCGTGCTGAAGCCGGTTGAGGTCTTCACGAACGCGGCGCCCGCGGCCTCGGCACACTTGCAGGCACGCACGATCTGGTCATCGTCGAGCAGGCAGCACTCGAGGATGACCTTGACGGGGCGTCCCTGGGCGGCCTCGACCACGGCCTTGATGTCGCGCGTGCAGTAGTCGTCGTCACCGGAGAGGAGCTTGCCCACGTTGAGGACCATATCGATCTCGGTCGTGCCATCGGCGACGGCCTGCTTGGCCTCGGCGACCTTGCCCGCGGTGGAGCAGGCGCCCAGCGGGAAGCTGATGCAGGTGGTGATGCCAACGCCCGACCCTTCGAGAACCTCGGCGGCAATCTTGGTCCAGCAGCCGTTGATGCTGACCGTCTTGAAGCCGTGCTCGCGGGCCTCGTCGCAGAGCGCGCGCATCTGGTCCTCCGTGGCGTTCTGCTTGAGGAGGGTGTGGTCCATGTACTGGTTCAAGTCCATCGTGCGATTCCTTCTCTCTGGTCAAAAGGTGGGTAATCGTTTACTCTTAACACGCAGCTCAGTCTAGACGCATCACCCCATTGCGTCAAGCGATCCGATGGCGCACGGCTAGCCAAGGCCGTACTTCGCAACCACGCGTCGAATCGACCTTCCCCACGGCAGCCAGATGGCCAGCAGAAAGCCCACCGTGGAGACGCCATGCAGCACGTCGAGCGGAAGGCCGGCGGCAAACGCCGCGAGCACGGGCGCCCACTCGAGCGGACGGACGAAGCCCAAAACGTGCCAGCCGTTGAGGATGAGGCCATAAAGCAGCGCCGAACAGAAGCCGTACGCGCAGAGGGCCGGTCGGCTGTCGAGGGCATGGTGGTCGGAAAGCACGCCGGCCAGGTAGCCAACCAGGCCCCACGCGTACATCTGCAGCGGCGTCCAGGCCCCCTGCCCAAAGAAGAAGTTCGAGACCAGAGCGGCAAGTGCGCCGACCATGAAGCCGCAGCGGCGTCCCAGAGTCGCGCCGGCGACGATGGCAATGGCCGAGACGGGCTTCACGTCGGGAAGCGGTGCGAAGGCCACGCGTCCGGCCGCGGCGACGGCCGCCAGTGTCGCAGTGGGCATGACCTGGCGAAGCGTGGGACGGCTCCTCTCGAACGAGCGGAAGAACAGCCCCAGGCAGAACAGGGCGACGAGCAGCACCAGACCCGCGGTCGCCTCGACTTGAAGGTACGCGCAGCAGAGCATCGCCACGAGGGGGACCAGAAGCAGAAGCGGCCCGAGGCGGTCGAGCGCAGAGGGATTCGCGCGTGGCTCGCTCATGCGCCCCACACCCAAGACTCGTCGAAGAAGCTCCGGGCATCCTGGGTCAGGGATACCTGACCGTCGAACAGCAGCGAGCAGCTGGTGGCGACCGCCCTCGCGAAGGCGACGTCGTGGGTCGCGACGAGCACCGCGCAACCGGAGCGCGCGGCATCGCGAACGCGGGTCGCGACAAGGACGCGCGCGGCATCGTCCAGCCCCTTGGTCGGCTCGTCGAGCAGCAGAAGCCGAGGGCGCGTGAGCAGGACCTTCGCAAAGGCCAGAAGCTGCTGCTGGCCACCTGAGAGGTCGTAGGGATGGCGACCGAGCGCCGACGCGAGGCCGAGCGCCGAGGCCAGGGCGAGCGCCTCGTCGCGCCCGTAGCCGGAGGCCGACCACTCCATCAGCTCCGCCTCGACGGTCTCGCGCGACAGCAGGGCCTTGGGAGACTGCGGCAGGTAGGCCTGCGAGCGAGAGAGGGCGTTGCTCAGACGCCCGCGCTGCAGACGC
This sequence comes from Olsenella sp. KH1P3, assembly GCF_900167315.1. Taxonomy (NCBI): domain Bacteria; kingdom Bacillati; phylum Actinomycetota; class Coriobacteriia; order Coriobacteriales; family Atopobiaceae; genus Olsenella; species Olsenella sp. KH1P3. The sequence goes on along the minus strand of NZ_FUWQ01000004.1, from coordinate 167,921 downwards.
GCGATTCCGGCAACGGCCATGAGCAGCGTCGACTTGCCCGAGCCGTTCCCGCCCACGAGGGCGCGCACTTCTCCCGCGCGCAGCGACAGATCTGCCGAGCGCAGCACCCAGCGGCCATCGCGCTCGTAGCGGTACCACGCGTCGCCCAGGCTGACCCTAAGCTCACCGGAAGGCTCCGCCAGCCCATCGTCGCCAATGCGGCCGAGAAGGCCATGCCCCCCGCGCAGGGAGCCGAGCTCCACCTGGCGGGGCGCCCCGCCCTCCATGCGGAAGGCGGTCGTGGCGTAGTCGACCATCGCCTGGGGGGCGTGCGTGGCCACGACCACGGTCACGCCCAGCTCGCGATTGACCCTGAACAGCAGGGAGAGGAAGCTCTTCTCGGCAACGGGGTCGAGCATCGAGGTCGGCTCGTCCAGAAGCAGGAGGCGTGGGCGCATCACGAGCGCCGAGGCGAGGGCGAGCAGCTGGCGCTGGCCGCCGGACAGCTCGGCACAGCGTGCGTGGAACCACGGCTCGATGCCAAAGAAGTAGCAGGTCTCGGCTATTCGCCGGCGCATCTGGTCCTGGGGGACGCCGAGGTTCTCGAGGCCGAAGGCAAGCTCGTGACACACGCTGTCACACACGATCTGGTTGTCGGGACTCTGGAACACGTAGCCGACCGAGCGCGCGGAGGCCATGGGGTCGAGCTCGTGCACGTCGCGCCCCAGCACGCGGACGGTGCCGCGCATGCTCCCCTCGGGGGCGATCTCGGGCTTGCACAGGCGCATGAGCGTGGTCTTGCCCGAGCCCGTGTCGCCCACCAGCAGCACGAACGCGCCTTGCGGGACGGTCAGGCTCGCGGAGCAGATGACGGGCTCCGGCGACGGTGCGACCTCGGCTGCGGCATAGGAGAAGCCCAAGCCGTCCAACTGGAGCGCGGGGACTTCCCCGCGGGACGATGCCACGTTTTCCTCTGTTGTCAAGCAAGACCCCACGGCTACCCCAATCTGTTCCAGCGAAGGCGCTCCGCCAGCGCAAGGACGCTCGGCAGAGCCATCAGCGCGGCGTAGGGCGCATAGCCCCACCACGGCTCGAGCGTGGGAAGCTGAGGGTAGAACCGCCACTCCCCCACGGCGACGATGGCCAGCACGACGTTTGCGCCGACCATCGCGGCGAGCGCCGATGCATACAAAACGTCACGCGAGCGCAGGAGCTCCGTCCGGTAGTGGCTCCGCGCGGACGTTGCACCCCAACCCCGGGCGCGCATCGCATCTGAGCGCTCAAGTGAGTCCTCCATCGCCCATGACATGAGCATGGTCGAGCTGCGCACGTACGAGCCCAGTCGCGCACGGCCGGACGCGGACGGCTGGCCGCCGCCTCCGGAGGCGGTGCAGGCGTCGAGCGCAGACGCGACCAGCGCGTGGCGCCTCAGCAGCTGCGGAAGCAGCTGGACCGCCATCGAGACCATGGTCCCCACCACAGGAAGGCGCCGCCCCGCCATGCCCATGACGCGATCCTGGGTCAGCACGCAGGTCGCGTTCGAAACCCACTGCAGCATCGAAACGAGCATGCCGCCCATGCACGCCCCGAACGCAAGCGGCTCGAGCTTGAGGGGCAGGGGCCCCAGCCACGCGAGGGTCGTCGCGCCAGAGCGCGAAAAGAGCGGATTGACCAGGCAGACGAGCATCACCAGCGGGGCCTGCCAGGCAAGGCTGCGCCCGACGGCCCGCCACCCGCGGCAGCAGCCCCCGAACAGGAGCGCCCCGACCACGGACAGCAGGACGTAGACGGGCTGCAGCACGAAGATGCCCAGGCCAATGGTGCCGACAAAGTAGACGGCCGGAACCACAAGGTGGACGCCTTCGAAAGCCGTCTGTCCAGAGCGTCTGCCCAACGCAGCCTCCCGCCTACACGTAGTTCCACGCGACGGAGTCGCCGTCGTGAAGCACGTACTCGTCGCTCATCACGCTCGGAAGCGTGCCGTTGACAGTGTAGGTCCACCCGTGCGCGCTGTCCTGCCCGAGCCCGTTGATGGCCGTGACCCAGGTCCCGCTGCCCGTGCGGTTGGCACCGCCCTCCACGGTGGCACCGGTAGCGAGCAGCGCCGCGTAGGCGCTGGTCCCCTTGGGAACGCTCACGCGATGCGAGGCTCCGTTGATGCTGACGGAGACCGTCATGTTGCCCCGCTCAGCAGCCGCCGCGGGCCCGTCGGCGCCGGACGTGGAGGAAACGTCCGCGGAAGCCGCACCAGAACCCGACGCGACGGCCTGCGCAGAGCCGCCCTCGGAGCCGGCCGAGACCGACGACGCGCGACCGACCGCGACCTCGTCTCCGGAAGGCAGCCGGGGCGCGTCGCCCTTGGCGGCCGAGAAGGACACGTCGCCCAAGGCCGCGAAGCACTCGGAATCGATGGCATAGCCGCTCGCCGCCGCCATGACGTCGGCCGTCGCCGCGTCGGACGCAAGGGCGGCCGCACTCGAGGAGTCAAACGACATGACGACCCGCACGACGCCGGACTCGTCCTCCGAGATCCAGGTGACGGTTGCCGCGATCCCGCGCCCGTCAATCCAGCGGGCCAGCGCCGCGGTGCGCCTGGCCGTCGCGTCCACGCGCGCAACAGGCTCGCTGCCGTCTCGCTGCTCGACCCAAACGCCAGCAGAGTTCACGACGACCTGGACGTCCTGGGAGAGCGAGACGTCCTCCCCGTCGCAGCTCAGGTCGCCAAGCGCCGCAAGGACGTCGTCGCGGCCAATGGCGCACCGCGAGCCATCGTCATCCGCGCTGGGAGCCGCGTCCACCGCGGCCTGGGTCGAGGCGGAACCCGAAAGCGGGGCCAAGGGATCCTTCCCCTGCGCATATTGGCTCATCGACCAGGCGCTCAGGGCAATCAGGACGGCGGCAAGGCAAAGCGTCGCCACGCGCGCAGCGCCCAGGCCGCGCCTTCCCCCGGGATCTCGGCTGGGGCCGCCCCCAGCCGAGATCCCCTTTGAGGGGTCACGGCCCTCCGCCAAGGTCCCCCTGTCGCGAGCGGCGGTGTTCGCCGCCTTGAAGTCCGGCTCTGCCATCGCTAGTCCTCCTTACCCTTGCCGAATCCGAGCAGAGAGAACGCCACGGCCGCAACGCCCACGCACACGCCGGCAAGCGGCCAGGCGGGAAGCTTTGCCAAGCCGGCAAGGGGGGTCGCGTCGTCGGCAATGCCCTGGTCGTCGTCCGCACTGGACTCGCTCGTCAGAAGTCCCTCGCCAAGCTGGCCACCCAGGAGGCCGGACTCGCTTGCGTCCAGCAGTCCGCCACCCAACAGGGCGCCCCGCCCCGAGGCAGGCGCGTCCGACGCGAGCGAGAGCTCGCCGCGGGCCGCATGCAGGGGCCCGACGGCGCCATTCGTCACTCCATGCGGGGACTCCGTCGCGCCGCCCCGTTCGGCGTCGCCCGCAGCCCCGTCAGTCGTGCCGGCACCATTGCCCGGCTCGACAGACGGCCCAGGCAGTTCGCTGCCGGCGACAACCTTGAAGAGGCTTCCGGAGTCGTTCACGTAGTACAGGCTGCCGTCGGCCGCCGCAACGACGCTCGACATCGCGTAGTTCTGGCGCGTGGTCTCCGGCCTGAACAGGAGGGTGGCGCACTTCTCCCCCAGCTTGTAGACGTAGATGCCGCCGGGACGGGCGTTGCTCGTGAAGTAGACGTAGGTGCCCGCGCCCCGCCTGGCCACCAGCGGAGCGCTCTTTACGTCGCCCGCGATGGCGCCGTCGGCCGTCGCGGTCACGCTCTGCTCGACCGACAGCGTCTTGGCGTCGATGACGTAGAGGCCACCCGTGCCGCCCACGCGGCTGGAACCCCCGCCCACGTAGACCTTGCCATCCGAGAGCGTCGGGGTGGAGGTGCTCGCCTGGGCGAACCTGACCGAGCCCACGGGCGCGAGCGTGCCATCGACGGCGACGCTCACCTTGTGGAGCACGCCGTCGGTGGTGACCACATAGGCCTCGGAGCCATCGGCGCTCGTCACGACACCCGAGCGAGAGGGGCTTCCCAGCACGAGCTTCGAGACGATCTTCCCGGTCGAGGCGTCGCGCAGCGCAAGCACCCCCGTATCGTCCGCCACGAGGATGCCGGCCCGCACGTTCGCCGCGCCGGACCAGTAGTAGCCCGACCCCTCGGACTCCACGCTCCAGCGCACAGAGCCCGTGGCGAGGTTAATGCTCATGAGGTAGCCACCGAGCGAGGAACCCGTAAACGACGCGGCGGTCGTGCCGAGGTAGTAGTACCCGTCACGCACGAGCGGCGTGGAGATGGACTGCTGGGAAACGCCGCCCGACTGCGGAAGGGCATCGGTCAGCCAAACCGTCACGAGCTTGTCGGCGGTCAGGGCCTGAACGCGGCCGTCATGGAGCGGCACGATCACCAGGCCGTCGGCGTACGCCAGGCGGCAGGTGGACTCGACGTGCTCCGCCAGGTCGGCCTGACTCTTGATGGCACCGGTCGCGGCATCGCGTATCTGCAGCTTGCTGCCGGCAGCAACGTAGACGTCGCCGTTGACGACGATGGGGTCGCTCATCCAGGTGGCCATGCCCGACGCAACGAGGTCCCGTGCCCAGGCGAGGCTGGAGCCCGTGGTGGGCGTGTCGGCCGCACTGGTTCCGGATCCGTCGCTTCCCTTGTAGGCACCCCACTCGGCCTGGTAGTCGGGACGGGGGGCCGAGGGGTCAACCGTTACGTCGCCCTGGGGAAGGCCGGAGCCATAGGCCCCGTAGCACCACTCGATGCGGTCACCCGGCTTGACCACGTAGCTGGAGGCGTACTCACTGGAGAGCTCGCCGTTGATGTAAAACTGCCACCACGACCAGGTTCCGTCGGCAGCCTGCGCGGCACCCAGCGATTGGGTCCCGTTGGGAAGGGTCTGGCCAGCTTCCCGCGAGCTGATGGTGTACATGCCCTCATCGCAGGTCATGCCGTTGCGCTCGAGCGCGATCTTGGTAAGCTCGGCCGCGGTCGTCCCCTCAGGAACGCTGACCTCGCTCTGCCCCACCCAGGAGGTGTACGAGCCCGAGGCGTTGGGTCCGACGACCTTGACCGAGGCTGTGACCTTGTTCTGGTCGGATGGCTGCTCGCCGTAGGCGGAGTACACCCAGCTGACGCTCATGCCATCGGTCAGCTTCACGGCGTCGGCACCTAGGTCGGAGGCCTTGCCGTTCACGAAGAGCTGCCAGTACTTGCCCGTCGTCGCGTCGTAGCCGTAGGTCTTGCCCGTGGTGAGCGACGTGACCGAGTCGAGGTAGAAGCCGTAGGCCGTATCGTAGCTCACGTAGCTGAGCCCGGCCTTTTCGAGCATCGCCTTGGTGAGGTCGGCAACGGTCGAGCCGGCCGGCAGGCTGTAATCCTCTGCGGATGCCCAGACCTCGGGCGCGCCGAAGGAGTCGATGCCCACGACGGAGGCCGTGGCGGCGACGTCGGGCGATTCCTTCTCCGTAGTCCCCAAGACGGTAAGAACCGTCTTGACCTCTCGCCCTGCCAGGGTCTTCAGCTTTGCCTTCAGGGCATCGGAGAGCTGGGGGTCATCCTTGTAGCGATCGTAATACGCACCGTAGCGCTTGCTCCTGAGGTTGGAACGCACTGTGACGCTGGTGTTGTAGGCGGGACGCGTGACGCGCAACGTCTCGTTGCTCACGACGGAGGAGTTGCTCGAGGCGAACGTGCGGCCCTGGTCGCTGGAACCCATGGGGTCGTAGTCGGCGAGGTCGTAGGCGACTATGCCGCTGACCCCGTCGGCTGCAGACCTGGACGAGGCCCATCCGACCCGTCCCAAACCGTCAAGGTAGCCCTCCATGAAGGGATGCAGGTCCGAGGTGACCGCCGCGGGGTCCTGCCCGCCCAAGAGGCGCTCGGGATAGGCGGCGGCGACCTCGTCCATAAGAGAGAGCTCGTCGTCAAGCGCTCCCAGAGAAAGCGGGCGCAGGGTGAGCGAAAGCGTCTTGGAGACGCTGCTCGAGGGGTCGTCCCTAAGCGCAACCGTGCAGGTGATGTCCACCGTCTGGTCGCTTGCCCCAGCAAGGGGGCGCCACACGTTGGCGCGGTATCCACTGATGGTCACGGCCTGGTTGGAGGCCTGGTAGCTCACCTTGACGTCGAAGTCGAGAGAGCGCGTGCCCAGAGTTCGGGTGGTCGGCAGCTGGATGTCGCCCGCCACCGGCTGCGGGTCGAACGCCCCGTCGGAAGAGTTGGAATACGAGAGCGACGCGTAGGCGTAGTTCTGGTCGAGCAGCTGCTGGACCTCGGCAAGGCGATGCTGGCTCAGCTGCGGGTCGCCCTTCACAGTCAGCTGGAAGTCCCTCGTGACGCTGACGTCAGGCATGCCGTAGCGAGAATAGCTGACGATTGCGGTCAGCGTGACGGGCCTGTCCTCGGAGCTCGCCCTGGGCGTCGCCTTGGTCTCGTCGTCCCAGGAGTAGCCGCTGAGCGCCAGGGCGTCCTTGTCGGAGCTACTCCACTCGACCTTCACGCCATCCGCAAGCTTGTTGGGAAGCGAGAACCCCTGCGTCACCGCGGCAGCAGAGTCGCCCTGCGCAAGGGAGAGCCCCATGCCGTCCGCGGCCTCGGAGAGCTCCTGCGACATTGCCTCCTTGTCCCAGTCGAGCTGGACCCACCTGCCCGGCGTATACCAGGCGGTCGCCGTGCCGTAGCCCAGCCTGAAGGTGGGCTTGATCTGGCGCAGGGCCGAGTAGTCGGTCGACACCGTCTTGTCCGACGGGCTCAGCGAGAAGAACGTGACGTCTCCGTTGTGCTCGGAGCCCGTGTCGATGCCGCCCCGCTGCTTGGGATCGGGGTCCGCCGTGTGCGCCACGGACTCCGTGACGACCGTGACGCCCGCGAAGCGCCCGTCCAGGGAGGCGAGCTCCGCGGAGACCATGTCATTCGCGTTGGAGTCGGCGCCATAGGCGGGGCTGGGGCAATAACCGCTGTAGCCGACGCTCTGAAGTGCGGACACGGCATCGGCAAGAAGGGCCTCGTCCTCCTCGCTGCCACGCGCCGCGACCGGGCCCAGCGTCGCAGACTCTACGACGTTGCGCGACTCGGCACTCACCCTGAGGTACTTGCCGACCAGGTCGCTACCGATGGTAAGGGTTCGCCCAGTCGCCCCCGCAATGGGCAGGTAGTTGCCATCCGCAAGGCCTGCAGCCAGCCACTGGTAGCCAACGGAGGCATCGGAGCCGACGCTCTTGGTTCCGCCCCAGCTCGTCGCGACGAACGCGTCCGCGCTGACGGTCTCACCGACCTTGGCAGTTCCGGCGGCGCTCACGCCCGAGAGCTCGGCCTTGCCGTCGGTCACCTGGCCGGTCGCGTACGTGCTCCAGACCTCCTTCGAGGAGCCGCCCGTTCCCGCAAACGTGACCTTGCATGCCAGGTAGAAGCCCGCGTCGGCATCCGTCGCCGCATACGTGCGCGCCGTCGCGCCGTCGATGGGCACATAGCTGTCGTAGCTTCCGCCATACATGGTTTTGCGCACGGTGCCTCGGTACCACTGGAAGGCGTAGTCCGCATACGCGCTCTCGGGCGCGGCCTCCTCCTCGTCGAGGCCCCACTCGTCCTCTTCCAGGCTGTAGACGTTCGCCCTAAGGTTCGCGCCCACCGCTATGCCGGACGAGATGGCGGTCTCGGAGCCCTGCTCGTCAGCAATCTTCAGCGTGCTGGGCTCGACCGCAGCTGACGCAACGGCCAGGGCGCCACTTGCGGGCGACGCGGCCGGGACGGCCGGCGCGGCGCCCTGCGCAGAGGTGGCAGCAGTGACAGGCGCCTCGCCCTTCTTGCCTGCGATACCTTCTGGCGACTCCGCGACAGCGCCCTCGCCGCCCTGTGCGTTCGCGTCCTGCGACGACTCGACCTGCTCGACAGCCGGCTCGCCTGGCGTTGCCTGGGCCGCCTCGGCCCAGGCGGTGCAGGGAAACTGCCCCGCGACCAAGGCAAAGCTCAGCGCCGCAGCTGCGGCGCCACGCGCGACGGAATGCGTTTTTTGGGATGACATGACCGACCCTTCTTGTTCCGACTCTTCCAGAACAGAGGGCAGGCAGGATTGGAAGCCAGGAAGGCAACCACTCTGGCCAGCGCCGCGGCGAGGCGAGCGGACGGCGCGACCGCATCGCCAGCTCCGCATAGGGCCGACCACCTTTTGAGCACAGTACACGCTGATCCGGAGTCGAACCGGAATCCTTTTACCTAGGCCTACGAGCTTTGGACCATGCCCTCATTATTTTAGCTGGCATGATTCTAACAGCACGAACGGCGAGATGAGGCGCGCGGCACAAGTTCTACGGGCACGGTCTCGCACAATCCGCACGCTCCCTCCTCCCCCGCGATCATCGCGAGCATGAGCGAGGCGGCGCGCTCCCCCATGAGCAGGGGGTTCTGGCGCACCGTTGTCAGCGGAGGCCTGCCGAAGCGGGCAATAAGGATGTCGTCGTGCCCGACCACCGCAACGTCCTCCGGAACGTGCAGCCCATGGTCGCGCAGGGCTTCGAGGGCGCCCATGGCCAGGCGGTCCGTCTGGCAGAACATGCCGTCGAACGGAATGTCACCGGCAAGCAGGCGCTCCGTCGCCGCATACCCCTCGTCGAAGCCCGTGGCCTTGGGGCAGATGACCAGCCTTGGGTCGAGCGCGAGACCGCGCCGCCCAAGCTCCGTCTCGAAGCTCTCCGTGCGACGAGTCCCCACCGGGTCGTGGCGGGTGGCCGAGACGAGCGCGAGGGACCTGCAGCCGCCCGAGATCAACTCGTCTGCGGCAAGGCGTCCGCTCTCCCGGTTGTCGGAGCACACGAACGCGCAGACAGAGCCGCGCTCGAGCGCGGCCCTCTGGCTTTCGGGCGCCGCATCGATCAGCACCACGGGAACGGACGAGTCGAGGGCGCCACGCACGTCCACGGTCGGATTGGAGCAGACCACCCCCGAGACGCGCTGGGCCGCAAGCTGCGCGTGGCTCGCGCGCTCCATCTGGGCGCAGTGGTTGGTGTTGTAGATGCTCAGCGAGTAGCCCGCCTCGAAGAAGCGCTCCTGAAGGGACAGGATGAGCGTCGAGAAGAACTCGTTCGAGATGTTGGGAACGACCACGCCGATGGCGCTGGTGCGGTCTTGGCGAAGCCCCTTGGCCATCTGGTTGGGACGGTAGTCGAACTTCTTTATGGCCGCGCGCACACGCTGCTCCGTCGCCTTCGAGAAGCGGCCGTTCTGGTTGATGACGCGCGACACGGTGGCCACCGAGACGCCCGCCTCCCGCGCGATGTCGCGCACCGTCGCCCTCTTGCCAGCCATCGTGCCCCGCCCTTCTCACCCCATGGTCCCACGACCTCGTCCGATGCGGCAGCATGGTCGTGGGTAACGGTTACCCACAGAAGAGAATACCAGCAACGCGGCGCGCAGCTCCTCTCGTTAGCATTGCGCTACGAATTGTCCCAACCGTAGGCAAGTCGCGCCCACCCAGCTAAACTAGGGAACGTTTGGCACAATCGGGCTCGGCTCAGCCGACCGACCCAACGCTTGGGAGTTGATAGCGCATGGCAAAGATCCAGATGAAGACCCCGCTGGTCGAGATGGACGGCGACGAGATGACCCGCATCATCTGGCAGATGATCAAAGACGAGCTCATCTGCCCCTACATCGACCTTAAGAGCGAGTACTACGACCTGGGGCTCGAGAACCGCGAGGCCACCAAGGACCAGGTGACCGCCGACTCCGCCGAGGCCACCAAGAAGTACGGCGTGGCCGTCAAGTGCGCGACCATCACCCCCAACGCGCAGCGCGTCGAGGAGTACAACCTGAGCCAGATGTGGAAGAGCCCCAACGGCACCATCCGCGCCATGCTCGACGGCACCGTCTTCCGCGCGCCCATCGTGGTCAAGGGCATCGACCCCGTCGTCCGCAACTGGACCAAGCCCATCACCATCGCGCGTCACGCCTACGGCGACGTCTACAAGAACGCCGAGATCCGCGTGCCGGGCGCCGGCAAGGCCGAACTTGTCTTCACAGCAGAGGACGGCACCGAGACCCGCGAGCTCATCCACGACTTCACGGACGCCGGCGTCATCCAGGGAATGCACAACCTGGACGATTCCATCGAGAGCTTCGCGCGCAGCTGCTTCGAGTACGCGCTCGCGACCAAGCAGGACCTGTGGTTCGCCACCAAGGACACCATCAGCAAGAAGTACGACCACCGCTTCAAGGACGTCTTCGCCGAGGTGTTCGAGGCTGACTACAAGGCGCGCTTCGACGAGGCGGGCATCGAGTACTTCTACACGCTGATCGACGACGCCGTCGCGCGCGTCATGAAGTCCTCGGGCGGCTTCATCTGGGCCTGCAAGAACTACGACGGCGACGTGATGAGCGACATGCTCTCGTCCGCCTTCGGCAGCCTGGCAATGATGACCTCCGTGCTCGTCTCGCCCCACGGCTACTACGAGTACGAGGCCGCCCACGGCACCGTCCAGCGCCACTACTACAAGCACCTCAGGGGAGAAGAGACTTCCACCAACTCCGTCGCGACGATCTTCGCGTGGACGGGTGCCCTGCGCAAGCGCGGCGAGCTGGACGGGACTCCCGAGCTCTGCGCGTTTGCGGACCGTCTGGAGAAGGCGACCGTCGCCACGATCGAGTCCGGAAAGATGACCGGAGACCTGGCGCGCATCACCTCGCTGGAGAACCCCACCAAGCTCAATACGCGTGACTTCATTCTTGCCATCCGCGAGACCATGGACCAGCTGGTCTAGCCGCCAGTTGGCGGCGGCAGCTCGCTAGCAAGTCGGGTCGGGGAGGAAGCCCTCGAAGATGGCGACTCCTCCCTCGGCCTCGCACTCACGCAGGTCTGCCTCGGTCCGGATGGTCCAATAGACCGGCTTCGCTCCCATGGGGCCGACGACCATTCGGACAACGGGCAGCTTGCGGTCCTCAAAGCGATACGCGATGAAGTCCGGGCGCGCGGCATGGTTGCCCGTGAGCATGGTCCGGGCGAAGCGGACGGGCAGGGCCAGGGCCTTCCCGTGGCGGACGTCGTAGGCAAGGCGCCCGCGAATGACCTCCGGGCGATGCCAGCGCAGGCGCGAGAGCACGTAGAGGTCAAAGCTCTGAATGCAGAACGACACGCAGTGGCGGTCGAGCGCCTCCATCACAAGGTCCGTCAGACGCTTGAAGTTGCCGTTTGCGGTCTTGATCTCGACTATCACCGGAGTGGCAACGCCGCTTCCGTCGACGTCGAGCTCATCCAGCTCGTTCTTGGGCCCCTCGTAGTCGAAGACCGAGATGGCCTCCTCGAAGGTGGGGATGCGCTCGTCGGTCCCACCAAGGCGCAGCGCGCGAACCTGGTCGAGCGTCATGTCCTCGATGGCCCCCGAGACGCCGCACATGCGTGTGGTGTCCGCGTCATGAAAGACCACGAGCTGATCGTCCTTGGTGAGGCGCACGTCCATCTCGGCGCCGAAGCCGTTGTCGCGCGCGCGCTCGAAGGCCGCCAGGGAGTTCTCGGGCACGCCCGTCACGCGGCCGTGAAGGCCCCTGTGCGCATAGCGATAGCGCTTCATCCGCGCCCAGCGGGCATCCACGTGGGAGTCGCCCACGCGCGGCGCGACAGCACCAAGGGTCGACGCCCCCAGCAGGGCGGCTCCGCCGATGACTGCAGCGGCCGCAGCCGCGGTCCTCTTCTCGCCCATTACGGTCTCCCTACCCCAATCGAGCGCTCTCACGGTTGAGAGCGAAGGCCCCCTCGGGGGAAACTATCACAGGTATACCCTCTTTCCTCCTTCCCTTCCGACGGCAAGGCACGGGCAAGCCGCTCGTCCCTCTTTACGCATCGCTCGCCAGAGAAGACGCGTCCGTCTACGTGCCATTTGCTTCGTCATTAGTGACATATATCCGCGTAGTATTTATATGCTCCCCCACGTTGGCTCAAATGTAGGCAACTAGCTGGCAGATGATGGTATGATTGCGTTGCAAATCGCACGCGATTAGTACGCCCGCCGAGGCCACAGGCGTCGCGAAACTACACGAGGAGGGGAATCTGCCATGGCAGACTGGAAGGAAGCCCTGAGCCACTACCCCGGCTACAGCCCTGACGACCCGAGGGAGAACGGCGCCACGACGGATGCCGACGAGGCCGCTCCCGCGCCCCTGGCCGACCGCGCCGATGCAGGCCAGGCTCCAGCAAGTCCGGCAGAGCCCGCCGGGGACCCGTTCGAGGTCAAGGCGCAAGGCATCTATACCGAGCCCGAGAGTGCCTGGCGTGAGGAGCCGGCAGAGGTCGCGCCGCGCCGCGACCTCTCCGGAGACCCCCTGGCGCTCCAGAACCAGATCTGTTTCCCGCTCTACGCGGCGTCAAAGGAGCTCACCCGCAGGTACAAGCCCTTCCTCGACCCCCTGGGCCTCACCTACACCCAATACGTCACCATGATGGCCCTCTGGGAGCAGGACCGCGTGAGCGTCAGCGCCCTGGGCAGGCAGCTCTTCCTCGACTCCGCAACCCTCACGCCGCTGCTCAAGCGGCTCGAGTCGCACGGCTACCTGACGCGCGAGCGCTCCCGCCAGGACGAGCGCTCGGTCATCATCACCCTGACCCAGGCGGGGCGGGCCCTGCGCAACCGGGCGATCGACGTCCCGCGCTGCGTCTGCGACACCATCAACCTGGACCCTGAGGACCTCGCCCAGCTGAAGGCCCTTATCGACAAGCTCCTCATGTCCTTCTCGGAGGAATAATCAATGCACCAAGCCTCACGGCCCGCCGCCCGAAAGGAGGGCGATCGCCCGCTGCCGCGACGACGGATCGACGCGGCAGCGACGCCCAACCAGCTCATCGAGAAATACTGCTCTGACATCCTGACCTCCCCCGGCATGTCCATCGAGAGCCAATGCATCCAGCACGGCGACACCACGGTGCTCGAGCACTCTGCCGCGGTCACGGCCTGCTGCGCGCTCATCGCAAGGGCCCTGCGCGTCCCCGTGGACGAGCGGGCCCTGATGCGCGGCGCTCTTCTCCACGACTACTTCCTCTACGACTGGCACGTCTACGACCCCAGCCACAGGCTCCACGGCTTCACGCACCCCGGCCGCGCCTGCAAGAACGCGATCCGCGACTTCGGCGTGGGACGGCGCGAGCAGTCGATGATCAGGCATCACATGTTCCCCCTCACGCCCACGCCGCCCACCTGTCGCGAGGGTGCCATCCTGTGCGTCGCCGACAAGATCGTCGCCACCAGGGAGACCGTCCACGGCTTCGCCCTCAAGCTGCGCGCACGCCAAAGGTCGAGGGAGGAGAGAAATGCCCGATAGCATTACGTCCGGAGCCATCGTCGTACGAGAGCTCCCGTTTGGCCCCGACGGGCTCGCCACGCTGTGGCTGCTCTTCTTCGGCTACTGCTTCCTGGGCTGGTGCGCGGAGTCGGCCTACTGCTCCGTGCTAGAGCGCAAGCTGGTCAACCGCGGCTTCCTCAATGGTCCCTACCTGCCCATCTATGGATCGGGCGCGCTCCTGGGACTCCTTCTTATGCAAGATGTCCAGTGCGTCGCCGTACTGTTCCTGGTCGGAGGCGCCCTTTCCTGCGCGCTCGAGTTCGCCACTTCGTGGGTCATGGAGAAGGCCTACCACGCCAGGTGGTGGGACTACTCGCATCTGCCGCTCAACCTCGACGGGCGCGTATGGGTCGGCGGCTTCTTCGAGTTTGGCGTCGGGGTCGTGCTGGTGGCCAAAGTCGCGCAGCCGCTGCTCTCGGTCCCCCTTCTGCTCATGTCGCAGCCCGCGCGCGCGACGCTCGCGGCGCTCACCGCGCTCACGTTCTTCGCGGACCTAGCCGTCACGCACGTCGGCCTGAGCGGCTTCCGTTCCAAGATGGACGACCTGGTTGGCTCCATGCGCAGCCGCGCCTTCGCCCTTGCCCAGTGGGCGCCCGCCATACCGCACGTGCCCTCTCCCTCCGACGCGATGGACGCGTTGAGCGGCTACATCCCCTCGCGCTCCGACATCGCCTCGCTGGTCGGCTGGGAGCGCATCCGCGAGCTTTCGCTGGGCCGCCGACTGGGAGCCGCCCGTCGCAGCCTGAGCAGGCACATGCCCGACGTGTCGCTGCCGCGGATCAACATGCCCGTCCCCAAGATCGAGCTGTCCGCCCTCATCGACGCGGCCCGCAACGCCCAGGGCGAAGTGGCCGAGCACTTCTCGTCCGCCCTCAACGCGCAGGAGAAGCGCATCCTCGGCGCCTTTCCCAGTCTGAGGCCCTCTGAGTACCAGAGCATGATCGACGACCTCTACGACGCCTACAGGAAGCATGCCGGGCGCCAGTAGGACGCGTCGCCGAGCGGCCATGCGCGGCGTCTAATTTGAGGGCGATTTGTGCGCACGAATTTGGCGATGTGTCAGCGCTCATCGCATCTACCAGCGGCTTTGAAATTCCTGTTCAAAGGCACAATTCAACTACCTGCGCGTATGTCCAGAATATGGAATGGAACACATCTCTCCGGCGCTTGGCTATGGTCTACTAGGCGTTTTTCCGCTCACGGAAATGCCACCCAAATTTGTCAGATTATTTTTTCTGTCAGATTGCGCGACAGATATGCCACGTGTCGTTCTTGCTACCTGCGCCAATGCATGTGACAAATTCGCTTTTATGTAAAGATTTGAGAATGTCAAACAATATCTAGGGGTTTTCTCACAAGCAGACCACAAGAGATTGTGTCATATTCATATCGCACACTAAACGCAGCCAATCAGGAGCTAGGTCCCTGGCGTGCCATGCGGTGCGTCTTTTTTTGGCCAAACCGCGCCTGCGGCTGTAGGCAACAACCAACTGGAGGATCAGATCATGAAGATCATTAAGCGAAACGGCTCAGAGGCAACATTCGACCTGAACAAGATCGAGAACGCCATCAAGGCCGCCAATGCCGAGGTCCCCACCGAAGAGAAGCTGACCGACCGCGAGGTAACCTTCGCATCGCTCAACGTCGAGGATGCCTGCAAGGCCTCCGGCCACACGGTCACCGTCGAGGAGGTCCAGGACCTCGTCGAGGATCAGCTGATGGCGCTCGACCGCTTCGAGGTTGCACGCAAGTACATCATCTACCGCTACGTCCAGAACCAGAAGCGCCAGAAGAACACCACCGACGACAAGATCCTCTCGCTCATCGAGTCCAACAACGAAGAGGTCAAGCAGGAGAACTCCAACAAGAACCCCACCGTCGTCTCGGTCCAGCGCGACTACATGGCCGGCGAGGTCTCCAAGGACCTCGCGATGCGCGAGCTGCTGCCCGCCGAGGTCGTCGACGCCCACAACGAGGGCATCATCCACTTCCACGACGCTGACTACTTCGCGCAGCACATGCACAACTGCGACCTCGTGAACCTCGAGGACATGCTGCAGAACGGCACCGTCATCTCGGGCACCATGATCGAGAAGCCCCACTCCTTCTCGACCGCGTGCAACATCGCCACACAGATCATCGCCCAGGTCGCGTCCTGCCAGTACGGCGGACAGTCCATCTCGCTCGCCCACCTCGCTCCCTTCGTAGACATCTCGCGCAAGAAGATCCGTCGCCAGGTCTTCGCAGAGATGGAGGAGATCGACGCCCACCCCGGCACCGAGAAGATCGACCAGATCGTCGAGAAGCGTCTGCGCGACGAGGTCTCCCGCGGCGTCCAGACCATCCAGTACCAGGTCGTCACTCTCATGACCACCAACGGTCAGGCGCCCTTCATCACCGTCTTCATGTACCTCAACGAGGCCAAGAACGAGCAGGAGAAGAAGGACCTCGCCCTCGT
This sequence comes from Olsenella sp. KH1P3, assembly GCF_900167315.1. Taxonomy (NCBI): domain Bacteria; kingdom Bacillati; phylum Actinomycetota; class Coriobacteriia; order Coriobacteriales; family Atopobiaceae; genus Olsenella; species Olsenella sp. KH1P3. The sequence continues at coordinate 152,170 of NZ_FUWQ01000004.1, read as the reverse complement.
AATCGAGGAGATGCTCAAGCAGCGCTACCAGGGCGTCAAGAACGAGGCCGGCGTCTGGATCACGCCCGCCTTCCCGAAGCTCATCTACGTGCTCGAGGAGGACAACGTCAGCGCCGACTCCCCGTATTTCTACCTCACCAAGCTCGCCGCCAAGTGCACCGCCAAGCGCATGGTCCCGGACTACATCTCTGAGAAGAAGATGAAGGAGTACAAGCTCTCGAAGGGCGAGACCGAGGGCGCGGGCGACGTCTACACCTGCATGGGATGCCGCTCCTTCCTGACCCCCGACCGTTCCGGCAACGGCTTCGACAACGTCGCCAACGCAAAGAACTGGGAGCCAGGCAAGCCCAAGTACTACGGTCGCTTCAACCAGGGCGTCGTCACCATCAACCTGCCCGACGTCGCGCTGTCCGCCGACGGTAACTTCGACAAGTTCTGGCAGATCTTCGACGAGCGCCTCGAGCTCTGCCACAAGGCCCTGCGCTGCCGCCACGAGCGCCTTCTGGGCACCACCTCTGACGCTGCCCCGATTCTCTGGCAGTACGGCGCCCTCGCACGCCTCGAGAAGGGCGAGAAGATCGACAAGCTCCTCTACGGCGGCTACTCCACCATCAGCTTGGGCTACGCGGGCCTCTACGAGTGCGTCAAGGCCATGACCGGCCACAGCCACACCGACCCCGAGGCAACCGACTTCGCGCTCTCCGTCATGCAGCACATGAACGACATGTGCGCCAAGTGGAAGGAGGCCGAGAACATCGACTACTCCCTCTACGGCACGCCGCTGGAGTCCACCACCTACAAGTTCGCCAAGGCCCTCCAGCGCCGTTTCGGCATCATCAAGGGCATCACGGACAAGGGCTACATCACCAACAGCTACCACGTCCACGTGACCGAGAAGATCGACGCCTTCACCAAGCTGCAGTTCGAGAGCAAGTTCCAGCGTCTCTCCCCCGGCGGCGCAATCTCCTACGTCGAGGTCCCCAACATGCAGGACAACCTCGAGGCCGTCATCAAGGTCATGCAGTTCATCTACGACAACATCATGTACGCCGAGCTCAACACCAAGAGCGACTACTGCCAGGTGTGCGGCTACGACGGCGAAATCAGGATCGTCGAGGATGACGGCAAGCTGGTCTGGGAGTGTCCCAACTGCCACAACCGCGACCAGTCCAAGATGAACGTCGCACGACGCACCTGCGGCTACATCGGCACCCAGTTCTGGAACCAGGGCCGTACGCAGGAGATCAAGGACCGCGTCCTTCACCTGTAAGAGCCAACGCAGAGAGAGCCGAGCCCTTCCGTGCTAGGATTACTTGCACCGCAAGAACCCATGCGCGGGAGGGCTCGGCTTTTTTGCGACCGTTACGACCGTTGCGCACAATCCGGCGCCGGCAAGGCACCGAGACCGAGCGCAACGCCCTTCTCGCAGGCCAGCGTCTTGGCGGAGCGCCGTCGCGCAGGGGACCCAGGGAGGCAAGCCATGAACTACGCAACCATCAAGTACTGCGACATCGCAAACGGCACGGGTGTGCGCACCTCGCTCTTCGTCAGCGGCTGCCGCCTGCACTGCCCCGGCTGCTTCAACTACGAGGCCTGGGACTTCGACGCGGGCGAGGAGTTCACGCCCGCAGTCGAGGATCAGATCGTCGAGAGTCTGCGCCCCGTCTATATCGACGGCCTCACCATCCTGGGCGGCGAACCCTTCGAGCCCGAGAACCAGGCGGGCCTGGTCGACTTCGTCGAGCGCGTGCGCACGGAGTTTCCCGAGAAGAGCATCTGGATGTTCTCGGGACACACCTGGGATCAGCTGACCCAGGGCAAGTGGCACACGGACGTCACCGACCGCATCCTGTCATGCGTCGACGTGCTCGTTGACGGACCGTGGCAGCAGCAGAACTACGACATCACCCTGCGGTTCCGTGGATCCTCCAACCAGCGCCTGATAGACGTCCCCAGCACCCTCGAGGCGCACACGGCAGGCGAGCTTGGGGGCAACGAGGTGATCCTCTGGGAGGACGACCCCGTCTTCAGCACCCACACGATGTAGGCGGCGAGGCCCTGCGGCCACGGAGTCGGTGAATCCGCCAAGGTCTTCAGAGCCCACACAACGTAGGCAACGAGGCCCCACGGAGCGTCCGCGGGCCTCGACCCTTATTACCACTGGTAGCCACCATATGAGTCGTACAGACGCTTGAATGCGGGCAGGCTCGTGCGAATGCACTCGTCAGACACGCAGTAGCTCAGGCGGAAGTAGCCCTTTGCGGCGAAGTCGTCGGAGCCGACCACGTAGAGCCGCTCCTCGTTCGCCGCACGCTCCTGAAAGGCGTCGTCATCCGGTTCGAGCGCACGCACCCACAGGTAGAACGCACCGTCGGGATGTACCACCTCGTAGCCGATCTTGGTCAGTCCGTCGAAGAGCAGAGCTCTCTTGCGCGCGTACTCCTCTACGGGGGCCGGCAGGTCGACGCAGCGCTCGATCACGCGGCAGAACAGGCTGTTGCAGATGGAGTTGACCACGCGCTGCGCACCCAGGATGGCATCGTAGACGCGTCCCGCGTGCCTCACCGTGCTTGGCACCCAAACGTAGCCCACGCGCTCGCCGGCAAGCGAGAGCGACTTGGACCAGCTGTAGCACACGATGGTGTTCTCGTAGTACTGCGCCACCCACGGACACTGCTTGCCGTCATACACGATCTCGCGATAGGGCTCGTCGGAAAGCAGGTAGATGGTCTGCCCCAGCTCCTTCGACTTGCGACGCAGGAGCTCGCCCAACTTCTTGAGGGACTCCTCCGTGTAGATGGCGCCCGTCGGGTTGTTGGGCGTGTTGATGATGACCATGCGCGTGGTGGGGACGATGGCGCGCTCGATGGCGTCCAGGTCCAGCTGAAAGGTCTCAGGCAGCGTCGGCACCTCGACGCAGCGGCAGTTCCACGCCTGGATGTACATGCGGTACTCGGCAAAGTAGGGAACGGGGACGATGACGTCCTCGCCGGCCGTGGTGACCGCCGCGATGGTCGAGGTGATGGCCCCCGCGCAGCCGCCGGTCATAGCGATCTCGCTGGCGCGGGCATGCGCGTTGAAGCGACGGTTGAGGTTTGCGGCAACGGCCTGGCGCGTGGTCAGCCAGCCGTTGTTGGGCGGATAGCCATGCACGTCAATCGGGTCATACTCCTCAAGCACCTCGCGGATGGCCTCGTTCACCTCGGGCGGCGCCGAGACGTAGGGATTGCCGATGGAGTAGTCCCAGAAGTCGGTCACTCCCTGTTGGCGCAGCTCGGTCGTCTGCTCGTAGACCGTCCTGATCGCAGACTTGCCCGCACCGTAGTCATACATCCTCGAGTCGACACCGTCAGCCATCCTGTCCCCTTCCGTCGGTCCCCTCGGTTCCCTCTTCCGGTAGACAGTGTGGCAATCCGGCGTTACGCGCCGAAATATAAGTTGTTTCCTCTACGGTGACGAAGCGTTTCTCGTCTGCGTCATCCGTCGCGACCCAGCGAGAGGCGCGATTCCCGCAGCCCATACCAAATGGAAGGCGTAGACTCGTCAAAAAGGTATCTACGAGAAGGACGTGCCAACATGCCCCACAGCAGCATCCTGGACGAAAGCCGAATCGACGAGGCCATCGCCGCTCGCCACTCGGTAAGGCAGTTCACGAGCAAGCCCATCGAGGGCGCGGTGCGCGAGCGACTCGAGGGGGCCGTGGCGTCCGTCAACGAGCAGGGCGGCCTGAACATCCAGCTAGCCTGCGACGAAGCCGAGGCCTTCTCGTCCTTCCTGAGCCACTACGGCAAGTTCGACAACGTCCGGAACTACCTCGCGCTCGTGGCCCCCAAGGACGGCGACGGGGCCGAGCTCTGCGGCTACTACGGCGAGCAGCTGGTCCTCCTGGCACAGCAGCTCGGGCTCAACAGCTGCTGGGTGGGCGGCACCTTCAGCAAGCGCAAGACGCGGTGCGCGGTAGCCAAGGGCCAGAGGCTGCTAGGCACCATCGCGCTAGGCTACGGCATCTCGCAGGGCACCCCCAGCAAGTCTAAGGGCATATCGGAGCTGTGCGCCACCCACGGGTTCGCGATGCCCGACTGGTTCCAGCGCGGCATGGAGGCCGCACGCCTGGCGCCGACCGCCTTCAACCGGCAGAGGTTCGTGTTCACCCTAAGCAAAGACCAGACCGAGGTAACGGCCAGCTCCGCCGGCGCCATGGCCGCGGTCAACCTGGGAATCGCGGAGTGCCACTTCGAGCTCGCCTCGGGCCACAGCGTCTCGGGCTCGGCGATGGAGCGCCGCAAGGCCTAGTCGTCACTGGCGGCCGACCCATATGCCGGCGCTGGCCGTCGGCGTTACCTGCCGGCGCGGGGGCCGGCTTCCTCCGCGTCGTCGGGCCCTAGGTCAAGAAAGAGCACGCGCGTCCCGTGTTCTCTCTGAAGCGTCACGAGGTCGTCCATCTGGACGAACATCGTCGCGGTGTTGACAAGTGGGTGCGCATCGATGCGCCGCCCCTTCAGGTTTCTGTCGTAAATCATGGTAACGGTGCGACCCTCGTCGTTCAGCACGCCCCAGGGAGTCACGCTTCCCGCGACGAGGCCCAGCATGGATACGAGGTCCTTCTCGCTGGCAAACGAGAGGCGCCTGCTGGGAATGCGAGCGGCGAGCGCCTTGAGGTCGACTCTCTGGTCCTCGTGGGCCGTAACCAGGTAGTAGTTGCGCTTCTTGTCGTCGCGCAGGAAGAGGTTCTTGGTGTGGGTCCCCAGCTCGGGGATACCCACGGCGTCACCCTCGGCGACCGTGAATATCGCCTTGTGATGATAGACCTCATAGGGCACGCCCCGCTCGTCAAGCATCTGGTAGAGATCGTCCTCGGTCATGCTTCCTCCTTGTTCGGGGCAGGCGGGCGCGATCGGACCCGGACGTCCGTCCTAGGCGTCGATCAGCCCCAGACGGACGCAGGCGTTATAGATGCCGTCGTGGTCGACGTCGTCCGTTACGAAGCTCGCCATCTCCTTCACCTCGGGGTTGGCGTTGCCCAGCGCGACGGAGGTGCCCACGGCGTCGAGCATGCCGATGTCGTTGCCGCCGTCGCCAAAGGCCACGGCCTCCTCGGGAGAAATGCCGTACATCTCGAGCACGCGGCGCACCGCACGGGCCTTGCCGCCGGCACGCGGGAAGACGTCCACGAAGTCGGGATTCCAGCGTGTAAGCTTCACGTTCCTGCAGGCGCTGGTGAGCACCTCGGTCTCGCCCGTCGCCAGGTAGGCGTTGAGCTGGAAGATGTCGTTGTGCAGGGCCTCGTTGACGTCGCCCTCGGCAAAGCGCAGTCCGACCTGCCGCTCGACGCGCAGGACGCGCTCGGAGTGGCGGTTTACGTAGCAGCGGCCAGCCTCCATGAAGAGGCAGTCATAGAGCCCCCGGTTGACCTGCTCGACGACAGCCGCGATGTCGCCGGGGTCCATGGCCTCACGATAGAGAACCTCGTCGCGATTCAGGATGAACTGGCCGTTGAACAGGATGAAGGCCTCGAGGCTCTCGATGGGGATCTCGTCCACCTGATAGGGAGGTCGGCCCGTGGCCAAGAAGCACTTGACGCCCCTGCGCTTGAGCTCGTTCAGGGCGATCTGCGCAGAGTCGGGGATGTGGTGTGTCTTGAACGACAGCAGCGTACCGTCGGCATCAAAGAAGGCCGCCTTGATGGGGCGTTCGACATTCCAAAGTGGCATTAAGCACCCTCACTTCCGTCCAATTGAGACCGCTAGCCACGCTAGGCCACGCGGCTAGCGCGACACGTTGACAAGGTAGATCTGATGGAGCCCGCGCAGGGTCAGGGCGCCATCCAAGGTCGTCCGATGGGCAAGAAGGGCGGCGACCCAGGCCGCGTCGTCTCCCGTCAGGACGACGGGCGCCTCCTGCCCCAGTTCATCAAAGACCCGGTCGAGGAGGCCGTCGATACGGGCGGCCGACCCCAACACCACGCCGGCGCACATGGCGTCGCGCGTGCTCCTCGCAATGACCGACGAGGGCGCCTTGAGCTCGATGGAGGGAAGACGTGCCGCCGTCTGGGCAAGCGCGCGAGCCTCCAAAGGCATGCCCGGCGCGATGATGCCGCCCGCAAAGGCGCCCCTGGCATCGACCACCTCGATGTTGGCCGTCGTTCCCAGGTCGATGACCACGACCGGAGCGCCGTAGCGCCCGCGGGCGGACAGGGCGTCCGCGATTCGGTCCGGGCCGACCTCGGAGGGGTCGTTGTAGCACAGCCTGAGCCCCGTCTTGAGGCCCGGCCCCACGACCAGGGGACGCGTCTTGCAGGAGCTGGCGAGCGCCTGGGTCCACGGGGCGACGAGCGTCGGGACCACGCAAGAGAGGATGGCGCCCAGGGGAGGCCGCGCGAAACCTCGCGACTCGTGCCCTGCGTCGCGGGCTGCCTCGAGGTCCTGGGCCAGAACGGAGAGCACCTGCATGACCTGCATGCGAGCCTCGTCGGAGGTCAGCGCCTTTGGCGTCGTGAGCTCCCAGGTCCCCAGGGGCTCCGCCTCCTTATCTCCGTCGGAAGAGAACAGCCCGAAGCGCGTCGTCGTGTTGCCCACGTCGACGGTCAGGCAGCATAGCGGTCTCGTCATAAGTGCCAGCTCCGTTTCCTTACGCACTTCTCCCCCCATTGGTCAAAGAAGAGGTAGCTATACTGTAGCAAGTCTGACGCTCGTCCAGCGCCAGACGCAGGTAACCCGACTTCTCGGCCGCGGCATGAGCCGCCGCGCCAGGGGGAAGCGGATATACGCAAAGGAGACCATATGGACAACAGGAACGGCCGCGCCTCCTGGCGCGGGCAGCTGACGTTGCGCGGATCGATCGTCGGCGTACTTGGCTGCATCATCATCACGGCATCTTCCGCCTATACGGCGCTCAAGCTTGGGGCCCTGCCGTGGCCCATCGTGTTTGCGGCCGTAGTGTCGCTGTTCTTCCTCAAGCTGATGGGCAACGCCTCGCTCAACGAGGCCAACGTCACCCACACCATCATGTCGGCGGGAGCCATGGTCGCAGGCGGCCTTGCGTTCACCATCCCCGGCGCCTGGATGCTGGGACTCGCCGACGAGTTCGGCTGGCAGCAGATCTTCCTCGTAGCGCTCTGCGGAACCGTCTTGGGCCTGCTCAGCACCGCGCTCATCCATCGCCACTTCATCGTCGACGCCAAGCTTGAGTTCCCCACCGGAACCGCGGCCGCCGAGACCCTTCGCGCGACCGAGGCGGGCGGCAAGACCGGCACCCAGCTGTTCGCGTCGATGGGCATCGCAGGGCTCTACAGCCTGCTTCGCGACGGCCTGGGCATCATACCGACCATGCTGTGCACGCTGCCCATCCCCGGCGTGGCCTTTGGCATCTACAACTCGCCCATGATGCTCTCCATCGGCTTCCTGGTCGGCACCGGTGCCATGCTCTTCTGGATTGGCGGCGCGGTGTGCGCCAACTTCGGACTGATCGTCGGTGGCAGCGCCGCGGGCCTGTGGGACGTCGCAACCGCCCAGGGCATCGTGGCCAGCCTGGGCATGGGGCTCATGATGGGCTCCGGCGTCGCAACCGTCCTGAAGGACATCCTGCCCCAGGTCGCCGGCATCGTCCGCGGCCTGAGGAGCAGCTCCTCCGAGCAGGGTGAGGACGCACGCTCGCTCATGAGCGGCAGCGTCAGGACCGATGCGGGAATCCTGGGCGTGGGCGTCGCCGCCTGTGCGCTGCTGGCCTGCTTCGGGCTGGGCCTCTCCCCCGTCGCCTCCGTCGTGGTCGTCGCGCTCAGCTTCGTCACCACCATCATGAGCGCGCAGTCCTGCGGCCAGACCGGCATCGACCCCATGGAGATCTTCGGCCTGATCGTTCTTCTGGCCATCGCCGCCCTGGGCGAGTCCTCCCAGGTGAAGCTGTTCTTCGTGGCCGGCGTCGTCGCCGTCGCCTGCGGCCTTGCCGGTGACGTCATGAACGACTTCCGCGCCGGTCACCTGCTGGGCACCGACCCGCGCGCGCAGTGGCTTGGCCAGGCCCTGGGCGGTCTGGTGGGCGCCGCCGTCGCCGCGGCCGTCATGGTCGCCCTCGTGAGCGCCTACGGTCCGGACGCCTTCGGTCCGGGCAAGGACTTCGTGGCAGCCCAGTCCTCGGTCGTCGCCACGATGATATCGGGCATCCCCAGCATCCCCTGGTTCGTCGGCGGACTCGTCGCAGGCATCGCCCTGTACTGGGCCAAGATTCCGTCCATGATGATTGGCCTCGGCGTCTACCTGCCCTTCTACATGTCGTTCTCGAGCTTCCTGGGCGTCATCGTCAAGCTTGTCTTCGACAAGGTCGCCGCCGCACATCGCAGCAGCATGACCGAAGAGCAGAAGGCGGCGGCAGCCGAGAGGGACAACGAGGCCGGGCTGGTCGTGGCCTCCGGCACCCTGGGCGGAGAGTCCATCGTCGGTGTCATCATAGCGTTCGTGGCCGTGTTCGCGAGCCTGGCCGGCTAACATCGGCGCCATGCGCAAACGAGAGGACCGCCCCGGCGAGCCGGGGCGGTCCTTTTGTCGCTCGCTATGATGCGGCGGAAGTCGGGAATCGACCGAACGGCAGGCCTCGCTATGCGCCGAAGCGCTCCAGCCCGGGAATGTGGCGCGAGAGGGAGAGCGCGATGCCGTCCTCGTTGTTGGAGAGCGTCACCTCGTTGGCAACAGCCTTGGTCTGCTCGACCGCGTTGCCCATGGCAACGCCGCAGCCAACGAGCTCGAGCATGGAAGTGTCGTTCTGCGCGTCGCCGAAGGCCATGGCGTCACGCAGGCCGATGCCCAGCCTCTCGAACGCGCACATGATGGCATTGGCCTTGTCTATGCCGCGTGCCGTGAACTCGAAGAAGAACGGGGCCGTGAACATGGAGCTGAGCTTGCCCGAGAAGGGCGCGGCCATCTGCTCGTGATGGGCCTGGAGGTAGGTGGGCTCGCCGGCCACGAGAATCTTGCTGGTCTCAAAGTCCGCGAACGCGGCAAGGTCGCCCTTCTCGCAAAGCAGGTAGTTGTTGGAGCGGGCCTCGTACTCGATGATGTTGTAGTAGGGGTCGGGAACGAAGTCCCTTCCAAGCGCGCAGCCAAAGACGTCAGTAGTGTAGATGTAGTCGCCGTGATAGAGCACGGGCCACACGTCGAAGCCCTTCATGTGGTCGAGCACCGCCCTCACGTCCGCGGCACCCATCGGACGCGAGAAGTAGGTCTCGCCCGTGGCGCAGTCCATCACCTGGGCGCCGTTGTAGCAGATGAAGACTCCGTGGTTGCGATACATGTCGAGCTCCTCGGCATAGCAACGCAGGCCACCGGCCGGGCGGCCGCTTGCCAGCATGAGGCGGACGCCCTGCTCTTGGGCGGCCAGGAGCGCCTCGCGGGTCTTGGGCGTAATCTCCTTGCGGTCGTTCGTGAGGGTTCCGTCGATGTCCAGAAGTATTGCCTTGATCATATGGTGTGTCCTACTCCTTCTTTTCGTACTCGAGCAGCCCGCCGTGGCCGCCCATGACCTGCCAGGAACCCGGTCCCAACAGTGCGAAAAGGTACTTTCGCTCGGTTCGCTCGAGCTCGGGGGCCGAGTCGACCGAGGTCATCAGGAAGGGCGACAGCAGGTTGAAGGCCCGCTGCGGCTTGGTCTGGCCATGAATGTTGATGAAGACGTCCCCCGAGACGCAGATGCGCTGGCCGCGCTCGATCAGCACGGTCTCGCCCCTCACGTGGCCTCCAGCGCCCTCCCACACCTCGAAGTGGAGCGGCCCGACATCCAGCCAGGCAGGGTCTCCCGTCGTCGAGCTGATCACGCGCGCGATGGGCTCCTCGGCGTCCTTGGGACGACGTCCCAGGCAGTGGAAGCCGCTCATCCAAGGGGACTCGTACCCCGTGATCATGTTGGTGATGGCCACGTAGGGCGCGTGACTCGGGTTGCGCTCGCGCCAGTCCGGCTCGCCAGCGTGCTGGAAGCGGAAGTTGTCCATCACGTCGCCGACCGCGTGGACGCGGTCGAACAGGTCACAGCAACCTGCGTGGTCCACGTCCCCATGGGTCAGGAAGAGCTCGCGGCATCGCTCGTCCCAGTCGGGAAAGAGCTCGCGCAGGGTCGCCTCGAACTCCGCGCGGAAGCACGAGTAGCCCGAGTCGATCGCGAAGATGGTATCCCCGCAGTCGAAGAGCCAGGTATTGCTGCCGCAGGGAGGCTCGATGAGCACGGAGGGCACGCCGCCGGCAGTCGAGAAGTGCGTGACGCGCCCGTTCTTGCGATACGCCTCCCCATGGCTGCCGCAGATGGCGTCGGCGAACTCCCTGAGGTAGGCGAAGGGCTTGTAGGGGTTGTTGGTGGTTCGCTCGAGGTTCTGGACGATGCGGTTGCTGTTGATCATGATGCTGCGGCACTGCTCTGAGTCCAGATCGAACATGGAGCCGATCTCGAGGGCGAAGTCGACGTAGAAAAGGTTGTTGTCCAGCACGTCGACCGTCTTGTCGTACCTGCGAAGGACGGTGGGGCAGATGGCGTTGGCCTCGTCCATAAAGGCGACGAAGTCCTTCTCGCCCTCGACGTAGAGACCCATGAGAACCGACTGCTCGCCGCCGTGGTCGACGCGCGCGTTGATGTAGCTGATGTTGTAGCCGTAGCGGTCAACGAGCTCGAGCATGGGGACCATCGACCCGGGATGCGAGTCCATGCGCGACTCGATCAGCCTGACGTCACCAACCGAGGCCCGCTCGGGATGCAGGCCACGACGGCTGAGCTCGGCCTCTGCGGCCTCTATCGCGGCCTCGGTGCCCTCCGCCTCGAGAAAGAAGGTGTGGACGTCAACCACCTTGTTGTAGTTGACGCGCAAGATGTCGAGATCAAGATCGCGGAACACGCGCGAGACCCCGAGAAACGACCCCGCCTTGTCGGGCAGTACGATGGCAAAGTTCTTCTTCATGTGGCGCTCCTCGTGGCACGCAAGAGTCATCCTTGCCACTTTAGCAAGACACGACACGCGCTACGCGCACGGTGGTCCCAACCATGTCAAGTACATGGGACGACAACATCTGATAGCCTGTACGAGCTGGTAATGAATTGGCGCGCGGACGCCCTTTTTTGCTGGGAGCACACATGGTACGCTTCATCCTTGTCGCAGAGACCGGTTCGGACATCACCCCCGAGGTCGCGGAAGACTTGGGCATCGAGATCGTCCCCATGCACGTCAACTTTGGCGGCCACGACCTCGATGACGGCAGCTTCCCGCCCGAGGACCTCTACGAGAACTACCGTCGCACCAAGGAGCTCCCGCACACCAGCGGTTCCACCCCACAGGACTTCACGCGCGCCTTCAACCGCATCCACGCCGAGCATCCCGAGGCCCAGGTGGTATACCTTGCCTACTCCTCCGTCACGACGGTGAGCTATGCCTCGGCGCTGGCCGCCGCAGAGGGGCGCGACTACGTCACCGCCATCGACACCAAGAGCGTCAGCGCCGGTCAGGGCATGGTCGTCACCAACACGGCACGTTGGCTCAAGGCAAACCCCGAGGCGACCCTCGACGAGCTCAAGGCCTTCGTGGATGACCAGGTGGCGCGCATCCGCATGTCGTTCATCCCCGGCGACCTCGAGTACCTGCGCGCCGGAGGCCGCCTGTCAAACATCGCCTTCCTAGGTGCCACGCTGCTGCGCATCAAGCCCACGGTGGAGATCCAGGATGGCAGGCTAGTCGCCACCGACAAGCGTCGCGGGTCGCGCCTCAAGTGCATCGTCGCCCTGACGCGCCACTTCCTCGAGGCCGAGCCCCTGGACGCCGGACGCATCAGCTTCATCTACTCCGTGGGCGACGCACCCGACCCCACCGAGCGCGAGGCCGTCGAGCAGCTGGCCCACGAGCACGGCTTCGAGAGGATCGAGTGGGTCAAGACCGGCTGCGTCATCGCGTCGCACTCCGGCCCTGGCGCCTTCGGCATCGTCGCCATGGCAAAGGGCGCGTAGGCAGCGGGTGGCCGCAACGCTAGGCGTCTCCGCGCTCCATCCTGATCAGGCGGTTGAGCGCATTCACATAGGCCTTGGCGGACGAGACCACGATGTCGGTGTCGGAGCCACGACCCGAATAGACCGCGCCGCCGCTCGCCACGATGCGCACGGTCACCTCTCCGATGGCGTCGATGCCGCGCGTGACAGCCTTGACTACGAACTCATGAAGGTCACCGTGAACGGCGACGACCTGGTCGATGGCCTTGTATGCCGCATCAACGGGACCGGCCCCGGTCGCCGCAGCGACATGCTCTTCTCCGTTTTCATCGGTGATGCGCACGGTCGCCGTGGGCGTCGCCACGTCTCCGCAGACCACCTGAACGGAAGAGAGCGTATAGACCGCGCTAACGTCTCGCTCGCGCTCCTGCGCAAGCGAGTCGAGGTCCTCATCGAACACTTCCTTCTTCTGGTCGGCCACCTCGAGGAAGCGACGGTAGACGCCCTCGAACTCCGTCTGGGGGAAGCTGTAGCCGAGCTCTGCCAGGCGATGCCTGAGAGCAGCGCGGCCGCTGCGAGCCGACAGAATGAGCTCCGATCCCTGAGCGCCGACCTCGTCAGGGTCGATGACCTCGTAGGTGTCGCGGGCCTTCAGCACACCGTCCTGGTGGATGCCCGACGAGTGCGCGAAGGCATTCGCGCCCACGATGGCCTTGTTCGCCTGGACCTGCATGCCCGTGACGCGGCTCACGAGTCGCGATGCCTTCGTGAGCTCGGACGCGACGACGTCGGTGTGGGCGTCGAGCGCGTCCTCGTGCATCCGGAGCGCCATGACCACCTCTTCGAGGGCGGCATTGCCCGCGCGCTCTCCCAGCCCGTTGATGGTGCACTCAACCTGCGTGGCGCCCTCCCTCACGCCGGCAAGCGCCAGCGAGGTCGCCATGCCGAGGTCGTTGTGCGTGTGCACGGCGATGGTCACGTCCTCGATGCCGCGAACGTGCTCGCGAAGCCCCCTGATGCGCGCGGCAAACTCCTCGGGCAGCTGGCAGCCCGTCGTGTCGGGAATGTTCACCACGGTCGCGCCCGCCTCGACGGCCGCCTGAACGACCCGCTCAAGGAAGGACTGGTCCGCACGACCAGCGTCCTCTGCGTAGAACTGGACGTCCTCGACGTAGCGCTTGGCATAGGCGACGCTGCGCCGTGCGCGCTCCACGCACTCGTCCTCGCTGATGCGCAGCTTCTCGCGCAGGTGCTGGGGAGAAACGCCCAGTCCCGTGTGGATGCGCGGGCGACTTGCGCCCCGCAGCGCCTCGGCGGCGCAGTCGATGTCCTTCTCGACCGCACGGGCCAGGGCGACCACGGCGGCGTCGTCTCCCGCGAGCTGACCGATTTTCTGAACCGAGCGGAAGTCGCCCGGCGACGAGATGGGAAAGCCAGCCTCGATCGCGTCGACGTGCAGGCGCAGCAGCTGTCGCGCGATGATGAGCTTGTCGTCGGTGTTCATCGACGCGCCGGGCGACTGCTCGCCGTCGCGCAGGGTGGTATCGAAAATGTAGACCTTACGACTCATGCAGCTAACCCCTTTGCTCGGCCCCGCGCGCGGCTGCAAGCGCGGCCGACACGAGCTCCAAAGACTTCGTTCCGCCCACATCCAGGCGAGACCCCATACTCACGCCCCAGGGGCGCAGGTCCTCGACAGCCGCAGCGACGTTGTCCGCGCCAAGGCCGCCCGACAGCATGAACGGGCGGCGCAGTCCCTCGATGAGCGACCAGTCGAACGCCTCGTCGCGCCTCCAGTCGCCGTCCAGCAGGACGAAGTCGGCCTTGCTCTCGTTCGCCTTGCGGATGTCGTCCGGCCCCGCCACCAAAAACGCCTGGACGATGGGCACGTCCACCAGCTCTCGCAGGAAAGTGATGTAGGGGTTCTCCTCGCTCCCGTGAAGCTCGACGACGTCGAGGACCTCGTCGGCAAGCTCGGCCACCAGCCCCAACGGCTGGTCGACGAAGACGCCGACGGCGGGGATGGTGGACTCCAGGTGTGAGACGAGGTTCCACAGCTGGTCGCGATCGACGCTCCATGGCACGCTGGGATAGTCGACCAGAAAGCCGCATAGGTCGGGCGCGGCCTCGTTGACCACATGGACCTCCTCCTCGCGCGACACGCCGCGCACCTCGGTGCGCAAATAGCCGCTCGACCCGTACAGGATGTCGTGCGTGACAATTGTGGTGATGCGTCGTCCCAGCATGCGACCCCCTTCTGCCTTCCTACACTTCTCCCCTTGCAAACGCCTCGATCATTCTGTTCGTCAGGCTGGACGTGTCCTCGTGCGTCTTTGGCAGGTCGTCGCGCGACCACCACTCGCCCAGGCGCAGTTCCTCCCCATCGACGTGAATCGAGGGGTCTCCCGCGACGTCGCAGAAGAACCCCGCGAGCAGCGAGTCCGTGAACGGCCAGGGCTGTGAGGCGTAGTAGCGTAGGTTACAGACGTCCAGGTCGACCTCCTCGCGCACCTCGCGCGCGACGGTCTGCTCGAGCGTCTCGCCCACCTCGCAGAAGCCCGCGACGAGCGCGTAGCGGTCATACCCGTGAGCGTACTTGGTCAGCAGCAGCTTGTCGCCGTTGGTGATGCCCACGATGACCGCGGGGTTCAGACGGGGATAGACGACGTTCTGGCAGGAGGGGCACGCGAGCTCGCGCGAGGTGGTCACGTGTCCCAGCTCTGCCCCGCAACGCCCGCAGTAGTGATTGAGCTCGTACCACCGGGCCAGCTGACGTGCCGTGATGGCGGCAAAGGCCAGGTGACGCGGCCGAAGGTAGCGCATGAGGTTCATCTGGGTGGGGACGAAGCCGGCACGGGAAAGCGCTGCCACGGCCGCTCTGAGCGGCTCGGTCCCCAGGCTGCCCTCGACCAGATAGAAACGCGTCCGGTCGATCGAGAAGAGCATGCGCGGGGCAAGCGTGCGTAGTGCCTGGACCGAGGTCCCTCTTGACCCGTCGTCCTTTGACGTATCGTCCAACGCGCGCTCCCAGTCGCGCAGGGTCGGAAGGACGAGCCCCGCCTCGCCCTGGGAGGCGATCACCTGCCCGCGGGTCTCACGGTCGCGGGAGAACGCCAGAAGGACGTCGTCCTCGCGAGGGGGATCCGGGATGTAGCCGTTGTCAAAGAGATGAGCTCCGATGTCTTGGATCATGTGCCCCCCACGTTACAGAATCTGTTGATAGACAGACTGTAGCGCGGGATACAGGCTGTGCCACACATCGTAATGACCTTGATAGAGAGAGCGGATCTTTAGGTTCGGCATGACCATGCGCGGACTCACCTTGACCAGGGCGTGGGCGCACTCCCCCACGTCCGGGTACAACCCGGCCGAGACCGCCGCCAGCATGGCCGCACCGAAGGCCGGCGCCTGCTCGGTCTGGGGAATCTGGAGCGGAATGCCCAGCACGTCTGCCACGATGGCGCGCCACAGCGGGCTCTTTGCGCCTCCGCCGCAGATGGTCGAGGCCAGCACCTCAACCTCCTCCTCGCGCGCCGCCCCCAGGCAGTCGCACAGCGCGTACGCCACGCCCTCGAGCACCGCCTGCGTCATGTCGGCCCTGGACGTGTCCATGCGCATCCCCACGAATGCCGCACGTGCCCGCGGGTCGTTATGAGGGGTCCGCTCGCCCATGAGGTAGGGCAGGAAGTAGACGTCGTTCTGCCCCAAGCGTCCACCCTGCACCAGCGCCTGCTCGGCCTCGTAGTCCGAGGCCTGAAGAATCTCGTCCATCCACCAGCCGTTGCAGCCGGCGCCCGTCAGGATGCAGCCCATCAGGTTGAAGCCGCCATCGGCCGAGCAGAAGCTGTGCAGCCGATTCCTCCCGTCGGTCAGGAAGCCCTCCGTCGTCATAAATATCGTACCCGCCGTGCCCATGACGATGTTGCAGCGGCCGGGCCCCACGGCACCCGTGCCCACGGCGGCGCTCGCGTTGTCGCCCGCACCCGCGCACACCCTCACGCCCTCGGGAAGCCCCAACTGACGCGCGATCTCGGGCAGGACCTCGCCGACGGTCTCCCAGCTCTCGAACAGCTGCGGCAGCTGGCACTCGCGCAGTCCGCAGACGCTCATCATCGGGCGGCTCCAACTGCGATTCCGCACGTCCAGAAGGAGCGTTCCGGAGGCATCGGTGCAGTCGGTCGAGGCGACGCCCGTCAGGCGTAAGTTGACGTAGTCCTTGGGCAGCATCACCTTTGCGATGCGCGAGAAGTTCACGGGCTCCTCCTCGCGAAGCCACAGCAGCTTGGGAGCGGTGAAGCCGGTGTAGGCGACGTTTCCGGTGTAGGACGCGACGGTCTTCACGCCGACCTCGCGGTTCAGATAGTCGACCTGATAGCGCGTGCGGCTGTCGTTCCACAGGATGGCCGGGCGGATGACCTCGCCCTTCTCGTCCAGAACGACGAGACCGTGCATTTGGCCGCACGACCCAAGGGCAACGACCTGCGAGGCATCAAAACCCTCCAGCAGGCGCGGGATGCAGTCGCATACGGCATTCCACCAGAGTTCGGGGTCCTGCTCGCTCCATCCTGGCTCGGGAAAGGACGTGGGATACGAGGCGCGCTCGATGTTCAAAACCGCCCCGGCCTCGTTCATGAGCAAGCACTTGGTGGCGGACGTCCCGATGTCCAAGCCAATAAAGAGCATGAGCCCCTCCCGTCGCCCGGATCGTCAGACCTTTCCCATCGTAGCCCCACGCAGGCGGTACGCGACGAGGCTGCCTGCGAACGGCAGGAAATAGAGCGACCTAAAATGATTCATAAACATGTCGCCAGCATTTTGCCTCCGCTTCCCGAACTCACATTACCGCTGGAAAAATAAACAAAAGTCCTCAATCAGAACCACTTCGGAAAGAGTACTTTAGTTATAAACACGTTTGCTAATCGTTTTGTTCCAGGGAGTCCATCGTGAAGGTCGGAGTACGAGACATCAGTCGCAAGACGGGCTACTCGCCCGCCACCGTCTCCAACGCGCTCAACCGCAAGCGAGGCGTCAGCAAGGAGACGGCCGAGGCCATCCTTCAGGCAGCCCAGGAGCTTGGCTACCAAAGGCCCAGCAGGATAGACAGGATCCAGTTCATAGTCGCCCGCAAGAGCGGAAAGATTCTGGACGAGAGCGACTTCCACCCCGCCGTGGTCGACGGGGTCGAGCGCGAGGCCAAGGCAAACGGCCTGCCCACCAACTACATCACGGTCGACCTGAACGACCCGTCGGGGACCCAGCGCATGCGCCAGATGTGCCAGGACCCCTCCGGCGGCATCGTACTTCTGGGAACCGAGATGGACGAGGAGGACTACGCCCCGTTCTACGATTCGGTCGCGCCCCTCGTGGTGGTCGACGGCTGGTGTCAGCACAGCTTCATGGAGGCCATAGTCATCTCGAACGAGAGCTCGGCCTACCACGCCGTCCACTACCTCATCTCGAAGGGCCACAAGAAGATCGGCTACATCCAGGGAACCACGAGCATCCGCAACTTCCCGCTGCGCGAGCGCGGCTGCAAGCGCGCCCTCGAGGAGGCCGGTCTGAGCTTCGACGAGAAGTACCGCGTCAAGGTCGGCACGTCGCTGCGCACCGCCTACCAGGATGCCAAGTCGTGGATCGACACGAACCCCGAGCTGCCCACGGCGTTCTTCGCCGAGAACGACGTGCTGGCCTGCGGCGTCGAGCGCGCGCTCATCGAGGCGGGCTACCAGGTGCCCGAGGAGGTCTCGCTCGTCGGCTTCGACGACCTGCCGGCCGCCACCATCATGCTGCCCGCTCTCACGACCATCCACGTCCCCAAGCACGACATTGGCAAGATGGCCGTCCAGAAGCTCATCGAGCAGGTAAAGAACCCGCACGAGTTCACCTGCACCACGCACATCTCCACGACCTTCGTGGAGCGCGACAGCGTCTGCGAGAGGCACTAGCGGAGACGTCGGCAATGACGGCAGTGCCAAGGCGCGGAGACGGAAGGCGAGAAGGACTTCGCCGACCGACTCCGCGCCTTTTTTGATGCGTGGTCACATGAAAAGGGGAGCCCCCTCGGACCCCCCTCTCTTAGTCCCCCTCAATCGACCGGACGCCCACGGGCGAGCCGGCAGCGGCGTGTCGGGTGCGGTGTTCCTGTCAAGAGGCGCTACTCCTCGTTGTCGCCACCCGTCGAGGACATGGCCGCCGCGGAGTTGTCCTGCCCCACGACGTCGCGCCAGCACCACTCGGTGAAGCGGGGGTGGTCGTAGCCATTGGCGCAGGCGAACTCAAAGGCCTCCTGGCGGAAGGCGCGGTACTCGGCAATCTTGTCGGCGAACTCCTTTGCGTCGACCAGCTCGAGCGCATGGGCGGTCAGGGCGTAGCGGTCCATCTCGTTCAGGCGAAGCATGTCGAAGGGCGTCGTGGTGGAACCCTCCTCCATGTAGCCGTGAACGTGGAAGTTGTCATGGCCGGGGCGCTCGTAGATGAGGCCGTGAATCGTGTGGGCGTATGCGTGGAACGCGAAGAGTACGGGCACCTTGGTGCCGAAGAGCTCCGAGAACTCCTTGTCGGAAAGAGCCTCGTCGTTCTGACCCGCATTCTGGATCGAGAGCAGCTTGACGACGTTGACGAACTTCACCTTGAGGCCAAGGTCCTGAAGGGCGTCAGAGGTCGCGAGCATCTCGAGCGTGGGCACGTCGCCGCAGCAAGCGAGCACGATGTCGGGCTCTTCTCCCTTGGCCACATTGCCAGCCCAGTCCCAGGCCGCCGCGCCCTTCTGGAGCTCCTTCTGGGCGTCGTCAATTGTCTGGAAGGTTGGCGCGGGCTGCTTGCCGGCGAAGATGGCGTTGATCCTGTTGGTGGAGCGGTATGCCTCCTGGCCCACGCAGAGCAGCATGTTGGCATCGGCCGGATAGTAAATCTGGACGACGTGGTCGTTGTGGAAGTTCTTGTTGAGCAGCAGGTCCACGAAGCCGGGGTCCTGGTGGCTGAAGCCGTTGTGGTCCTGGCGCCAGACATGGCTGGAAAGCAGGATGTTGAGCGACGCAATGGGCTTGCGCCAGGGGATGTGCCGCACGGTTGCCTCAAGCCACTTGGCATGCTGGTTGACCATGGAGTCGACCACGTGGATGAACGACTCGTAGGAGCTCCAGACGCCATGGCGACCGGTCAGCAGGAAGCCCTCAAGAAGGCCCTCGCACTGGTGCTCGGAGAGTTGCTCGATGACCGAGCCGGTCGAGCTGAGGTAGGAGTCGTTCTCGGGATCGGCGTTGAAGCCGGCATCCCATTGCTTGTCGGTCAGGCGATAGGCCTCCTGCAGACGGTTGGACGCGGTCTCGTCAGGACCGAACACGCGGAAGTTGGTGAAGTTGAGCCTCATCACGTCCGCCGTGTACTGGCCGAAGACGCGCGACGCCTCGGTCATGCCGTAGCCGTGCCCCTTGCTGGCCACGTCGATCTCGTAGTCGTGGACATCGGGCAGCCTGAGGTCG
Source organism: Olsenella sp. KH1P3 (assembly GCF_900167315.1). Taxonomy (NCBI): domain Bacteria; kingdom Bacillati; phylum Actinomycetota; class Coriobacteriia; order Coriobacteriales; family Atopobiaceae; genus Olsenella; species Olsenella sp. KH1P3. The sequence goes on along the minus strand of NZ_FUWQ01000004.1, from coordinate 132,743 downwards.
TGGCGGAGCAGGCCGCCGTTGGCGTTGGGGTTGGCACCCAGGCGCAGGTCGCCCTCGGGCATGAACTCGGTAACCTCGGGGCGTAGGGAGCCGTCCCTATTCCAGAGCTCCTCGGGCTTATAGGAGCGGAGCCAGCCGCGCAGCACGCGGAAATGCTCGTGGGTGTCACGGGCGGACGCCAGGGGCACCTGGTGGGCACGCCAGGAGCCCTCGGTCTTCTTGCCGTCGATGTACTTGGGACAGGTCCAGCCCTTGGGCGTCTTGAAGACGATCATGGGGTAGGCGGGGCGCGCGGTCTCGCCGGCGAGGGCGCGCCACTTGATGTCACAGATCTCGTTGAAGACCTGCTCGAGCAGGGCCGCGAAGCGACGGTGGATCGAGATGGCGGGCTCGTCGTCGAAGCCGGCCACGAAGGTGTAGGGGTGGTAGCCCATGCCGCGGAAGAACTCGTTGCGCTCCTCATCGGAGATGCGGGCGAGGATGGTGGGGTTGGCAATCTTGTAGCCGTTGAGGTGCAGGACGGGCAGGACGATGCCGTCAGTCAGCGGGTTGACCAGCTTGTTGGTCTGCCACGACGTGGCAAGCGGTCCGGTCTCGGCCTCACCGTCGCCCACGACGGCGAAGGCGAGCAGGCTGGGGTTGTTGAGGACGGCGCCATAGGCGTGAGAGAGCGTGTAGCCAAGCTCGCCACCCTCGTGGATGGAGCCCGGAGTCTCGGGCGCGAAGTGGCTGGGGATGCCTCCGGGATAGGAGAACTGGCGGAAGAACTTCTGCAGGCCCGCCTCGTCGTCAGTGATGTCAGGGCGGATCTCGGCGTAGGTGCCATCCAGCTTGGACTGCGCGGTACCCGCGGGTCCGCCGTGGCCCGGCCCCATGAAGAAGACGACGCTCTGGCCATGGTCGTGGATGAAGCGGTTGACGTGGCCCATCAGGAAGTTCAGTCCCGGCGTCGTCCCCCAGTGCCCGACCAGGCGGTGCTTGACGTCCGCTCGGCCGAAGTCGCGCGTCTGACCCGTCTGCTCATCGACGAAGTCGCTTCGCATGAGCGGGTTGCTCCTCAGGTAGATCTGTCCGACGGACATGTAGTTGGCGGCACGCCAGTACTTGTCGACCCAAGCGATCTCCTCCTCGGGAACAGGCGCGTCGAGCTTCTTCCAGGGGGTACCCAGATCTTCAGCCATAACAGTCTCCCTCGACAAAACGTTTAGCAACTATTTTGGCACCATGTGCCACGTTCCAACAGCCCCTACGATAGGAAGTTACAAGAGGTCAATCAAGACAATTCGCCCAACGGTAGGTGTTTATCTGGTCGTTTACTAAACCAAATTAACCGTTCGTGAATTACGTCAACAAATGACCTCTCTAAGATAGACAATGTGCAGATAAAATGCATTGTTTAGTAGCGTGCGAGCTTAACGAGAAGGGTTTCAGCCCCGCTTCTGCCCCACTCCTAAAGGACAAGGCGTTTTCACCCGTTTGCTAGGCACTTCTCCCCTCCATGCCTTGCGCCTATCCTTCAAGCGGCCCCACCGAAACGTCAGGCGAAATCGAGCCGGGGCGCCTATGGTGGAGGCAGCGACATTACGCGAAACGAATCGACGGGAGAAGCACATGTCACTTAGGACGAGCGTCTTTGGCGTGACCGAGAGCGGTCACGAAGCGCACCTGTTCACCCTCGAGAACTCCCACGGCATGCGGGTCGAGCTGACCGACCTGGGCGCATGCGTGGTCAGCGTTCGCGTACCCGACGCGCACGGGGGCTGTCCCGACGTCTGTCTGGGCTACGACGGCGTGCGTGGCTACGAGCACAACTCCGCGGACTTCGGCGCAATCGTGGGACGCTGTGCCAATCGCATTGCGGGTGCCTCGTTCGAGCTCTCGGGAACCACCTACCGCCTTGCGGCGAACGAGGGGCCCAACAGCCTCCACTCGGGCCCACACCTGTACTTCGAGCGCCTGTGGAAGGCAACCGGGACGACGGACGACTCGGTAGCCTTCAACCTCCTGAGCCGTCGCGGCGACCAGGGATTCCCCGGCGCCGTCGACGTCAACGTCACCTACACGCTCACCGAGGAGAACCAGCTGGGCATCCGCTACGAGGCGACGCCCGACGACACGACGATCATCAACCTGACCTGCCATGCGTACTGGAACCTGAACGGGCACGCCTCGGGAAGCGTCCTTGGCCACGAGCTCCAGATCGAGTCGACCCACTACACGCCCGTCGATGAGCACCACATTCCCACGGGAGACGTCCTGCCCGTCGCCAGCACGCCCTACGACTTCATGACCCCCAAGGACCTGGGGGACGACATCGCGCTCGTTCCCGGGGGCTACGACACCAACTTCGTGCTCCAGAACGAGGAGCGGCTCGAGCGCGCGTGCACCCTGGTGGGAGAGCGTTCCGGCATCGCAATGGACGTCATCACCGACTCGCCAGCCCTGCAGGTCTACACCGCAGGCGGCCTTGACTGCATGGGAAAGGACGGCTGCCACTACGGGGACCACTGTGGCGTGGCGCTCGAGACGCAGTTCTACCCCGACGCGATCCACCACAAGGCCTGGCCGCAGCCCGTCTACGACGCCGGCCACGCCTTCCGCTTCACGACCGTCTTCGCTTTCAGGACCGCCTAGCCCAAGCGCGGGGCGCGATGCCCCTTGAGCGCAGCCACGGCACGCACGAGCACAAAGAGCCCGCCCGGCAACACCGGGACGGGCTCTTTCGCAGGACACGCGGACGGGGCGCGTTGGAAGCGAAGTCGCTACTTGCCCTGGCCGTAGTAGGCGTTGGGGCCATGCTTGCGCATGTAGTGCTTGTCAAGCAGGTACTGGGGGGCAAGGCAGTCGTCGATGGCGCGACCCGAGGCATGGGCGAGCTGCTCTGTGTGCAGCGCCATCTTCGCGACCTCCTCGATCACGACAGCATGGTACACGGCGGCCGCCGCGTCCTTCCCCCACGAGAACGGGCCGTGGTTGCGAACCAGGCAGCCGGGGTGGGCAATGTGGTCGACGCCCTCGAAGCCCTCGAGGATGACCTTTCCAGTGTTGAGCTCGTAGGCCTCGCGAATCTCGCCGGCGGTCAGCCCGCGCATGCAGGGAACGTCACCATAGAAGTAGTCCGCGTGCGTGGTGCCGTAGCACGGGATGGAACGGCCGGCCTGTGCCCACGACACGGCGTTGCTGGAGTGCGTGTGGACGACGCCTCCGATGTCCTCCCACGTCTTGTACAGGACCGCATGGGTCGCCGTGTCCGACGAGGGATTGAGCTCGCCCTCGACCTTGTTGCCGTCAAAGTCGACAACAACGAGGTTCTGCGGGGTGAGCTCGTCGTAGCTCACGCCCGAGGGCTTGATCACGAACAGACCCCTCTCGCGATCGACTCCCGAGGCATTGCCCCAGGTGAACACCACGAGGCCGTGCTTGGGCAGGTCCATGTTCGCCTCGTAGACCTCGTCTCTCAGCTCTTTGAGCATCATCCTTCTACGCCTCCCGTGAGAAGTGCTTCTCGGCGGCCTTCTCGGCCTCGTTCGCGCGCTTGAACGCCTCGAGGAACGAGCGATAGCCCGCCACGTCGTCGGCATCGGGCTCGAGCGTGACGCCCTCCATGTCGGCGAAGACCTTGTTGTTGAGGAAGTCGGCCAGCGACTCGCCGTCGGCCTTTCTGAGCATGTAGGATGCGGCGACGGCCTGGCCCCAGGCACCGCCCTCGCCCGCCGTCGCCATGACGGTCACGGGAGCGTCGAGCGCGGCCGCGAGCAGGCTCTGCGCGACCTTGGGCGTCTTGAAGATGCCGCCGTGGCCGTAGAGCTTGTCGATCTTGACGCCCTGCGCCTTGAGGGCGTCATTGCCCGCGGCAAGCGCGCCGAAGGCCGCCATGATGTTCATGCGCATGAAGTTCGCGATGGTGAAGCGCGCGTTCTGCCCGCGCAGGAACAGCGGGTAGCCGGTCTGGACGCCCATGACCGTCTCGCCGCTGATGAACGGCAGCGAAACCAGGCCGCCCGCGTCCTTCTCGCCCGCGAGCGCCTCGTTGAACAGCGTGGTGTAGATGGAACCCTTGTCGACCTGGTGCCCCATGACGCGGCTGTAGTCGGCCAGCAGGTCGACCCAGTCGTTGATGTCCGAAGTGCAGTTGTTGCAGTGGACCATGGCAACGGGATCGCCCACCGGCGTGGTGACCAGGTCGATCTCAGGCGCGGTCGAATCCTTGAGCGCATGCTCGAGCACGACCATCGAGAACACCGAAGTGCCTGCCGAGACGTTGCCCGTGCGCTGGGCGACCGAGTTGGTGGCAATCATGCCGGTACCCGCGTCACCCTCGGGCGGGCAGAGGGGGCATCCGCTCTGGAGGTCGCCCGACGGGTCGAGCAGCCTCGCGCCCTCCTCCGTCAGGTGGCCGGCCACCTCGCCGGCGACCATGACCTTGGGGAGAAGGTCCTCAACCTTCCACGCAACGCCCCTCGAGGCGACGAGCTCGTCGAAGGCCGCGATCATCTTCTTGTCGTAGTCCTTGGTGGTCGAGTCGATGGGAAACATGCCCGAGGCGTCTCCCACCGAGAGTGCCTTCTGGCCCGTGAGCTTCCAGTGCGCGTAGCCCGCAAGCGTGGTGAAGTGGGCGATCTTCGAGACGTGCGGCTCCTCGTCGAGCACGGCCTGGTAGATGTGCGAGACGCTCCAGCGCTCCGGAATGTGGAACGAGAAGAGCTGCGAGAGCCCCCTAGCCGCACGGGTCGTGGTGGTGTTTCGCCAGGTGCGGAAGGGAACGAGCAGGTTGCCCTCGGCGTCGAACGGAAGGTAGCCGTGCATCATGGCGGACACGCCCATGGCGCCGACCCTCGAGAGGGTGAGTCCGTACTTCTCGCTCACGTCGGCCTTGAGGCTGGCGTAGGCGGCGGCGATGCCATTCAGGAGCTCGTCCTCCGCATAGGTCCAGAAGCGCCCGTCGAAGCTGTTCTCCCAGTCGAAGGTACCGACGGCGATGGGTGCGTTGTGAGAGTCGTTGAGGACCGCCTTGATGCGGGTCGAGCCATACTCGATGCCCAGGGTGGTGGCGCCGTCCTCAATCTCGCGCTTGATCTGGTCAGTGGTCATGACCCCTCCTTGATAGAAAAGGCCGCGCCCCAGGGCGGGACGCGGCCGGGTGTTTACGAGCCCTTACCGGACGCGTCCTCCTAGCGATAGAAGACCTCGCCGAGCTTGAGGTCGCGCTGGAAGTCACGAAGGTTGGTGTTGGCGTCAATCACGACCGGCTCGATGTCCATGCTCTCGGCCCAGTCGACCATCTGGTCGGCTGACAGGTCGAACGACATCGCGGTGTGGTGCGCGCCGCCCGCATAGATCCAGGCGGTGGTGCCGACCTTGAGGTTGGGGCGCGGCTCCCAGAAGACGGTGCCGGTGGGGAGCATGGGCATGGGCTTCTCGACGGGCTTGCAGTCGATGTCCTGGATGATCAGGCGGAATCGGTTGCCCAGGTCGACCAGGGAGGTTGCGATGGCCGGGCCGGTCTTGCCGGTAAAGATCAGGCGCGCGGGGTCCTCGCGCTCGCCCATCGACAGCGGCGTCGCGCGGATGGCGATGCGGCCCTCGGCGACGGAGGGGTCAACCTCGGACATGTGGGACTCGAGGATGCCCTCCTTGCCCTTGACGAGGTTGTAGGTGTAGTCCTCCATCAGGGCAGAGCCCTTGGCGTCCTTCATGCCGGCGGTCATTATCTTCATCAGGCGCACCATCGCGGGAGTCTTCCAGTCACCCTCGGGGCCAAAGCCGTAGCCCTTGGCCATGAGGCGCTGGATGGCCAGCGACGGGAGCTGCTTGAGGCCGCCGAGGTCGCCGAAGTGATCCGAGAAGGCGTTGTAGCCATGCTCGACGAGGAAGCGCTCGATGCCGATCTCCTGGGCGGCCTGAACTTCGACGTGGCGACGGAACTCCTCGGGGTCACGCCCGTCGAGAACGAGCTCGTAGGTGTCGTAGTACTCGTCGGTGAGCTCCTTGACCTCGGCGTCGGTGACGGCGTCGACATAGGGGACGAGGTCGTTCACAGGCCAGGCGTCGACGGTCCAGCCAAGCTTGACCTCGGCTTCGACCTTGTCGCCATCGGTGACCGCGACGTTACGCATGGTATCGGCGAAGCGGCAGACGCGGATGTTGCGGCTCTCGTTGATGCCCACCGCGACGCGCATCCACTGTCCGAGCTCGGCCTGCGCCTCGGGGTCCTTCCAGAAGCCGAAGACGACCTTGTGGTTGATGCGCATGCGCGCGAAGATGTGGCCGAACTCGCGCTCACCGTGGGCGGCCTGGTTCTCGTTCATGAAGTCCATGTCGATGGAGTCGTAGGGGATCTCCTCGTTGTACTGCGTCGCGAATTGGCACAGGGGCTTGCGGAGGTCCTGAAGGCCGTGAATGTAGGACTTGGAGGGCGAGAAGGTGTGGGCCCAGGTGATGATGCCGGCGCACTCGTCGTCCATGTCGGCAGCGCGGAACGTGCTCTGGATGACGTCGTTGGTCAGCAGGTTGGGCTTGACGACCACCTCGTAGGGGACGAGGTCGGACGCGTTGAGGGCGGCTGCCACCTCGACGGCGTGCTCGTGGACATGGGCGAGGACCTCGTCGCCATAGAGGTCCTGGGTGCAGGGGCAGAACCAGAACTTGTACTTCTTGATCTCGAGCATTGAATGCCTCCTTGAGACTGTGGGGCACAGGGCCCCGGGGGGGCCGGGCGCACGGGGCGCCCGGCCGAAGGAAAGGGGAGTCTACTTGATGACCTGGTTGGAGTCGCGGTCGGAGAAGAGTGCGAGGAACACCAGGAAGACGACGCCCATGATGAGCTGCTTGGGAGCGGCCTCGAAGCCCATCATCGACAGGCCGCGGTCGAGGATGCAGTAGGTGAGAACGCCGACGACGATGTTGGAGAAGCGCACCTTTGCGCCGCCGGAGATGGGGAGTCCGCCCAGGACGAGGGCGAGCATGATCTGGGTCTCCATCATGTTGCCGCCAGTCGCGGTCACCGAGCCGTTGCGGATAGCGAGGATGAACGCCGCGAAGCCCGTGATCGCACCGGCCGCGATGTAAACGAGCGTCTTGGTCTTCTGGACCTTGATGCCGGCGAAGCGAGCGGCAGTCTGGCTTGCGCCGATGGCCTTGAGGTTGCTTCCCAGCGGCGTGAAGTTGAACACCACGTAGAACACTGCGAGGCACACGACGGTGATGGTCAGCAGGAGCGTCGGATTGTTGAGGCTCCCTTGCAGGTAGCCGGCGCCCTGTGCGGGGGCGTTGGTGGTCAGGAACGCGACGATGCCGCGCAGCAGGAACATCATGCAAATCGTGACGATGAACGAGGCTATCTGCCTGCGCACGTGGAAGTACGCGTTGACCGCGCCGATGACCGCGCCGGTAAGGATGCCGCCGACCACGGAGAGCACGGGACTGACGTGCGAAAGCGTGCACACGACGATGCAGCACACGCCGATCATCGAGCCTTGCGAGAAGTCCAGCGACCCCATGGACATGATCATGAAGACGCCGATGGCGGAGATCATGAGCACGTAGGTCGAGTTGAGAATCAGGCGCAGGTTCTTCATCTGGACGATCTTGCCCTGCGTCGCGACGGCGAAGAACAGAAGAATCAGAGCGAAGCCAATAAGAGGAAGGATCGAGCGGAAGTTGACCTTCGTAAGAAGGCCGCCTTTGCCCTTCTCCCCCATGGCGTTGGCCATGACTGCGGAGTTGTTGATGTCAGACATTTGGTTCGCCTCCCACTAAACCATCAGAGCGATGAGGTCTTGCTCGGTCAGCTCCCTGGAGCGCTCGAGCTCGCCGTTGATCTTGTGGTCCTTCATGACCAGGATGCGGTCGCACATGCCGATGAGCTCCATGATCTCCTCGGAGATGACGAGGATCGCCTTGCCCTGCTTGCGCATCTCGTCGAGAAGGGCATAGATGTCTGCCTTGACCTTGATGTCAATGCCACGCGTGGGCGAGTCGAGGAGCAGGATGTCGGACTCGGCGCCCAGCCAGCGGGCGAGGACGACCTTCTGCTTGTTGCCACCCGAGAGCGCCGAGACGAACTGGTCGGTGTTAACCATCTTCACGGACATCTCCTTGGCGTACTTGTTCGCAAACTGTTTCTGCCTGCGCTTGGAGAGGGGAAGACCCATCTTGCGCAGCGAGGGCAGCGTGATGTTGTCCTGAATCGTGTCGGCAGTGAGCAGCGACTCGTTGTCGCGGTCCTTGGACGCGTAGGCGATGGAGTGGTTGATGGCGGTGTTGATGTCCTTCACGGACGTGCCGTCAGCCAGGGTGACTTCTCCGCTCCTCTCGAACGACGCGCCAAAGAGTGCCTTGCCAACCTCGTGCATGCCGCACTCGGACAGGCCACCGATGCCGAGGATCTCGCCCTTGTGCAGGTCGAGGGAGACGTCCTCGAGCTGGTTGGGGACGGAGACGTCCTTCATCGAGATGGCCACGTCGCCTGCCATCGACCCCTCGTAGTCCTCGCGGTAGTAGTGCTCGGACATCTGGCGACCAACCATCAGGGTCTTGAGCTCATCTTCCGTCACGTCCTTCGCGCTCACCGTCTTAATGAACTCGCCGTCTCGCAGGATGGAGATGGTGTCGCTCATGGCAAGGACCTCGGCCATGTCGTGACTGATGAAGATGACGGTGCGGTTGTCCTCGCGGACCTTGTTCATGACGGTAAACAGCTCGGCGCGGCCGTTCTGCGAGAGCGCCGTCGTGGTCTCGTCGACGACGAGGACCTTGGGACCGAACCATGTCGACTTGACGATCTCGACGAGCTTTCGGTCCTCGAAGTTGTAGTTCTCGATGGGGTCGACGGCCTTGATGTAGTCGAGGCCGTAGCTGTCAAGAAGCTCCTGGGCCTTCTTGATCATGGCTCCGGTGTTCTTGATGCCGCCGGAGATGAACTGGTCTTCGTCTCCCAGGAACATGTTCTCGGCGACGGTGAGGCCATCGAGCGTTCCCTGCTCCTGGACGATGACGGCAGCCCCGTGGTGGTTGGCGTCGACCTGGTTCTTGGGCTCGATGCGCTCGCCATCGAGCTCGAACGTGCCCTCGCCGATGCTGATGATGCCCGTCAGCATGTTGGTAAAGGTCGACTTGCCCGAGCCGTTCTCGCCGATGAGCGCGTGAATCTCGCCCTTGTTGAAGTCGAGGGAGACGTGATCTACGGCATGCGTGGGCCCGAACTGCTTGTCGATTCCCACGGCGTGGAGCATTACTTCCTTGGCCATGTTCTTCTCCCTCCCTTACTTGACTACCGCGCCGTTGCGACGCTTAGTGGTCAGCGTGACGATGGCAAGCAGCGTGACGCCGGTGACGATGTTGTTGACGGTGGTGGGCATGCCGAGGGCGACGAAGCCCGCGAAGATCATGGCGACGATGTACTCGCCCATGAGGATCGAGAGGACCGGATGTCCGTACTTCTTGAAGGCAAGCCCGAAGAACGTGCCCATCAGGGGCTGGAAGTTGAGGGCCTGGGAGAGCATGCCGGTCTGCGGGGTCTGGGCGGTGCCGTAACCCAGGTAGAGAATGGACATGACACCCATGAACGTTCCGCAGAGGGTGAATGCGATCGCCTTGTACTTGTCGACGTCGACGCCCATGTTCTTTGCGACGAGCTCGTTGGCGCCAATGGCGTTGGTGTACGTGCCGATCTTGGTGTAGTTCAGGATGAACCAGCAGAGGAGGAACGCGAGAAGGGCGACGATGAGGTTCCAGGGATAGGACCCGAAGAGCTTGTAGGCGTCGTCGAGACGCGTGCCGTTGACGTCGGCAATCCAAACCGAGAAGCTCTCGTAGATGAGGGAGAGTCCGGTCGTGACGATGATCGACGGAATATGCATCTTGATGTAGGCAATGCCGTTGGTGAGGCCGAGAATGACGCCCACGACAACGGGAACCACGATGACGGAGAACCAGCCGAGCGTCGGGATGAGCGCGATTGCGGCAAGCTCGGCGGCAATCAGAATCGAGCCGATTGAGAAGTCGAACAGACCCATGACGCAGATGAAGTACATGCCACAGCCGCCGATGGCGTAGATGAGGGCGGACTGCAAGTAGGACATGAGCTTGTCGGGGGCACCGAACGTTGCGGGGGCCCCGACCTTGAAGACCGCCCAGATTGCAAGGGCAATTAGTGCGAGAAGGCCGACGCCATACCACTGGCTCTGCTTTGCCTTCTTAAGAAACGATTGCATGCATCGCTCCTTCCCTTTCCAGGTCAGCAAAAATCGGAGGGGCCCGAAAGTCCCAGGCGCCCCTCCGATTCAGTTGATCGCTTACAACGGCGAAACCAGCAAGAGGAACTTATGCGTGACGCTTCTTCACGTCCTCGATCGAGAGAGACTCGGCGGCCTTGCAGAGGGCGTCGAAGTCGTCCTCCGCCAGCGCCTTGATCTCGTCCTCGTTGTAGGGAGCGTCGTCGACGAAGTACTTCGCATAGTCCTTGTACTCGTCGGAACTCGAGACGTAGACGTAGGGGAACTTGATCTCCTTGCCGAACTCGCCGTCCTTCACCTCGAGCTTGCCGGTGCAGGCCTGGTAGGTGAGGATGAACGCGTACAGCGGATCGCAGAAGTGACCGCCGGACTCGGCGAAGATGCCGCCGGACTCAAGCTGGTCGGCGAGGTCCTCGAGGAAGTCGGTGGAGACGACGGAGATCTGGCCCGTCTTGCCCATGTTGGCGAGCTGGCCGATGGAACCGACCAGCGGGTCTCCGCCGCCACCGGCGACAATCAGGGCGTCCATGTTGGGGTTGGTGTTGACGAACTGCTCGGTAACCTTTGCGCCCTCAGCGGAGGAGGTGTTGGCGTAGACGGGCTCGGTCATGGTCGCCTGGTCGTCGGGGTGGGCCTGGTTCCACTCGTCGAGACCCTCCTTATAGCCCTGCCAGCGCAGCTGGAAGGTGGCGTCGCCGACGGTCCAACCCTCGAGGCAGATGTTGCGGGCGCCCGTCTTGTTGGGGCCACCCTTCTCTAGAAGCAGTCCCATGAGGGTCTTGCCGTTGAGGACCTCGTCCTCGTGGACGGCACCGACGTAGAACTTGGAGTTCTTCGCGACCTCGTAGACGTCGGGGGAAGCCTCCTCGGAGATGATACGGTAGAACTGGGTGACATACATCTCGTTCTCGTTACAGGTGTTGATGACGGAGGTCATCTCGGAGTCTGCAGAGTTGCAGATGATCATGCCGTTGCAGCCGGCAGCGGCGAGGGTCTCAGCAGATGCGGTGACCTGCTCGGAGACGTGACCCTGGTCGACGGTCTGGACCTCGCAGCCCAGGATGTCTGCGGCCTTCTTGCAGATTGCGACGGAAAGAGAACCAAGCGCGTCAGTGGAACTCCAGATCGAGATGCCGATCTTCTTGCCCTCGCCGGACGCACCGTCACCACCGTCGTCCGAGCCACCGCCACCGTTGCAGGCGGCCAGCAGCGCGGAAGCACCGAGGCCGGCACCGGTGACGCCCGAAAGCTTGAGGAAATCGCGCCTAGAAAGATTGCCCATTCCAAAAACTCCCTTCAAACCCCTCTATCTTGTTTACCGAGTGCGCGTCTAGCCCAGATAAGCAGTAGAAACTTTTGGCCCCTGCCTACCGGAATCAAGCGATGATTGTTTTGCAGATTGTTTTGTGCCTTCTGCTCCCACGCTGTCGTTCCGGAAACACATCGACCGAATGGATCGCCTTGCCAAAACCGAACTAAAACAACGCTGTGGGATGGTCGTTTTTTCCTATGCCATCCCTCGCACAACTGAAGTTTTACTCCTGTTAACACCCGTTGTACTAGCCTTTGACTGTGAACGGTTGCGAAACAGTATTAAACGGCTAAACAGCTGTTAGATGCAGGTAAAACGTTCCTTTTGCAGGTATAAGTGGATGTAAACACATACCATTCTGTTTAGTTAACACGCAAGCGAATCGCGAACCCGTAGATGCCGACGGCGACAACAGACGCCCCTTCTCGGCCATAACGTTTATCGAGCACACGGCGACAGGTGCGTCACGCACACGCCCCACGGGCGACACGCGTACGTAAAATGAATGTCACGCACGCATGCGCCTCTCGCGCATCGGCGCTGACGCATGCATAATGCTGTCTGAACGACCGTGATGCGGAGACAATGCCGTAAGGCAGAAGAAGGATGTGGATATGGCAATCACCCCAGACGAGGTAGCCGAGACCCTCAGCATGGTCACGGAGCAGAACCTTGACCTCAGGACCATCACCATGGGTATCTCGCTGCTTGGCTGCGCAGACGAGGACATGGACCGCATGTGCACCAAGATCTACGACCGCATCACCAAGACCGCCGAGAAGCTCGTGCCCACGGCCGAGAACCTCGAGCGCGAGTACGGCATCCCCATTGCCAACAAGCGCGTCTCGGTGACGCCCATCGCACAGGTCGCCGCAGGCTGCCCCGACGAGGACCTCACCCCCATCGCGCACGCCATGAACCGCGCGGCGGAGTCCCTGGGCATCGACTTCATGGGCGGCTTCTCCGCACTTCTCCAGAAGGGCATGGGCGCCACGGACCGCAGGCTCATCAACTCCATTCCGCACGCCATGGCCACCACGGACCGCGTCTGCTCTTCCCTCAACATCGCAAGCACACGCGCGGGCATCAACATGGACGCCGTCCTCCTGTCCGCGCAGACCATGATCGACTGCGCCAGGGCCACGACCGACATCGACTGCTACGGCGCGGCCAAGTTTGTTGTGTTCGCCAACATGGTCGAGGACTCCCCGTTCATGGCAGGCGCGACGCACGGCTCGGGCGAGGCGGACGCCGTCATCAACGTGGGCGTCTCCGGCCCCGGCGTCATGGCCGCCGCCCTGCAGCAGCTTCCCGAGAGCGCCTCTCTGATGGAGGTCGCGGAGCGCATCAAGCAGACCGCGTTCAAGATCACGCGTGCAGGCGAGCTCATGAGCCGCGAGGCGGCCCGTCGCCTGGGCGCCGAGAAGGGCATCGTCGACCTAAGCCTGGCACCCACCCCCGCCGCAGGCGACTCGGTTGCGAAGATCCTCGAGACCATTGGCGTCGGCGAGTGCGGCGGCCCCGGCACCACCTGCGCCCTCGCACTCCTGAACGATTGCGTCAAGAAGGGCGGCGTCATGGCGAGCTCCAGCGTCGGAGGCCTTTCCGGCGCGTTCATCCCCGTGTCCGAGGACGCCGGCATGATCCAAGCAGCCAAGGACGGTGCCCTGTCCATCGAGAAGCTCGAGGCCATGACCTGCGTCTGCTCCGTCGGCCTCGACATGATAGCCATCCCCGGTGACACGCCCGTCGAGGCCATCGCCGGCATCATCGCGGACGAGATGGCCATCGGCGTCATCAACACCAAGACGACGGCCGTCCGCCTGATTCCCGCCATCGGCAAGAAGGAGGGCGACGTCCTCGAGTTCGGCGGCCTGTTCGGCAGCGCCCCCGTCCAGCGTGTCAACCCGTTCGCGGGCACCGTCTTCGCGCATCGCGGCGGCCGCTTCCCCGCGCCACTCAACTCGCTCAAGAACTAGGCGAAAGGGATCACGGGACGGCATCCCGGCAACAACCGCAGTGCATACGAGCAGGCGGGCATCGTGGTCTTCCACGATGCCCGCCCTTTTCAAGCAGATGCTGTAAGCCCTTCTCGCCGGCGCAAGACGATGGGGATGAGTCGGTCGCTACTCGCCCAGGAAGAGGACCTCAGTCTCGAGTTTGACGCCAAACTGGCGCGCAACCTCCTTTTGTACGTGCTCGATGACGGAATGGACGTCCGCCGAGGTGGCATGGTCCACGTTAACGACGAAGCCCGCGTGCTTGGTGGACACCTCAGCGCCGCCCGCTCGGTAACCTCGAAGGCCCGCGTCGGAGATAAGCTTGCCGGCAAAGTATCCCTCGGGACGCTTGAACGTGGAGCCCGCGCTCGGAAGCTCGAGCGGCTGCTTGGACTCGCGGCGCTGGGTGAAGTCATCCATCTTCTCTCGGATGGACTCCGGGTTCGCCTCGCGCAGGGAGAACGTCGCGGAGAGCACAACGAGCCCCTCGGTGCGGATGCGGCTGGTTCGGTAGCCAAGCTCGAGCTGGTCGGCGGGGATGGTCTCGAGAGAGCCGTCGCCCATGAGCACGCGCACGCTCTGGAGCACGTCGGCCATGCAGCCGTCGTAGGCACCGGCGTTCATGAAGCAGGCGCCGCCGATTGAGCCGGGGATGCCACAGGCGAACTCGAGGCCAGAAAGGCCAAGCTCACAGGCCATCTCCGAGGCCTCGCGAAGGTTGACGCCCGCCTGGCAGGTCATCTCTTCGCCCTCGACGCTCACGTTCAGCAGCCCCTCGGTCAGCGAGATGATGACGCCGCGATAGCCCTCGTCGGAGACGAGCAGGTCGCTTCCACGCCCCAAGATAAAGAACGGCACGCCCCTCTCCCTACAGAGGGAGACGACATCGTGCACCTCCTCGGGATCGTCCGGGATGACGAAGAGGTCAGCGGGGCCACCAATCTCGAAGGTGGTGTGGGCGCTCATGGGCTCATTCGCGAGGACGTTGTCCTCCCCCACTACCTGACGAAGCTTCCAAGACAAAGACTGCAAGTGGTCGGCACTGTCGGACATGCCTTCTTCACGCTCCTTGAAACGGCCGTTTGGCAAATCGTCCCCATAGTATAGCAAGTGTGACAGCAGGACCCTCAAAGCGCATGGGCACCGCACGGCTCGTAACACGTCCGTCGCACCCCCGTCATGCCTGGCCGCAACGCCATCTCAATTGCCCGCCGCCCTTTGACAGTTCACGAAGAAGTGATACCGTTACCTAGTCAGTTTCAGGGCGGGGCGAAATTCCCCACTGGCGGTAACGAAGGCGAGAAGCGTCGAAGAAGTCCGCGAGCCACCATCACAATGCGTGGTTGACCTGGTGTGAGTCCAGGACCAACGGTTACAGTCCGGATGGAAGAAACGGAGGGCCTCATGGCCGCATCAACCACCAGCAGGCACGATACCCACTCGACCACCGCCCAGGGATCTGGCTGGTCCACAAAGCGCATCGCGATTACCGCGCTGTTCTGCGCCGTCTCCGCGATTTGCACGCTCGTGCTGGAGTTCCCGATCATCCCCGGCATCACCTGGCTCAAGTACGACCCCTCGGGAATCGTCGCGCTGATCGCCGGCTTCGCCTATGGCCCGGCAACCGCAGTCGTCGTGTCGATCATCCCGTACCTCGTGCACCTTGCGACGCAGAGCGGGATCTACGGCGTCATCATGGCCGTTCTCGCCACGCTGAGTCTTTCGGTGCCCGCCGCACTCGTCTACAGGCGTTTAATGTCCCTCAGAGGAGCCGTCGCGGGAATGATCGTCGGAGCCGTCTGCTGCCTTGCGGCCTGCATCCTTGGCAACGTCCTCATCACGCCCCTCTATTCGGGCATGGCGACGGAGGCTGTCGTCGCGTTGATAGTCCCCGCCCTTCTCCCCTTCAACGTTCTTAAGATTGCCATCAACTGCGTCGCGACCACCCTGGCATACAAGCCCGTCTCCAAGGCGCTCGCGGACTAGAGCACGCAACATGAAACCGGATAACGCCATCCTCGTCGACCTCGACCACGTCACGCTCAGATTCGAGAGGGGCGTGGTCGCCTTGAATGACGTGAGCCTTCGCATCCACGAGGGCGAACGCATCTGCATCCTCGGCGCAAACGGATCGGGAAAGTCGACCCTGGCGTCCGTCCTGTGCGGCCTGCTCGCGCCCGACCAGGGAGGGGTATCCCTTCTGGGTCGCAAGGTCGCCCAGGACGGTGACGTCAACTATGACGCCTACGAGGCCGTGCGCAGGGAGCTTGGCCTTGTGTTCCAAAACCCGGACGACCAGATTGTCACCACCGTGGTCGAGGACGACGTGGCCTTCGGTCCCGAGAACCTTGGGATGGCGCCCGAGCAGATAGAAACGCGCGTCAGGCGCGAGCTCAAGCGCGTGGCCATGCAGAGCTTTGCCAAGGCAGACCCCACCAGACTGTCCGGAGGCCAGAAACAGCGCGTCGCCATCGCGGGCGCGCTTGCCATGGGGCCGCGCGTCCTGGTGCTCGACGAGCCCGGCTCCTCGCTTGACGTGCGCGGAAGGCGATCGATAATGCGCGTGATGAACCGACTCCACGCAGCCGGGACAACCATCGTGCACGTCACCCACTTTATGGAAGAGGCCCTCTGCGCCGACCGAGTCATCGTGATGGACCACGGTCGCATCATCCTCGAGGGTGAGCCGCAGCGAGTCTTCTCGCAGGGGGACACCATTCGCAATCTCGGTCTCGAAGAGCCCTTCTCCGCAAGGCTCGCCAGCAGGCTCGCACAGCTTGGCGTGCCCGTAAGATGGACCTGCAGCGCAGACGACCTCAAGGACCAGCTAGTCAACCTGGGGAAAGAGCTCGTGGTGGACGACCTGGCCCCAGCCGGGACAAGGTCCCGTCTAGGCGCCCGCGACGAAGTCCCCGCCTCGCAGTCGCCACATGCGACAGAGGGCCGCATCAGCGCATCGGGCGTCTCGTATTCCTATGCGGGAACGAACGGCAGGCAGGCGGTTGGGGGAGCGTCGTTTGAGATTGCGCCAGGAACGAGCTGCGCCCTGATTGGCCAGACCGGCTCGGGCAAGTCCACGCTCCTGCGCCTGATCTGCGCGCTCGAGAAGCCGGATGCAGGCCGCCTTGAGGTCAACGGCTTCGACGTGAGCAAGAGGCGTGAGCGCCGCATGCTGCACGGGCAGGTCGGCTACGTCATGCAGCATCCCGAGCGCCAGCTGTTTGCAGAAACCGTTTGGGAGGACGTCGCCTTCGGCCCAACCAACCTTGGGCTTTCCGTCGAAGAGGTCAGGCACCGCTGCGTCAGCGCCCTCGATCTTGTGGGACTTGCCGACCAAGAGAGCGCCTCTCCGTTCGATCTGTCCGGAGGCCAGCAGCGCCTCTGCGCAATTGCGGGCGTGCTCGCCATGCGCCCCCGCCTCCTGATTCTGGACGAGCCGATGGCGGGGCTCGATCCACGCGGCCGACAGGCGATTCGATCGATCCTCGGGAAAATACACTCCCTGGGCGTGACGGTGGTGCAGGTCACTCACTCGATGGAAGACGCCGCGCTCCAGCAGCAGGTCATCGTTCTCGACCAGGGATCCGTAGTCGCACAAGGCACGCCTCACGAGGTCTTCAACGCCCGGACCGGTCAGACGCTTCACGAGCGCGGGCTCGGCCTGCCCCAACCCCTTGCCTGGGCGCAGGAGCTCGCCGCGTCGGGACTGGACCTGGGGCAAGACCCCCTGAACCTCAGCGACCTCGCGCGGGCGATTGCCCATCAGCTCGACCCCGCGGCCTCTTCATCCCCACGCGACAGAGGAAAGGAGTGAGATGGCACTTCGGCTGAGCATCGGACAATACTATCCGGCAGAGTCTCCCATTCACAGGCTTGACCCGCGTGCGAAGGTTGGCTGCGCCCTTGTGGCGATGGCGTCAACGTTCCTCATCCGCACGCCGCTTCAGCTGGCGCTTGGGGTCGCCCTCGCCCTCGCACTCGTCGCCGCGACGCGCATCCCCGTGACAAAGGTTCTGGAGTCGATTCGCCCGCTCGTCACCATTCTTGTGCTGTTGGGTCTCTTCAACCTGTTTCTCGTCAGGGACGGAGAGACCCTGTTCGCTTGCGGCCCGCTCGTCATAGGCGCCGAAGGCGCCTGGTCTGCCGTACTCTACTCGCTGCGTTTGGCGATTGCCATCCTCATGGGCGCGCTCATGATGCTCACGACCACGCCCACCCAGCTGACCGACGCCTTCGACGCGGCCCTCTCGCCCCTCGCGCGACTGGGATTGCCCGCCCATGAGATTGCCATGGTCTTCTCGCTCATGCTCCGCTTTATACCGACCATCGCAGACGAAGCGCAAGCCATCGCCGATGCCCAGAGGACCCGCGGCGGAGCTCTGGGAGAGGGATCGCCCCTCCACCGTTGCCATGCCATAGCCGCCATCCTGGTCGCGCTTTTCGCAAGCTCCGTCCGTCACGCCAACGACCTTGCGAGAGCGCTTGACGCACGGTGCTACGCCGGCGGAGAGGGGCGCAGTCACTGGCACCCCGCGCACATGCGTCCACGCGACTGGGCCGCCGTCGCAACGTGCGTGGCTTGCATTGCGGCGATTCTGTTCGCCGGGACGCTCTAGCCACAAGAAGGATCACTCTGCGCGCACCGAACTCAGCCAGCGACGCCCTCGATGCGGACCTTCGACCCCTCGCGACCCGCCTCGACGACGATCTTGCGATCAATCGACGAACGAAGCTCCTCGACGTGGCTGATGATTCCGACCAATTTGTCAGGGCCAGACAGCTCCGTCAGCGTCCTGACGGCGAGGGCCAGGGACTCCTCGTCCAACGTGCCGAAGCCCTCGTCCACGAACATGGCGTCCAGCTGGATTCCGCCCGCAGCCGCCTGCACCACGTCAGACAGTCCAAGTGCCAGCGCCAGGGACGCCTTGAACGATTCTCCGCCCGAAAGCGAGGAAGCCGGGCGGGGTTTGCCCGTAAACGTATCACGCACGTCCAGGCCGAGACCTGATTGGGCCGAGCCGCTCCGCTGCCCCTTCTGACGTTCCAGCTCGAAACGACCGTTGGTCATAACCGAGAAGCGCCCGTTGGCTGCCGCTATGACGCGATCGAACCAGCGTGCCTGAAGATACGTCTCGAAGCTCAGGCGCTCCTTGCCGCTCAGTTGCCCCGTCGCAGTCTTGGCGAGCGTTTCTATCTCGCCATATTGGTCGGCAATCTTTCGCGCTCGCTCCCCCAGCGCCTCCAGTGCCTCTTTTGCGCTGGCGTTTGCCGCAGCCCGCGCGGTCAGGCTCGTTATGGCATCCTCAACCTCACTATGCCGGGCGCCGACTTCATCCAGCTTCGAAGTGACCTCTTCAACGGATTGACCATCCGATTTGCGCAGTTCATCTATCTGTCCGGACAGAGTCTTCGCCCTCTCCAAAAGTTTGTCCCTACCGGACTCGGCATCCACAAGAGCCTTGCGCGCTGCCTCAATGCCTTCCGTGATGCGGAGTCCCCGCCCCTCGAGGCGGTCCGCCTCGGCCTTGGCGGCGACGCCACTTTCAAACTCAAGGCCATCGGCAAGGGTCTTGACCTTGGCCGAGGACGCGCTCAACGCTTCGCGCGCCCCCGCCTGCTCCGATGCGGCCCTCTTATGTCTGCCCTCAAGCTGAGCTTTCCGGGACTCCAAATCCGTCATCTTCTTGGACAGGTCGTCGAGCTCGTTGACGCGGGCGCGGGCGGAGTCGACATCCCTCCCGGCTTGCTCCAGCTCCCATTTCGCGGTGTCCGCCTGCTCGCGAGCACGGCTGACATCCGGAAGGTTGAGACTCGCCCTGAACTCCTCGCAAGAGGCGGACGCGGCCGCCAGCTCATTGGACGCCGCGGCACTCGCCTTGCGCAACTCCTCCAGGCAGGCGGCCGCCGCGTCTGAAGCGTCTCGCGCAGAGGACAGGTCGCGTTCCGCCTGCGCAAGTTCCTTGGCACGCTCCTCGGAACCGCTCAAGTCCCTCTTGGCCTTTTCGAGGTCTTTGCCCAACTGCTCCAAGCGGCTTTCCACGACGTCGAGAGTTCCTACGCGCTCGACCAGCGCCTTGAGCTCGTTCTCTGCGGACTCACGCCTTGCCTTCGCCTCTCCCGAGCGCCTGGAGGCCTCATCCATCCTGTCGCGGCTCTCGCTCGAGGCCTCCCGTGCAGACCGCACGTCGGCCTCCGTTGGAGCAAACTCCCCAAGTTGGGCGGGGTGAGGATGCGACGTTGAGCCACAGACCGGACAGGGGCTTCCCTCGCTCAGGTCGCGGGCAAGGATGCCTGCCCGCGCATCGAGAAACGCCCCCTCGAGGTCAGCCGCCCTCGAGCTTGCCTCATGGTACTCACGCACGGCAACGACGTAGGCCCCCTTGGCCAGCTCAGCCGACTTCCCCGCTTCCTCTGCCATGGCGGCACGGCGTCTGAGCTCGTCGCAATCTTCCTCCACGGCAACCTTCCGCTTTTCGAGGTCGTCGACGGTCGCTTTGCACTTGGCGGCCAAGGCCGGCGCATCCGAAAGCTCCTTGCGACGCACCTCGAGCGCCTCAACCGCCTTGGCGGCCTCGCCCAGGGCGACCTCGCCAGTGAGCAGCTCGTCAGCGGCATTTTTCGCCTTGTCTCCAAGCTGTCCAAGCTCGCCCTCGCGACGCGCAAGCTCGTTGCAGGACTCGAGGACCTTCTGGGCATCGCTCATCTTGCGTTGGGCGTTGCCGCGAACGGCCTCCGCCCTAACCAGGTTCTGCGGGGCCTCCTCGAGGTCCCCTCTGCGCGCCTTCATCTTCTCGAGGTCCCGGCAAACCAAGTCGAGATTCTTCTGCACGCCTCCAAGGACGGCGTCAGCGGTCTCGAGGCCCTTGCGCAGTTCTGCCTCCTTCGCGCGTTCGCGATCGAGCTCGTCATAGCGGACGAGCTGGTCGCGCAGCCGCGCGGCGGCTTCCGTAAACTCCCTGGCCTTTCCCGAGTGCTCCTGCCAGGCAGCAAGCTCCCTCGCGCGGTTCTCCACCGCCTCGCCGGCGGGGCCGAGCTGCCCCCTTATCTCCTCGACCTTCCTCTCCAGCCCCTCCGCGCGACGGGCGCGATCAAGCAGGGTTGACAAGGCGGAGCGCTGGCCGTCGAGCTCTTTCCCCTCCGCGCGAAGGCGCTCCAGCACGGGAGCGTCGGCTTTCGTCTGTTCCTCGATAAGGCCCAGGAGGGCCTCCGCATTGGGCGCGGCAGACTCGCTCAGCGCCTCGAGCCTCTGGGCCCGGTCCTCAGAGCCACCGACCCTGACGGCCGAGCATGCCCCCTTGATTTGGTTGTTCACCTCGCCGTTTTCCCCACGAAGCCTCTTGCGCCGGTCGTCCAGGGCGTATGCGAAGCGCTGGTAGGGCTCGGTTCCGAACAGCTTGCGCAGGATTTCTCCGCGATCCGAGGTGCCCGCCGCCAGCAGCTTGCGGAAGTCCCCCTGGGCGATCATGACGATCTGGGAGAACTGCGCGCGGTCGATTCCCAGCAGCTCACCGACCTTGTTGTTGACGTCGGTCACGCGCGTCAGGACCTTTGCCTCGGGATTGTCGAGCTCTTCGAGCTCCGCGTTCGCGTGCTCGGTGGCAATTCCGCTCCCCCGCTTGGCCGGACGCTCGTACTGCGGGTTGCGACGAACCCGGTAGCGCTTCCCCCGATGAGAGAACTCGAGCTCAACGTAGGTGGGCGTTGCACCATCCGCAAAGTCGCTTCGGAGTGAGTCGGTCTTCCGGTACGAGCCCGTGGCCTCTCCGTACAGGGCAAAGGCAATGGCGTCGAAGATCGTAGTCTTGCCGGCGCCGGTGTCACCGCAGATGAGGTACAGACCATCGCTGCCAAGACTCGCGAAGTCGATTGCGGTCTTCTTTGCATAGGGGCCGAAGGCGCTCATGGTCAGCAGGGTGGGACGCATGCTACATCACCCCCGCAGACTGAAGCTCATCTGTCACGACCTTGCGCTGGAGCTCCGAGAGCCCCTCACCGTTCTGAGACTTGTAGAAGTCGCAAAAGAGCTCGAACGGATCGAGGTTGTCATCCGGGGCGGCAGCATCTGCGGCCACGCCAGCGGCGCGTGTGCGGGCATTGTCGTATTCGATGTTCATGACGTTGGGATAGGCCTCACGCAGGCGGGCCATGGCGTTGGCGACAGGATGCTCGTCGGTAAGGACGACGTGCAGGTAGTCCTGCGAATCGGCCGCGGCGACCACCCGGTCGGACACGAGCTCATTCAAGGGGCCCTTTATGCGTCGGAGATCATGCAGGGGCTTCAGGGGCACAAGCTCGATGCCGGGCTCTTCTCCCTTGGCGCCCATGGTCACCGAGACGGCCGACTTGTCGTAGTCCGCCTCGGATAGCGAGTACTTGAGCAGCGAGCCGGCATAGCGCGCGGCCTCGCGGCCTATGCGCTGGGGACGATGCACGTGCCCAACCGCAACGTAGTCGAACGCGTCGAACACGTCGACGTCAACGTTGTCGAGTCCGCCCACGGACACCTCTGAGTCGCTCCTGTCTACGGCGGACCCCGTTGCCGTCACGAACTGATGGGTCACGGCGACGTTGCGCCGCGAGGGGTCCACGGGAAGCGACTCCACAAGCGCACGGAGTGCGTCGTCGTAGCTCTCGATCTTGGCCTCCGGCAGGACCGCGCGCACGTCGGCCGGGCGGACGAAGGGGATGGGCCAGATGCTGACGGGGCCGAACTCGTCATTCAGCACGACGGGCTCAACGTTTCCGCGATACGCTCCCGATACGTAGACGTTCTGCTGCGCGAGGAAGTCCCCCGCATAGGACACGCGTTCCGCAGAGTCATGGTTCCCGGGAATGACGACGGCCGGCACCCCGGCCGACGCAACGCCCGAGAGGAACTCGCTCATCAGCTGGACCGCCTCGGCGCTGGGCTGGGCCTTGTCATACAGGTCACCCGCAACGAGGAGGGCGTCAATCCCTCGCCCCACCGACTCCTCCCGCTTAAGCAGGTCGAGCAGTCCCCGCAGAACGTAGCGCTGGTCCTCGAGCATCGAATACTCGCAGACGCGCTTGCCTATGTGAAGGTCCGCAATGTGCAGCAGCCTCACGGACGTCACCTCCCTCGCCGCGCGCGAAGCGCAGCCTCATGTGTCCAGACGATTCTATCAAGCACGCCGGACATTAACCCCCCTCCAAAGCGCCCCGTCCCAAGAGGGTCGCAATCGTGAAGATAATGAATGAGATTTATTTCAGTCTGTAAGTGAATTGCACGGCAAAAGCACCGATAGCCAGAGGTTCGCCGTATCATAAAAAACGGCGTGCGCCGACGCGCACGACGCCACAAGTACGACCACCGAGCTCTCATGGGAAAGGGTAGTGAACAATGGTCTCACGCGTGTACGTCGAGAAGAAGCCGGGGTTTGACGTCGAGGCGCAGCAGCTGCGCCACGAGCTGCGCCACACACTGGGCATCAAGGGCCTCGAGGGACTTCGCGTCGTCAACCGCTACGACGTGGAAGGCATCACCAAGAAGCTCTTCGAGCAGTGCATCCCCACCGTCTTTAGCGAACCGCAGTCCGACACGGCAACCACCAGCATGCCCAAGGCCGCCAAGGGGGTCGAGGTTTTCGCCGTGGAGTTCCTCCCCGGCCAGTTTGACCAGCGCGCAGACTCCGCAAGCGAGTGCATCCAGCTGATCAGCCAGGGCGAACGCCCCGTGGTTGCCTCCGCAAAGCTCTACTACCTGCAAGGCGAGCTCTCCTCCGCCGACGTCGAGGCCATCAAGCGCTACGTCATCAACCCCGTCGAGGCGCGCGAGGCCTCGCTCGAAGTGCGCAAGACCCTCAAGGTCAACTACCCCAAGCCAGGCATGGTCGAAACACTCGACGGCTTCCGAAAGATGACCAAGAAGCAGCTGGCTGCCTTCATAGAAGAACGCGGTCTCGCCATGGACCTGGCAGACATCCAGTTCTGCAAGGACTACTTCAAGAGCGAGAAGCGCGACCCGACCATCACCGAGATCAAGATGATCGACACGTACTGGTCCGACCACTGCCGTCACACCACCTTCGGCACCGAGCTCGAGAACGTCACGATTGACGACGAGGTCGTCAAGCAGGCCTTCGAGCGCTACCTCAAGGTGCGCAAGGCACTGCGTCGCGGCAAGAAGCCCGTCACCCTGATGGACATGGGCACCATCGGAGCCAAGTACCTCAAGAAGGAGGGAATCCTCAAGAACCTCGACGAGTCCGAGGAGATCAACGCCTGCACCGTCAAGGTCAAGGTCGACGTCAACGGCGAGGACCAGGACTGGCTCTTCCTCTTCAAGAACGAGACCCACAACCACCCCACCGAGATCGAACCCTTCGGCGGCGCGGCAACCTGCATCGGCGGCGCAATCCGCGACCCGCTGTCCGGCCGCTCCTACGTCTACCAGGCCATGCGCGTAACCGGTGCCGCCGACCCCACCGTTCCCGTCAGCGAGACGATGGAGGGCAAGCTACCCCAGCGCAAGCTCGTCCGCACCGCAGCCGCGGGCTACTCGAGCTATGGCAACCAGATCGGCCTGGCGACCGGACAGGTGAGTGAGCTCTACCACCCCGGCTACATCGCCAAGCGCATGGAGATCGGCGCCGTCGTGGGCGCCACCCCCGCAAGCCACGTACGTCGCGAGTGCCCCAAGCCCGGCGACCAGATCGTCCTGCTTGGCGGCCGCACCGGCCGTGACGGCATCGGCGGCGCAACCGGCTCCTCCAAGGCACACAACGTCGAATCCCTCGAGAAGGACGGCGCCGAGGTCCAGAAGGGCAACGCCCCGACCGAGCGCAAGCTCCAGCGCCTGTTCCGCCGAGAGGACGCCTGCAAGCTCATCAAGCGCTGCAACGACTTCGGCGCGGGCGGCGTCTCGGTCGCCATCGGTGAGCTGGCCGACGGCCTCTTCATCGACCTGAACAAGGTTCCCAAGAAGTACGAGGGCCTCGACGGCACCGAGCTCGCCATCAGCGAGTCCCAGGAGCGCATGGCCGTCGCCCTCGACCCCAAGGACGTCGCGGAGTTCATGGGCTATGCCAAGGAGGAGAACCTCGAGGCAACCGTCGTCGCAGAGGTCACCAAGGAGCCTCGCCTCAAGATGGTCTGGGAGGGCAAGACCATCTGTGACGTCAGCCGCGAGTTCCTGGACTCCAACGGCGCCTCCAAGCACCAGGACGTCCACATCGAGGCACAGGGCAGCTACGCTCCCGAATGGCCCGGCGACACGCTCGAACAGAAGATGGCCTCCCTCGTCCGCGACCTCAACGTCGCCTCCAACAAGGGCCTCTCCGAGCGCTTCGACTCCACCATCGGCGCCGCGACCGTCCTGATGCCCTTCGGCGGCAGGAAGCAGCTGACCCCCAGCATGGCCATGGTCGCCAAGCTCCCCGTGTTCGGCGAGACCACCACGGTCTCCGGCATGGCCTGGGGCTTCAACCCGTACCTCATGAGCGCCAACCAGTTCACGGGCGCCTACCTCTCCGTCGTCGAGTCCGTCGCCAAGCTCGTCGCGGCCGGCCTCGAGCACAAGAATGCCTACCTGACCTTCCAGGAGTACTTCGAGAAGCTGCGCCAGGAGCCCGAGCGCTGGGGCAAGCCCGCGGCCGCCGTCCTGGGTGCACTCATAGCCCAGCTCGACCTGGGCATCGGCTCCATCGGCGGCAAGGACTCCATGTCCGGCTCGTTCGAGGACCTCGACGTCCCGCCAACCCTGGTCTCCTTTGCGACGGCCGTGGGCAAGCTGGACCGCATCACCTCACCCGAGTTCAAGCACAAGGACAGCAAGCTCTGGCTGGTCAAGCCCCACTACCTTGCCGACGGCATCACCCCTGAGGCAGGCTCCTTCCTCAAGGTCCTCGACTTCGTCGAGCAGCGCATTGGCGACCACGACGCACTCGCGGTCTCAACGCCGGGCTATGGCTGCCTCGCCGAGTCGCTGTTCAAGATGTCCGTGGGCAACCAGATCGGCTTCGGCCTGACCAACGAGTTCGACGTCGACGAGCTCTTCAAGCTCGCCTACGGCAGCTTCGTGATCGAGACCACCGACTGCACGTACATGCCTAAGGGGTCTGCCGACTTCGACGTCGTGGACCTGGGTGGCACCTCTGCAGAGTTCAAGATGTGGGCCAAGGGAGAAGTGCTTGACCTCGGCAAGCTGCAGGAGGCCTGGGAGCAGGGCATCGAGGGCGTCTTCCCCTACCGCGGCGCCGGCGAGAAGGTCGAGACCATCGACTTCGACGTTGCCGCCAAGGGAGTCCAGCGCATTTCTCCGCTGGTAAAGATTCCCGAGCCCCGCGTGGTCATTCCGGTCTTCCCCGGCAACAACTGCGAGTACGACTCCGCCGCCGCCTTCGAGCGCGTGGGCGCCGAGGCAAAGACCTTCGTCATCAACAACCTGACGCCCAATGCCGTCGCCGAGAGCACCAAGGCCTTCGTCGAGGAGGTCGCCAAGAGCCAGATCATCATGATCCCCGGCGGCTTCTCGGGTGGCGACGAGCCCGACGGCTCTGCAAAGTTCATCACGGCGTTCTTCCGCTCGCCCGCCGTCACCGAGGCGGTGCGTGACCTCCTGCAGAAGCGCGACGGTTTGATGCTGGGAATCTGCAACGGCTTCCAGGCGCTCGTCAAGCTGGGCCTCGTCCCCTACGGTGACATCCGCCCGATGGACGAGACCTGCCCGACGCTGACCTTCAACACCATCGGCCGTCACCAGAGCCGCCTGGTGCGCACCCGCGTCGCGAGCAACGCCTCCCCCTGGCTTTCGAAGTGCAGCGTGGGAGACGTCCACACCATCGCGATCAGCCATGGCGAGGGTCGCTTCGTGGCATCCGACGAGCTGCTCAAGAAGATGCGCGAGACGGGCCAGATCGCCACGCAGTACGTCGACGAGGGCGGCATCCCCTCCATGGACCTCAGCGTGAACCCCAACGGTTCCGTGCTCGCCATCGAGGGCATCACCAGCCCCGACGGCCGCGTCTTCGGCAAGATGGGACACACCGAGCGCTCCGGCAACGGCCTCTACAGCAACGTTCCCGGCAACAAGTACCAGGAGCTCTTCGAGGGCGGCGTCTCCTACTTCGCATAGGGTACGCGCAACTCGGTCGATTTAGCTAGATGGCGAGAAGGGCGTCGGCGTACCGGCGCCCTTCTTCCCTTTGCAACGCTCGTGCGCCCTTGGTCGTTGCGCGCTAGCTGGACGGGATGAACGGCCTGATGGCGCTGGCGACGCCGCTGATGGGCATCGTCTGCAGCCAGATGCGGCCAGGACCCGTGAGGACGGTGTTGAAGAAGCCCTCGCCGCCCAGCATCTTGTTCTTGAGGCCGGCCACCTGCTGGATGTCAATCGAGACCGTCGACTCGAAGCCGGCGACGTAGCCGGTGTCGACCACCATCTGCTGGCCCGCCTCGAGCTGGTACTCGATCAGGTCACCGTCGATCTCGGCGAAGGCGATGCCCGTGCCCGAGACCTTCTGCATGATGAATCCCTCGCCGCCAAATATGCCGGCGCCAACCTTCTTGTTGAAGAAGATGTCGAGCTTCACGCCCGGCTCGGCCGCCAGAAACGCGCTCTTCTGCAAGACAAAGGAGTTGCCGCTGAGCTGAATGGGAACGATTCTTCCGGGGAAGCTCGAGCCAAAGGCGATCATGCCGGCACCATGAGCGGTGTAGATGTTCTGGAACATGCTCTCGCCCGAAAAGGCCTTGCCAAACATCTTGCCGATGCCGCCTCCGACGGTTGTCATCTCCATGTTGGGCGTCATCCAGACCATGGAGCCCTTTTCGGTGATCATCTTCTCGCCGTCGGCCAGGTTGCAGAGCACGACGGGAAAGGCCCCGCCCTTGATGTCGTAGTTCATGATGCCCCCTCGGGTTGCTGCAGACTACACCGCCCCGACCCACTGGCGGGCCGGATTCTTTCCATTTTCCCACGCAGCGGCGCGCCCCGAACAAAGACAGCGGCACGCGGGCGTTAAGTTTTCGTGGGCGGAGGGCCAACGGCATCGCCCTCGAAACCCAAGAGTGCAAAGGTAGTCAATCGTGACTAGCAAATCAAAAGGGCAATCGGCCCGAGGGGAGCGGCCAATGGCGTCGAACGACGGCCTCCACAGCAGCACGAAAACGAACGACAGCGCATTCCTTTCAAGCACGCACGGCGTGCTCCTGTTTGCGCTCTGCAGCTGTTTCCTGTGGGGCTCGGCCTTCCCCTGCACCAAGGTCGGCAATGGCCTGTTCGCGATCGCCCGGCAGGACACGGCATCTCAGCTGCTGTTTGCCGGCGTGCGCTTCGTTCTTGCGGGCACGATGGTGATAGCCGCCATGAGCGTCGCACGCGGACGGGCACTCGTCCCCAAAAAGCGCGACTGGAGCGCAATCGCGCGCCTGTCGCTGTTCCAAACCATCCTTCAGTACGGGCTCTTCTACCCCGGCCTCTCGCACGCGAGCGGCACGTCGAGCTCGATCATAGAGGCCAGCAGCACCTTTTTGGCCATCATCCTCGCAGCGGTCGTCTTCAGGCAGGAGCGCCTGACCCCACGTAAGGTCATCGGCTGCCTGGTGGGCTTCGCGGGAGTCGCCCTGGTCAACGTCAAGGCCGGTGGCACGTTCACGCTCTCGCTCGGAGGAGAGGGGCTCGTGTTCTTCTCGACATTCGCGGCGGCCACCTCGTCCTGCCTGATCCAGGGCCTCTCCAAGGACCACGACCCGGTTCTCCTGAGCGGCTGGCAGTTCCTTGTAGGCGGCCTGGCACTCACGCTCGCGGGGGCCTTCGCGGGCGGAACCCTGAGCCCCTGCGGCCCTGAGGCCATCGCACTTCTGGTCTACATGGGGTTCATCTCGGCGGCGGCCTACTCGCTCTGGTCGATGCTGCTTTCGGCAAACCCCGTCTCGCGCGTCACGGTCTTCGGCTTCATGAACCCGGTCTTCGGCGCCGGACTCTCCGCCCTCATCCTGGGCGAGAGGGCCAGCATCGACCCCGTGCGCGCGGGCCTTGCCCTCGCGCTCGTGTCCGCGGGCATCGTCGCCGTCAACCTGAAACTGCCCGCTCGTTCCGGCGGCACGGGACGGGCCGCGCACGCTCGAAATGAGCTCGCGGGCATGCTGCGCAGGGGAATGCTTGAGCAGGAGGCTGCCGTGCGCGCCCTTACCGAGCGCCGCGCGGCATAGCGCCCCACCAGGGACACGCGACCCAGCAACCAAAATCGTAGTGAAGGAGAATCATGCACAAGAGCAAGCTCATCAAGGACACCACGCGAGAAGAGCGCATCGCCATCGTGCAGGAGGCCCTCTCGTGGGGCGACGAGTGCGACGGGGCCAGCACGCAGGCCGCTTCCGTCGACAAGTTCTATCTTCCCTACATCGAGGGCGAGTGCGAGCTGCGCGAGCTCAACATGCGCAAGGCCAGCACGAGCTACGTGCTCAGCGGCAACGACCGCGGGCAGAACGGCCCTTCCTGCATGATGTAGCCCCGGGACACCCCGGCACGCAGGCCGAAGCCCCTACTCGGACTTGAGGCAGAGTATGTCCAGCGGCTCGACCGCAAAGGGCAGCTCGACGCGATAGAGATCCATTGCCCGGTTCATCTGGGACACGGGCTCCCACGAGCCGGTCGCCTCGTCCCAATGGTCAGCGGCCTCCAGGGAGCACTCCCTGATAGGCTCCGTTGCGGAAAGCACCTGCAGGATGGAGCCGAAGGTTGCTCTGTTGCGGCACCTGACCTCACAGGAGTAGCCCCTGCCGCCGCCAAGGGGGGCGCACTTCTCGACCGTGGCAACCATGAGCCTGTCGCGCGCGTACTCCACGCGCCCCGGGTTCTGCGTGGGATTGCCGTAGAAGAAGCCCGTGGAGTACGGACGATGGCTCACGGCGTCCAGCTCGCCCATCCAGGCGGAGGCGGGCTCGCCATCCAGAACGTGACGGTAGGCGTTGGTTACGCAAGCCGTGTAGTAGGCGCCCTTGGCACGACCCTCGATCTTGATGGCCGAGACGCCGGCTTGGGCAAGGTCACCCAGGTGGTCGAGCATGCAGAGGTCGTTCGAACTGAGGATGTAGCTCCAAGACCCGTCGTATTCGACGGGCATGCGGCGCACGTCCGGCTGGGACTCCTCGACCAGCGTCCAGCCCCATCGGCAGGGCTGTGTGCAGGCGCCCACGTTCGCGCCGCGCTCGCGCCCCACGAGCTCGCTCGAAAGGAGACAGCGCCCCGAGAGGGCCATGCACATCGAGCCGTGGGCAAACACCTCGATCTCGAGCTCGGGCGAGAGGCGCTCGCGCAGGCGGGCGACGTCCTCGACGCTCATCTCGCGGGCGAGCACCAGGCGACGGGCGCCCAGGCGCGCATACTCCTCGGCGGCGCGCGCGTTCATGATGGAGGTCTGCGTCGAGGCGTGGATCTCGACGTGGGGGGCGTGCTCGCGCAGGAGCGAGATGGCCCCTAGGTCCGCCGCGATCGCCGCGTCGACACCTATCTCGTCGATAAAGTGCAGGTACTCGGGCAGCGCGTCGATGTCCTCGTCGCCCATAATCGTGTTGAGGGTCAGGTGCACGCTCACGCCCGCCGCATGGGCCTCCCGCACCGCCGCCACCAGTTGGTCGCGGTCGAAGTTCTTGCTGCGCGCACGCATGCCCCAGCGGCTGCCCGCAAGGTAGACCTCGTCCGCACCAAAGTGAATGGCCTGGCGAAGCTGCTCGGGGCCGCCCGCGGGCGAGAGGAGCTTCATGGGCAGGGCTGATGCGGAGCGCTCATCCATCATTCATATCCGAATCCGGGCGCCTCGGACGGTGGCCGCGCGCCCCTTTGACGTGCGACGGCACCGTCGCGGCTCGTTTTCGTTCCAGCCCAGAGTACCTCACGCAAGGAGGCGCCGCGCGGCGTCGCCCTGCCCCGACAACAAACAAGCAGACCGCAGGGCGGCTATACTCGATTCGGCAGGCGGCCCCATCCAGAGACGAGGACGAAAGTGTCAGGCAAACACGCGCGCAACCAGAAGACCGACCCCGCGAATACAGGCGAGAGCACGTCTTGCGAACGGCATAACCGTCCGAAGGCGGTGGCGGCAGCGCTTGTCCTGGCTGCCGTCTGCGCGCTCGCGGCGCCGGCAACGCGCGAGGCGCTGTTCTCGCTCCTTTCCCGCCAAAAGACCGCAAGCGCCCAACCCGCCGCAGAGGAGCAGGCGGGCGAGAAGGACGCAGGCGCCGAGGTCGACAAGGGCGCCGCAGACCCCAAGGAGAACCCGGCCGCAGCCGACGGGGAGGACAAAACCCCGCTCGAGACGGGCGCCGCGGCATCGATGGCCACCGTCACCAGCGACGCGGGCATCACGTCCTGCGCGCCCGAGGGATTCGTCGACACACCGACCTATCAGAACCTCGAGTCCGCCGTCGCGACGTTTCGCGCGAGCGGCTACGACATGGGCTTCGCCTTGGTCGACCTTTCGACCGGCAGGTCCATCAGCTACCAGGCAGACAAGCTGTTCTATCCCGCGAGCAGCTGCAAGGCGCTCTACTGCACGGCCGTGCTCGAGACCACCGGGGGCAGCGCCGCAAGCGCCAGCGGGGAGACCATACAGAGCTGCATCGTCAACTCTGACAACGACGCCTTCCGTAGCCTGCTGAAGACCTACGGCTACCGTACCTGGGGCAACTGGCTCTCGAGCTACGCCCCCGAGTCCGCGCGCGAGGCCTACACCTACAACTACCCACACATGAGCGCCAACGGAATGCTGAGCTGCTGGAAGGAGATATACCGCTTCGGAACGTCCGGCGAGGCGGGCTCTGACCTTCTGACCTCATGCCTTGCGCAGTCCAACCACTCCGCCTGGGGAGGGCTGCTGCGCGACCGCTACACCGTCTGGTCCAAGCCCGGCTGGTACCCCGCCAACGAGGGGCTTGCCTCCACGGCGACCGCCGACAACGGCATCGTGTTCTCGGATTGCGGCGACTACGCCGTCGCGGTCCTCACCGACGCGCCCTCCGACTTCGACGCGCTCATGCCAGTGCTCGACGCGCTCAACGCCGCCCACGGCAAGATGTGCGGTGGCAGCTCCAAGCTCGTCCTGGCCTCACGGGGCGAGGGTGCCGCGGCCTAGGGCGGAGGCGCTTCTCGCCTTGGAAACATGGTCAGTCACGTTGCCTAGCCATTTCCGCGAGCTTGCCATCCATACCGCGCACACGCCGCAACCGTATACTTCTTCCCGTTGCGTCTCGAACGCACCACGGCATGCGCGGCGGCGCAGGCCGGACAACGACATCCTGAAAGGACACCCATGAGTGAGACCAAGGATCCCAAAGACACAACCGTCCTCGTTACCGGCGGCGCCGGGTTCATCGGCAGCCACACGGTAGTCGAGCTACTCCAAAACGACTACCAGGTCGTCATCGTAGACGACCTGTCCAACGCGAGCGAGAAGGTCCTCGACCGCATCGACACCATCGTCGGCGAGGAGCATGCGAGGAACCTCTCGTTCTACCGCGCTGACGTGAACGACCGCGCTGCCATGGAGTGCGTGTTCGACGACAACCAGATAGACCGCGTCATCCACTTTGCCGGCTTCAAGGCCGTCGGCGAGTCCGTCACCAAGCCCATCGAGTACTACAGCAACAACCTGGGCAACACCCTCGTCTTGCTGGACGTCATGCGCGAGCACGGCTGCAAGTCGATCATCTTCAGCAGCTCCGCGACCGTCTACGGCGACCCCGACAGCCTGCCCCTGACCGAGGAGTCCCCCAAGAAGCCGGCCACCAACCCCTATGGCTGGACCAAGTGGATGATCGAGCAGATCCTGAGCGACCTGGTCGTCGCCGACCCCGAGTGGAACGTCGTCCTCCTTCGCTACTTCAACCCCATCGGAGCTCACCCCTCGGGGCTCATGGGCGAGGACCCCAAGGGCATCCCCAACAACCTGCTCCCCTACGTCGCGCAGGTGGCCGTGGGCAAGCGCGAGTGCGTTCACGTCTTCGGCGACGACTACGACACCCCCGACGGAACGGGCGTGCGCGACTACATCCACGTGATGGACCTCGCCTCCGGCCACGTCGCCGCACTGAGCTGGATGAACGGCCGCGAGGGAGTCGAGATCTTCAACCTGGGAACCGGCAAGGGCACCAGCGTCCTCGAGATCGTCAAGGCCTTCAGCAAGGCCTGCGGCAAGGAGCTTCCCTACCAGATCGACCCGCGCCGCGCCGGCGACGTGACTGCGAACTACGCGGACTGCAGCAAGGCCAAACGCGAGATGGGCTGGGAGGCACAGTACGGCATCGACGAGATGTGCCGCGACTCCTGGAACTGGCAGCTCAAGAACCCCAACGGCTACGAGGAGTAAGAGCCCGTGCCCAACAACGAAGCCCAGAGCAGCGAGGCTCCCCTGGGCGTCCATGCAGCCGAGAAGCACATGGGCGCTCAGGGCTTCGTCGCCTACCTCGCCGAGAGGCACCAGGCAATAGAGGACGCGCTCAGGCGAACGCAGCCAAACGCCAGCAAGGCGGGCGAGCCCGGTGACGGGATCCGCCTCGACCTGAGCCGCTACCTCTACGACCCCCTCTCGCGCTTCACCTCCTCCGGAGGCAAGCGCACGCGCCCGGCACTGTGCATGCTGGGTGCCGAGGCCGTCGGGGCCGACCCCGCGCGCGCCCTCTCGTTCGCCTGCGCCGTCGAGAACTTCCAGAGCGCCGCGCTGATTCACGACGACATCGCGGACAAGGGCGAGCTGCGTCGCGGCGAGCCCTGCGTCCACGTGACCGAGGGCGTGGGCGTCGCCATCAACATTGGCGACCTCGCGCTCGTGAATGCCTCGCGCGTCGTTCTGGACGATGAGACCCTGGGTGCCGAGACCAAGCTCCGCCTGCTGCGCGAGCTCACTGCCCTTGAGGAGCGGACAATCGAGGGCCAGGCGCTCGACCTGGGCTGGGTCCGCGACGGTCGCTGGAACATCACGCCCGACGACTACCTGTACATGGCGGCGCACAAGACGGCCTACTACTCGGCCGCCGTGCCGCTGGCCGCAGGCGCCATCTGTGGCGGGGCGAGCGAGCGCCAGGTGGGGGCGCTGCGCGAGTTCGGCATGAGCTGCGGCCTGGCCTTCCAGCTTCAGGACGACCTCCTCAACCTCGTGGGCAACGCCGCCGCGCAAGGCAAGGACTTCCGCAGCGACATTACCGAGGGCAAGCGCACGCTCGCGGCCGTCTGGGCCCTCGCGCAGCTCGACGAAGACGAGCGAGCCGAGCTGCAGGCACTTCTTGACAGCGGAACGACCGATGAGGGTGACCTGGCCCGCACGGTCGAGCTCATGAGGCAATCGGGGGCAATCGAGCACGTGAGGGACGAGGCACGCCGACTCGTCGACGATGCCAAGGGCCGTCTTGCTTCTGCGGACTTTTTTCCCAAGTCATATGCAACGCTCATTTCTATGGCAGACTTTTTTGTCGAGCGCCTGGGCTAGGCGCCTAACGACAACGGATATCGGAGATTGACATGGATCCCATTCGCGAAGGCGCCAGCGGCGCCGCAGTTGAGGACATTCAGGAGCGCCTGGCGTCCCTCGGCTATGACATCGACGCAAGCGAGCGCGAGAGCAAGGCCTTCGGCCCCTCCACCGCTTCCGCCGTCGCGAAGTTCAGACTCGACCACGGAATGCAGTTGGGCGCCGAGATCGACGCCGCGACGTGGTCCGAGCTGGTCGACGCCTGCTACGAGCTGGGCGATAGGACCCTTTACCTGCGTCTTCCCAACCTTCACGGCAACGACGTGCGCGAGCTGCAGCAGAGGCTCAACATCCTTGGCTTCTCGTGCGGTGACGCAGACGGCTGCTTTGGCGTGCACACCGAGGCCGCGGTGAAGCAGTTCCAGGAGAGCCAGGGCATGCTTGCCGACGGCATGGCCTTCCCCGACACCTTCGACGCGATCGATCGCCTGCACCACGTGTGGGCGGGCAAGCCCGCCGCAGGTCCGCATCCCATGGGCGGCATGGGCTTCGCACGAGCGGCCAGCGTCCTGGACAACGTCCAGATCTCCATTGCTGCAGAGGACCCAATCTCGCGCAACGTCGCCGGCCGTATCTGGAACCTTGCCTCGGCCACCAGCGACAAGAGCGGACTTGACCTAATCGACAACGTCGATTCCCCGCGCGAGGGCGACACTGCCGTCATCCTGCTCTCGACGCAGCCCCTGCCCGACGGCAGCAAGCTCGCCAACCTCACCGCCGACGACGTTGACACCCTTCCGGCGCGCCTGCGCACCACCTGCGAGAGCCGCCGCGCTACCAGCAGCAGGGTCCCCGTCATCCGCGTGGAGCTTCCCCACGGCCTGGGATACGACGGCACCTTCACCATGGGCGACGCCCAGACCTTCGCGGTCATGCTGCTTGACGCCATATGCTCGGCTTTCGATTTCTGATAAACTGAGTGCGCGATGGCTAGGCTGAGCCGCGCAAGGCGTGGCCAGGCCCCCAACGCTGCGAAGCATTGGGGTATCGTCCAGTGGTTAGGACACGGGTTTTTGGTGCCTGTAACCTAGGTTCGAATCCTAGTACCCCAGCCAACGCACCCTCGCCGGCGCCCATGGGGCGCCGGCTTTTTTCTTATCGAGAGCCCCTCCAAGACGTCGGCAGGACGCCAAGCGGCTGTGTGTAAATCGTCTGCATGCCGTCTGAAATGCGGTTCCGCCGATTCAGGCGATTATCATTAAAGAGCTGTGAACGCCACTTGATTGTTTGGGTGGCGCACGCCAAAACCGCTTACGCACACTGGAGGCCTCTACATGCCTGTAACCGCGATCGTCCTCGCAGCTGGCGAGGGAACGCGCATGAAGTCGCGCCACCCCAAGGTAATGCACCGCATGCTGGGAAAGCCCCTTGCCTGGTGGGCAGTCAACTCGGCGCGCAAGGCCGGAATCGAGCGAATCGTCCTCGTAGTCGGCAACGGCTCCGACGAAGTCCGCTCGTACTTCTCTGCTGACAAGGACGTCGAGTTCGTCGAGCAGACCGAGCGTCTGGGCACCGGCCACGCGGTACGCGTGGTGCGCGACGCCCTGGGCGGGTTCGGCGGCCCCGTCGTCGTCCTTTCCGGCGACTCCCCGCTCGTCCGCCCCGAGACCATCGAGGCGCTCGTCGCCAAGAGCACGAGCGAGCACAACGCCTGCACCGTCCTGACCATGACCCCGCCCGATGTGACCGGCTACGGCCGCGTCCAGACCGACGAGTCGGACGCAGTCCAAGGCATCATCGAGCACAAGGACTGCACGCCCGAGCAGCGCGAGAAGCTCCTCGAGTGCAATTCGGGCGTCTATTGCTTCTGCGGCCGTCGCCTGAGCCAGAACATCGACAAGGTCGGCAACGACAACGTCCAGGGCGAGTACTACCTGACCGACATGGTCGGCATCTACGTGGGCATGGGCGAGCCCGTTGCATGCGTCCACTGCGACGACTACTCCGAGCTTCTGGGCGTCAACAGCCGCATCCAGCTTGCACAGGCCACCAAGATCATGCAGCGCCGCATCAACGAGGGCCTCATGGCCCGGGGCGTCACCATGCTCGACCCGGATCAGGTCTGGGTCGGGCCCGAGGCCACGATCGGGCAGGACTGCGTGCTTCTCCCCCAGACCTTTGTCTGGGGCAAGACCTCCGTGGGCTGCGACTGCACCATCGGCCCGAACAGCCGCCTCGAGAACGCCACGGTCGGCAACGGCTGCACCGTGGACGAGACCATCATCGTGGACTCCTCCATCGACGACGACGTCAACTGCGGCCCCCGCGCCTACCTGCGCGGCGGCACCCACTTCTGCAAGGGCGCCAAGGCCGGCACGCACGTCGAGCTCAAGAACTCCACCGTGGGCGAGGGCTCCAAGGTCCCGCACCTCTCCTACATTGGCGACACCACCATGGGTGCCGGCGTCAACATTGGCGGCGGCTCAATCACCTGCAACTACGACGGTGTCCACAAGAACAAGACCTTCATCGGCGACGGTGCCTTCATTGGCTCCGACACCATGATGGTCGCCCCCGTCAGCATTGGGGCAGACGCCATCACCGGCGCCAGCTCCTGCATCACCAAGGATGTCCCCGCCGGCGCGCTCGCCATAGAGCGCTCTGACGAGAAGATCATTGCCGGATACGCCGCAAAGCGCCGTGAGCGTCTCGAGAAAGGGAACAAGTAGAGATGTACGAGAACCTGAGCCAGCCTCTCAACGTCGAGAAGAACATTCGACTCTACACGGGAACGGGCAACCCCCAGCTCGCACAGAGGATCGCGAACGTCCTGCACCTCGAGCTCTCCGGCCTCAAGCTCGAGAAGTTCGCCAACGGCGAGACCTACGCCCGCTTTGAGGAGACCGTCCGCGGCAGCGAGGTCTTCTTCGTCCAGTCCATCGCCGGCCAGAACGTCAACGACCTGCTCATGGAGACCCTGATCGTCGCCGATGCCGCCACGCGCGCGTCCGCCGCGAGCTTCACGGTGGTCATCCCCCACTACGGCTATGCCCGCCAGGACCGCAAGGCCGCCTCGCGCGAGCCGATTACCGCCCGCCTCGTCGCAAACCTGATCGAGGCCGCCGGCGTCGACCGCGTCATCGCGCTTGACCTGCACTCCAACCAGATCCAGGGCTTCTTCGACATCCCCGTCACGCACCTGACCGCCCTCTACCAGTTCGGCGACTACTTCAAGACCAAGAACCTCGACATGAACAACACCGTCGTCGTCTCGCCTGACATGGGCCGCGCGAAGGTCGCCAAGAAGCTCTCCGACTACCTGGGCTGCGAGGTCGCGATCGCCCACAAGAGCCGCCCGAAGCACAACGCCGCCGAGGTCATGGGCATTATCGGCAACATCAAGGGCAAGACCTGCATCGTCAACGACGACATGATCGACACCGCGGGCACCCTGGTGGGCTCCATCACCAAGTTGAAGGAGATGGGCGCAGGCGACATCTACATCAGCGCCACGCACGGCATCTTCTCGGGCCCCGCTATCGAGCGCCTCGAGAACGCCCCCATCGAGGAGTGCGTCGTCACCGACGCTATCCCCTGCGCCGTCGCCAACACCGTCGGCTCCAAGATCAAGAGCATCTCCATCGCCCAGGAGCTGGCCGACGCCATCTACGCGGTCTACGCCGACAAGCCGGTCTCCGGCGTCTCAGGCGGAAACTCCGAGATGTAATAGGCGGCCTCCAGCTCGCCTAGCAGCACGACACGCAAGGGCCGTCCCACTTGGGGCGGCCCTTTTTGCGCGGCGCTCCAAGTGGGACGGCCCTTGCGACCCACGGGGGCGCCAGCAGCGTCGCAGGTACAATATAAGATGAAGCCAGAAGAGAATCGCTGGACACGCACCAAAGGACACGTCATGGCCAAGCAGGCACAACCCAAAGAGATAAAGCTGATCTGCGGCCTGGGCAACCCAGGACCCGAATACGCGCGCACCCGACACAGCGCGGGCTTCGCAACCGTCGACGCGCTCGCGGAACGCTCGCACGTCTCGTACTGGAAGAGCCAGGCGGGCTGCGAGATGGCCGACGCCAAGCTGCGCGCGGGCGGCGAGCTTCATGAGGTCATCCTCGCCAAGCCGCAGAGCTACATGAACACCAGCGGCGGCCCCCTCTCCAAGCTCATGCGCGAGCTGCGCATATCGCCCCAGGAGATTCTGGTGGTGCACGACGAGGTGGACCTGCCCGTAGGGACCATCCGCGTCAAGTGGGGCGGTGGGCTCAACGCCCACAACGGGCTGCGCTCGATCGCAGACAAGCTCGGCACGCGCGACTTCGCGCGCCTGCGCTTCGGCATCGGCAGGCCGCCCGGAAAGATGAGCGTCGCCGACTACGCGCTGCGCCAGCTCAAGGGCAGCTTTTTAGACGAGTTCGAGGTCACCGCCCAGGACGCGGCCTCAGCCTGCGAGAAGTGCCTCGAGCGTGGGGTGCTCTGGTGCCAGGACAACATCCGCTAGCGGGCGGGCAGGGTTTCTCGACGGCTTCTTCGGGCTCCTCGGCACCCGCACCCTCGGCGAGCCCCAAGCTCTGCCGAGCAATAGCGTCCAACAGCCAATACGTCACGCATTTTCGTGACTGGTTAGCTATCATGTCGAGTTGCGAGCGCACGGGGGGGCGCTCGCCGTAACGGTATTCGCGGCGGTGCGCCGCTGCGCAAGTGGCAGTGTTTTGTGAGAGGAGTTCGTTGATGTACAAGATCCTCGAAAAGACGCAGTTCTCGGAGAAGGTCTTCAAGTTCCGCATCGAGGCACCAGAGATGGCCAAGCACGCCCACGCCGGCCAGTTCCTGATGGTGCGCCCGAACGAGAGCGGCGAGCGCGTTCCGTTCACGTTTGCGGACTGGAATGCCGAAGAGGGCTGGGTCGAGTTCATCTTCATGGTCGTCGGAAAGACCACGACCATGCTGTCCTCGTACGAGGCCGGAGATTCCCTGCTCGACGTCACGGGCCCCCTTGGCCAGCCCACCGAGATGGGTGACGGCAGGTGGTGCGTCATCGGCGGCGGCGTCGGCCTCGCCATCGCATTCCCGGTCGCTCGTCAGCTGGCGGCGACCGGCCACGAGGTGCACGCCATCATGGGTGCCCGCACCAAGGACCTCCTGCTGCTCGAGGACCAGTTCAGGGCCATCCTGCCCGAGGACCACGTCCACATCACCACGGACGACGGCTCCTACGGCGAGAAGGGCGTCGTCACTGCCCCCCTCGAGCGTCTGCTGGATGCCAAGGCCGTCGACCAGGTCTTCTGCGTCGGCCCCGTCCCGATGATGAAGTTCTCCACGCTCACCGCCCAGAAGTTCGGCACCCCCATCACCGCGTCGCTCAACCCCATCATGGTCGACGGCACGGGCATGTGCGGCTGCTGCCGCGTCGAGATCGACGGCCAGACCAAGTTCGCTTGCGTCGACGGCCCCGACTTCGACGCAACGAAGGTCGACTGGGATGACCTTCGCGCACGTCAGGCTGCATACCGTACCGAGGAGGGCCAGTCCCTCAAGGCCTATGAGGAGGCGAACTGCGCATGCCACAGGTAAATGGTCGCTGGGTTGCCGACATGAAGGCACCCCGCACTGCAGACAACGAGGAGCCCGCAGAGGAGCGTGCCCGCGACTTCCGTCCCGTCGACCGCGGCTTCACCGAGGAGATGGCAGTCGCCGAGGCCGAGCGCTGCATGAGGTGCAAGAACCCCAAGTGCGTCCAGGGCTGCCCCGTCAACATCAACATCCCCGCCTTCATCGAGAAGATCGCCGAGAGGGACTTCGGTGCCGGCCTGGACATCATCCGCGAGTCCTCGATGCTGCCCGCCATCTGCGGCCGCGTCTGCCCGCAGGAGAACCAGTGCGAGGGTAAGTGCATTCGCGGCATCAAGTCCGAACCCGTCGCAATCGGCCAGCTCGAGCGCTTCCTGGGCGACCGGCCCGAGCTCGCGAGCAAACCCGAGATGAAGCCCTCCAATGGCATGAAGGTCGCCGTGATCGGCTCCGGCCCCTCCGGCATCACCTGCGCCGGTGAGCTGGCGCGCAACGGCTTCGAGGTCACCGTCTTCGAGGCGTTCTTCACGGGCGGTGGCGTTCTGGTCTACGGCATTCCCGAGTTCCGTCTGCCCAAGGCCGTTGTCAAGCGCGAGATCGACGGCCTGAAGGACATGGGCGTCAAGTTTGAATTCAACTCCGTTATGGGCAACCTCGCTGACGCCGAGGAGCTTCTGGGCGAGAAGGGCTTCGACGCGATCTACGTCGCAACCGGCGCC
Source organism: Olsenella sp. KH1P3 (assembly GCF_900167315.1). Taxonomy (NCBI): domain Bacteria; kingdom Bacillati; phylum Actinomycetota; class Coriobacteriia; order Coriobacteriales; family Atopobiaceae; genus Olsenella; species Olsenella sp. KH1P3. Next base: position 92,477 of record NZ_FUWQ01000004.1, on the reverse strand, counting down.
GGCCTCCCCAAGTTCCTGAACATCCCGGGCGAGAACCTCCCCAACGTCTTCTTCGCCAACGAGTACCTCACGCGCGTGAACCTGATGAAGGCGAACAAGTTCCCCGAGTTCGACACCCCCACCAAGCATGGCAAGCAGGTCATCGTCTTCGGCGGCGGCAATGTCGCAATGGACGCCGTCCGCACCGCAAAGCGCCTGGGCGCCGAGCGCGCGATCATCGCCTACCGCCGCACCGAGGACGAGATGCCTGCCCGTAAGGCCGAGCTCCACCACGCCAAGGCCGAGGGCGTCGAGGTCATGCCGCTTGTCTCCCCCCTCGAGTTCCTCAAGGGCGAGGACGGCAACGTCTGCGGCGTGCGCGTGCAGAAGATGGAGCTGGGCGAGCCCGACGAGTCCGGGCGCCGTCGCCCCGTCCCCATCGAGGGCGCCGTCGAGGAGATTCCCTGCGACGTCGCGATCTCCGCAATCGGCACCAACGCCAACCCCTTCGCCAAGAAGATTGGCGGCATGGAGCTCAACAAGTGGGGCTACATCATCGCCGACGAGGAGACGGGCCGCACCTCCAACCCCAAGATCTGGGCAGGCGGCGACATCGTCACCGGCGCCGCAACGGTCATCCTGGCCATGGGCGCAGGCAAGAAGGCTGCCGCCGACATGACCAAGGTGCTGACGGACCAGGAGTAGCCAAGCGACGCCCCCAAGCGGAAGGCGCGCGAAAGCGATTCAGACGGAGGCCGACCCCGAAGGGTCGGCCTCCGTTCTCAAACGAGCGTTATGCCATGTGCATTTGGCCGCGCGACACACAAGCGGCGCTTCGCACGGCCCCAGGCCCCGCCCATGCACTACCATTGACGAGGCAAGCCACACCCAAAGAAGGGGGACCTTTGATGCAGGACTACAAGCGCGAGTTCATTCAGTTCATGGTCGACAGCCACGTGCTCAAGTTTGGCGACTTCACGCTCAAGAGCGGTCGCAAGTCCCCGTTCTTCATGAACGCAGGCGCCTACGTGACCGGCGAGCAGCTCCTGATGCTGGGCCGCTACTACGCACAGGCAATCCACGACAACTTCGGCGACGACTTCGACATCGTATTCGGCCCGGCATACAAGGGCATCCCCCTGTCCGTCGTGACCGCCGTCGCCTATCACGAGCTCTATGGCAAGGAGATTCGCTATTGCTCCGACCGCAAGGAGGCCAAGGACCATGGCGCCGACAAGGGCCAGCTGCTGGGCGCCGAGCTGAAGGACGGCGATCGCGTCGTCATCGTCGAGGACGTCACCACCTCGGGCAAGTCGATCGACGAGACGTACCCCAAGCTGAAGGCCGCAGCCGACGTCGACGTCAAGGGCCTCATCGTTTCGCTCAACCGCATGGAGGTCGGCAAGGGCGGCAAGGTGTGCGCGCAGCAGGAGATCCAAGAGAAGTACGGCTTCCCCGTCACCAGCATCGTCAGCATGGCCGAAGTCGTCGAGGAGCTCGAGGGCTCGGTCATCACGCCAGAGCTCAAGGCCGCCATCGACGCCTACTACGAAAAGTACGGTGCGAAGGAGTAGCCCTCGGGCCAAAGCCCCCATACGGCCGCGAGAGAGGTCGCAGGGACAAATAAGAGACTGGTGGAGAAGCACGTACTTCTCCACCAGTCTTCCTTTCTCTTACGGAGGCGCACGAGGCGCTGCGACACCAGCTTCCCACCCCTAGCGGTTGGCCTTGAGCGTCGCGAAGAGCTTTGTGTTGTGGCGCTTCACGAACGAGATGAACTTGCCCTCGCGATACGCAAGCGCAGCGTTCCTCTGCCTGATCGGCGCGAGCATCATCTGCATCATGCGGGAGTGCGGACGCGCCACGGCGACGGCAACCTGAGCTCGGTCAGTCGAGATCATGCGCTCGATCTCGGCCATCTTCTGGTGGACGCTCAGCGTGCACTTGGGGTTGCAGACGTTTTCGATGCAGCCCACGAGTCGCTCCGCGTAGCGGCGCTGGACCATCTCCATGCTGGCAGCGTCACCGTCGAGTCCCCAGTGGTGGTAGAGGTCGAGCATCCAGCCATGCTCCTCCTCGCGCTTGTCGTACATGTCCGGCCTCCAGCGCGCGGTCTCGGACTCGCTGCGCTGACGGATGAAGTGGTAGTACGGGTGCGAGATGACGCCTACCTTCTGGACGTCGCGAATGTAGTCGAGCACGTAGGGAAAGTCGTCCCAGAACGTGGGACGGAACCTCAGCCCAAGCTCCTCGATGCGCGAGCGCAGGAACAGCTTGTTCCAGGGTGGATACAGCTGGTTCACGTCGAACAGTCGCCATGCGGCGGCGCGGAAGTCTGTCTGGGTTGCGAAGACCGCATCGGGGCAGTTCTTCACCTCGGTGGTGTGCTGGTCGGCGGCGCCGTAGTAGGTGTCGATGTAGAAGCCGGCAATGACCAGCTCGAGGTCATGCGCGTCGCCGAACTTGACCATGTCGGCGAGCATCTGGGGCTCCGCCCAGTCGTCGGCGTCGAAGAACATCACGTACTTGCCGCGGGCACGGTCAAGCGCGTTGTTGCGTGCTGCCGGTGCGCCGCCGTTCTCCTGGTGGATGACCGTGACGCGGATGTCCCTGTCGGCGATGGAGTCCAGAATCTGGCCGGTGCGGTCACTCGAGCCGTCATCGACGGCCAGAAGCTCCCAATCCTCAAAGGTCTGGTGCTGCAGGCTCTCGACCGCCCTTCGCACGTACCTGTCGACGTTATACGCCGGCATGATGATCGATATCTTGGGCAACCTTGGGGTCATGCTGCGATATCTCCAGACCACGGGGTTCGAACTACACGGGCGAGGCCAAACGGGACTCGCCGCACAGGGTGATTATCGCCTAGCGCGCAAGCTGCCATGTGAACGTGGCGTGATTATCAAAGGATTTCAGCAGATTCACAGACCGAGGAACCCGTGAACGTCACTGCGCGGCGACCAGGATTCCCAGCTGGACGCCAAGCTGCACGGGGTCGAGAACCGATCGCGTCCCGCCCGCACCATTGTCCTCCGACGTGACGGCGGCGTCGAAGTGCTGGAAGTTCGCGACGCCGATGGACTGGACGAGCTCGGCGAGGCTCATCATGTCGCTAACGCTCATGTCGGTGTTGATGGACGAGAGGATGTCGGACGAGGACCCCAGGATGGCCGAGACGCCATGCCCCTTGAGCGCGGCGACCTTGTCCCAGACGTCCTCCGTCGCGACGACCACGTGGGTCATCCTCAGGTTTGACGCACCGGCGATGGGGACGATGCAGGCGGAGGGCCCCTGCTCCTGGTAGAGCTCGGCCAGGGTCGTCTCGGTCTCGCCGTTCGCGACCTTGGTGTCCAGGGGAATCGACGCGATTGCGGCCGTACGGGCCGTCGCGTCGAGCGTGAGGATCTCGGCACGCTTCAGCTGGGGCTTCTCGGCGCTCACGTCGTCAACGGTGAGCACGAGGACGTTGGTGAACGAGTGCGACGAGAAGGAATAGCCATCTGGGCTGGTGGCGCCCTCCTGGGACTTGACCGCACTGCCGAGGGCCTCGTCCGAGATGCGGGTCGGCTGGTTCGCCTTGCCCCAGAGGCTAGACACCACAAGGGCGAGCGCGACGAAAATCACCACGAGGACGGCAACCGCCACCGGGTTGAACTTGGGATCGTAGTGCCAAACGTCCGTGCGCTCGAACTTCTCGCGCTCCTTGAAAAGCATGGTGCCTCCCTGCAGCCAATCGTTTCTGTACCGATGATACCCAATGAGAGGGGACGCCGCCCCCGGAATGCCCCGGAAGCGGCGCCCCGCCATGCTTTTGGCAGCCAGGCTACGCCTTGCTGGCGTCGCTGACCGAGTCCTGCAGGAACTCGTAGGCCTCGGCGTCGGTGTAGCCCTCGTGGACTATCTTACCGACTGCCTGCGCCATCTGGACGGGATACGGGCTCTGGAAGATGTTGCGCCCCATGTCAACGCCGCGAGCACCCTTGCGAATGACGTCGAAGGCAAGGTGAAGCGCGTCCTTCTCGGGAAGCTTCTTGCCACCGGCGACGACGATGGGCACGGGACAGGCGGCAACGACCTCCTCGAAGTCCTCGCAGTCGTAGGTCTTCACCATCTGGCAGCCCATCTCGGCTATGATGCGCGTCGCAAGCTTGAAGAAGCGGCCCGTGCGCTCCATGTCCTTCCCCACCGCGCAGACGCCGAGGGTCGGAATGCTGTAGCGGAAGCCCGCGTTGATGGTGCGGCTGAGGTTGTCGATGCTCGAGAGCTGCCCGTCGCCTCCGATGAAGGTCTGGACGGCCATGCAGTCGGCGTTCAGGCGGATCGCGTCCTCGATGTCGACGGCAACGACCTCGTGGGAGAGATCCTCCTGCAGCATCGAGGAGCCCGAGGTGGTGCGCAGGGCGACGGACTTCACAATCTCGGGCGGCACGCAGTCGCGCAGGGCGCCGCGCGTCCCCATGAAGACGTCGATGTAGGGCGCGAGCCTGGGGAGCAGCAGGTCAAGGCGCTCGAGACCGGCCGTGGACCCCATGAAGTAGCCATGGTCGAAGGCGAACATGACCGTGTTGCCGCTCTTGGGACTGAAGATGTTAGACAGGTGCTTCTTCATGCCCCAATCGAGGCTGTTCGCGCCCTTGACGTAGAAGCCCCTGTCGTTGGCGAACGGGATGTCAACGTGGTAGTCCTTTGCCACCTTGACCCCATCGAGATCTGCCATGGTGCGTTCCTTTCTGCGTTTCCCGCAAGGGGAGGGCCGGCGGGCGAGCCCGTCGACCCTCCGCGTTACAGATCCGAGAAGTAATTAGAAGTCGTAGTCGCCGACGTTCTCGGAGGTAAAGACGAGGCGCTCGGGGAGCAGGATTACGCCGTTGTTCTCGTCTGCAGTCTTGGCGCCCTCAGAGATCGAGTCATTGGCCAGAACCTCGCACTCGCCGATGTCGGGAATGTCGATCTTGTCACCGACCTTGACCTTGTTGCCCGCCGCAAGGAACGCCGAGACGTAGCACCCCATGGCACCCTGCAGGCCGCAGTCCCAAAGGCCCCAGTTGTAGATCGTGCCGTGGTCGCAGAAGTCCTTGATGGACATGGGCGACGCGAAGCCGGTAATCGTGATCTTCTGGGCATCGTAGCCCTTGTTCTCGGCGGCCTGGCACTGGCCAGGCAGGGCCGTGGAGTCGTTGCAGATGATCAGGTCGATGTCCGAGTAGGCGTCCAGGATGGACTCGCCGATGGAGATGGCCTTCTCGGCGTCCTGCTCGGAGTAGTAGTTGTCCTCGTGGACGTTGGTCCAGTTGGGATACTTCTCCTTAATGACCTTCTCTGCCGCGACGTGCCAGGAGTTCTGGTCGGTAACGGTCGCCTGCGAGTAGTGCCAGACGTACTTGATGGGGTCCTTCTCGGGATCCTTGCCGCGCTGCTTGAGACCGTCGACGGACATGTCAATGAGCATCTGGCCCAGGATCTCGGGCGTGCCCTGGGAGACCATGAGCGCGCGATCTTCCGGGTTGGCGTCGGAGTCCCAGGCGCAGACGGTCACGCCCGCGTCAGTTGCGGCCTTCAGCGCGTCGGAGACGCCTGCCGCGTCGACCGTCGAGATGCACAGCGCGTCCACGCCCGCAGCGACGACGTTGTTGATGACGGAGACCTGCGCGGAGACGGACGCCGTCGCGTCTCCCTGGTAGTCAACGGTGAAGCCCCAGTCCTTGGCGTGCTTCTGGGCACCGTTGTTGGCGGACTCGAAGAAGGCGTTTCCGGTCACCTTCGGGATGAAGGCAACGGTCTTGCCCTTGATGTCGCCGCCCTCGGACGCGCCGGAGCCAGAGGAGCCGCCGTCTGCGGGAGCCTGGCCGCCGCAGCCCATGAGCCCAAGACCCAGGAGCGCAACCGTGGAACCACTTGCCTTGACAAAGCTACGACGTGAAAGCTGACTCATAAAACTACCTCCAAATGCTGTAACCCCGCCCTATACCTTCGCAACTTCCTTCTTGCCGAGCAGCGACTTCAGCCAGGGAAGGACCCCCATGCTTCCGGCTGCCGAACGGCCAAGAATGATCACCATCAGCAGGACGCCGATGGGGATATCCAGATACTGCGTACCGACCTTGAAGCAGAGCGGCATGCCAAAGCGCACGAGGCCGATCGCGAACGATGCGAGCGCCACGCCGATGACGGAGCCCTTCCCGCCGGTGACCAGCGTGCCGCCCAGAACGACCGCAGTAATGATGTCCATGGTGAGGTCGGCGCCGAGGTCGGACTTCGCGGTGCCGAGATACGAGGTGAGAAGGACGCCAGCGATTGCCGCGAAGAGTGCGCTGAGCATGTAGGTGCTCATGACCGTGCGGCGCGTATTGATGCCGGAGTACTCCGCGGCGCGTGGGTTGGTGCCCGAGAGGATGACCCTGCGGCCATACTTGGTCTTGTTGAGCAGGACGAACGAGAGCGCCAGAAGGAGCAGGAAGACGAGCATCTGGAGCGGCACCATCCCGAAGAGCTTGTAGGTGCCCAGGAACTTGAAGTCGCTCGGGAAGCCGCTGATTCCCTGGTAGCTCTCCGTACTCGAGAAGGTCGAGATGATCAGCGCGAGGCCGGAATACAGGAAGCTGCCGCCGAGCGTGACGACCATCGCCTGGACCCCGCAGTACGCAATCAGGAACCCCGAGAACGCCCCGCACAGGACGCAGACCACGATGGCCAAGGCCACCGCCCCCCAGATGGAGAGACCCCAGTCCTGCCACGCGACGCCGACGATGATCGAGGTTAGGCCCACCAGGGAGGCGACCTGGATGTCGATTCCGCCGGTGATCATGACGAACGTGACGGCCGTGGAGATGATGAAGACGGGCAGCGAGTCGTTCAGGCTCGTAAAGAGGAGCGTGGGCCTCAGGAACTTGGGGTTCGCCGCGCCGAACACGATGAACTCGGCGATGATGAGCCCGATAAGCAGGAGATTCCAGCTGCCCTGCCCCGCGCACAGGCGGGACCAGACCCCTCTTGCGCCGCCAGAGACCTTAGCCATGGCTACTCGCCTCCCTTCAGGCCCTCGTCGTCTGATCCGACGCGCGCCGCCAGACGAGCATGACGGTTCTTCCGGGCGCTGCGCACCTGAATGAGCGCGTCCACGACGACGATGACGATCAGGATGATTCCCGTGATCGCGTTGTCGTAGTTCGACGAGAAGCCCATGAATACCAGCAGGTAACTGATGGATGCCATGATGACCGCTCCCACGGCCGATCCGATGACCGAACCCACGCCACCAGCCAGGCTGATGCCGCCGAGCACGCAGGCGGCAACCGCCTTCATCTCGTAGCCACTGCCGGAGGTCGAGGTCACGAATCCGATGCGGCTGCAGAAGATGATGCCCGCGATTGCCGAGAGCACTCCGCAGATCACGTAGGCCAAAAGCATCGTGCGCGTCGAGTTGATTCCGACCAGGTTCGCACCGCCCCTGTTGTCGCCGACCGCCTTGAAGTTGTGGCCTCCTTTGGTCTTTGTCAGCAGGAGGTGGATCGCAATGGTCACGAGGACGACGCCGCAGTAGTAGACCGTGAGGTCGCCCACGGCGGTGACGGCCGAGAAGTCCTTGAAGGCCTTGGGAAGGTTCTCGACCCACGCGCCACCGGCTATGAGGTACATGAGGCCGCGCAGCACGCCGTTGGTCCCCAAGGTGAAGATGAGGGAGGGTGCCTTCATGACAGCGACGCCCCAGCCGTTGATAAAACCTATGAGCGCGCCAATCGCAATGCCCACCAGGACGGCGACGGCGACGCCCTGCCCATCGCGAAGCATCATGCCGACGACCGTCGCGACCAGGCCGAGGTTGGAACCAACCGAAACGTCAATCTCGCCGATGAAGAGCGTGAACGCCATGCCGACGGCGACGAGCGTGTAGACGACGGCTGTGTTGAAGCACGCGGAGACATTGGACCCGTTTAGAAACGCAGGGTTGATGGCCCCTACGACAAGGAACAGCGCGATCAGAAACAGGATCGAGCTTATCTCCCTCGCCTTGAGCGCCTTCTTGATGACTTCCATAACCGTGCCTCCACCTACTTCCACAGACCGGGTGCCTCTCGTCTAAATGGCTTTTGCCGACTCGCGGTCAAGAGCGCCGAACGAAGCGGCCATGAGGTTGTCCTGGGTTATCTCGTCCTTCGAGAACTCGCAGTTGATGCGCCCGCGATACATGGTCACCGCACGGTCGGCAAGCTCGACGATCTCTTCCATGTCAGACGAGATGAGGAGGATGGAGACGCCGGTCTTGCGCAACTCCTGGAGGACGGCGTACACGTCGCCTCGCGCAGCCGCGTCGATTCCGCGCGTGGGCTCGTCAAGGATGACGAGCTTGGGGCCAGTGGCGAACGCGCGCCCGATGACAATCTTCTGCTGGTTGCCACCAGAGAGGCTTCCGACCTCCTGCGCGAGCCCCGTGACCTTCGTGCGGAAGTCGTCGACATAGGACTGGGCGACGGCGTCCTCCTTGCCCTTGCTCAGCAGGAACGAACCTATGCGCCCACCGCCAAGAAGTGCGGAGGTCGTGTTCTCGGCAACGTCCCTCAGGCCAAAGATTCCGTAGTTGAAGCGGTCCTCCGACACATAGTTAAGGCCCGACGCGATGACCTGCTTGGTCGACTTGCCCGTGATGTCCCTCCCGTTGAGGAACACCTTTCCGCCCAGGACCTTGTCGCGCCCGAAGATGGTGGTCGCCATCTCCGTGCGCCCCGCGCCCACAACGCCGGCAAGGCCGAGCATCTCGCCTGGATAGACCTTGAGGTTCACGTGCTTGAAGCCGAAGCCCGAGAAGTCCCTCAGATCAAGGACCGGCTCGGCGTCGTAGTCGATTACGTTGGGACATGCGCCGCTCTTGCGGCGGATCTTCGCAGCATTGGGAGGCAGAAGCCCTTTCACCAGGTCGTCCTTGGTGAAGTCGCGCACGTCGCCGGCCGTCGCGATGATGCCATCGCGCATGATGCAGACGCGGGTGGCAATCTCGAAGACCTCGCTGAGGCGATGCGTGATGTAGATGATGCCGATGCCCTTCTCCCTCAGGCCTGTGACGACCGAGAAGAGCGCCTTCACCTCGTCGAAGGCAAGGGCAGAGGTGGGCTCGTCCAGAATAAGGACCTTGGACTTACGCATGATGCCTCGCAGGATCTCGACCATCTCCTGCTCGGCGATGGAGAGCGTCGAGGCCTTGCGCGTGAGTTCGAGGTGCCAACCGACCTCGTCCATCGCCTCGGCGAGCTCGCGGTCGAGCTCGGCCTGCGGACGGTCGAAGCCGATGGTGATGTTCTCGGCCACGGTCATGTTGGGAAACAGCAGCGGCTCCTGGGGAACCATGTAGACGCTGCGCGACAGCGCCTCTTTAGTGCTGTTGTGCTCGACCTTGACGTTTTCGACGAAGATCTCTCCGGCGTCATGTCCGTAGATGCCCATGACGATCTTCATGAGCGTCGACTTGCCCGCCCCGTTGCCACCAATGAGGGCGAGTACCTCGCCGGGCTCCAGGTCGATGCTCACGCCCTTGAGGACCGCATTGCTGCCAAAGGACTTGTAGATGTCGCGGACCGACAGGAGCGTGCTTTCTGGAGTGTATGGCTCTGGAGTCCTAAGCATCCCGTCACATCTCCCTTGCGTACATATCGCGTTACGCCTGGACATATGTTTTCCGTTGCTATTGTTTACGACAAAGGTAGCCACTTGTTTCATTTGTCGGACATACGGTAGTGATTTGCAGGTGCGCGGCAAGCGGGTATTTTGCGGCGGCAAACGGTGCCAGAAGAGCCGCCCAAAGTGGCCCCTTTTCTCATAATCACCTTATTTACCTCGTACTTTATTGCAACGTCTTGTAGCAAGAAGAACATTGCGACACCTACCGCCAAAGCCTCCCATCCGCTGGCCGAGACTTGAGGTGCGTTCAAAGCAACTAGCGCAAAAGTTCGGTTGACGCACATTCGTCTAATGTCGTAGTACTGCATTGGCTATACTTTTCAGAGACACGTTCGTCTGACGAGTGAACATTAGCCATGATTGGAGACCCCATGGTCGACTTCGAGTACCAACAGATGGTGCGCGCTGCCTGGAACTATTACCTCCAGGAGCACACCCAGCAAGAAGTTGCCAACTACCTCGGCGTATCGAGGGCGAAGGTGATTCGCCTGCTCAACGATGCGCGCGAGCAGGGCGTCATCCAGTTTGTCTTCCGTCCCGAGGACGACAAGCGCATGTCGGTCGAGCAGGACCTCATCAGCCGCTACGGCCTCAAGGACGCCTACGTCGTCCCGAGGGAGGACTCGGATTCCATCAAGGAGAGCGTCGCCCGTGCAGCCGCCCAGTACATCTCGCAGCACCTTGGCGACGGCGGCTTCCTCAACGTCGGCTACGGCGACACCATGGGAGCCATCCTCAAGCACCTCGCCAACGGCGGCAAGCGCGACCTCAACGTGATCAGCCTCACCGGCGGGGTCAACTACTACCTTCCCATGGTCGGCGCAAGCGCCTTCAACCTGAGGCTGTTCCTCATCCCCGCCCCTCTGGTCGTGTCGAGCGTAGAGGTGCGAGACGCCCTCATGCAGGAGCCCGGCGTTCAGGAGGTGCTGCGCATGAGCTCCCACTCGAACATGAGCGTCGTCGGCATCGGCGCCATGACGTCCGACGCCACGGTCATGCGCAACGGGATCATCTCTCAGAGCGAGTTCACGATGCTCAGCATGCAGAATGCGGTCGGCGACGTTCTTGACCACTTCGTCGACGCCGACTGCAACCTCATAGCGACCGACATCGAGGACCGTCTGGTGGGCACGAGCCTCGAGGACCTCAAGCAGATGGACAACGTCGTCGGAGTTGCCGGCGGACCCGACAAGGCCGACGCGATACGCGCGGTCCTCAAGGGCGGCTGCCTCGACATCCTGATTACCGACGAAGGCACGGCACGGGCAATTCTCGCCTGACGGCCCCGGAGGGGCCAGGAATGGGGGATGGTTATGAGCAAGTACCTGATGGCCATCGACGCAGGCACGGGCAGCGTACGTGCGGTCCTCTTCGATACTGACGGCAACCAGATAGGTGTCGCGCAGACCGAGTGGACGCATCGGGAAGACCCCCGCTGGCCCGGGTCCATGGACTTCGACTGGAAGCACAACTGGGACCTCGCGAGCGGCTGCGTGAGAGAGGTTCTCGCCAAGACCGGCGTGGACGCCCGTGACGTGCGCGCCGTCTCGACCACCTGCATGCGAGAGGGAATCCTGCTGTACGACGTCCAAGGCGAGGTCATTTGGGCCTGCGCGAACGTCGACGCGCGCTCCAACGACGAGGTAGCCGAGCTCATCCAAATGAACCCCGAGCTCGAGCGCGAGATCTACCTCGAGAGCGGACAGACCTACGCCCTAGGGGCGCTTCCCAGGCTCCTGTGGGTCAAGAACAAGATGCCCGAGATATACGAGAAGTGCGCGCGCGTCGGAATGTTCAACGACTGGCTCATCTATAAGCTCACTGGGGTCCTGGCAGTCGAGCCGTCGAACGGGTCAACGACCGGCATCATGAACCTCTCTAATCGCGATTGGGATCCGAGCATCGCCGAGCGCTGCGGAATTAAGAGCGACATCTTCCCCGAGGTCCGAGAGTGTGGCGAACAAATCGGCGTCGTCAACGCACGGGGCGCCGAGCAGACCGGCCTCGCCGAGGGGACGCCCGTCATCGTCGGTGGCGGGGACTGCCAGCTCGGCATGATAGGCATCGGCGCCTGCGAGCCGGGTCAGGCCGGCGTCTTCGGCGGCAGCTTCTGGCAGTATGAGTTCAACACCGACAACGGCAGCACCGACCCCAAGTGCCGCGTCCGCGTAAACTGCCATGCCGTGCCCGGCGTTTGGCAGTACGAGGCGCTCGCATTCAAGCCTGGCCTCGTGATGCGCTGGTTCCGCGACGGCTTCTGCCAGGCCGAGAAGGAGATCGCCCGACAAGAGGGCCGCGACGTGTACGACGTCATGAACGAGCGGGCACGCGAGATTCCCGCTGGCTCCCATGGAATGCTCTGCTGCTTCTCGGACGTCATGAACTTCATCCACTGGACACACGCGGCACCGACCTTCACCAACTTCGAGCTCGACCCGGAGCGCTTCAACAAGTACACCTTTTTCCGCGCGATCCTCGAGAACACGGCAATGCTTGTCCTAGGCCACATCGACCTTGTGCGCGAGGCGACGGGCAACGAGCCGCAAGAGCTCGTCTTTGCAGGAGGCGCCTCGAAGAGCCCGCTCTGGGCCCAGATTCTTGCCGACGTCACGGGAAAACCAGTCAAGGTCCCTGTCGTAAAGGAAGCCACCGCTCTGGGCGCCGCCATCCTGGCCGGCGTTGGCATCGGCGTCTACGCAAGCGTCGCTGACGGGGCGGCGAAGGTGGTCAAGTGGGACAAGACCTTCGTGCCCAATGCAAACAACCACGAGACCTACCGCCTGCTGTACCAGCAGTGGCGCACGGTATACCAGGCACAGCTCTCCCTTGCCGAGGGCAAGGCGACCAAAGCCATGTGGAGCGCCCCTGGAATATAGGTCGAAAAGAAGACGCGCGAGAAACGATTCCGCATCCAGCCGGTGGTCACCAAGAAAAGAGGCTCCATGTTCGTCGTAAACGAGAATGACTTCGAGTATCGCTACAAGACCTATGGTCCCAAGTACCTGATGAAAGGGCCGCGTATGAACTACGCGCTCGTCGCCTTCCAGCCCGGCGACGACTTCCAAGCCCACTATCACAACGTGATGGAAGAGAACTTCTTCATCCTAGAAGGAAAGATAGACATTGTGGTAGACGGCGTGGTTAACACCCTTACGACCGGCGACTTCATCCACATCGAGCCAGGCGAGGAGCACTACGTCAACAACGCCTACGACCAGCCAGTCAAGATGGTCTCGACCCTTGCACCCTATCAGGAGGTCGACAAGGTCAACGTCGACAATCCCGAGTACTAGCGCGAGCCATACAAGCCCGGCGCTCCGCCCAAGGCCTCTGCCCCCGGGCCTCCCTTCCACGACGCGCGGCGTTCCAGACACCGCGCGTCGCCTTTTTTGGGGACACTGCGGGACCAGACCAAGGAGGCCGGGGGCAGCTAGACCCAAGGGACCAAGGCGCCCTCGTCATACTCCACGCTCTGGAACGTAAGCCCCTTCGCAGGCGCAGTGGGGCCCGCCGCCCTACGGTCCCGGGCGAGAAGCGCGGACGCGACCCACTCGGAATCTCGATGTCCCCTGCCGACCTCGACCAGGGTTCCCGTGATCGAGCGAACCATGTTGTGCAGGAAAGCATTGCCCACGACGTCAATCGCCACGATCTTCTCGCCCCCCTCGATATCATCCGTCACTCGCACCGCTTCGAGGAATCGAGAGGTCGAGCGACCGTCCGACTCGATGAGCTCCGCCGAAGACGCCTTGCAGAAGCTCTTGAAGTCGTGCTCCCCCACAAGATGCGACGCGGCCTCGTTCATCGCCGCGACATCTAGCGAACCGACGCCCCTGAGCCACCAGGCATGGTCCCACGCCAGCACCGGACGCGCGGGCCCACAGCAGATGCGATAGCGATAGCTGCGTCGACGGGCGTCAAAGCGGGCCGAAAAGCCCGCGCGGGCGCGAAAGAGCCCCAAGACCGAGATATCATCGGGCGTGAGAGCCACAAGCGAGGCATGAAGCCTTCTGCCGACGCGCTCAAGCTCCTCAGACGTCACGGGCACGCTCACGTACTGCGCAAGCGCATGTACGCCCGAGTCGGTCCTTCCGGCGCACTCCATGTCAACGGGGCGCCTGAGGGCGGTCTCAAGCGCCCGACGGAGCTCGCCCTGGACGGTCCTCTGGCCCGGTTGCTCGGCGTAGCCCGAGAACTCCGCTCCGCGATAGCCAATTCGTGCGACGAGGGTTCCAGCCACGTCCTCCCGCGGCAGGCAACCGCACTCGAGCTCCGACATCGAGTCTCTCCTAACCTGATCGGGGCGCGACGCATGCTCGGAATGGAATCAGCCCGCCGCAGCACCTCTTGCTTCCATCATCAATCATATGACACAAGCAAGCCCTCCCGACTTCGGCAACCCCTTGGAACCACAACTAAAAAAGGAGGCCCCAAAGGGACCTCCTCAAACGTTCTTGTGTGAACAAAGCCTACTCGGCGCTCTCCTCAGCCTCGGCAGGTGCGGCCTCGACCTTCTCGACCTTCTTGACGGAGGTCTTGGCGGCCTTGGCGACCGGCTCGGTCACGATCTCGATGATGACAACCTCTGCGTTGTCACCCTTGCGGGGACCAAGCTTCATGATGCGGGTATAACCACCGTTGCGGTCAGCCCACATGCCCTGAGCGGCCTTTTCAAAGACCTCGCGGACGAGCTCCTTGTCGCCAACCTTGGCGATGGCGAGGCGGCGAGAGTGAAGGTCACCCTTCTTGGCCCAGGTGATGATTCTGTCAACGTCGCCACGAATGGCCTTGGCACGAACGTCAAGGGTCTTGATGCGATCGTTGGCAAGAAGAGAAGCGACGAGGCTCTTCTTCATGGCCTTGGTATGGCTGGCATCAGTGCCGAGCTTCATACCCTTCTTCTTGTTGTGTCTCATGGTCTAGCTACTCCTCAGTAAAACGTGCGACTTGTCCTAGGCCTTGAGGCCAAGACCCATGGTCTCGAGCTTGTCCTTGACTTCCTCGATGGACTTGACGCCAAAGTTGCGGATGTTGAGCAGGTCGTTCTCAGAGAACTCAACCAGCTGACGAACGGAGTGGATTCCAGCGCGCTTGAGGCAGTTGTAGGAGCGGACGGAGAGGTCCAGATCCTCAATCTGCTTGTCAAGCTCGGTGTTGTCCTCCTCGACGCCAGTGGCAAAGATGGAGACGTCCTCATCGGGCTCCTCCTCATCAGCCAGGCTCATGAAGGCGTTCATGTGCTGGTTGATGATATTGGCCGCATCGACGACCGCGTCACGCGGGGCGATGGAGCCGTTCGTCTCGACCTCAAGGACGAGGCGGTCATAGTTGGTGTGCTGGCCAACACGGCAAGGCTCGACGGTCTTTGCGCAGCGGCGCACGGGCGAGAAGAGCGAGTCGACGTGGATGACGCCAATGGGGTCACCGTCGCGCTCGTTGTCGTCGCCAGAGACGTAGCCACGACCGGTACCGATGGTCATCTGCATGGTGAGGTGCGCACCCTCGGCCAGCGTGCAAATCACGTGGTCGGGATTCACGAGCTCAAACTCAGCGGGGACACGGAAGTCGCCGCCAGTGACCGTGCAGGGGCCGTCGATGGACAGCGTTGCCGTTGCCTCGTCGCCAGTGCCCATGGAGCTGAACACGAGCCCCTTGACGTTCAGGACGATATCGGTAACGTCCTCGCGGACGCCCTCAACCGTCGTGAACTCGTGCTGGACGCCGTCGATCTGGATGGACTCGACAGCAGCTCCCTCAAGAGAGGAAAGCAGAACGCGGCGAAGAGAGTTGCCGAGGGTGTCGCCATAGCCACGCTCGAGCGGCTCCGCGATGACGCGGGCGAGGTTGTCGGAAATCTCTTCCACCGACACCTGCGGTCGGATGAATTCGGACATGAATACCTCCTACCGTTCCAGGCTTACTTGGAGTAGAGCTCGACGATGAGCTGTGCGTCAATCTCAAGATCGATCTGATCGCGAGCGGGAGTCTGGAGGACGGAGCCCTGCAGCTTCTCGATGTCAACCTCGAGCCAAGCGGGAACCGCCATGTGCTCAGAGGAGATCAGAGCCTCCTTGATGGGGAGAAGGTCCTTCGCCTTGTTGGCGACGGCGACGACGTCGCCAGTCTTCACCTGATAGGAGGGAATGTCGACGCGCTTGCCGTTCACGGTAATGTGGCCGTGGCGGACGGTCTGACGGGCCTCCTTGCGAGTGCGGGCGAAGCCGAGGCGGAAGACGACGTTGTCAAGACGGGTCTCGAGGAGAGCCATCAGGTTGTCACCAGTGACACCCTCGATCTTCTTAGCCCTGTCATAGTAGCTGCGGAACTGCTTCTCGAGAACGCCGTAAATAAACTTGGCCTTCTGCTTCTCACGCAGCTGCATGCCGTACTCGCTCTCCTGGCGACGACGACGCTTGGGCTGACGGTTAGACTTCTTGTTGAGGCCCATGACGATCGGATCGATGTCAAGCTGGCGGCACCTCTTAAGGACAGGGGTCCTATCAATTGCCATTATGCTGTCCTTCCCTACTAGTTACGACGACGCTTCTTGGGGCGGCAGCCGTTGTGTGCGATGGGGGTCTTGTCCTGAATGCCAGAGACCTCGAGGCCAGCGGCCTGGAGGGAGCGGACTGCGGTCTCGCGACCGGAACCCGGGCCCTTGACGTACACGACGACCTTGTGCAGACCGTGCTCCATTGCTGCCTTGGCGCAAGCCTCGGCTGCGACCTGAGCCGCAAACGGAGTGGACTTACGAGAGCCCTTGAAGCCGGCGGTACCACCAGACTGCCAGGCGATGACGTTGCCCTGGGGGTCGGTGATGGAGATGATCGTGTTGTTGAACGTGCTCTTGATGTGAGCCTGGCCCACAGCAATGTTCTTGCGCTCAGCGCGACGGACGTGCGTGGTGCGCTGGTTCTTCTTCTGTGCCATTGTTTACTCCCTAACCGCGCTTCTTTGCACCGATCTGACGCTTCTTGCCCTTGCGGGTGCGAGCGTTGGTGTGGGTGCGCTGGCCGTGGACAGGAAGACCCTTGCGGTGACGGAGGCCACGGTAGCAGCCAATCTCCATCAGGCGAGAGATGTTGGTGCGAACCTCGCGGCGGAGGTCACCCTCGGTGGTGAAATTCGCGTCGATGTAATCGCGAATCTTGGTCACCTCGTCCTCGGTGAGATCCTTGACGCGGGTATCGGGGTTAACGCCGGCCTCCGCGCAAATCTTGGTCGCGCTGGTCTGACCGATGCCGTAAAGATACGTAAGACCGACCTCGACGCGCTTGTCACGCGGCAGGTCGACACCATTAATACGTGCCAACTTCGAACTCCTCTCTTAGCCCTGACGCTGCTTGTGGCGAGGGTTCTCGCAAATCACGTAAACCTTGCCATGGCGACGAATGACCTTGCACTTGTCGCACATCTTCTTGACCGAAGGACGTACCTTCATGCTCAATTCCTTCCGGTAGTGCGGATACGAACTGGTGGTGCTTCTGGCGCCCAGGTGGAGCTGAAACGCCTCTATCTACTCGCCCAGCCGCAGGCGTGAATATCCAAAGGCTGGATGCGTCCGAGGACGCGAGCTGTATTGCCCGGTTACTTATAGCGATAGGTGATGCGCCCGCGAGTCAGGTCATACGGGGAAATCTCGACGACAACCTTATCGCCCGGAAGGATGCGAATGTAGTTCATTCGAATCTTGCCGGAAATGGTGCAAAGGATGACCTTGCCGTTTTCAAGCTCGACGTTGAACATCGCGTTGGGAAGGGGTTCCAGTACAGTGCCCTCCAGCTCGATTCCTGCTTGTTTGCTCACCCTACCTACTTTCTCCCTGCGAATCACAGCGACTGAATATCATACATAAGTATGAAAGGCACGTCCATACTGGCACGCACCGTCCACATCAACTGCGCAAACAGAGCCTGATTATGCTCAGAGCAAAGCAAAATAATCGCAGCGAGTTAGCCCGCGTCCTTCTCCCCGCCCTGCATCGAACACCACGGGCCGTGATCGTCCTGCGTGAGAACGACCGGACCGTCTTCAGTGATGCCGATCGTGTTCTCATAGTGAGCGGCGGGAAGCCCATCTTTGGTAACGACGGTCCAGCCGTTGTCGAGTACTCGATTGCGATACGACCCGAGCGTGATCATAGGCTCGATGGCAATGACCATGCCGACCTGCAGACGGACGCCACGTCCCCTCTTCCCGTAATTAGGAACATTGGGGTCCTCGTGCATGCTGTGACCAACTCCGTGGCCAACATACTCACGCACGACGCCGTAGCCGTTGCCCTCTGCGAGACTCTGGATCGCGTAGCCGACATCACCCAGCGTGTTGCCCGGAACGGCCTGCTCGATGCCGGCCTTCAGGCAATCTCGCGTACATTCGCACAGGCCCCGAACCTCATCGGACACGTTGCCAACGTAGAATGTCCAGGCATTGTCTCCCGCCCAGCCGGCTTTGTTGGCACCCACATCGATTGATAGGATGTCTCCGTCCTTGAGGATGGCCCCCATAGAGGGGATGCCGTGAACGATCTGTTCGTTGACCGAGGCACAGAGGCTTCCCGGAAAGCCACCATAGCCCTTGAAGCCCGGCTTGGCATCATGAAGCCTAATGAACCTCTCTACGGCCGCATCAATCTCTGCGGTAGAGACTCCCGGCCTGGCCATCGACCCAGCAAGGCGGAGAGCACGCTTGGACAGGTCGCCCGCAGTCAGGCGATAGTCCTCCATCTCCGCCAGGGACTTAATGAAAATCATAGTCCGAGGAGGGTCTTGACATCGGCGTAGACCTCGTCGACGGGACGGTCGCCGTCGACGGTCTTCAGGATGCCGTGGCCGCCGTAGTACTCGACCAGGGGCTCAGTCTGGTTCTTATACGTGTCGAGGCGACGTGCGATGGTCTCAGGCTTGTCATCGTCGCGCTGATACATCTCGCCGCCGCAGCGGGGGCAGGTGTCAACGCCGGCGGGAGCGGTGTAGCCGCAGTCCTTGCAAGTGCGGCGCGAGGAAAGGCGGCTGATGATGACCTCAGAGGCGACGTCGACGAGAAGAGCGGCGTCCAGGTTCACCCCCATGGCCTCGAGCTCGCCGTCAAGAGCGACGGCCTGGTCGGTGTTGCGGGGGAACCCATCAAGGATGAAGCCCTTCTTGGCATCGTCCTCCTCGAGACGCTCCTTGACGAGGTCGATGACGAGCTGGTCGGGAACGAGCTGGCCTGCGTCCATGTAGCCCTTGGCTTCCTTGCCAAGCTTGCTCTGGGCCTTAACGGCAGCGCGAAGAAGGTCGCCCGTGGAGATGTGGGCAACGCCGTAGTCCGCGACGAGCTTCTGAGCCTGTGTGCCCTTACCTGCGCCAGGAGCACCAAGGAGAACGATGTTCATGCGGTAGACCGCCTTTCGAAAACGACATGCGAACAGTAATTGGGCGCAAACGCCCATCATCCACCAGTCTAGCCACGTGCAGGGCTTTCGTGAATGTGCTAATTAAAAATCCCACGCGCAGAAAAAGAAGAGCCAGGTCTCCAAAGGAAGACCTGGCTCTTTTTGAAATACGCACCGCGTTTGAGCTTACTTAAAGAAGCCCTCGTAGTTGTGCATCTTCAGCTGGGACTCCAGCTGAGCGATGGTATCCATCGCAACGCCAACCAGAATCAGCACCGAAGTTCCGCCAAACGACTGCATCAGCGTGTTGCCGGTGATGCTGAAAAGAATAGACGGCACGACGGCAAGAACCGCCATGAAGAGCGCGCCCGGAAGCGTAATGTGATCGAGAACGCTCTTGATGTAGCCTGCCGTAGCGCCACCAGGTCGAACGCCCGGAATAAAACCGCCGGCCTTGCGAAGCTGATCGGCCGTCTCCTCGGGATTGAACACCATGGAAGTGTAGAAATATGCGAAGAAGACGATGAGCAGAACAGAGAGGGCCCAGTTAATCCAACCAGAGGCGAGTGCATTCGCGAACGCCTGGATCCAACCGACGTTCGGGAAGAACACAGCCAGCTGAGCAGGAAGGTACAGCAGCGCGGAGGCGAAGATTATGGGTACGACGCCTGCGGTGTTGACCTTGATCGGCAGATACGTGGACTGGCCACCCATGATCCTGCGACCAACGACCCTCTTGGCATACTGCACCGGGATGCGGCGCTGGCCACGCTCGATGTAAATAATCACCGGAATGATGGCGATGACGACGAGCAGGGTAATGATCGTAATGATCATGCCCATGGAGTCGCTATTAATCGAAGAGATTAGGGCAGTAGGCAGACCGGCGATGATGTTCGCAAAGATGATGAGCGACATGCCGTTGCCGATGCCGCGCTGCGTGATAACCTCACCCAGCCACATAATGATGATAGCACCCGTCAGAAGGACGCCCACGATGACGAAGTCCTCGATGACCTCAGGGAAGCCCATCTGGGAGAAATCAATGCCGTAGCTCTTAAAGAGGAAGAGGTAGCCAATCGCGTTGATGAGCGCAAGGACAATCGTCAGATAACGAGTGTACTGCGTAATCTTACGCTGGCCGGACTCGCCCTCCTTGGCAAGCTCGCCCAGAGAGGGAATCACTGCCTGGAACATCTGCAGAATAATCTGCGCGGTGATGTAGGGCATGATTCCCAGACTGAACACGGAGACGCGAGAAAGTGCGCCGCCGGAGAACAGATTCAGAACCGCAATGGCTCCGCTGCCAGCGGACGCGGCAGAGAACGCGTCGAGCATGCCCTTGAAGGGCACGCCCGGCGCGGGAAGATAGGCGCCAAAGCGATAGAGGAGCAGGATTCCGACCGTAACCAGAATCTTGTTCCTAAGCTCAGGAACTCGGAATGCGTTTGCAATTCCCTTTAGCACGCCTGCTCGACCTTTCCTCCGGCCGCCTCGATCTTGGCCTTAGCAGAGGCGGAGACCTTATCAACCTTCACCGTAAGCTTCTTGGTGAGCTCGCCGTCGCCCAGGACCTTAACAGGGATATAGTCGTGCTTGATAACACCCTTGGCCATCAGGGACTCAGCATCGACGGTGTCGCCGTCGGCGAAGAGGCCCTCGAGGCGAGCGACGTTCACAGGAGCGTACTCGACACGGTTGTGATTGGTGAAGCCGGGGAGCTTAGGAAGACGCATGGCGAGCGGCTGCTGGCCACCCTCGAATCCTGCGCCCTTGCCACCGCCGGAGCGGGAAAGCTGGCCCTTGGTGCCGCGGCCGGCAGTGGTGCCGTGACCAGAAGAGTTACCGCGGCCGATGCGCTTGCGGTTCTTCTTGGCGCCCTCCGCGGGACGAAGATCATTGAGCTGCATTGGATAACTCCTAGTTCTCTTCAACCTCAACAAGGTGCTTGACCTTGAAGATCATTCCACGAACGCTCGGGTTGTCGGGCAGCACGGAGACGTCGCCGATCTTGCGGAGACCCATTGCACGACAAGTGCGAGTCTGGTCCTCCTTGACGGACGCAACGGCGCTGCGGACGAGCTTAACGGTGAGCTTCTTCTCTGCCATCGTTATGCCTCCTTACCGTTGAACATCTCGCTGACGGTGATGCCGCGACGTGCTGCGGCCTCCTCGGGGCTGTTGAGCTCCTTGAGAGCCTCGGCGGCAGCCTTGATCGCGTTAAGAGCGTTGTTGGTGCCGAGAGACTTGGAGATGACGTTGCGGATACCCGCGAGCTCGAAGAGAGGACGGACGGGGCCGCCGGCGATAACACCGGTACCCTCGACAGCCGGCCTCATGATGATGTGGCCCGCACCGTAGTGACCCTCGACGGGGTGAGGAATGGAACCGCCCTCGGTGACAGGCACCTTGAACATGTTCTTCTTAGCATCCTCGACGCCCTTCTGGATGGCCTGGGGGACCTCAGCGGACTTGCCCATGCCAAGGCCGACGTTGCCCTTGCCGTCGCCGACGACGACGAGAGCGACGAGCGACATGCGGCTGCCGCCCTTGACGGTCTTAGAGACACGGTGGATGTAGACTACGCGCTCCTGAAGATCGGAGTCATTCTGGCGCTTACGATCACGTGGCATTCAAATTCCTCCTAGAACTTCAGGCCCGCAGCGCGAGCGGCGTCGGCCAGGGCCTTTACGCGGCCGTGATAGATGTGGCCACCGCGGTCAAAGGTAACCTCGGTGACGCCCTTCTCGAGAGCACGCTCTGCAACGAGCTTGCCGACGAACTCCGCGGCCTCCTTGTTGGAGCCGATCTTGTTCTCAGCCTTGAACTCAGCACTGAGCGTAGAAGCGGAGCAAAGGGTCCTGCCTGCGACATCGTCGATGACGGAGGCATAGATGTTGGCGTTGGTACGACGAACGCTCAGACGAGGGCGCTCGGCGGTGCCGGAAACCTTGGCGCGAATGCGGCGCTGGCGGCGCTTGAGGCCGGCGCGCTTTGCCTGGTTCTTGTTCATTCCTTCTCCTTAACCACGCCATCACCTGACGGGGTGATGGTCTTTCCTTATCGTCAGCGAGACTACTTAGCAGCCTTGCCGAGCTTCCTACGAATGTGCTCGCCCTCGTAGTGAATGCCCTTGCCCTTGTACGGCTCGGGAGCACGCTTGGAACGGATCTCGGCAGCAACCTGGCCGACCTGCTCCTTGGAGATGCCCTTCACGGTGATGTGGGTGTTGTCGGGGACGTCGAAAGAGATGCCCTCGGGAGCAACGTAGACAACGGGGTGAGAGTAGCCAAGGGAGAGGTCGAGATCCTTGCCCTTGAGAGCGACACGGTAGCCGACGCCCGTAAGCTCGAGCTTCTTCTCGTAGCCCTCGGAGACGCCAACAACCATGTTGTTGATGAGGGTGCGGGTGAGGCCCTGCTGAGCGTTGGACTCAGTGGTGTCGTCGTTGCGGGTGACGAGAATCTCCTCGCCCTCCTGTGCGATGGTCAGAAGGTCGGAGAAGGTGCGAGTGAGCTCGCCCTTGCCGCCCTTGACCGTAACGGTGGTGCCCTCGATGGTCACAGTAACTCCAGCCGGAACCGTGACAGGCTTCTTACCAATACGAGACATTGTCTCCTCCTATCGTGATTCTGACGAGTTACCAGACGAAGCAGATGACCTCGCCGCCGATGCCGAGCTTGCGAGCATCGCGGTCGCACATCATGCCCTTGGAAGTGGAGATAACGGCCGTGCCGAGACCACCCATGACGCGGGGCAGCTCGTCCTTGGTCGCGTAGATGCGGAGGCCAAGCTTGGAGATGCGACGGATGCCGCGGATGACCTTCGCGTTACGGGCGCCATACTTGAGCGTGATGTGGAGGGTCTTCTGAGGCTTAGTGTCCTCGACCTCGTAGCTCTCGATGTAGCCCTCTTCGCAGATGACGCGCGCAATCTCGACGAGCACCTTGCTGGAGGGCATGGAGACCTCCTGCTTGCCCGCGCTGTTAGCGTTGCGGATGCGCGTGAGCATGTCTGCGATGGGATCAGTAACCTTCATTGATTCCTTCTCCTTTGTTAGTGATGAAACTGCGCATGCGGTTCACTCGAGCCCATGGCCCCAGCGCCTGCACGCGAGAGCTCCTTCTTACCAGCTTGCCTTGCGGACGCCAGGGAGCTCGCCCTTGCTAGCCAGCTCGCGGAAGCAGACACGGCAGAGACCAAACTTGCGGTAAACGGAGTGGGGACGCCCACAGCGCTGGCAACGGTTCTGCTTGCGCGTCGAGAACTTCGGCTCGCGGTTCGCCTTGACGATCATCGATGTCTTAGCCACAAATCCTCCTTCAGGAAGAGGCCCCAGACTCCCTGGGGCGACTTACAAACTATTGACTAGGCCTTCTTGAACGGGAAGTTGAAGGCAGCGATGAGTGCCTTGCCCTCCTCGTCAGTCTGGGCGGTGGTCACGATGGTGATGTCCATACCACGAGTGCGGTCGATGGAGTCGAAGTCGATCTCGGGGAAGATCAGCTGCTCGGTGACGCCCATGGAGAAGTTGCCGTGGCCGTCAAAGCTGTTGGCCTTGATGCCTCGGAAGTCGCGGATGCGCGGGATGGCGATGGCGATCAGGCGATCCAGGAACTCGTACATGCGGTCGCCGCGGAGGGTAACCTTGGCGCCGATAGCCTGGCCCTGACGCAGGTGGAAGGTTGCGATCGACTTGCGAGCGTGCGTGACCATCGGCTGCTGGCCGGTGATGGCGCGAAGGTCGCGGACGGCGCCCTCGATGGCCTTGGAGTCGGTAGCGGCCTCGCCGACGCCCATGTTAACGACGATCTTCTCGATCTTCGGGATCATGTTGACGTTCTTGTAGTTGAACTGCTTCTGCAGCTCGCCGCGAATCTCGGAGCGGTACTTCTCCTTGAGGCGCGGGGTGATGCTCTCTGCCATTTGACACTCCTTACTATGGGGTTTTAAGTGCGGGGTCGGTCCTCGCACCTCCTGGATGGCTCCAGGAGCCGGTTGCGCCAGATGAGTTCGAGACATAGCTCTCCCTATCTAGAGACGCAAGTTGCAATAATACGCCCTTAGGAGCCGAAAGGGGCCGATAGCTGGAATATCCACAATTCTCCGCAGCTTGTTCACGTACGCGAGAAGGGCTTGGCGTCCGAGTCGTCAAGCCCTTCTCCCCTGTTTCTACACATATACCCAAATGCGGTGTTAGTCGCCCTGACGCTCCTTGTCCGCCGTATCGTCGTGGCTGGTCGCGCCGTGGCCGGACTTCTTATGGCGGGCCACAAGGCCAAGGCCGATCGCCGCAAGCCCGAGCGCGAGCGCCGGGACGATTGGCGCAACGAGGTCGCCGGTCTGGGCCAGACGCTCGAAGAGTGACGCCTGCTTGGACGTCTGCCCCTCCCCCTCGCGCGCGACGGCCTCGTCCTCGCCGCGCTTGGTGACGGTCACGGTGCGCTCGTCCGGCAGCGCGTCGTCGTAGAGGGCAAAGCTGAACTTGTCGGCCAGAACGCAGTTCTGGGAGCCGTCCGCCTTCTCGGCGCCGGTCAAAATGACCGCCGTGGTCTCGAAGTTGGAGTCCGAGAGCAGATAGAAGCTGACGGGGTCCGCCTTCTGGTAGCCATCCGGGGCGGCAAGCTCCACGAGGACGTAGCGTGTGGCATCGGCCGCATCGGCCGACGCGTTGAGGCGCGCGTTCTTGGCGATGTGGTGCACCTCGTTTGCCGTCCACCAGCTGTCGACGGGGTCCGAGAGATCGCCTGCGTCGTAGTCCTCCTGGGTGAAGATGGCCATGTGGGCGCCCACGACGTACTCTCCGCCGTCGGAGCCGACCTTGGCGACGTTGAGCTTGGTGGTCTCGTCGCTCACGCCAGCGCCGCCGCGCTTGTACTCGAGCGTCACGTCGGCAGCGACCGCCGGCGCCGCAAGCGCACACGAGAGCGCCGCACAGATCGTCACCACGAGCAGAAGAGGTGCGGCGCAACGGGCCGCCCCATTGTCGATGCGATTCATTATTTCAGTCCCTTGACGAGTTGAGAGAACGTCGGGTCGTCCTCGTAGACGAGGTGGTACGTGCCACCCTCGGCGCTCACCGTGAAGTACGCGGAGCGATACGGGTCGACCAGGTGGCCGGCAGGCGCGGACTCCTCCTTGAAGTAGTAGGCGACACCCTCGGTGAGGGGCACGTCGAAGGTCATGTAGCCGTCGTCGCCCGAAACCTGGTTGCCCATGTAGACATCGTTGCCGTTGGGGTCTATCATCCACAGCCCATAGCGGGCGTCGGCAAGCGGCTCGTACGGCGCGTCCTTCGAACGCTTCTGGACGCGGACCGCAAGCGTCTTGACGGAGTTCACGAATGTTGGGTCGTCGGTCGGGGCCCCGTCCTTAGCGTAGCTTCCGCGCGCGACCAGCCTGCCGCCCTTGTCCTCGGTCACCGACACGTGATAGGCGATGGTCGAGCCATCGTAGTTGATGGTCTGGTCGGAGCCGTCGGCCTGCTCGACGATGCGGAAGTCATACTCGCCGGGCTGTGTGAACGTAAGCCCGCCGATCAGCTGCCCGGAACCGTCCTGCTGGCTGGACGCATCGAACCTAACGGCGCCCGTCGCGTCGTTGGTCGCCGTGGCCACAAGATTGCCCTGGGCGTCCAGAAGGGCGAAGCGGAACTGCCCCGCGCTCATCGTGGCACCCTTGAGCTCCTTCCTCACTTCGGGGACGACGCTCACCTTGCGGGCCCTCTGGGCCTTGCCCGCAAGCGAGACGCCCCTGAAGGAAAGCCTCACGTTGGCGTTGTTGTAAAAGGCAATTGCGCGGTCGCTCGAAAGGCTCGCATCCACCCCCATAAGCTGCTGGCAGACCGAGGTGGTCTGGTCAGGGGCGACGTGGACCCTGATCAGATACTCGCTGAGGTCGTTGGCGTCAGGCTGGTCCTGCAGCTCGCGCAGGACATAGTAATAGTCGCCCGGCTTGCGGTAGCCGATCTGGGGAAGGTCGATCCCGGCGACGCCGTTCGCGAACTTCTGGTTGTGAACGGTCACGCTGAACTGCTGGCCGTCATCGACCACGTCCTGCCCCCCGGCATACGCAACGCCTGCCCCGGAGCGCGAATTGCCCTGGGCATCGGTCGCCTTGAGCTCATACGAGAAGGACGCGGCGCCATCGGGCCCGAAGTAGTGCTTCTCCGCACGGATGGACGCGGTCGCGTCGAAGCGCGTGTTGACGAAGGTCGCTGGATCGCCGCTCGCCGCATCGCCGTCGTAGCTGACGGCGGTCTGCAGGGTTCCGCTGCCGTCGTCGGTGACGTGAACCGTCACCTTGGCCTCGTGAGCATCATAGGTGACGCCGTCAAGCGTCCGGGTCCCGTCGCCGTTGTCGGTGGCCCCGGAGGGAATGTCCTCGCGCACGGAGTATGCGAAGTCCTTCTCGTAAACGCGCTTGCCGCCCTCAACCATCTGCGAGGAGTCAAAGGCGAGCGGCTGGAACCTCACCGTGCCGTCGGATCCGTTGGTCGCCTGCCCCACAACGTTGCCGTCGGCGTCGGAGAGCGTGAAGCTGAACTGGCCCTCCGCAAGGGGAAGCGCCTGCCCCGCGGCGGATCTGAAGGCCTTGCGGACCTCGACCGCAGCCGAACCCTGGGCCTCGTAGCTGTTGGTAAAGGCAATGCCGCCGTTGTCGTAGGAGGCGGTCGCCTCCAGCTGGCCCCGGCCGTTGTCGGCAACATTGATCGTGACGGGCTGCGCGCTGTCGTCGTAGGTGACTCCCCCGCGCGCGGCATCGTCCCGGGGCGCAAGCTCCCTCACCACGTAGTGGTAGCTGCCCGCCTTAGTAAACTGGTTTGCAGGAGTGCTAAGCGAGAACGTGCCGTCCGCACGGTTGGTGGCGGTGGCCAGCGGCTCGGTCGCGTCGGAGCTCTCGTACAAGCCGAAGGCGAACTCCCCGGCCTTGAGGTCGCGGCCCTCGAGGACCTTCGTGCCCTCTACGGTCACGCCCGTGGGATCGGTTTGGTACGTGTTGACGAAGTCAAGCGCGCGTGCGCTATCTGAGGCCGTCACGCCAAGGGTGCCGTCGCCGTTGTCGGCGACATTTGCCGTCACCGTATAGGTTGCGGAAGAGTACGTGACGCCGTCCCCCGTCTGCCCGGCGCCATCCTCGCTCACGGTGTAGCTGTGGCTTCCGACGTCCTTGCAGGTGTACTCGATGGGAGCGAAGATGATTTTCCCGCTCGCATCGTTAGTGCCCGTCGCCACAACGTCCTGCCCCTCGCGAACGGTGAAGTGATAGGCACCCGCCTCGAGCGTCTTGCCAGTGAGGGTCTTGGTCCCCTCGAGCGTCAGGGAGCCCTTCGCCTCGTAGCTGTTGCGGAAGACGGGGACCTCCGCCCGACCGTCGTCATAGCTCACGCTCGCGACGAGGCTGTCGCCCTCCTTGCGGACGTCGACCACGGCCTTGTGCGCCGACGCGTCATAGACGACGCCGTCCTTGGTCGCGTGCTGGGCATCCACGCCCTGGGGCAGCTGCTCCGCAATCTGATACTCGTAGCGGCCAGGCGCGTCAAACTCGATTTCGCCGAAGGAAGGCGCCTTGTTGTCGCTCGTCGCGGTGATGGCGTCGGAATCGGGCATAGGGGCGCCCTGGGTCAGCGGGCTCAGCCTGAAGCCGAATGCAGTGCCCTTCTCCCACTTGTTGTAGTCCTTGGACACGCCGAGCGTTGCCGTGGCGCGCGCCATGGTGGTCTTCGCGTTGTTGAAGCAAGGCTTACCCTCTACGGGCTGCGTGCACGCCTCGTCGTAGTAGTACTCGGGGTCGGACGCAACATACTGGTACGCCGTCGTACCATTCTGGGTGGAGACCACGCGGGCGACCCTCACCTTGGCGTAGTAGACGGTCGCGTCCGGCTTGTAGGAGTTGCCGTCTGCGTCGGTCGCGCCCTGCGACTCCCTGATGCGGTACAGGTAGTCCTGTCCGTCGGTCGAGGAACTGTAGTTGTCTTGGTTGTACTCGATCGCGTCGAACGTGACGTCCTTGCCGTCGTTCTGCTTGGTCTGGATCGTCTTCCACCGGTCGCCATCCTTGTAGTCGAGGTCGAAGGAGAAGCCCGAGGCCGTCGAGTCGCTGCCGTCTACCAGCTTGTTCGCACCGAGCGTTGCCGACGACCCCTCGTGAAGGACCTTCTCCTTGTCGTAGACGTTATGCCACTCGCCGCTGCCGATGACGACCTTGTCGGCCACGAGCCAGCCGCTCGACGTCCCGTCAACCTTAACGCAGGCCTTGGGCGCAAGTACGACGCCAGTGATGGAGCCGCAGATGTCGAGGTCCGTGGCGTTCATGAAGTTCCAGACGATGCTGGTGGGCACTCCGGCCTTCGCTGCCTGGTCACCCAGGAAGCTGTCGGCACCCTGGCCATTGACGTCGTACTTCTGGATTCTGGACACGTTGCCCGTGACGTTGAACACGATGGTCTGGTTGTCGTCCTTGTAAATCTGCAGCCTGGACGCCTCCGAGAGCGCCTTGCCGTAGAGGTCGTCGTCAAGCGTCACATAGTAGGCGCCCGCACCGCGACCCCTCGTGTCAAGCTCGTACTTCTGGCTGTTCTTGTTGTAGGCCAGTGCGGCGTTGGCCTGATGGGCGCCGAGCGTGGCCGACTGGGAGCGACCCTGGTCCAGAAGGGCATTTACCTCGGCCTCGAGTTGCTCCGCGGACTCGCTGTCGTCAATCTTGAGGTAGCTTGCCCCGACGCTCGCGACCTTGCCCTTGTCCTCGGGGTTGGTCTTGACGTACGCGCCGTCGCCCTTGATCTTGAACTCGGTGTCGACGTGAGCCAAGATGAACGTCTGCTCGACGGGATTGGTTTTGTCGTTTCCCGTTTGCGTGCTACACCTGCCCGTGATGGCCGCGACGTTGGTCTCCGCGTCCCCTCCCGTGAGGGTGAAGTCTCGCGCGATGACGCCGTAGTACACGCCCCCCTTCAGGATGGAGTTGTACGTGTCGCTTCCGGGAGCCGAGAAGCCCTTGGCCTCGATCTTGTACTCCTGCCCCGCCTTCGCGTCTCCCTGGGGCAGCGTCAGGACGTACCTGTTGCTCAGCACGTCTCCCGTGGAGTACCTGGCCTCGTTTTGGTCGTACTTGTGCTCCGCCCTCAGGTCGCTTCCCGTGAAGAGCGTGACCTTGTACGAGACGTTCGGGTCAATCGAGCCGCCTCCGCCGCCGATCTTGTTGCCGTTCTGGTCGCGCAGCTCGTCAACGTTTGCACCATACAGGCCGTTTCCGCGATACTCGAGCGGCGCCGTCACACGGGCGTTGTTCGGACCCTCGATGTAGACGGCAAGCCTCTCGCCAATCTGGTCGTTAGCGGGCTTGCCGTCGGAGTCGGTCAGCTGAAGCGAGAAGTCCAGCTGCCTGCCGTTCGCCGCAGAAAGGTTGTTCGCGCTTGTGGCGAGCGACATCGCCTCGACGCCGTCCTGCACCCGCTCGGCCTCGTGCGTGCTCACGCCGATGCCCATACCGCCCTGAATCTGGCTGGCGCGAACGGTATAGACACCGTCCGCGTCAGGAGCGAGCACCTGCTTGCCGCCATTGACCGAGACCGAGACCTCGTCAAGCTCGCGCCCCTCGTCGGGCGAGACTCTGAACCTGAAGTCTGCGCCAGCGGGAAGCGTCACCTTAGTCGCAGGCGCGCTGATGGTCTGTCCGTTGTAGCTGATGTACGCTCCCTCGAGGCCCAGGGCCACGTCCACGGTTTGGGCTGGCGCCGCAACCGCAACGGGCGCCTCCTCCCTCCCCTCCTCGACAGCGCCAGCCGTCACCGGCATCTGGGTCACCACCATGGTGAATGCAAGAAATGCGGAAAGGGCCCTGCGTCCCATGCTCATGCTGTCCTTCACGTTCGTTCTCTCGATTCGAGCTCTCATACCTAGCGGACCTCGCGTCCGTCTGCGCCATCGTCCTCCGCGCGCCTCCTGCGCCTGCGGAGCACGGCCACGATCACCAGCGCAAGCGCGGCCGCGCCCGCGATGGCGGCCAGGCACTTTTCCCAAAGGGGCGTCTCTGCTGCCCACGTGCCCGCACCGCCCGAGGCAAGCGGCGTCTCGTTGTCGTCAATGCGCACGGTGTTAAGGTCGTCGCCCTCGCCGTTCACGATCGTCGGCTCACCAAACCCGTTGTCCACCGTCGACAGCTGCTGCCCCGCCGGAGCGCCCGTCGTGACCGCATCACGCAACGACGCGGAACGCTGGTCAGACGTGCCCTCGCGTGTTCCGTCGCGTTCGGTTCCCAGGTCGACGTAGGTCGTCCTCCCCGGAACGAAGTCGAATAGCACGTTGGTGATGACGGTGCGCTGGCTTGCACTGTCGTTCACATCGCGGTAGTAGACGGTGTACGTGGAGCCGGGCGTGTAGTAGCCGGTCCTGACGCCGCCCTCCTGCCCGTCGAGTCGGACGTAGCTCTTCGGCCCGACGGTCAGGCTTGCTGGCGTATCGATGACGACGTCCTCGCGCATGTCGGCGCTCAGCGTGCGGTTGTCCTCGCCAATCTGCTCCCCCGTCGCAACGTCGACGTACCTGACCGTGACGGCACGGTCCGAACGGTCGACCTTGGTCCCCCTTGGGGCGTAGTAGACATATGTGACGGGGCCACTCTGGCCCCACACGTAGCTGAAGTCGCTACCGTTGACGGGAGACCAAGTCTTGCCGTCAACGTCCATGTTGCCAGCGTAGTAGCTCGCCGGACAAGAAGCCCCGTTGGACGGGCCAACCTCGACGCGCTCCATGCCGAGCACCCTGCCCGACCCCTCCTGGGTGGCATCGATCTTGACGATCTGCCAGTAGGTCTTGCCCTGCACGCGGCGATAGCGCACGTCAAAGGTGCGCTGCCCGTCTTGCACGCCCTCGTCACCGGGGGCAAGCGAAAGCGTCGCGTCGCCGTCAAGCTCGTACGCCTCGATCACGCCGTCGCGGTCGGCATCCTTGTAGAGCGCGGGCGGATTGGCGTAGATGACGTCGCCAGCAACCGAGACGCTGTCGCAGGCAAGCACGTTGCCCTGTTCGTCGACCATGCGAATCTTCGCAGTATAGAACCCCTGCTTCCCGGCAAGGCCGTCACTCACCTTCTTGCAGCGCACCGTAAAGTCGCGCTGCCCAGGGTTCGCGGCGTCGAGCGTCTTGTTAAAGAAGACCGTGCGGTAATAGCCGCCATTGTCGGCCTTGATGATCTGAGGCACCTCGACCGAGCGATGCTCGCCCCAGGCGACGTCACCTATGCCCTGGACAAGAAGCCTTTCTCCGCTGTCATCCACATACGTAATCGAGCCAGACTCCACCTCGTGACCATCGTTTTGCGCCTTGTATCGATACGCAGAAGAGGCCGTGCAGCCTCCGTCGAGTTCGTAGGTGTCGCTGCCATACGAGATCGTCTTGGGCGCCGCAAACGCGCGCTGCTCGGATCCGATGGTCCTCCAGGCAATGAGACGCTTCCCAGCAACGCCATCCAGCTCCGCATAGACCGGCTCCACCCTTCCGCGGTAGAGAAGGGCGTGCTCGTCAAAGTCGGAATAGGCGCTTATCTCGTAGCTTGCCGAGGGGTCGATTGCGCCGAAGTCCGCAGACACGATTCCGGTGACCCCTCCGTCGGAAGACGCGAGCCCGTCGTTCGAGAGCGTGTACGCAAGATGGTCGGCGAAGAGCTTGCCGTCTTTGGTAACCGAGCAGTACACCGTATCGCCGACGCTTCCGTCCACCGAGAGGACATCGATCGAGGTGCCGCTCTGTACAAGCGCATAGCAGTCGTTGCCCGTGACGCTCAGCGCCAGGGCGCTCGTCGGGACGCACAGGAGCCCCAGTCCCAGGGAAGCCGCACATGCACCTGTCAGCGCAACGCCCCTAAACCGCATTCCGCGTAGTTGCATTCGATTAATTTCTGCATTGCGCACGTTCACTGCGCCGCCTCGCTTACCGAATATATATTGACAGTTTTGACCATAAATGACCTTTGTCAGTCTATCCCAGTCAACGCCTGGACCGTAACGTCTACCGGAGTCAAAACGTTTTTTCGCGCAAGCATCAAATTGACAGCCTCGCGACATGAAAAAAGAGGCCCATCCCCTTACGGGAACGAGCCTCTGAAAGTCGCCTAAGCAGAACTTAGAACTTGGCGCCGCACTTCTTGCAGACGCGGACCTTCTTGCCATCCTCGACGTCGTGGCCGACGCGAGTGGCCTTGCCGCAGCTGGGGCAGACGAGAGCAACGTTGGAGACGTCGATTGCAGCCTCCTTCTCGACAATGCCGCCCTGCTGGCTGGCCTGGGTCGGGCGCTGGGCCTTCTTCACGACTGCAACGCCGCGAACGATGACCTTGCCCTCAGCGGGAAGGGCAGCAATGACCTCGGACTGAGTGCCCTTGTCCTTGCCGGACAGGACCTCGACCTGGTCTCCCTTCTTAACATTCATCTTTGCCATGAGTGTCTCTCTCCCTACAGCGTCTCGGGTGCGAGCGAGACGATCTTCATGTACTTGTGGTCACGCAGCTCGCGAGCGACGGGCCCGAAAATACGGGTGCCCTTGGGCTCGCCTTCCTTGTCGACCAGAACGCAGGCGTTCTGGTCGAACTTGATGTAGCTGCCGTCCTTACGACGGGACTCCTTGACCGTGCGAACGACAACGCAGCGAACGACGTCGCCCTTCTTCACGGAGCCGCCCGGCGTAGCCTCCTGCACGGCGCACATGATGACGTCGCCGAGGCCCGCGTAACGGCGCTTGGAGCCACCCATGACCTTGATGCACTTCACGCGCTTCGCGCCGCTGTTGTCAGCGACGTTGAGCATGGTCTCCATCTGAATCATTACAGTTCCTCCGAACGGGTTCCCCTAAGAGGTGCGGTCACACGAGCGCCGCACGTTAGGGAATGGGGTGAATACGATCGTTACTTGGCCTTCTCCACGATCTCCACGACGCGCCAACGCTTGGTCTTGGACATCGGACGGGTCTCCATGACGCGAACGGTGTCACCAAGACCGCACTCGTTCTTCTCGTCGTGGCAGTGGAGCTTCTTGTGGATGGTCATCATCTTGCCGTACTTGGGGTGGTGCTTACGGTAAGTGATCTGAACGGTGATGGTCTTGTCGCCGGAGAGGGAGATGACCTCACCGGTGCGGACCTTACGCGCGTTCCTGCTTTCGGTATCTGCCATTTCTTATCTCCTGCGAACTAGTTCTGCGCAGCGGCGTTGTCCGCTGCATTCTTACGAGCGCGCATCTCGGTCTGGATGCGAGCGATGTCGCGCTTGACGAGGGTCACGCGGGCCGTGTTGTCGAGCTGGCTGGTAGCCATCTGGAAGCGGAGGTTGAAGAGCTCCGCGCGGCCGTCCTCGAGCTTCTGGGCAAGCTCCTCGTCGGAAAGCTCACGAATGTCCTGGTACTTCATAGTTGGTTACTCCTCCACGTCCGACTTGGCGCGGGTCACGATCTTGGTCTTGATCGGGAGCTTGTGCTGAGCAAGGCGCAAGGCCTCCTTGGCAACGGACTCCTCGACACCACCAAGCTCGAACATGATGCGGCCGGGCTTGACGACAGCCACCCACTCCTCGGGATTACCCTTACCGGAACCCATGCGGGTCTCAGCGGGCTTCTTGGTGATGGGCTTGTCCGGGAAGATGGTGATCCAGACCTTGCCGCCACGCTTCATCTCACGAGTCATGGCGATACGAGCGGCCTCGATCTGACGGTTGGTGATCCAGTGAGCCTCAAGGGCGACGAGACCGTACTCACCGAAGTGGAGCTCGGTGTTGCCCTTTGCGTGGCCCTTCATGGAGCCACGCTGGACCTTGCGGTGAAGAACGCGCTTAGGTGCGAGCATTAACGGCCCCTCCTCTCATTGCGACCACGACGGGGACGGCTCGTGCCCTCAAGCGCCGGGTTGGGCGCAGGCTGGCCGGGCATCTTCTCGCCGAGGTAAATCCAAACCTTGATGCCGCAGGCGCCCATGGTGGTGCGAGCGGTGGCCTCGCCGAAACCGATCTTGGCACGGAGGGTGTGCAGGGGCACGCGGCCCTCGCGGTACCACTCACGACGGCCCATCTCGGCGCCGTTCAGACGGCCGGAGCACTGGATACGAATGCCCTTGGCGCCAGCCTTGCGAGCGGACTGGACGGCCTTGCGCATGGCGCGACGGAAGGCGATGCGGCCCTCGAGCTGCTCGGCGATGGACTGAGCGACGAGCTGCGCGTCGAGCTCAGGACGCTTGACCTCGATGACGTCGACGGAGATGTTGCCCTTGGTGACGCCGGAGATCTTCTCGAGCTCGCCACGAAGGTTGTCGATCTCGGCGCCCTTCTTGCCGATGACGATGCCGGGGCGGCCGGTGTAGATGACGACCTTCACCTTGTCGCCGGTGCGCTCGATGTCAACGCGAGACAGTGCGGCGGAAGCAAGCTTCTTCTCGAGGAACTTGCGAATCTCGAGATCGTTGCCAAGGCTCTTGGCGTAGTCCTTCTTATCGGCGTACCAACGGGAACGCCACTCCTCGGTGATGCCGAGACGGAAGCCGGTAGGCTGTACTTTCTGACCCATTCTTCCCCTACGCCTCCTTTCCAGGTGCAACGACGACAGTGATGTGGCTCGTGCGCTTGTTGATGCGCGAAGCGGAGCCCTTGGCGCGAGGACGGATGCGCTTGAGCGTGGGGCCCTCGTCGACGTAGGCGTACTTCACCACAAGGTTGTCAGCGCGGAGGTTGTTGTTGTTCTCGGCGTTGGCAACAGCAGAGCGCAGGACCTTGGCGACCGGCTCAGCGGCAGCGCGGGTGGAGAACTGAAGAACCTCGAGCGCCTTATCAACGGACTTGTTACGAATCTGGTCGACGACCATGCGGACCTTACGCGGCGCCATGCGCACGTACTTCGCGGTGGCCTTGACCTCAGTGTTGTTAGCCATTTACTCCATACCCCCTGTTATGCCTGCTTGTGGCCGCGGAAGGTGCGCGTGGGAGAGAACTCGCCAAGCTTGTGACCAACCATGGACTCAGTGACGTATACGGGGACGTGCTTGCGGCCGTCGTGGACAGCGATCGTGTGACCGACCATCTCGGGGAAGATGGTGGAAGAACGCGACCAAGTCTTGATGACGTCCTTGGTACCAGCCTCGTTCTGAGCGGCGACACGCGCAAGGAGGCGAGTCTCCACAAACGGGCCCTTCTTGAGACTTCTGCTCATTCTTGGAATCTCCTATTCGTGTTCCGACTACTTCTTGTTGCGACGACGAATGATGAGGCGGTTCGAAGCCTTCTTCGGGTCGCGGGTCTTCTTGCCCTTCGTCGGGATACCCCAAGGAGTAACGGAAGGACGACCAGAGGTGTGGTTCTTGCCCTCGCCGCCGCCGTGCGGGTGGTCGACAGGGTTCATGACGGTACCACGAACGGTCGGACGAACGTTCATGTGGCGCTTGCGGCCAGCCTTGCCGATGACAATGTTGCCGTGCTCGGCGTTGCCAACGACACCGATGGTGGCGCGGCACGTGAGAAGGACGCGGCGAAGCTCGCCGGAGGGCATGCGGAGAGCCGCATAGCCGTTGTCCTTGCCCATCAGCTGGACGGAGGTGCCGGCGGAGCGAGCCATTGCGGCGCCCTTGCCAGGCTGGAACTCGACGTTGTGGACAAGCGTGCCGACGGGAATCTCAGAGAGCGTCGTGCAGTTGCCCGGCTTGATGTCGACGTCCTTGGTGCCAGAGACGACCATGTCGCCAACGTGCAGTCCCTCGGGAGCGAGGATGTAGGCCTTGGCGCCGTTCAGGTAGTGGAGAAGGGCGATGCGAGCAGAGCGGTTGGGGTCATACTCAATCGTGGCGACCTTAGCCGGCACGTCGTCCATCTGGCGCTTGAAGTCGATCCTGCGGTACTGGCGCTTGTTGCCGCCACCCTGGTGACGGGTGGTGATACGGCCGTTGTTGTTACGGCCAGCCTTCTTGGGCAGGGGCTCGAGGAGAGACTTCTCGGGCTTGTCGGTGGTGATCTCAGCGAAGTCGGAGATCGTCTGCCAACGACGGCCTGCGCTCGTAGGCTTGAGGTGTCTAACTGCCATTACTTCATTCCCTTTCTGTTCCGTTGGCCATCTCGCTCAGGGAGTGGCGAGACGACACCGGATTACCACGGTACCGCGCGTATCCATCACGTGCGGCATAACAGCCCGGCCTCCCAAAGGAGGCTCGGGCGGCTTAACTACTCCTCAGCAGCTGCCTGCTGGTTGGAGAAGACCTCGATCTGCTCACCCTCAGCGAGAGTGACGACGGCCTTCTTCCAGGTGCGAGTCTTGCCGGTGACATAGCGCACGCGCTTGTTCTTGGGCTTGACCCACATGGTGTTGACCTTCTTGACGTGCACGTTGAAGAGCTTCTCAACGGCGGAGGCAATCTCCTCCTTGGGGGCCTTAGCGGAAACCTCGAAGGTGTACTTGCCCTCAGCCATAAGGTCGAAGGAACGCTCGGAGACGACCGGGCGGATGATGACTTCGTAGGCGGAGTTCATTATGCGAGCACCTCCTCGAGCTGCTTGGCAACCGCAGCGGACATGACGAGAGCGCTGTTGTCGATGAGGTTGCGGGTGTTGGCCTCGGAAACGCCAATGACGTTGACCTTCGGGAGGTTCCTGAAGGCAAGGTAGGTCTGAACGTCGTCGTCGGCAACGACAACGGTGACACGCTTGTCAGCGACGCCCAGGGCAACGAGGACAGCCTTGGCCTGCTTGGTCTTGCCCTCCTCGAGCTTCAGCTCATCCAGGAGGAAGAGCTGGGAGTCAGCGAGCTTGCCGGAGAGGACGGAGCGCATAGCGAGCTTCTTCTCCTTGTTGTTGCTGCGCTTGGCGTGGCTGTGGGGGTTGGGGCCAAAGACAACGCCGCCGCCAGCCCACTGAGGCGCACGGATGGTGCCCTGACGAGCACGGCCGGTACCCTTCTGGCGGAATGGCTTGACGCCGCCGCCGGAGACCGCAGAGCGGTTCTTGGTGGAGTGCGTGCCCTGGCGCATGCATGCCTCATAGGCAACAACGACCTGGTGCACGACCGGGATGTTCGGCTCGATGCCGAAGACGTCAGAGGAGAGCTCGACCGTACCGGCCGCCTTTCCCTCAACGTTCTTAAGATCGATCTTGGACATTAGTCCTCCTTATAGACCTAAAGGATTGTTTTCCAACGGGCCCTTAGGCCATGCGGATGGAGACGAGGGCGTTCTTGCCGCCGGGGATTGCACCCTTGATGAGCATGAGGTTCTGCTCAGCATCGACGCGAACGAGCTTGAGGTTCTTGACGGTGACGCGCTCATCGCCCATGTGACCTGCCATGTGGAGGCCCTTGCGGACGCGAGCGGGGTACGCGCACTGGCCGATGGAGCCCGGGCGACGCTGGTTGCGAGAGCCGTGGGTCATGGGGCCACGCGAGAAGTTCCAGCGCTTGATGGTGCCCTGGAAGCCCTTGCCCTTGGAGGTGCCGGTGACGTCGACGGTCGTGACGTCAGCGAAGTCGGCAACAGTGACGACGTCGCCAGTGTTGTGCTCCTCGCCCTCAGCAACGCGGACCTCGCGAAGGTAGCGCATGGGCTCGACGCCAGCCTTGGCAAAGTGACCCGCCATGGGCTTGTTGACGTGCTTGGACGTGATGTCTCCGAAGCCAAGCTGAACGGCATCGTAGCCGTCGGTTGCCTTCGTCTTGACCTGCGAGACGGTGCAGGGGCCGGCCTGGACGACGGTGACGGGGACGACGTTGTCGTTCTCATCCCACACCTGCGTCATCCCGATCTTACGGCCGAGAATCATGCTGACCATTCCTGGTCCTTTCCTTAGGTGGTCATGGGACCAAAGGAGCGCGTCCTGCGCTCTCCCCC
This sequence comes from Olsenella sp. KH1P3, assembly GCF_900167315.1. Classification (NCBI taxonomy): domain Bacteria; kingdom Bacillati; phylum Actinomycetota; class Coriobacteriia; order Coriobacteriales; family Atopobiaceae; genus Olsenella; species Olsenella sp. KH1P3. The sequence continues at coordinate 54,614 of NZ_FUWQ01000004.1, read as the reverse complement.
CAGCGGACCACATCTGACGTGTGCCTCACCCTCATGCTTCTTGCCGGCATCCACGGGCAGGTACCGACTCACAGGTGTCGGTAAGTGGATAGACGCAGCAATCCCCATAAAAGTGCAGCCTGAATAGTGTACACGCACGGCACCGTGGCTTGGCTCACTAGTTTTCATCTCACAATCCCTGCAAATTCGGCAAACGTAAAAAGGACCCCTCCGAGCGGAGGGGTCCAAATATACGCTGCTGAGAAGAGCTTAGAGCTTGATCTCGATGTCAACGCCCGCGGGAAGGTCGAGACGCATGAGCGAGTCGACGGTCGAGGAGCTGGGGTCGAGGATGTCGATCAGACGCTTGTGGGTGCGCATCTCGAACTCCTCACGGCTGTCCTTGTCCTTGTGCGGCGAGCGGATGACCGTGTAGAGGTTGCGCTCGGTAGGCAGGGGAATGGGGCCGGAGACGCGGGCACCGGTCTTCTGAGCGGTGTCGACGATGAGCTTCGCAGACTGGTCGATGACCTCGTGATCGTAGCCCTTGAGGCGGATCCTGATCTTCTGGCTTGACACTTGAAATACCTCCATTGAATGGCAGTTGGCTGCCGATGGCCACTTTACTTACGAGGCGCTGCCGCCGTTCTTGCTGACAATCTCGTCCTTGATGTTCTTGGGGACGGCCTCATAGGAGTCGAACTGCATCGTGTAGGATGCGCGACCCTGAGTCTGGGAGCGAAGATCGGTTGCGTAACCGAACATCTCGCCCAGGGGGACCTTGGCACGGATGACCTTGGTGTTGGCACGATCCTCCATGCCCTCGATCTTGCCACGGCGACCAGAGAGGTTGCCCATGACGTCGCCCATGTACTGCTCGGGCGTCTCGACCTCGACGAGCTCGATCGGCTCGAGAAGGACGGGATCAGACTGCTTCAGGGCCTCCTTGATGGCCATGGAACCTGCGACCTTAAATGCGGCCTCAGAGGAGTCGACCTCGTGGTAGGAGCCGTCGACCAGGGTGACCTTGATGTCCTGGACGGGGTAGCCGGCGATGACGCCGCACTCGAGCGCCTCCTTGATGCCCTTGTCTACAGAGGGGATGTACTCCTTGGGGACGGAGCCACCGACGGTGGCGTCAACGAACTCGTAGCCAAAGCCGGGCTCCATGGGCTCGAGGTCAATGATGGCGTCGCCGTACTGACCACGACCGCCGGACTGGCGGACAAACTTGCCCTGGCAGTGCTTGACCTCGTGACCAGCGGTCTCGCGGTACGCGACCTGGGGCTTGCCGACGTTGCAGTCGACGTGGAACTCACGACGCAGGCGGTCGACGATGATCTCGAGGTGAAGCTCGCCCATGCCGGCGATGATGGTCTGGCCGGTCTCGTGATCGGTGTGGACCTGGAAGGTCGGGTCCTCCTCGGCGAGCTTGGCGAGGCCAACGGACATCTTGTCCTGCTCGGCCTTGGTCTTGGGCTCGACGGCGACGTCGATGACGGGGTCAGCGAAGTCGATGGACTCAAGGATGATCGGGTTCTTCTCGTCGCAGAGGGTGTCGCCGGTCTGGGTGTTCTTGAGGCCGACGCAAGCGACGATGTCACCGGCGGCGCAGTTGTCACGGTCGACACGGTCGTTGGCGTTCATCTCGAGGATGCGGCCGAGGCGCTCACGCGAGTCCTTGACGGAGTTGTAAACGTAGGAACCGGAGTCGGCCATGCCGGAGTAGACGCGGATGTAGGTCAGCTTGCCGACGAAGGGATCGGTCATGATCTTGAAGGCCAGAGCAGAGAAGGGCTCCTTGGGATCCGCGTGACGGATCTCCTCCTCACCCTTGTCGTTCTTGCCGTCGATCTCGGCGACGTCGAGGGGGCTCGGGAGGTAGTCGATGACTGCGTCGAGGAGCTCCTGGATGCCCTTGTTCTTGTAGGCGGAACCAACGAAGACGGGATTGAGCTCACCGGCGAGGACGCCCTTTCGAATGGCGGCCTTGAACATGTCGACGGGAATCTCCTCCTCCATGAGGACGGCCTCCATGAGCTCGTCGGAGAAGTTGGCAGCCGCTTCAAGCAGCTCCTCGCGCTTCTCGGCAGCAAGCTCGGCGAACTCCTCGGGGATGGCATCCATCTTCTCGGGGAAGATCATGCCCTTAGCATCCTCCTTGAAGTCCCAGGCCTCGTTGGTGACGAGGTCGACGAGGCCCCAGAAGTTGGCCTCGGCACCCATCGGGATCTGAGCCGCGACCGCGTTGGCGCCCAGGCGGTCCTTCATGGTCTCGATGGCGTGGAAGAAGTCAGAGCCGACACGGTCGAACTTGTTGATGAAGGCGATGCGAGGAACGCCGTAGTTCGCAGCCTGACGCCAGACGGTCTCGGACTGGGGCTGAACGCCTGCGACAGCGTCGAAGACGGCAACGGCGCCGTCGAGGACGCGAAGGCAGCGCTCGACCTCAGCGGTGAAGTCGACGTGGCCCGGGGTGTCGATGATCTGGATGACGTGATCCTTCCAGAAGCAGGTGGTAGCTGCGGAGGTAATGGTTACGCCGCGCTCCTGCTCCTGAACCATCCAGTCCATCGTGGCTGCGCCGTCGTGGACCTCACCGATCTTGTGGGTCTTGCCGGTGTAGTAAAGAATACGCTCGGTCGTGGTCGTCTTACCGGCGTCGATGTGGGCCATGATGCCGATGTTACGAAGGTCTTCGAGCTTGTACTTAACTTTTGCCATAAGTCTCTACTCCTCGGATTCCCTAACTTAGAAACGGTAGTGAGAGAACGCGCGGTTGGCCTCTGCCATCTTGAAGAGGTCCTCACGCTTCTTGACAGAAGCGCCGACGCCGTTGGCGGCATCGAGAATCTCGTTGGCAAGGCGCTCGGCCATGGTCTTCTCCTTGCGAGCACGGCTGAAGTTAACAATCCAACGGATGGCGAGGGTGGTAGCGCGGCGGGAGTTGACCTCCATAGGAACCTGGTAGGTAGCGCCACCGACACGCTTGGGCTTGACCTCGAGGGTCGGGCGGACGTTGTCCATGGCCTTCTTGAAGGTGGCCAGGGCGTCGCCGTCGGTCTTCTCCTTGACGATGTCAAAGGCACCGTAGACGATGCGCTCGGCGGTGGCCTTCTTGCCATCGAGGAGGACCTTGTTGATGAGCTGGGTCACGAGACGGTTGTTGTAAACGGCGTCCGGCATAACCTCACGACGGACTGCTGCTGCACGACGCGGCATGATATATCTCCTAATAACTCGTAGCTAATTCAGACTAAGGTGCGGAGTCCTACTCCTTGGGGCGCTTAGCGCCGTAGCGGGAGCGACCCTGCTTACGGTCCTGAACTGCTGCGCAGTCATAGGCACCGCGGACGATCTTGTAACGGACACCAGGGAGGTCGCGAACACGGCCGCCACGGATCAGGACGATGGAGTGCTCCTGAAGGTTGTGGCCCTCGCCGGGAATGTAAGCGGTGACCTCGATGCCGTTGACGAGACGGACACGGGCGACCTTACGAAGAGCCGAATTCGGCTTCTTGGGGGTCGTGGTGAAGACGCGCGTGCAGACGCCACGCTTCTGGGGGTTGTGCTGGAGTGCTGCGTTCTTCGACTTGGCCTTGTGAGAGACGCGGCCCTGGCGAACAAGCTGGTTGATGGTAGGCAAAGCTCTTCTCCTTATTCGTTCAAACAGAGTGTGTGGTGCGCGAGCACCTATGTATCAGAAGCACCTCAGCACCGATGCCTCGGATTGTCGGACAGATATGATGCGCACAAATGCGCAAGCGTGTACTTTACGCGCTTGCATGCAGGGTTGTCAAAACACCACGGACCCGGGCGTATCCCTTTTCCACGTTCTGCCCACAAGCGGGGTAAGAAGCGCGTGTCTACTCGCTCGTCTCCACGTCTTCCGACGCGTGCTGGAGACCGACGCGCATGAGCTCGGCCACGTGGGCGTCGGCAAGGCTGTAGATCATGCGCTGGCCGTCGCGTCTGGCGTTCACCAGGCCACGGTCACGCAGGAGCCTGAGCTGATGGGAGATGGCAGACTGCGAGACGTGACAGACTTCCTGAAGGTCGGACACGCTCCTCTCACCCTCGACGAGGACTCCCAGAATCTGGAAGCGCGTGAAGTCGGACAGGGCGTCGAATATCTGCGTAGCGCTATACACAACGTCGTCGTTTGCCAGGAGCTCGCGCAGCTGGTGGCCGTCAACCTCCTTCGCGTCAACGCCCCCAAAGTCCAAACTCGCCTCGTGCTCGCGCTGATCCGACATGCCCGCCCCCTCTATTTCTGCGTTACGTTTCCAGTGTACCCCGCGCCCGGCCAACGTGACGATTGGGGCACGGCTTTTGGGACGCGCCCACATCGCAGGTAGACTGGAGCGGACAAGACACGAGGCCAAACCACCGACGAAGATGCAGGTGAGCAGCATGAGCACAACGGACAGCACCCGTCAGATCGACCCTCTGGACCTTCCCGCCATCACGGTCCTGGTGGGACACGCCGGCGTCGGCAAGACGAACACCGCCCTCGGCCTGGCGCTCGCCCATGCTGCGCGAGGCCTTCGCGTGGCCCTCTGTGACCTGGACGTCGTCAACCCCTACTTCCGCTCGAGCGACTACGCGCGAGAGCTTGAGGAGAAGGGCATCGAGCTCATCGCCCCGGTGTTTGCCGGAACGACGCTCGACACGCCCAGCCTGAGCGGCCGCCTGGACGCGGTGGTCGAGCGTGTCACGCAGGCCCAGGCGCAGGCGGGCCGCGCCCCCTCCCCCGAGAGGCTGATCATAGACGTGGGCGGAGACGACGACGGAGCCACCACGCTGGGACGCTATGCAACGCAACTCAGGCAGGCGGGCGCGTGTGTCCTGTACGTCGCAAGCGCATACCGCAGCCTGACGCAGACGCCAGAGGAGGCCGCGGCGATGCTTCCCGACATCGAGTGGCACGCCCGCCTGAAGGCCGACGCGCTCTTGAACACCAGCAACCTCTCCGACCAAACCACGCCCGAAGACGTTCGCCGCGGGCGCGCCTTCGCCTCCAGGCTCTCGAGCCTGACGGGCCTGCCTTTTGCCGGGAGCGTGGTGCCGCGCGCGACGATAGCGGCCCTTGCCTCGGAAGGTCCGTGCCAAGGGGAGGCGCGGGCACTTCTCGCCAGCGGCGGAGCGTGCGAAATCTGCGGCTCGTCGGCACCTGAAATTGCCGCGTTGTTAACAGACGCCGATTCGCCGTCAGAAAAACTCATCATGGTGTCTAGATTTGTCTCTATGCCCTGGGAGATGTAGAGGGGTCCCCGGGGCAGCATAGCGGCCAGAACGACCGCATGACCAACGCTTATGCCCCCAGAGAGGGAGGGATCGCATGGCTCGCATCATTGTTGACGATGTGCACTGTAAGGGCTGTGGCCTGTGCGTCGCGGCCTGTCCCAAGGGCGTGCTCGCGCTAGACAGCGAGCGCATCACGCCAAAGGGCTACCACCCCGCCAAGCTCGTTGACCCCGATGGATGCATTGGATGCTCTTCGTGCTACATGACCTGCCCCGACGTCGCTATTACGGTGGTGAGATAAATGGCAGATCAGCAGATTTCAGCCGCCTCGGAGGACCGCGTCCTCATGAAGGGCAACGAGGTCCTGGCAGAGGCCGCCATGCGCGCCGGCTGCCGGTTCTTTTTTGGCTACCCCATCACGCCGCAGACCGAGCTCGCCGCCTACATGGCCAAGAAGCTCCCCAAGATCGGCGGCACGTTCCTGCAGGCCGAGTCCGAGATCGCCGCGATCAACATGGTCTACGGCGCGGGTGCCGCTGGCGCGCGCGCAATGACCTCGAGCTCGAGTCCCGGCGTCTCGCTCAAGGGCGAGGGGGTCTCGTACATGGCGGGCGCCGACGTCCCCGGCGTCATCATCAACGTCGAGCGTGGAGGTCCCGGCCTGGGTGGCATTCAGCCCTCGCAGTCCGACTACTTCCAGGCGACGCGCGCCATGGGCCACGGCGACTTCTTCATGCCGGTCCTCGCGCCCAGCACCGTGCAGGAGATGGCTGACCTCATCTACCTGGCCTTCGACCTGGCGGACGAGTACCGCACCCCCGCCATGATCCTGGCGGACGGCATGATCGGCCAGATGATGGAGCCCGTCACGCTGCCTCCCGCACGCGACCCCAAGGACCTCCCCAAGAAGCCCTGGGCAACCACCGGCACACACATGGAGCGAGAGCACAACGTGATCAACTCGCTCTTCCTGACGCCGCAGAAGCTTGAGGACACCAACCGCGAGCGCTTCGAGCGCTACAAGAAGATCGAGGCGACCCAGCAGCGCCAGGAGCTCTTCATGTGCGACGACGCCGACATCGTCCTGGTTGCATTCGGAGCCGCGTCGCGCATTGCCCGCACGGCCGTTCGCGCCGCACGCAACAAGGGCATCAAGGCAGGCCTCCTGAGGCCCATCACCCTGTGGCCCTTCCCGACCAAGGCAATCGACGGCATCGTCGAGGGCGGCGCGAAGGCATTCATGTCCGTCGAGCTCAACATGGGCCAGATGGTCCAGGACGTCGAGCTGGCCACACGCGGCCGCGTGCCCGTGTCTTTCTACGGCCGCACCGGTGGCGTTCTTCCCACGCCCGAGGAGATCCTCGAGCAGATCGAGCTCCGCGCAAGCGAGCTCGGTATCAATCCCGCAAAGGCAGGTGAGTAACCATGGCAACCGCCCCCAAGACCCTTCCCGACTACCAGGAGGAGCGCATCGGCTCGCAGATTGCGGCAGACGAGAAGATCGTCTCTGCCCGACCCCACGCGCTCGCGGACAAGGTGTTCAACTTCTGCCCGGGCTGCACGCACGGCATCGTCCACCGCCTCGTAGCCGAGGCCATCGACGAGCTCGGCATCGAGGGCAAGACTGTGGGCATCTCGCCCGTCGGCTGCTCCGTCATGAACTACGACTTCTTCAACTGTGACATGATCGAGGCGTCGCACGGTCGCGCTCCCGCGGTCGCCACCGCGGTCAAGCGCGTCCACCCCGAGAACGTCGTCTTCGCCTACCAAGGCGACGGCGACCTCGCCTCCATCGGCACCGCCGAGACCGTGCACGCGGCAACGCGCGGCGAGCACATCACGGTGATTTTCATCAACAACGCCATCTACGGCATGACCGGAGGCCAGATGGCCCCGACGTCGCTGCCCAACCAGGTCACTCAGACCAGCCCGTATGGTCGCGACGTCACCAAGGTCGGCTTCCCCATCCGCATGAGCGAGATGCTCGCCACCCTGGACGGCCCGGCTTACATCGAGCGCGTCGCCTGCGATTCGACGGCACACATCCGGCAGGCCAAGAAAGCCATCAAGAAGGCCTTCGAGAACCAGGTCAACGGTGTCGGCTACTCCTTCGTCGAGGTCGTCGCCACGTGCCCGACCAACTGGGGCATGACCCCGCAGGCCGCCTTCGACTGGCTTCGCGAGAACATGCTTCCCTACTATCCGCTCGGCGTCTACAAGGACGTTTCCGCAGAGGGCTACTCGAACGCATACGAGGCTGCCGCGGAGCGCGCCAAGGACTGCCCCATCGCCCAAAAGAAGGAGGGCTAGCATGGCAATGCCAACGGACACCTCCATGAAGACCAACGAGATGCTCTGCGTCCTCTCCGGCTTTGGCGGCCAGGGCGTTCTGTTTGCCGGCAAGGTCATGGCCAACGCAGGCCTACTGGACGGTCGCAACGTCTCGTGGATGCCATCCTACGGCCCCGAGATGCGTGGCGGCACCGCAAACTGCAACGTCTCGCTCTCCGACGAGGCGATCGGCTCCCCGTTTATCACGAAGCCGACCGCCCTCATCGCGCTGAACCAGCCTTCCGTCGAAAAGTTCGGCCCCACCCTGGTCGAGGGCGGCATCGCGATCATCGACACGACACTCGCGATGAACGCTGATGCCGTCGAGCTTCCCGCGGGAGTCAGGCGCTTCTCGTTCAAGGCGACGCAACTCGCCGAGGACAAGGGCCTCAAGGGTCTCGCCAACATCGTCTGCCTCGGCAAGCTGTGGGCCGAGACCCAGTTCGCCGACCTGGACGTGCTCGAGGCCGCCCTCAGGAAGTGCGTGCCCCCCAAGCACGCCAACCTGCTGGAGCCCAACCTCAAGGCCCTTCACATGGGCATCGAGCTTTAGTCAACGGGAGGAGACACACATGGAGTTCAGCGGCGACGAGCTCGCCGAGCGTGAGCAGCGCCAGGAGATCGCGAACCGCATTCGCAGCCTGCGTGAGGACAACGAGCTCTCCATTCAGGAGATGGCCTGGGCGACCGGCCGCTCCCCCGAAGAGTATGAAGCTCGCGAGTCCGGCGAGGCCGACCTTACGTTCACCTTCCTCTTCAAGTGCGCGCGCAAGCTTGGCGTCGACATCACCGAGCTCATGACCGGAGAGAGCCCCCACATCAAGTGGTACTCGATCGTGCGTGCCCACGAGGGCATGCAGATCAAGCGTCACAGCCAGTTCGAGTACCTTCACAAGGCACCCTTCTTCGAGGGACGCATGTGCGAGCCCTTCCTCGTCGACGTGCCGTACGACGAGAAGCTCCAGCACGAGCCCATTCACTTGTCCTACCACGCGGGCCAAGAGCTCGATCTGGTCATCAAGGGACACCTGCGCTTCCAGTTCGAGGACCACGCCGAGGACGTCGGCCCTGGCGACACCCTGCTTTACGATTCGGGCCGCGGACACGGCATCATCGCCATCGACGGTGAGGACGCGCAGATCTTTGCGGTAGTGCTTCCCACCGAAGAGCGGGACATGGATCCCGACAACAAGCCGATTGAGGGCATTAGGTAGGCATCGCCTGCTCACGCGGACGGTGCCCTATGACGGCCAAGCGCAAGCGAGGCTCGGTTTGCCATACCCAACGGCCGGCATTCGCCGGCATGTGCCCAAAAGGATCGAAACAATGAGATACATCAGCGAGAAGTACCTGTCCGAGTCGCGAAATCGCAAGGGCGAGGTGGCGCACCTTTCCCTGCACTACCCAGAGGACTTCAACTGGGCCTACGACGTTGTCGACGACATCGCCGATCATGAGCCCCATCGCCTTGCCATGACCTGGACCAACCCCGAGGGAGAAGAGCATTTCTTCTCGTTCGGAGACATGAAGTACTGGTCCGACAAGACCGCCAACTTCCTGGCCGACCAGGGCATCCGTAAGGGTGACAACGTTCTGGTGATTCTGCGTCGCCACTACCAGTTCTGGTTCACGGCCGTCGCCCTGCACAAGATCGGCGCGGTTCTTGTTCCCGCCACGTTCATGCTGCGCGACCGCGACATGGAGTACCGCCTGCAGGCCGGAAACATCAAGGCCGTCATCTGCACTGACAAGGGCGGCGTTCCCGACGTCGTCGACCACGTCGCCAAGCGTTGCCCCGATCTTGAGCTCAAGATAGTCGTGAACGGCGGCGGCGCCGGCATGAGCAACGGCGTCACCGAAGGTCCCTGCGACCGCGACGCCTACCTGTCTGGCCCTGACCACGTCTGCGAGCTACCCTGCGAGCGCAGAGGCTGGATTGACTTCAACACCGGAGTGCGCGCCGCACGCGAGTTCTGGGTGCGCGTCCCCACCTCCGTGTACGAGCCGTTCATCATGTACTTCTCTTCCGGAACCACTGGTGAGCCCAAGATGGTCCTTCACAACGGGACCTACGCGCTCGCCCACACGGTGACGGCCAAGCTCTGGCACAACGTCACCGGCGATGGCGGCCTGCATCTTACCATCGCAGACACCGGCTGGGCAAAGGCCGTCTGGGGCAAGCTCTACGGCGCCTGGACCATGGAGACCGCAGTCATGGTGTACGACTTCGACCGCTTCCACGCCAACGAGATTCTTGACCTGGTGTCCAAGTACAACGTCACCACGCTGTGCTGCCCGCCGACCATGTATCGACTCATGAAGAACGAGGGTGTCAGGGGCCACGACCTCTCGCCGCTCAAGTACTGCACCACCGCCGGCGAGTCGCTCAACCCTGACCTTCTGGAGTTCTGGCGCGAGCAGACCGGCCTCACCATCTACGAGGGCTTCGGCCAAACCGAGACGCCCCTGACCATCGCGAACCTCAACAACTCGAAGCCCCTCAGCGGCTCCATGGGCAAGGTCGTGCCCCTCTACGACATCCAGATCCTCCACGACGACGGCACCCCCTGCGACTACGGCGAGACGGGCGAGATCTGCATTCGCTACGACCGCGAGAATCCACCCGAGGGCATCCTGATGTGCTACTACCACAACGAGGAGAAGACCAACGAGGCCATCCACGACGGCTGGTACCACACCGGCGACACCGCGTGGAAGGATGAGGACGAGTACCTGCACTACGTTGGTCGCAATGACGACGTCATCAAGTCCTCCGGCTACCGCATTGGGCCGACCGAGATCGAGAGCGTCCTTCTGCAGCGCCCCGAGGTTCGAGAGTGCGCCGTCACCGGCGTACCAGACCCCGTGCGCGGCAAGGCCGTCAAGGCGTCCATCGTGCTCAACAAGGGCTACGAGGGCTCCGACGAGCTTACGCGAGACCTCCAGCGCTACGTCAAGACCGAGACAGCCCCCTACAAGTACCCGCGTATCATCGACTATGTCGACGAGCTTCCCAAGACCGTGAACGGAAAGATTCGCCGCGCGGCCATTCGCGACCACGACGACGAGGCGGCAGGCAAGAAGCCCACGCACTCCGCGAAGATCGACGGACTCGTCTAGCAGCTTCGCCCAGCGGGCAAGTCATAGCCCATAGAGGGGCAAGGGGCCACTGGCCCCTTGCCCCTCTTCCCTTTCTCACGCGCCCAGCAGTTATTGGCAGTCAGACACGCCGACACCGCACAAGCATATGCATGCAAAAAGGGTCCGGCCTCAAGAGGTCGGACCCTTTGCTAGCAACTCAGATGAACCCCCAGGAGCTACTCGGCGTCCTGATCGTCCTCCTCGCTCTTCTCAACCTGGCTCAGCAGGTCGTGGAGAGAGCCGAGGTCCTCGTTGATAATTGCGGAGTCGGTCTCGGGTTCGGCGGAACCGCCGCCGATGAGCTCGTCCTCATCATAGTTGTGCTTTGCGGGAGCCGCAGAGCCAAGCATGATGTCGTTGTCCGCGTCAGGCGAAAAGACCATGTTGAGGAGCTGCGAGAGATCCTCGGAGTCGGCCTCGTCCTCGTCGGGCTCGAGGATGTAGAGCAGGTTGCGGGCCTCAAGGCCGTCACGAAGCTCCTCAATGGCCTTCGCACCGATGCCGTCGATGCGCAGGAGGTCATCCTCGGTCTTGCCAATGAGGTCGCCCACAGTCTCGATGCCGACCTCGCTGAACTTGTTGGTCCAGCGCTGCGACACGCCAAGGTCATCGAAGAGGTAGAGCTTCGCGTCCTCGGAAGACAGCGTACGGCCGTTCTTGGAGTAGACGCCGCCGTAGTTGTAGTCGTCGCCAATCCAATCAAGCTGCTTGGGAAGCTGCTCCTCGACGCCCTTGAGGGTCTCGGGAGCCCACTCGGGAAGCGACTTGGCGTTCGGAGAGGTCGGACCATCGATGGGCACGCCATGGTAGGTCAGCTGGACATCGTCGTACGCCTTGAGACCAGTGCCTGCGGGGATCTTCTTGCCCACAATGACGTTGGACTTGAGGTCAAGCAGGTGGTCGACCTCGCCCTTGATGGCAGACTCGGTGAGGACGCCAGCGGTACGGATGAACGAAGCGCTAGAGAGCCAGGAGTCGATGGAGCTTGCGACCTTGAGCGTACCAAGGATGACGGGCTCGGCCTCGGGAGGCGTGCCTCCCGCGAGGGCGATGTTGTGAACGGTCTCGGCAAAAACATAGCGGTCGACGTACTGGCCAAGAAGGTACGTGGAGTCACCGGGGTTGGTGACCTGGACGCGACGGAGCATCTGACGCGCGATGACCTCAATGTGCTTGTCGTTCAGATCGACGCCCTGAGACGTGTAGACGTCCTTGACGGACTCGACGAAGGTGTGCATCGTCGACTCGATGTCGGTGAGCGTGCGCAGCTTGCGGAAGTTGACGAAGCCACGGGTGATCTGGTCGCCGGCGCGGACCTCGCACTGGTCCTCGATGCCCGGCATGAAGCGGGCAGATGCGGGGACGCGCCACTCGGAGAGGATCCTGGTATGGTCGTCGGCGTCGAGGATGCGAAGCAGGTACTCAGTCTGCTCGGGCGTGATGGAAAGGACGCCGCTGTACATGGCGAGGTCAGCCTCACGGCCGAGGATCTTCTCGTTGACGTTGCCGACGACGTCGAACATACGGGCAACGGTCGGCAGACCCTGCGTAATATCGTCAGCGCCCGCGACGCCGCCGGAGTGAATCGTACGCATCGTAAGCTGGGTACCAGGCTCGCCGATGGACTGTGCAGCGATGATGCCGACGGAGGTTCCGATGTTGACGGGACGACGCGTGGAGAGGTCCCAGCCATAGCACTTCTGGCAGACGCCGTACTTGGACTTGCAGGTAAGCAGAGCACGGAGCTGGACCTTCTTCAGGCCGGCGTCCACCATGGCACGGAGCTGATCGGCGTTCTCGACGTAGCCGTCCTTGGCGACGATGACCTCACCGGTCTGCGGGTTGACGATGTCGTCAAGCGCGCAGCGGCCAACAAGGTCGGTATCGACGTCAGACTCGCCCGGCTTGATGAGGTCGTAGGTGACGGCCTCGTCGGTGCCGCAGTCCTCCTCGCGGACGATGACGTCCTGGGCAACGTCGACGAGACGACGGGTAAGGTAACCGGAGTCAGACGTGTGCGATGCGGTATCGACCAGGCCCTTACGCGCACCGTAGGTGGAGATGAAGTACTCCAGGGGCTGGAGGCCCTCACGGAAGTTCGCCTTAATGGGAAGGTCGATCGTATCGCCGGACATGTCAGCCATAAGGCCACGCATGCCTGCAATCTGACGAAGCTGCGTCTTGGAGCCACGGGCGCCGGAATCGGCCATCATGTAAATGGGGTTATCCTCGGCGAAGCCGGCAAGCATCTCGGAAGAGAGAACGTCGGTGCACTCGGTCCAGGCGTTAACGACCTCGACGTGGCGCTCCTGCTCGGACAGGAAACCGTCCTCGTAGTACTCGTTGATGGAGTCGACCTTCTTCTGGGCCTCCTCGAGAATCATGGGCTTGTCCTCGGGGATGACCGCATCCCAGACGGAAATGGTCAGGCCGGCGCGCGTGGCGTAGTGGAAGCCGTTGTGCTTGATGGCGTCCAGAATCGGCTCGACCTCGGCCAGCTTGTAGCGGTCGCAGCAGTCATTGACGAGCTTGGAGATGTCGCCCTTGACCATCTTGTAGTTCATGTACGGATAGTCAACGGGCAGGCACTGGCGGTTGAATATGACGCGGCCGATAGTCGTCTCGAAGCGCACGGCGCCGTCGGTGACGTCGTAGTCGACGACCTCGCCCCAGCTGGTGCGGGTACGGAAGATCTTCTTGTCGCCCTCGACCAGGTTGGCGTCCTTAGAGGAAACGCGCACGACAATCTTAGCCTGGATATCAAGGTTGTTGCGGCAGTCATAGGCGTTCATTGCGTCCTCGAAGCTGGCAAAGACGCGACCCTCGCCCTGGACGCCGTCCTTCTCCATGGTGAGGAAGTACACGCCGAAGACCATGTCCTGGGAAGGAACGGTGAGAACCTTACCCGACGCAGGAGAGCGCAGGTTGTTGCTCGAGAGCATCAGCACGCGGGCCTCGGTCTGCGCCTGCGTGGACAGGGGCACGTGGACGGACATCTGGTCGCCGTCGAAGTCTGCGTTGAAGGGTGCGCAGACCAGCGGGTGCAGGTGGATTGCCTTGCCCTCGACGAGAACCGGCTCGAATGCCTGGATGGACAGGCGGTGCAGGGTAGGTGCACGGTTGAGAAGAACCAGGCGCCCCTTGATGACCTCATCGAGAACATCCCAGACAACGGCCGCAGAGCGCTCGATGGCACGCTTTGCACCCTTGATGTTCTCAACCTTGCCGAGCTCGACAAGACGACGCATGACGAAGGGCTTGAAGAGCTCGAGCGCCATGGTGGAAGGAAGACCGCACTGGTGGAGCTTGAGCTGAGGGTCGACGACGATGACCGAACGACCGGAGTAGTCGACACGCTTGCCAAGCAGGTTCTGGCGGAAGCGGCCCTGCTTGCCCTTGAGGGCCTCGGCGAGGGACTTCAGGGGGCGGCCACCACGGCCGGTGACGGGGCGGCCACGTCGACCGTTGTCGAAGAGGGCGTCAACGGACTCCTGAAGCATGCGCTTCTCGTTGTTGACGATGATCGCCGGAGCGTCGAGGTCAAGCAGGCGCTTGAGGCGGTTGTTGCGGTTGATGACGCGACGATAGAGGTCGTTAAGGTCAGAAGCCGCGAAACGGCCGCCGTCGAGCTGGACCATAGGACGCAGGTCGGGCGGAATGACGGGGATGACGTCGAGGATCATGTTCGCAGGATCGTTGCCGCCCTTCAGGAAGGCGTCGACGATCTCGAGGCGCTTGACCGCGCGTTCCTTCTTCTGCTTCTGGGCGTCGTCGGAGGCGACGATGGCACGGAGCTCATCGGCCTCGGCACCGAGGTCAACGTGGCGCAGGAGCTCGCGGACGGCCTCGGCACCCATGCCACCCTTGAAGTAGATGGCATAGTAGCGCTTCATCTCGCTGAAGAGAGCCTCGTCGGAGATGAGCTCACGAGCCTCGAGCTGCATGAACTTGTCGTAGGCGTCCTGGCGGAGCTGCTTCTCCTCGTCGTACTCCTCCTTGAGGTCGACAATGCCGCGACGGATCTCGTCGGCAGAGAGGGGCTCGATGTCGCCGAACTCGTCGCCGCCATCGGTCTCGCCCTGAGCCTTGAGGCGCTCGATCTCGTCCTCGCACTCGGCGTCAAGCTCCTCGAGGTCGGCGGCGAGCTCCTCCTTGAGCTCGTCGGCGTCGGCCTCACGGCCTTCGGCGTCAACCTCGGTGATGACGTAGCTTGCGAAGTAGAGAACCTTCTCGAGGTCCTTGCTCTTCATGTCGAGCAGGCGAGCGAGCGGGAAGGTCGCCGGGCTCTTGAAGTACCAGATGTGGGAGACGGGGGCCGCAAGCTCGATGTGACCCATGCGCTCGCGACGAACTTTGGCGCTCGTCACCTCGACGCCGCAGCGCTCGCAGACGATGCCCTTGAAACGGATGCCCTTGTACTTGCCGCAGGCACACTCCCAGTCCTTGACAGGTCCGAAGATCTTCTCGCAGAACAGGCCGTCCTTCTCGGGCTTGAGCGTACGGTAGTTGATGGTCTCGGGCTTCTTGACCTCGCCGTGGGACCAGCTGCGAATCTCATCTGCGGAGGCGAGCGAGATCTTTATCGCGTCGAAATCTGTGGTATCGAAATCTGCCACGTTCGCTACTCCTTATCGTTGGTGGTGTCGCCGACGAGGGCCTCATCGCTCTCGCCGAGATCGGCAGCAAGGCCGCCAATCAGGTCGTCGGCGCTGTCCGCGCCTGCGAAGACGTCGACGGAGTTCTCGTCGACAGTCTCCTGGACCGCCTTGGTGGTGTCCTCGGCCTTCCTGTAGGAGATGGGCTCGATGTTGAGCGCGAGGGAGCGAATCTCCTTGACGAGAACCTTGAAGGACTCGGGGATGCCGGGGTTCGGGACGTTCTCGCCCTTGACGATGGACTCGTAGGTCTTGACGCGGCCGTTGGTATCGTCGGACTTGACCGTCATGAGCTCGTGCAGGACGTTTGCGGCACCATACGCGTACAGTGCCCAAACCTCCATCTCGCCGAAGCGCTGGCCGCCGAACTGAGCCTTGCCGCCCAGCGGCTGCTGGGTAACCAGGGAGTAAGGGCCAGTCGAGCGAGCGTGGATCTTGTCGTCGACCATGTGGCCGAGCTTCAGGATGTAGGACGTACCGACGGTAATGGGGCTCTGGAACTTCTCACCCGTGCGACCGTCGTAGAGCGTGGTCTTGCCGACCTCGTTGAGCTGGGGGACGAACTCCTCGTTCATGTGGTCGCCATAGAGGCGCCTGGCCTTGTTCATGAGGTTGATGTTGGTGCGACGGAGGGCCTCTGCGACCTCCTTGTCGGTGGCGCCGTCAAGGACCGGCGTGGCGACGTACATCGGGCCGTCGACAACCTTGTCGGAGTCAGCGGACTCGGTGTCGTAGCCGTGACTGGCGGCCCATCCAAGGTGGCACTCCATGAGCTGGCCGACGTTCATACGAGAAGGAACACCCAGGGGGTCGAGAAGGACGTCGACGGGCGTACCATCGGCCATGTAGGGCATGTCCTCGACAGGAAGGACGTTGCAGACGACGCCCTTGTTGCCGTGGCGGCCGGCAATCTTGTCGCCCTGCTGGATCTTACGACGTTGGGCGACGAAGACGCGGACGAGCTCGTTGACTCCAGGCGGCAGGTCGTCTCCAGCCTCGCGGCTGAAACGGACGACGTCGACGACGCGGCCGTAGGCGCCGTGCGGCATCTTGAGGGAGGTGTCGCGAACGTCGTGGGCCTTGGCGCCGAAGATGGCGCGAAGCAGGCGCTCCTCGGCGGTCAGAGCGGTCTCGCCCTTGGGCGTGACCTTGCCGACGAGAATGTCGCCAGGGCCGACCTCCGCGCCGATGCGGATGACGCCGTCGTCGTCGAGGTTGGCAAGCATCTCCTCGGACTGGTTGGGAACCTCGCGGGTGATCTCCTCGGGACCAAGCTTGGTGTCACGGGCATCGATCTCGTGACGGGAGATGTTGACGGAGGTCAAGAGGTCATCCTGAACGACGCGCTCAGAAACGATGATGCCGTCCTCGTAGTTGTAGCCCTCCCACGGCATGTAGGCCACGGTCAGGTTGGTGCCAAGCGCGAGCTCACCCTCGTCCACGGAGGTGCCGTCGGTAAGGGGCTCGCCCTTCTCGACCTTCTGGCCGACGTAGACGACAGGACGGTGGTTGATGCATGTGCTCTGGTTGGAGCGCTCGTACTTGGGGAGGTCGTAGCGATCGACGCCCTCGGGAGAGTCAACCACGACGTGGGCGGCGTCGACCTCGACAACGGTACCCGCGTGCTGGGCGACGATGAGCTCGCCGGAATCGTGCGCAGCAGCCTTCTCGAGGCCGGTGCCGACGTAGGGGGCGTGCGGCCTGATCAGAGGCACTGCCTGACGCTGCATGTTTGCGCCCATGAGCGTACGCTTTGCGTCGTCGTGCTCAAGGAACGGAATGAGGTTAGCCGCGACGGAGAGAAGCTGGCGCGGGGAGACGTCCATGTAGTCGATCGTCGACACGGGAACGTCTGCAGGCGCACCGAAAGAGCCGTCAAAGTTGCGCGTGCGGGCGACGACGGTCTCGGGGTTGTAGATGTTGCCATGGGCGTCGACGGCGATGAACTTCTTCGTCTTCGGGTCGTAGGTGGTGTTCGCCGGCGCGATGACGTGGTTCTCCTCCTCGTCGGCCGTCATCCAATCGATGTCGTCGGTGACGACGCCATCGACGACGCGACGGTACGGCGACTCGATGAAGCCGTAGTCGTTCACGTGAGCGTAGAGCGCGAGCGAGCCAATGAGGCCGATGTTCGGGCCCTCGGGGGTCTCGATCGGGCACATACGGGCGTAGTGCGAGTTGTGGACGTCGCGGACCGCCGTCGGGACGTTGGTACGACGGCTGGAGCCGGACTTGTGGCCGGCAAGGCCGCCGGGTCCGAGGGCAGACAGGCGACGCTTGTGCGTGAGACCCGCCAGCGGGTTGGACTGGTCCATGAACTGGGACAGCTGCGAGGAGCCGTAGAACTCCTTGATCGCAGCGACAATCGGCCTGATGTTGATCAGGGACTGCGGCGTGATGTCGTCGACGTCCTGAGAGGCCATACGCTCGCGGATGACGCGCTCCATGCGGCTCATGCCGATGCGGAACTGGTTCTGGACGAGCTCGCCGACGGTGCGCACGCGACGGTTGCCGAAGTGGTCGATGTCGTCGAACTTCTTGGTGGAGTCACCGGCGTGAAGGGCAAGGAGGTAACGCAGGGCGGTGATGATGTCCTCTGCGGTGAGGACCTTCTCCTGCGCGTCCACGTCAAGACCGAGCTTCTTGTTGATCTTGTAGCGACCGACGCGAGCGAGGTCATAGCGCTGGTGGTTGAAGTAAAGGCCCTCAAGCAGCGAGCGAGCGGAATCCACGGTGGGAGGCTCGCCGGGACGCTGACGGCGGTAAATCTCGATGAGGGCGTCCTCACGGGTGGTGGCGACGTCACGCTCGAGCGTCGAGCGCACGATGTCAGAATCGCCGAGGAGGTTCATGATCTCGTCGTCGGACTCAGCGATGCCAAGGGCGCGAAGCAGCAGCGTCGCGCTCTGGCGACGCTTACGGTCGATGGAGACGACCAGGTGGCCGTGCTTGTCGACCTCGAACTCGAGCCATGCGCCACGGGCAGGAATGAACTGCACGCGCTGGACCTCGATGCCGTTGTCGAGCTCGGTGGAGAAGTACACGCCAGGCGAGCGGACGAGCTGGGAGACGACGACGCGCTCGGTGCCGTTGATGATGAAGGTGCCGCGGTCGGTCATGAGCGGGAAGTCGCCCATGAAGACCAGCTGCTCCTTGATTTCACCAGTCTCCTTGTTGACGAAGCGAACGTCAACGAAGAGCGGCGCCTGGTAGGAAATGTCCTTGGCGCGGCACTCGGCAATAGAGTTGGGGGCATCACCAAACTGATGCTCGCCAAAGGAGACCTCCATGGTCCCGGCAGAGTTCTCGATGGGGGAGAACTCACCAAAGGACTCGGCGAGGCCCTCGGTCATGAAGCGTTCGAACGACTCCTTCTGTACAGAGATGAGGTTGGGCAGCTCCATCGCACTTGGAATCTTGCCGAAGCTAACGCGCTTGCGCTGCTTCTGCTGTGCGGTTTGGGAAGACTTTGCGGTAGGCACCAGGCACTTCCTCCTTCGACTTGATAAAAAAGCGGCAGTTGTCGCAATCTAATAACTTAACGAAGTTGCACATCTAGGTCAATAATATAGTCTTGACATCTGGACCACTATTTATTAGCCAGGAACTTTAGGCCATTTACCTGCGATGATAATTCTTCATTTATGGATTCGGTGTGTTCCTTCACAAGTCCGAAATTTGCCATTCAGCCGGCAGGCCGAAGCGAAACGGCTACGGCCCGCATAAAAATGTTGATGGGGGACTTAGGCGTTCCACATCAAGTCACCCCCCCTGCCCTAGAGCTAACAAAAAAGGGCCGAACCTTGCGGTTCGACCCCAGGTGCGACAAGTCGCGGAGTTATCGTTAGCTGAATTTACTTCAGGGTAACGGTAGCGCCGGCCTCCTCGAGCTGAGCCTTGGCAGCCTCGGCGTCCTCCTTCTTGGCACCCTCGATGAGGACCTTGGGAGCGCCCTCGACGGCCTCCTTGGCCTCCTTGAGACCAAGGGAGGTGAGGGAACGGACGACCTTGATGACGGCGATCTTGTTGTCGCCGAAAGCGGTCAGCTCGACGTCGAAGTTGGTCTTCTCCTCGGCAGCAGCAGCGCCAGCAGCAGGAGCAGCAGCGGCAACGGCAACGGGAGCAGCAGCGGAGACGCCGAAGACGTCCTCCAGCTCGTGAACGAGCTCGGAAAGCTCGAGGGCGGGCATCTCCTTGAGGGCCTCGATGATCTCATCCTTGGTGCAAGCCATGTGATTTCTCCTTTTGTAGTGGGCGCATCGTGCGCCCAACAGCTTTTAACTTAGGTGCCGCTCACGCGGCAGGTAAAACAACGTGCGACGAAGTACGCGTCTTACGCGGCCTTCTGGTCTGCGACCGCCTGAAGGGCAGTAGCGAGGCCCCTTGCAGGACCAGCGAGAACCTGAGCGATACCGGACAGCGGGCTGCCGATAACGTACACGAGCTTGGCCATGAGCTCCTCGCGGCTGGGCAGGTCGGCGTAAGCCTTCGCGTCCTCAGCAGTGAGAGCCTTGCCATCAGCGATAGCGCCGATCCACTCGATCTTCTCGAATGCCTCGGCCTTCTCCTTGATGACCTTAGCGGCCTCGACGGGATCGTTCTCGTAGAAGACGTAAGCCACGGTGCCGTTGAGGCCATCAACCTCAGGCATCTCTGCGTTCTTGAGGGCGATCTTCACAATGTTGTTCTTGTAAACCTTCATGTGAGCGCCAGCCTCACGCAGACCGCGACGAAGCTCCTGAGTCTCCTTAACGGAGAGGCCGCGATAGTCGATGAAGAAGACACCCTTGGAGTTCTCCAGGGACTCAGCGACCTTTGCGAGCATGTCGACATTCTTGGAATTGGGCATGTAGTACACCTCCTTGCTTTTTATGACTCGGGCACGAGCCGCCGACGCGGCGGGCCTTCGCATAAAAACGGACCCCGCTTGGCGCAGCCAAAGCAGGGTCCAAGAAAATCAATTCCAAGACCACCTCGGCAGGCGGATTTCTCCTTTAAGCCACATGGGCACCGGCTGTCTTTGGCAGCGGACGTGCGTTTTGCACTTGCTGCATGCGTAAACATGCAGCAAGAATTATTGACCGACCAGGTTTCTGCGTCAAGCGAGAAGGACGCTCTTCTCTCCTTGCACACAAACCCGTGTCGTACAACATCACCTGAGCTGACCGCAGACAAAAATACCGGGCCGGCTGATGCCGACCCGGTAGAACGAACTACAGCGTCCTTGGCTTACGCCAGGAAGTCGCGGGTGATTGCAGAGTCGACCTTGACGCCGGGGCCCATCGTGGAGGACAGGCAGATGGACTTGACGTAGCGACCCTTAGCAGAAGAGGGCTTGACGCGCAGGATCTCAGTGTAAAGAGCCGCGTAGTTCTCGACGAGCTGCTCGGTGCTGAAGGAGACGCGACCCATGGGAACGTGGCAGATGCCATAGCGGTCGGCGCGATACTCGACACGGCCGGCCTTGAGCTCCTTGACCATCTTCTCGACGTCCATGGTGACGGTGCCGAGCTTGGGGTTCGGCATCAGGCCACGGGGGCCGAGAACGCGACCGAGGCGGCCAACCTTGCCCATCATGTTCGGGGTAGCGATGACAGCGTCGAAGTTGATGTTGCCAGCCTGGATGTCAGCCAGAAGGTCGTCGGAGCCAACGATGTCGGCGCCAGCGGCCTCAGCCTCGCGAGCCTTGTCGCCCTCGGCGAAGACGGCGACGCGCACCTCCTTACCGGTGCCGTTGGGCAGCGAGATGGAGCCGCGGACGTTCTGGTCGGCCTTGCGGGTGTCGACACCAAGGCGAATGGAGACCTCAACGGTCTCGTCGAACTTAGCGGAGGAGAGCTCCTTGACGAGAGCCATGGCCTCCTTCGGCGTGTATGCCTTGGTCTTGTCGTACTTGGCAACAGAGTTGTTGTAGTTCTTTCCGTGCTTCGCCATTATGATACCTCCTGTGGTAAGCGGGCGGCGTGGCCCTCCCACGTAGTTGGCGGATCCCTCCGCCGGTTAGCAAACCAGCGCAGCGGTTGCCCGCTGCGCATGAAACTATAGTTACTCGGCGATGGTGACGCCCATGGAGCGAGCGGTGCCCGCAACGATCTTCTTGGCAGCCTCGATGTCGTTGGCGTTGAGGTCCGGCATCTTGATCTCGGCGATCTTGGTGAGCTGCTCGTCGGTAAGCTGTCCGACCTTGTCGCGCTGGGGAACGCCAGAGCCACTCTTGATGCCAAGCTCCTTGAGGATCAGACGAGCCGCGGGAGGGGTCTTGGTGACAAAGTCGAAGGAGCGGTCCTCGTAGACGCTGATCTCGACAGGAATGATGTCGCCAGCCTTGTCCTGCGTGGCAGCATTGAATGCCTGGCAGAACTGCATGATGTTGACCTGAGCGGCACCGAGGGCGGGGCCGACGGGAGGAGCGGGGTTTGCCTGACCGGCAGGAATCTGGAGCTTAATGAAATGAACAACGTTCTTTGCGGCCATGTTGTGCCTCCTGTTGTTAGTTCTCGTAGATGCTATCTAGTACCGAGCTCCGAGAAGCAATCCTCACCGATAACGGATGCCCGGCCGTAGTGTTTAGACGATGACGGTCACCTGGTCGAGAGTGAGCTCGACCGGAGTCTCACGACCGAAGATCGTGAGCATGACCTTGACCTTGCCAGCCTCCGCATTGACCTCGGATACGGTGCCGTCGAAGTCAGCCAAAGGACCAGAGACGACCTTGATGGTCTGGCCGACCTCAAGATCAGTGGTGGTCGTGGTGTGCTTGTGAGCCTCAGCTCCCCTACCGTTCGTGCGACGCATGATCTTGTTGAACTCAGAGCGACGAAGCGGCGACGGGGTGCCGTCGACGCCCACGAAGCCCGTAACGCCGGCGGTGTTGCGGACAACGGTCCAAGTGTCGTCGTTGAGCTCCATGCGAACCAGGACGTAGCCCGGGAAGACCTTGCTCTCCTTGGTCTCGCGCTTGCCGCCATCCTTGATCTCGGTGACCTCCTCGGTCGGAATCTGGATGTCGACGATCTTGTCGGCCATGCCAAATGTCTCGATGCGGTGCTCGAGGTCGGTCTTGACCTTGTTCTCGTAACCCGAGTAGGTGTGTACAACGTACCAACGCTTGGCCATGACTTATCCCCTCAGACCGGTGAAGCCCACGAGAAGGGCGACGAATCCGGTGTCGACAAGCCACACCGCGATGCCGCAGACGATCAGCATGGCGATGACGGCTACCGAATAGTTCTTGAGCTCGGGCTTGCTAGGCCAAACGACGCGGTGCATCTCACCGCGAACATCGCCCAAATACGCACCGAGGCGCCCGAAGAGACCGCCCTTGCCTTCCTTCTTGGCCTTGGAGGCCTTGTTGGCCTTCGCGGCGGGCTGGGCAACGGACTCGCTCTTCTGGGCCTTCTTGGGCTTGGAAGAGTCAGTCGTGGCGTTAGAGGTTGCCTGCTTTGCCTCAAGCTCGGCACGCTCGGCGGCACGCGCCTGGCGCGCGCTCCTCTTCTGTCGCTCCCTCTTTGCCATCTGCTCGTACCTCCTGGACAATGTCCCTCTTCATAGAAACCGGCTAACCCCCGAGGGGATAGCCGGTGGTGTAATCTGGCACGCCAGGTAGGACTTGAACCCACAACAGCCGGTTTTGGAGACCGGTGCTCTACCAATTGAACTACTGGCGTGTAATGACTCCTATTTTAGCGAGTCTCCCTGTGAAGGGTGTGCTTGTGGCACCACGGGCAGTACTTCTTGAGCTCCATGCGGTCGGGCGTGTTGCTCTTGTTCTTATCCGTGGTGTAATTGCGACGCTTGCACTCGGTGCATGCGAGGGTAACCTGTGTACGCATTGATCCTCCTGTTGATAGTCGCCGCCGATAGGATTCTTCGATGGCGACGCGAAGAGATACGCTATCAGTTCGCGCTTATCCCTGTCAACTATAACGCGGCTTTCCCGGCCACCTCGACAAAACCACCAAATGTGACAGACCGAGCAGCGGGAAGCATACTCACAAAAATAGCCCGGTGCCCTCTTTGAAGGCACCGGGCCTAACAAGCAAACCTAGCTAGGAAGCTATTTTACTCGATGATCGTGGAAACACGGCCATCGCCGACGGTGTGGCCACCCTCGCGGATTGCGAACTTGAGGCCCTGCTCCATAGCGATGGGATGGATGAGCTCGCAGGTAACGGTGATGTGGTCACCAGGCATAGCCATCTCGACCTTGCCGCCGTTGGCATCGGTGAGCTCCTGGATGTCGCCAGTCACGTCAGTGGTGCGGAAGTAGAACTGGGGACGGTAGCCAGAGAAGAACGGCGTGTGACGGCCACCCTCCTCCTTGGTGAGGACGTAAATCTCGCCGGTGAACTTCTTGTGCGGCGTGACCGAGCCGGGCTTGCAGAGAACCTGGCCGCGCTGGATGTCCTCGCGCTTGATGCCACGGAGGAGGATACCGACGTTATCGCCAGCCTCGCAGAAGTCCATGGTCTTGCGGAACATCTCGATGCCGGTAGCAACGGTGGACTGGGTGTCCTTGATGCCGACGATCTCGACGGTGTCGTTGAGGTTGAGCTGGCCACGCTCGACACGGCCGGTAGCAACGGTACCACGGCCAGAGATGGTCATGACGTCCTCGATAGCCATCAGGAACGGCTTCTCGTTGTCACGGGCAGGCGTGGGGATGTAGGAATCGACGGTCTTCATGAGCTCGAGGACGGAGTCAACCCACTTCTGCTCGCCGTTGAGGGCGCCGAGAGCGGAACCACGGACGATGGGAAGGTCGTCGCCGGGGAAATCGTACTCGGAGAGGAGGTCACGGGTCTCCATCTCGACGAGGTCGATGAGCTCGTCGTCGTCAACCATGTCGCACTTGTTCAGGAAGACGATGATGTAGGGGACGCCGACCTGACGTGCGAGGAGGATGTGCTCACGAGTCTGAGCCATCGGGCCGTCGGTAGCAGCGATAACGAGGATTGCGCCATCCATCTGAGCAGCGCCAGAAATCATGTTCTTGACGTAGTCAGCGTGGCCGGGGCAGTCGACGTGAGCGTAGTGACGCTCCCAGGTCTCGTACTCGACGTGAGCGACAGAAATGGTAATACCACGCTGACGCTCCTCGGGAGCCTTGTCGATGTTCTCGAATGCGGTGAAGTCTGCCTTGCAGCCCTCAGCCTCAGAGAGAACCTTGGTGATTGCAGCGGTAAGGGTGGTCTTGCCGTGGTCGACGTGACCAATCGTACCGATGTTTACGTGCGGCTTGCTACGATCGAATTTCTCCTTGGCCATGCCGTCCTCCTTTTGAAAACAACCTTTTGGGCCATTGCCTTAACTATGCCAAACGGGGCCGAAGCCCCGTAAGTACTCTGGTACCGGTGACTGGATTCGAACCAGTGACATCGCGGGTATGAGCCGCGTGCTCTAACCAGCTGAGCTACACCGGCATGTATGCCAGCTTGAAATGGAGCCCGCGACCAGATTCGAACTGGTGACCTCTTCGTTACCAACGAAGTGCTCTACCGACTGAGCTACACGGGCATGGTGGGGATGATTGGACTCGAACCAATGAACCCAGAGGGAGCGGATTTACAGTCCGCCGCAGTTGCCGCTGTGCCACATCCCCATGCTGTTTTCAAGCTGCTCGCAGCGGGCTTTGTCCCCTGCAAGCGGAAAGTATATTACGACCCGTTAAACCCTCTGTCAACGTGTTCCACCCACCCGGGCGTATCTATCCCACTTTTCCTACACAAATGCAGGTCAGAGCACGTGCTTTTTGCGCAGTGGCGTTGCCGCGATAAGAAAAAACGCCAAATCCCGCAAAAGAATTTGGCGTAATAATTTCTGGAGCCAGCTACCGGACTCGAACCGATGACAACCTGTTTACAAGACAGGGGCTCTACCAACTGAGCTAAGCTGGCGCGTTACTGCATCATACCCTCTTGCGTCGCAGCTCGCCACAACGAGTTTGGGGTCATGCTCTTTCCCCCGCTCAAAGGTCAGGCGGACGTCACTCGGTCGGACGGATGAGCGGACGAGAAGGGCTAGCGCCGTCCCAGGAGCGCGTCGAGCTTAGCGCGCGTCTTGGGGTCGAGGCGGTCCTCGAGGGTGAAGCGCACGTGGTTGCGCTCGTCATTTGCGCGCTCGACGTCCTGCACGATGTCCCCCACGTCTGACACGAGCACGTCGCTCGAGATGCGCGTCACGGGGATGCCGCCGACGGTCGCGCGAATGGTGTTGTCCGACGTGACTACGGTGACGTCGCGGTTCTCGCGGCGGGCATCGCTCACCAGGCGCTCAATCACGGCGTCGGCGGTCTCGCCGGTCTGCGAGAAGATCGTCTTAACGCCAGCCCGCGTCAAGTTGGGACGATCCGGGGAGACGTTGCCTGCGGCGTCGAACACGACGATCGGGGCGTAGCGTCCCTGCGCGTAGGCCGCGACGTCGCCTATAAGCATCTCTCGCGCACGCATGAAGGGGTCGCGCCCATCCGACTCGTCCATCACGCTCGTGTAGCGCAGGGACTTGTAGATTACGTTGTAGCCGTCGACGACGAGCAGGGGAAGTCGTTGCTTTGCCATGGTCTACGCTCCCCCCTGCGCCTCGGTGGACCTGCGAAGCCACTCGTAGCACATGACGGTCGTCGCCTGTGCCACGTTGAGGGACTCGATGGTGCCTCGCTGGGGCAGCTTGCACTCGAAGTCGCACTTCTCGCGCACGAGGCGCGAAATGCCGTTGCCCTCTGAGCCCATCACGAGGCAGAGGCGCCCGCCCATGGGCGCCTGCCAGACGTCCTGCCGGGCATGCTCGGTCGAGCCTGCCACCCAGAAGCCCGCATCCTTGAGCCGGTCGATGGCCGTGGCAAGGTTGGAGACCTGTGCAATGGGAACGTGCAGGACGGCGCCAGCCGAGGTCTTGTAGGCGGCGGTGCCGACGCTAGCGGAGCGCGCCTTCGCGATGACGACGCCGGCCGCGCCGACGACTTCGGCAGAGCGGACGATCGCCCCGAAGTTGCCCTCGTCGGTCACGTGGTCGAGCAGCACGACGAGCGCGTCGCCCTCGCCGGATCTCCTGATGATGTCGGAGAGGTCGGCGTATGCGAACGGGCGCGACTGCACCATGATTCCCTGATGGGCGCCATGCGA
Organism: Olsenella sp. KH1P3; assembly: GCF_900167315.1. Taxonomy (NCBI): domain Bacteria; kingdom Bacillati; phylum Actinomycetota; class Coriobacteriia; order Coriobacteriales; family Atopobiaceae; genus Olsenella; species Olsenella sp. KH1P3. The sequence continues at coordinate 28,141 of NZ_FUWQ01000004.1, read as the reverse complement.
GCTCATTGAGTCCAAGCGCGCTTTCGAGACGAACTCGACGGGCACATCGGCCGCCTCGAGACGTCGGACGATGCTCGCCAGGACCTGGTCCTGGGCCCCCTCGCCCGCGGCGACGAGCGCGCGCCTCAGGGGCACACCCGTCTCGAGGGCCTCGGCGCAGGCACGACGCCCCTCGACCATGTCGGACATGGGCCTCGAGAAGCGCTGTCCATCGGGCCTCGATCCCTTTCGGCCCTGCGGCCCCCTGCCTGCGGCGAACTTGCCCGAGGGCCTAGGCGAGAACTTGCCCTTACCCCCCTTGACCGCACCGCCAGGCCTTCCGGCCGGTTTGGCGCCGCGCCCCTTGCCGCCGCGCACGTCGCGACCGGGGGTCCTGCTCTGGTTCTTGCCCATGAGGTCCCTACGCTTTCTCGTTCACGTGCAGACGGGCGCCGGCAGCGGTGTCCTCAAGTACAAGCCCCAGACCGGTGATGCCGTCGCGAATGGCATCGGCGGTGCCCCAGTCCTTGGCAGCACGGGCCTCCTGGCGCGCGGCCAACAGTGCGTCGGCAGCCGCGTTGACGTCGTCGCCGTCGTAGGAGGCGTAGCGCTTGGCTAGGTCGACGAGCTCGGTGGGAAGCTGCTCGCCCTTGCCGACCTTCGAGAAGTCGATGCCCAGCACGTCGCAGAGCTCGACGATCATGTCTGCGGCTCTCAGCGTCGGAGCGGTTGCGACGTCGCCTGCCGCGTCGGCCAGGTACTTGTTGGCGGAGTTCGCCAGCGAGAAGATCGCGGCAAGGCCACCGGAGGTGTTGAAGTCGTCGTCCATCTGCTTTACGAACTCGGCGTGGGCCGCGTCCACCGCGGCGCCCAGGCTGCGGTCGAGCTCGGTGAGCTCGCCGTCCTGCGGGGCGTTCTTGGCGGCCCAGCGCAGGTTCTTGACGCAGGTGCGCAGGTGGTCAAGGGTGCCCACGGCACTCTGGAGCAGGTCGGTCTGGAAGTCGAGGGCAGAGCGGTAGTGGGTCTGCAGCATCAACAGGCGGACGGCGTCAGCCGGGTACTTGTCGAGCGTCTCCTTGAGCGTGAGGAAGTTGCCCAGGGACTTGGACATCTTTTCGCCGTTGACGCGCAGCATGCCCGTGTGCATCCAGGTGTTGGCAAGCGCCGCATCCCACGCGCACATGGCCTGCGCGGTTTCGTTCTCGTGGTGGGGGAAGATGAGGTCCTGGCCGCCGCCGTGGATATCGATGGGCGTGCCCAGGTAGCGGTGAATCATCGCGCAGCACTCGGTGTGCCAGCCAGGACGACCGTCGCCCCAGGGGCTGGGCCAGCTGGGCTCGCCGGGCTTCGCGGCCTTCCACAGCGCAAAGTCGAACGGGTCGCGCTTGTCCTCGTTCACCTCGACGCGCTCGCCCGCGCGAAGCTGGTCGAGCTCGCGTCCGGAGAGGATGCCGTAGTTGTGGTCGGAGCGGACCGAGAAGTACACGTCACCATTGTCGGCGACGTAGGCGTGGTCCTTCTCGATGAGGAGCTGAATCATCTCCTGCATGGCCTCGATCTCGCGCGTCGCGCGCGGGCGGATGTCGGGATCAAGGATACCGAAACGATGCATCTGCTCGATGAAGGCGGCAGAGTACTCCTCCGCGACCTCCGCAGCGGTGCGGCCCTCGTCGTTAGCGCGGTTGATGATCTTGTCGTCGACGTCGGTCAGGTTCTGCGCGAAGGTGACCTGATAGCCCTTGTACGTAAGGTAGCGGCGGATGACGTCGAACGAGAGGAAGGTGCGGGCGTTGCCGATGTGGATCTGGTCGTAGACGGTAGGGCCGCACACGTACATGCGAATCTTGCCCTCTTCGATTGGCTTGAGCTCTTCTTTCCTGTGGTTCTGGCTGTTATAGACGAGCATTGGTTCTCCTCAGTGTCGCGGGCGTTCGCCGCGCTTGTCGTAGTTCGGCATTGTAAATGGTAACGGGGGGCGGCTGCAGAACGGAGTCTCGGGCCTAGCCTTCGCCGGCCCGCCCGCTACAGTCCGTGTTCAAAAGGACGACGGCCCAGGCGGCGATGCCCTCCTCGCGCCCGACGAAGCCGAGTCGCTCCGTCGTCGTGGCCTTGACCCCCACACTCGAGACGTCGACGCCCATGGCGCGCGCGAGGTTTTCGCGCATCTGCTCGCGATACGGGGCAAGCTTGGGGGCTTGCGCCGCCACGGTGCAGTCACAGTCGAGGAGCTTGGCGCCCCTCCGACGAACAACCTCCATCACGCGCCGCAGGAGCACGAGGGAGTCGGCACCCTCATAGGCGGGATCGTCGTCAGGAAAGAGCTGCCCGATATCGCCCTCCTTCAGCGCGCCCAGGATCGCGTCCATAAGAGCATGGGTCAGCACGTCGGCGTCGGAATGGCCCATGAGGCCGCGATCCGACGGAACGTCAACGCCGCCCAGGATGCACCTTCTTCCCTCCGCAAACGCATGCACGTCAAAGCCGTGCCCAATGTGCATCACAGGGAATCACCTTCGTTCAAGTCGAGAAGGTCGAGGCCGCAGCCATCGACGGCGAGACGGCTCTGAAGAAGAGCGCGCGCAATGAGAAGGTCCTCGGGAAGCGTCACCTTCAGGTTGTCACGCGGCGTCTCGACGCACACGACGCGCGCGCCGGAGCGCTCAATGAGGGAGGCGTCATCCGTCCCTAAGTACCTGTCGCGCGCGGCCGCCTTGTGGGCCGCCACGATCTGGGCCGTGCGGAACACCTGCGGCGTCTGGGCCGACCAGTAGAAGCTGCGGTCGGGCGTCGCGACGATGCTCGCGTCCTCGACGAGCTTGAGGGTGTCGGTCACGCGGGCGGCGCAGATGGCGCCCCCCGCGCCGGCGTCGTCGCGAACGCACGCGATAGCGCGCTCAACCGAAACCGGCTGGATGAGGGGGCGCGCCGCATCGTGAATCGCAACCAGGCCAAAGTCCTCGGGAACGGCCGCGAGCCCCGACCTGACGGAATCCTGTCGCGTGGCGCCGCCCTCGGCTATGGTGACCTCGCACCTCAGGCGCAGGCGCGAGATGACATCCTCACGCATCTCTCGCCTGTGATCGGCCGCGCACACAACGACGATGTGGCCGATAGACGGAGAGCGGTCGAGCGCAATGAGCGACCAGCAGGCTAGCGGGAGACCGCAGAGGTCGACGTACTGCTTCCCGCGCGGGTCACCGAAGCGCTCCCCTGACCCGCCCGCCACCACGACGGCGCAGGTGTCTCGACGAGTGCCCGAGACCCCCACGCGCTCCGGGCAGGCTTCCGCGCAGGGACCAAGACCGCTCATGCGCGCTTGCCCCACATGCGGTACAGGCTGTCCGCAAGGATACTGGGGTTCTCGACGCCCACGCGGTCGAGGCGAGCGGGGTTCTGCTCGATGTCATCGAGGAGCTGCTGGAGCGAGCCGTACTCGTCGACGATCTTGTCGGCCATGCCCTTGCGGACGACCGAGACGTTGGAGAGCGTGCGCAGGCCCAGCGAGTGCATGATCGAGTCCTCGTTGTGCTCGTCGAATCCCAGCAGGGCGCCGACGCGCTTCGAGGAGCGCAGCTTGTCGTTGGCGGTCTCGTGAAGCGTCGCGCGGATGGCGAGCGCGTTCTCCTCGGAGGAGTCGTTGGCATAGTCGCGGATGAGCAGCGTGTACACGTCGGACATGTCGCCGATGAACTCCTCGCGCTGCATGGCGATGGTCTTGCCCTTGGTGCCCAACTCAAGAATGAGGTTGTCCAGCTCGTCCGCCGCGGTCATCAGGACCTCGAAGAGATAGATGGTCTCGGTGATGTCGGAGAGCGTGACGTAGTTGTCGAGCTCGAGCGTCGTGAGCCTCAGCAGCGCGCGGTCTAGCTGAGTGCGCGTGCTCTGGAGAGAGACGAGCAGCTGGTTGACCGAGCTCATGATCTCGGACACGGAGCGCAGCGAGTGACCCCTGCCGTCGATGTAGACCGTAACGACCTGCCTGCGCTCGGAGACCGAGATGACCATGGCGTTGGTCAGGAGGCTCATGCGGGCCGCGGTGCGGTGACGCATGCCCGTCTCGGACGTGGGGAGCGAGGGATCCGGGTTCAGGTGGTAGTTGGCACGAAGAATCTGGGTGAGCCCCTTGTCAACTACGATGGCGCCGTCCATCTTGGAAAGCTCGAACAGTCGGTTTGCAGTGAAGGAGATGTCCAGGCAGAAGCCATCGTCACCCGTCGCAAGGACCGCGTCGGTATCGCCGATGCAGATGAGTGCGCCCAGGTGGCCGGCAATAATCATGTCGAGCGCGTGCCTGAGCGAGGTGCCCGGAGCCGTCTGCCTAATGGCGCTGCGCATGCGCTCCTTAAAGTCCTGCACTGGCTCGGAAGCCTCAAACGCCCTCTCGGTGCCTTCCATTTCTCACCTCCATATGAAAGCCGACCCGCAGCGCGGGCCGGCCGGACTGACACTCTAAGTATATGCGCGATGGCTCAGCTTCACGTCTACTCGGCAGAACTCGCGCTATCACCAGGAACCGCCGCGCGAGGTGCAGGGCCCGCCGTCCAGTGGTCGCGGGCGCGCGGGAGCTCCATGTGCACGCGCTCCTCGATGGTCGGGATCTCTCCCTCACCCGGCTTGAACACGATCTTCTCGCCCTCGACGTCCACGGACACGATGTCTCCTGCCTTCCAGTTGCCCATGAGCAGCTCCTCCGAAAGGGGATCCTCGATGAGCGTCTGGATGGCGCGGCGCAGCGGGCGCGCACCGTAGATGGGATCGGTGCCCTCGCGCGCGATGAGGTCACGCGCGGCGTCGGTGAGCTCGATGGACATGCCATTGGCGACCAAGCGGTTGCGCAGGTCGCGGACCATAAGGTCGACGATGCCGCGCAGCTGCTCGGACGTGAGCGACTTGAAGACCACGATCTCGTCCACGCGGTTGAGGAACTCGGGCCGGAACAGGCGCTTGAGCTCGCTCTCGACGCGACTGCGAATCTCCTTGTCGGACAGCCCGCCGTTGCCCTGCGAGCTGAAGCCCATGGGTGCGGTCTGGGCGATATCGCGGGCGCCGATATTGGACGTCATGATGATCACGGTGTTCGAGAAGTCCACGGACCTGCCCTGGCCATCGGTCAGGCGACCCTCGTCCAGAATCTGGAGAAGGACGTTGAACACGTCGGGATGGGCCTTCTCGATCTCGTCGAACAGGACGACGGAGTAGGGACGCCTGCGGACGGCCTTGGTCAGCTCACCGCCCTCGTCGTAGCCCACGTATCCGGGAGGGGCACCAATCAGCTTGGATACCGTGTGCTTCTCCATGAACTCGGACATGTCGAACGAGATGAGCGCGTCCTCGCTGCCGAAGAGGAACTCGGCGAGCGACTTGGCGAGCTCAGTCTTGCCCACGCCAGAGGGCCCCAGGAAGATGAACGAGCCGCCGGGTCGGCGCGGGTCCTTCAGGGGCGAGCGGCTGCGACGGATCGCCTTCGCGACCTTCGTGACGGCCTCGTCCTGGCCCACAACGCGCTGGTGGAGGGCATCCTCGCAGCGCAGGAGCTTGGACGCCTCGGCCTCGGTGAGGTTTGAGACAGGCACGCCCGTGATCTCGCTCACGACGTCGGCGATGTCCCGCTCGTCCACGACGACGACGTTCTTGCCCTGCTCCTCGCGCCAGGCCTTCTCGAGCTCGTCACGCCTGGCACTGAGCTCCTTTTCCTTGTCGCGCAGGCGCGCCGCCTCCTCGAACTCCTGGGCGTCGGCGGCCTTGGCCTTCTCGTCGCTCACGTGCGAGAGTTCCTCGTCCACCTGGGCGAGCTCGGGAGGGAGGCTCATCTTGCGGACGCGCGTGCGTGCGCCGGCCTCGTCGATGATGTCGATGGCCTTGTCGGGCAGGAAGCGATCCTGCACGTAGCGGTTGGACAGGCTGACGGCCGAGGCGAGGGCCTCCTCCGTGTAGCGCACGTGGTGGTGCTCCTCGTATGCCTTCTGCAGGCCATGGAGAATCTCGAGCGTGTCCTCGGGCGAGGGCTCGCCGATGAAGACGGGCTGGAAACGCCGCTCGAGGGCCGAGTCCTTCTCGATGTGCTTGCGATACTCATCTGCCGTGGTCGCGCCGATGACCTGGATGTCACCGCGGGACAGGGGCGGCTTCAGGATGGACGCCGCGTCAATCGAGCCCTCCGCGGAGCCGGCGCCGACGATGGTGTGGATCTCGTCGATGAAGAGGATGTCCTCGTCGCTGTCGGTCACCTCTGCGATGACCTTCTTCATGCGCTCCTCGAACTCACCGCGGTACTTGGAGCCGGCAACGAGCGAGGCGATGTCGAGCGTCCAGATCTTCTTGCCGCGCAGGATGTCGGGCACTTCTCCAGAGGAGATCAGCTGAGCGAGCCCCTCGGCGATGGCAGTCTTGCCGACGCCCGGGTCACCCAGGATGAGAGGGTTGTTCTTCTGGCGGCGAGCCAGAACCTGCATCACACGCTCGACCTCGCGGTCGCGGCCGATGACGGGATCGAGCTTGCCATCCGCGGCGAGCTTGGTGAGGTTGCGGCCATACTGCTCGAGCATCGAACCGTCGTCGCTCGAGCTTGCGTGCTGCGAAGCCCCCACGCCCATGAACTGCGGGCCGAAGCCCATGTCAGATGCAGCGTGCGAGGACTCTGTCTGGTCGTTCTCCTCGATGAGGGCATTCACGGCGTTGCGAACGGCGTCGCCCGTTACGCCCATGCGAGACAGCGTCGTCATGGCACGTCCGTCGCCCTCCGCCACGATGCCCAGAAGCAGGTGCTCGGTGGCGATGTAGGTCTGGCCGTGCGTCATGGTCTCGCGATACGCATCCTCGAGCACGCGCTTGGCGCGCGGCGTGAAGGGGATGTGCCCGCCCGCCGGCGACTCCGCCTCCTCAGTGGAGATCTCTCGGATGGTGGTAACCGTCTCTTCGTACGTGACGTCGAGCTTCTTGAGGGCCTGTGCGGCGATGCCGTCGCCCTCCTTGATGAGGGCGAGAAGCAGATGCTCCGTGCCCACGTACATCTTGCCCAGGCCTCGGGCCTCGTCTTGCGCGAGGCTCATGACCTTACGAGCCTTGTCGGTGAACTTCTCGAACATAAGGGCCTGACGCCTCCATTCCTGATCGTGGTGCCCAACACGGGGGCGGGGCGCACCAATGGTTTGCTCTTGCATGTATACCCAAGCGGCGCATGGGATTTCCTAGGATACTGAGGAAATCTAACTGAACCCCACTCACATATTTACTGCACATGCCGACGCACAAAAAAGCGCCCCGGATTGCTCCGGGGCGCGTCAGGCCTGGCATTAACGCACGCAGCACAATGCGGCGTCGTTACTTTGCGACCCTCTCGTAAAGGTCGATGAACTCGTTCGCGAGAATTCGGAAGCTCTCCGCCTGCATGAGCTGGTCTTCCGAATGGACAAGCAAGAGCGACACGTTCGTGCTTCCCACGCCAGCTGCGTCCTGCTGGAGAAGCCCGAGGTGCACGCCATGGCCCTCGACGAAGATGTCGTTGCCCTCGTCCACCTTTTTGCGGGCCTCGTCGAACTTGCCCTCCTTGGCAAGGCCGATGGCCTCGATGAACATCGACTTCGCCGCGCCAACAGACGCGATGATCTGGAAGCAGGCCTCCTCCATCGGACCCATGTCGTCACCAGAGTTCTGAATGCCGTTCTCTGCCATGAAACTAATCCTCCTACCGGGTTTTACTTGTTGGCGAGCGCCTTGGTGGCCTCTGCGATGATTCCCTTTGCGTTCATGCGGCCGTAGTCTGCCATGGGAATGACGATGACGGGCTTGTCGCCGGCGAAGCTCTCGGCATCCTTCTTGGCATACGAAATCTGGGGTCCAAGCATGAGAATATCGAAGTCGCCAATGGCCTCGAGCGCTTTGTTGAGCGGCTTGGCCTCGATGGTCGCCTCGACGCCCTGGGACGCTGCCTCCTTGCGCATCTTCTGGACGAGGAGGCTGGTAGACATACCGGCGTTGCAGGCGAGCAGGATGTTCATGGTAGGAAATCCTTTCACGAGAGAATACGTAGTTCTTATCGTAGCGGGAAGCTACGGGGAGCGGGTGGCCTTTTGGCCGGCCACCCGCCAAGGGGGCATGTGTTCTTGCCTACATGGGGGCTCGAATGCCTAGGCAGCGTTTGCCTCGAGCTCCAGCTGCTTCTGGACGGCACGCTCAGAGACCTTCATGAAGGGCAGGTAGATTGCCATGGCGCCGGCGATCTCGATGACCTGCCAGACGGCCGCACGCCAGTCGCCACCAGTGGCGAGAAGGGCGCTGATGACGGGAGGGGTGGTCCAGGGAGCCTGGACGACGCAGGGGGCAATGACGCCAGCGCAGGTGAGACCATAGGTCGCTGCAATGAGCAGGTCGGGGATGAGAACGAAGGGAATCATGAGGGGCAGGTTGAAGACGATGGGGTAGCCATAGATGACCGGCTCGTTGATGTTGAAGAGGCCGGGCAGGATGGAAAGCTTCGCAACCTCCTTGGAGCCCTTGTTCCTGGAGAACAGGAAGGTGTCGAGCAAAAGCGCAAAGGTGCAGCCAGAACCGCCGATCAGTGCGAAGGAGTTGACGATCTGCATGTTCATGTAGTGGTCCGCGGGGATGGGCTGACCAGCAGCGAAGGTGGCCATGTTGTCGATGATGAGCATCGTAAGAATGGGCTCAGCAAGGACGCCGGAGATCGTGGACTGGTGGATGCCAAGGCAGAACAGAAGGTTGGCGAGCGTGTAAATGACGATGACGGCCCAGGGGCCAGCGTTCATGATGCCCTTGAGAGGAGCAGCGATGCCGGTCGCGATCAGGGTCAGCAGGTCGGTGCCAAAGCCGGCGAGCACGGCAGCAACGAGAGCAAACAGCGAAAGGGTCAGGAGCATCGGGATCATGACGTTGAAGGAGTCGGCAACCGCGGGAGGCACGCCCTCGCCCAGGTTGACCTTCAGCTTCTCGAGGCCCGAAAGCTTGATAAAGACCGTGGCGGCAAGAAGGCCGATGATGATGGCACCGAAGAGGCCGTTGGCGCCAGTGTTGCTCGTGGCGAAGGCGCCGGTGACATCGACGCCGGAAAGGGCGTAGCCGTCGGCCATGCCAAGGGCGCCGGAGAAGCTGTCGACCGCATAGCTCAGCGTAGCCGCAGTCTTGTCAGCGGCGTTCGTCGCATAGACCGCGCTACCCAGCGTGGCGACGATGGTCTGGGGCATCATGATAACGAATGCAGAGATGCCGACGACAACACAGGAGATGGCGTTCTCGAAGTGCTTGTTCACGGCGAAGCAGTAGCCCAACACGCCAGCAAGGATAACTGCCGCGAAGTTGAGCGTGCCCAGGGTCACTGCGCTGCCCCAGACCTGCGCCGCGCTCAGCGAGTCACCGGAGAGGAACAGGGGGAAGAGGACCTGGCTGACGAACACAGCAATACCCGCAAGGATGTAGAGGGGCATCACCGTTGCGAACGCGTCACGGAGCGTCCTTAGGTGAATCTGGTTGCCAATCCTGGCCGAGACTTCGGCGAACTTATCAAGAAACGCCTGTCCCTTACTTTCTTCTGCCATACATAACTCCTTTCCCGAGCGTCTAAGGCAGATTTCAACCGAAACGTCGCAGTCTCTTATGCGACCTCGTGAGTAGTGGCGACCTGACGGAGCCATTCGGCGGACTTCTTGAGGTGGCGGCTGTAGCCATCCATGAGGTCAACCTCAACGAAGCCATACCTGTTCTTAAAGGCGTTGTTCCAGGACCAGTTGTCGATGACGGCCCAGTAGTGGTACCCGCGGCACTTTGCGCCATCCTCGATGGCCTTTGCGATCCACTTCAGGTGCTGGCCCACGAAGTCAATGCGATAGTCGTCCTGAATGGTGCCGTTCTCGTCCTTGGAGGCATCCTCGCCCTCGATGCCAATGCCATTCTCGGAGACATACCACTCGAGGTCGGGGTAGTCGTGCTTCATGGTCATCGCGAAATCGTAGATGCCCTTGGGATAGATCTCCCAGCCGCGAGACTCGTTCATGACGGCGTCGGGCCACACGTACTCCTGCGCAAAGACCGGGTTGCCGAACTCGTCCTCAGACTTCTCGGGTGCCTGGACGCGAGCCGGGTGATAGTAGTTGAATCCCAGCCAGTCGACGACACCCTGCGCGAGAATCTGCTCGTCGCCCGGACGGACGGGAAGGTCAATGCCACGCGCAGAGAGGGTGTCGATAACGTCCTGGGGCAGAGAGCCCTTGGTCACGAGGTCGAGCCACCAGCGATTGTCCACGCCATCGGTCATGCGCACGGCCTCGAGGTCGGCCTCGCTCGGATTCTCCTTGGTGTAAGGCGGGGTAAAGCAGTTGATGAGGCCAATCTTGGCATCGGAGCGAATCGTTCCGTCGGCCTTGAGCTCGCGGAAGGCCTCGACGCCCAGGGAGTGGGCAAGCGAGATGCCGTACTGGATGCGGCAGGCCTGGGCAAAGTCGCGGTGGAAGGGGTACCAGCCACCGTTGGTGTAGCGGTTCTGGGGCTCGACGACAGGCTCGTTGAAAGTGAACCAATATTTGATCTCCTGGCCGAACTCACCAAAGGCCGTACGCGCGAAGTTGGCATACGCCTCGATGACCTCGCGGCTCTCCCAGCCGCCACGGCGGAAGAGGTACGTAGGCATGTCAAAGTGGTAGAGATTCACGAAGGTCTCGAGACCGGCCTCATGGGCATCGGCGAAGAGATCGTGATAGTACTTGGCGCCCTCGGGGTTCAGGAGACCGTCTTCGTCCATCAGACGGGACCACTGGATAGACGTGCGCCACGTGGTAAGGCCCAGACTCTTGAGAAGGGCGAAGTCCTCGTTGTGCCGGTTGGTGAAATCGTTACCCGCATAGGAGCCCACACGGTTAAAGAAGTCCTCGATCTTCTCGTTGGACCAGGTGTCCCAAAGGCTGTCAATCTTTCCAAAGCGACGCCACGCACCCTCGGTCTGGGGACCAGACATGGCGGCGCCAAAGAAGAAGTCCTTGGGAAGCTTGCTCGTCTGCAACACGTTCTCCTCTCGCTGCCTTTTTACACGTCCATATAATTGAGAACTATTTGACATGTCTTTTCTTTTGTGTCTCTATGTTGTTTGGTACTTTTACGCATTAGCTATGGGAAGTCAAGGGCTATTTATTTTTAATCGCCAAGCGATATTGATAATGTTCCCTAACGGGGTTATTGGTAAGATACGGATGATAGAAAGTGAGGCGATATGCTCAAGTACGAGTCAGTTGCAAGCGACATCCGAGACAAGATTGCCTCTGGTGCCTACGCGCCCAACGACCAGCTGCCAACGACTCCGGAACTCTGTGACCAGTACCGGGTCAGCAAGATAACCATCAAGAAGGCCATGGACGAGCTGTCCCAGCAGGGCCTCGTGGCACGTCGCCGCGGTTCGGGCACGTACGTCAAGCGCGTCACGACCCCCGAGGCCAAGTCGCCCACCGGATGGGACATGTCTTCTCAGATGACCGGCTTCTGCGCCGACCACAAGGGACACAAGGTCACCTCTGAGGTGCATGACTTTTCGGTCGTGCGCCCGACGGTCGAAATAGCATCTCTTCTGGGAGTCGAGAGTGACGAGTTTGCCTATCACGTATGCCGCACACGCCTGGTTGACGGCATCCCGCACGTAATCGAGTACACCTACATGCCGATCAAGCTCATTCCCGACCTGCGCGAGCGCAACGTCGAAAGCACCATCTACGGCTACCTCGAGGATGAGCTGGGCCTGAAGATCGGAAGCGCCCACCGCATCATCAAGGCAGTCCTCCCCACCCCCGACGAGGTCGAGTGGCTCGACATCGAACCGACGCAGCCGCTGCTCGAGGTCAAGCAGGTGGGATTCCTGGATGACGGCGTTCCCTTCGAGTACTCGATCGCGCGCCACTGCCGCGGCTACGAGTTCTACTCCATTTCGACCCACTAGCCAATGCGGGAGACGACGATCCGGACGCCAGGCAACGGCAAGCAAAGCCCACAATACGCAAAAAGCAGGCGAGAAGGACGTGTTCCCTTCTCGCCTGCTTCTGTTTGTGAGTGCGCCTCTTGGAGCGAGGCCCCTTACTCGGCGCTCTGCCCGGACTGATCCTTGACGTAGATGTCGCCAACCGGCGCGATTGCCTTCATGGCCTCGAGCACACTGGCCATCATGTCGTCGAGCTCCATCTCGTTGAGCTCGGCACCGTGGCGGATGACGTCACGGTCGCAGCCGGCAGCAAAGCGCTTGTCCTTGAACTTCTTCTTGAGGGACTTGAGCGGCATGTCGGTGACGGAGCCGGAAGGACGCATGCGGGCGGCTGCCTGGATCAGGCCGGAGAGCTCGTCGCAGGCGTAGAGGACCTTCTCCATCTTGTGCTCGGGAGCGGGAAGCTCCTCATTGAGGTCGTAGTTGTGCGTCTGGATGGAGTGGGCCAGGCGAGGGTCGGCCCCAGCCCCCTCAAGCAGCTCAGCCGTCTTGACGGTATGAGTCTGATCATCCTGCCACTTCTCCCAATCGAGGTCGTGGAGCAGGCCGACCTGACCCCAGAACTCGACGTTCTCGGGATCGTATTGCTCGGCGAAGTGACGCATGAGGCCCTCGAGGGTCTCGCCGTGGCTCACATGGAAGGGATCCTCGTTGTACTTCTTGAGCAGCTCGAACGCCTGGTCGCGCGTGAGGCCGGTCTCAAGCTTGGGAGCTTCCTGCTTGCCCATCTTGGCAACCTCTGCGGAAGCGCCGGTCTCGGAGTCGGAGTAGAGCGTGTCGACATCTGCCGAGGCGTTGTCGGTCTTCGCGCCAGCCACCTGAGCCTGGATGTCAGCCTTGGTGACGACCTCGGGCTTCATCTGGGGGAACAGGAGGACATCGCGGATGGACGCGGAGTCGGTGAACAGCATGGCCATGCGGTCGATGCCGTAGCCGATGCCACCCGCAGGCGGCATGCCGTACTCGAGTGCGCGGACGTAGTCGTAGTCGTAGCCCATGGCCTCGTCGTCACCGAAGCCCTTGGCAGCAACCTGCTCGGCAAAGCGCCCGGCCTGGTCGACAGGATCGTTGAGCTCAGAGAACGCATTAGCGTACTCGTGGCCGGCGATAACGAGCTCGAAGCGGTCGGTAATGCGGGGGTCATCGTCCTTGCGCTTGGCAAGCGGGCTGACCTCCTCGGGGTAGTCACACACGAAGGTCGGATTGATGAGGGTTTCCTCGCCCAGCTCGTCGTAGAGCTCGAACAGGAGCTTGCCGGCACCCCAGTTCTCCTGCCACTCGATGCCGTGGGCGGCGTTGACCTCGCGAAGGTGCTCGATCGGAGTGTCGATGGAAAGCTCTTCTCCGCAGACCTCGGAGGCAATCTCGGCGACGGTCGCAGAGCGCCAGGTTCCGGAGAGGTCGATCTGCTGGCCCTGGTACGTGATGACCTCGTGGCCCTCCTCGCAGCCGCAGACCTCACGGGCGATGATCTTGAAAAGGCCCATGGTCAGGTCCTTCATGCCCTGCAGATCAGAGTAGGCACAGTAGGCCTCCATCGAGGTGAACTCGGGATTGTGCGTGAGGTCCATGCCCTCGTTGCGGAAGATGCGGCCGATCTCGAAGACGCGCTCCATGCCGCCGACGATGAGGCGCTTGAGCGGGAGCTCGGTTGCGATGCGCATGAAGTAGTCGCGATCGAGCGCGTTGAAGTGCGTGACGAAGGGCTTGGCGTTGGCGCCGCCGAGAATCGCGTGCATCATGGGGGTCTCGACCTCGATGTAGCCGTCGCCCTCCATGTAGCGACGGATCAGCGAGACCATGCGGCTGCGCTTGCGCATGGTGTCACGAACGTCGGGGTTCATGATGAGGTCGACGTAGCGCTGACGGTAGCGGACCTCACGGTCGGTCAGGCCGTGGAACTTCTCGGGCAGGGGACGCACGGACTTGGAGAGCAGCACGATCTGCGTGGGCGAGATGGAGAGCTCGCCACGCTTGGTGCGAATGACGGTGCCCTTGGCCTGGATGATGTCGCCCAGGTCGAGCTGGCCCAGAAGCTCCCAGGCACCCTCGCCCAGGGTGTTCGCACGGCAGAAGAGCTGAATCTCGCCAGAGACGTCCTCCAGGACGATGAAGCGAATCTTGCCCTGCTTGCGGTAGGCTCGGATACGACCCGCGAGGGAGTACTCATCCTCGGTCACGCCGCCGTCCTCAAGGTCAGCGTACTTCTCTGCGAGCTCAGCGGCATGAGCGGTAATCTCGCTCTTGATGGGGTACGGGTTAATACCAGCGTCGATCAGGGCCTGGCGCTTGGCGCGGCGGACTGCCCTCTCGTCATTAATGTTGGTCTCGGGGGCTGTGCTCTGGTCGGCCATTCCAACTCCTGTTCTCGCGGCTGGGCGCCTGTCGGTCCAGACGTTTGGTCCAATGATGCTCTTGGCTAGTTTTATTCAATAGTACTGTAGCCGTTCGCGACGGGATTCCGCGCGTTACCACGGAATGTGCGCACCCGTGACCCCAAGCGGAAACGACTAGTCGCCACGCACGGCCGAAACAAAAACGGGCCCCGCCTGAACGGGACCCGCCGCGTGCGAATGGTTGCGAGACTAGCGCGTGATGTTCCTGATGGTGAACTCGCGCGTCTTGCCGGTCGGCGTCTCGTAGGAGACGGTGTCGCCGGCGACGTGGCCGATGAGCGCAGCACCCAGGGGCGACTCGTTGGAGATGCGGTGGTTAATCGAGTCAGTCTCGGTGGTGCCGACGATGGTCACCTTGGAGACGCCCTTGGCATCCTCGATCTCGACGGTGGTGCCGATGGAGACGGAGATCTGGGCATCGTCGTCGTGCTCGATGACCTTGGCGGTCGCGAGGATATGACGGATCTCGTTCACGCGAGACTCGTTCTGGGACTGCTCCTCCTTCGCGGCGTCGTACTCGGCGTTCTCGGAGAGGTCGCCGAAGCCGCGAGCCTCCTTGATGCGCTCGACGATCTCGTCGTGCTTCTCGCCCTCGCGATAGGCGAGCTCGTCAACGAGCTTCTGACGTCCCTCGGGGGTAAGGATGATTTCCTTGGCTGCCATATGCGTACTTTCTACTTGGTGACTTCTGGTGACTGGCGACTACTCGCCGAGCTTCGCGCCGCAAGCGGAGCAGAAGGCGGCACCCTTGGCGTTCTTGGCGCCGCACTTGGTGCAGAAGACCGCGTCAGACTCGACGGCCTCGACGTCCTCGGCCTCGTCAGTGTCCTCGGCATCCTCACTGGCCTCGACCTTGGGCTCCTCGCCCTCGTCCATACCCTCGCGAACGTTCTTGACCGTCTGGCCAAGGGACTTGCCGAGCTTCGGGAGGTTCTTGGGCCCGAAGATAACCAGAACGATGACGAGGATGATAAGAATCTCGGGAACGCCAAGACCAAGAATCATGCGATGCCTCCAAACAAGCGGTGCTAAACAAGAGTTCTGTTGAGATGGTAACGCCCTATGATGAGCGATAACGCAACGGTTAGTATAGCCGAGACGTGCAAGAACTCACAATCTCTACTCGCGCCATGCACCATTTGGCCCGCAAAAGGAAACACTATGCCACTCCCCCTGATTGTTCTGGCTAGCGTCATCTGCGCGCTGGACGTGTTCATCCTGCTACTGCCACGGATTCTCAGGAGCCGAGGGGTCTTCCTGTACCCGAGGACCAAGTTTGGCCCCGCCCTGGTATTCGACTCGAACGACGACGAGGGGACCGAAGTTCGCCTGCTAAACGTTGGTGGCAAGTTCCAGTCCATCTGCTACGTGGCACACGAGCTGCGCTACCGCCTGGTCTGCGTCTACCACCTCTACTTCTCGCAAGTCGTGCAAATGCAGGGAGAAGTGCATGCCGCCTCGGCCGAAGGCCGTGACACCCGACGCAAGGCGCTCGTCATCGGTGGCGGCGGATACTCGTTTCCCAAGTGGCTCGTAAGCGACAATGACGACGTAGACGTGACCGTGGTCGAGATTGACGAGGTCGTCACCAAGATCGCGCGCGAGCACTTCTACCTAGACGAGCTCATTCGCGACTTCGATGCCGAGCGCGGCGGCCGCCTGCGCCTGGTGTGCGACGACGGCTGGGCGTTCCTGGGCAATGCCGACGAGCGCTTCGACATCATCGTGAACGACGCCTTCGGTGGACGCAAGCCGCTGGGCCCCTTGGCCACGCAGGAGGGTGCGCAGGCGGTGCTCGAGCACCTCTCCCCCACTGGCGTGTACCTGGCAAACGTCATCAGCCCCCTGGAGGGCTCCGCCAAGAAGACGAAGATTTTGCGCGACTCGCTCGATGCGTGCAAGGATGCCTTCGAGCACGTGTACCTGATTCCCGAGGACGGGGACGACCCCACGATCGTCGGCGACAACGTCCTGGTCGCCTCGAACGCAAGGCTGCCCTTGGCCAAGGCGTACGTGATCAAGTAGCGAGCGCCGCGCGTCCGGCGGCCCACGTCACGGCCGTCGTGCCCTTTTATTCCCACCGCCGAGGTGGGTTTTGTTTCCGATTGTTTATTCCCACTTGCTAGCTAGGTTTTATCGTGCCATCCTTGTGCCTATGACGAGTTAGGAAGGCCCGCCGGACGGCGCCCCCGATGGCGCCAGGCCCGCCAACGTACCTCGTCTCCAGAAAAATGCCCCGCTTGGGGCAGTCATAAGGAGGACGTATGTTCGTAGCAGGCAAGACCGAGGCCCTCATTGGCTCCACCCCCCTGGTGGACCTTTCCGACCTCGCCAGCGGCAAAGCAACCATCCTTGGAAAGTACGAGGCGACCAACCCCGGCGGCTCCATCAAGGACCGCGTGGCCCGAGCCATGCTCGACGCCGCCGAGGCCGACGGCAGCCTCAAGCCGGGCGGCACGGTAATCGAGCCCACCAGCGGCAACACCGGCGTTGGCCTGGCCATGCTGGCAGCCGAGCGTGGCTACCGCATGATCTTGGTCATGCCAGAGACCATGTCCATCGAGCGCCGCAAGCTCGCGGCTTCGTACGGCGCAGAGATCGTCCTGACCCCCGGCACCGAGGGCATGAGGGGCGCCGTCGCCAAGGCCGACGAGCTTCGCGCCAACACCCCCGGATCCATCGTCGCCGGCCAGTTCGTCAATCCCGCCAACCCGCGCGCCCACTACGAGACCACCGGCCCCGAGATCTGGCGTGACACCGAGGGCACCGTCGACATCATCGTCGCAGGCGTGGGCACCGGCGGAACGATCTCTGGCTCCGGCAAGTTCCTCAAGGAGAAGAACCCCGCCATCGAGGCAGTGGCGGTTGAGCCCGCCGAGTCCCAGGTGCTCGCCGGCAAGCCCTCCGGCGCCCACAAGATCCAAGGCATTGGCGCAGGCTTCGTGCCCAAGACCTTTGACGCCAGCGTTGTCGACGAGATTCTCCCCATCGCCTCGGCAGACGCCATCGCGACCAAGAAGGAGCTCGCCTCCAAGTCCGGCTTGCTTGTGGGCATTAGCTCCGGAGCTGCCGTGGCGGCGGCCATCGAGCTGGCCAACCGTCCCGAGAACGCTGGGAAGACCATTGTCGCCGTGCTCCCCGACACCGGAGAGCGCTACCTCTCGATGGAGCTCTAATGTCTAAGGCACTCGTTGACACCACCGCGCGCGACCAGGGCGGGGCAGAGGCCGCGGCCGACCTCCGCGTAAAGGAGCCCTCGCTCTTCCAACTGATGCGCGAGGACACCCAAGCGGCATTCGAGCGCGACCCCGCGGCGGAGAGCAAGAGCGATATCGTTCTCTTCTCCACGGGCACCCGCATCGTCTGGGCGTATCGCCGTCACCACTGGCTCTGGACCCACGGCATGCGCAAGCTCGCCCTGTGGCTGGCCAAGCGCATGCGCCGCAAGCTGGGCGCAGACATTCATCCCGGCGCGCAGATCGGGCGCCGCTTCACGATCGATCACGGCATCGGCGTCGTCATCGGTGGCACGGCCATCATCGGAGACGATTGTCTGATCTACCAGAACGTGACACTGGGCATGACCGGCAAGCACGGCGGCAAGCGCCACCCCACGCTGGGCAACAACGTGATGGTGGGCGCAGGCGCAACGCTCTTGGGCAACATCAACGTGGGAGATGACGTCAAGGTCGCAGCGGGCTCGGTCGTCGTGCACGACGTCCCCAGCTGCACCACCGTGGCAGGCGTACCCGCGAAGGTCGTGCGAGAGGGGCACAACAAGCTCCTTCGCCTGGTCTCAAGTGGCTTCAACCCCGCACAGCTCGACAACGAGAACGTGCGCTGGTCCTGCGCGCTGTAAGACGCTCCAGCCGCCCGCAGCGGCAAGCCCCCCGCACCTACCCGAACGCACAGACGGTCCCGCCGGCAGCGACTCGCCGGCGGGACCGTCTCTAATGCAGAAGCTGCCTCGGCCGCGAAGGCGGTCACTTCTTGGCCACAGAGGTGCCCGAAGGCTACTCCAGGGGTGCGCCGTAGATCTCGCTTGCCGCTATGTTGACTGCCTCCTCGGGGTCGTCTGTCATCACAAACGACAGGTCGTCGATGTTGCCCGATGCCAGCACGGTGTCGCGGAGCCAGTCCTGGAGGCCAGACCAGTACTCCGAGCCATACAGGACCACTGGCGTCCGGTCGACCTTGTGCGTCTGGTGCAGCGTCAGCAGCTCGAAGAGCTCGTCCAGAGTCCCCATGCCACCCGGGCAGACGATGGCGCCCTGTGAGTACTTGACAAACATGGTCTTGCGCACGAAGAAGTACCTGAAGTTCATGGCAAGGTTCACCCACTCGTTCAGCCCCTGCTCATGGGGAAGCTCGATGCCCAGGCCCACGGAGACGCCGTTGTTCAGCGTGGCGCCACGGTTGGCCGCCTCCATGATGCCGGGGCCACCTCCCGTGATGGTCGCGATGCCGTTCTGCGCAAGCAGGGCACCCATGCGCTCGGCTGCCTTGTAGTAGGGGTCCTCGGGCTTCGTGCGCGCCGAGCCGAACACCGCCACGGCCGGGCCAAGCTCCGCAAGGGCGTCGAAGCCCTCGACGAACTCCGACTGGATGCGCAGGACGCGCCAGGGATCCATGTGCAGCCAGTCGGTAGGTCCATCCTCTTCCAGAAGGTGCTCGGTCGACGTGCCGCGCGGAATCATGCGGTCGCGATAGATGACGGCGCCCTTGCGGTACGTGCGCGTCTTCCTGTCCATGAGAGCCTCCTTTGCTGCGTTTTGCGTACGTGTACAGACAGCGTACCCAAGCAACCCGCCCCGCAAGCACATGCCACGAGATGGGTCGGACGTATGGATACGCTTTGATATGCACCGGCGCAGGCAAGAAGTGCGCGGCACCCGGCCTCGCTAGGCAAACTGGCTCTGGTAGAGCTCCGCGTAGCGCCCGCCCTTGGCCAGAAGCTCGAGATGCGTGCCCTGCTCGATGATGTCACCGTGGTCCATCACCAGAATCAGGTCAGCGTCGACCACCGTCGAGAGGCGATGAGCGATCACGAAGCTGGTGCGATCCTCCATGATCGCCTCCATGGCGCGCGTGATGTACTGCTCGGTGCGCGTGTCGACGCTCGACGTCGCCTCGTCCAGGATGAGCATGGCCGGATCGGCGAGCATGGCGCGCGCTATGGTCAGCAGCTGGCGCTGGCCCTGGCTCACGCTCTCGGTGTCGTTGGTGAGCACGGTGTCATAGCCCTGGGGCAGCGTGCGCACGAAGAAGTCGACGTGCGCGGCACGCGCGGCGGCCTCGACCTCGTCGCGCGTGGCGTCCAGCTTGCCATAGGCTATGTTCTGGGCAATCGTGCCCTCGAACAGCCAGGAGTCCTGCAGGACCATGCCGAAGCTCCTACGCAGCTCCGAGCGAGAGATCGAGCGCGTGTCGACGCCGTCTATCGTGATGTGTCCGCCATCCACCTCATAGAAGCGCATCAGCAGGTTGATGAGAGTCGTCTTGCCCGCACCGGTCGCGCCCACGATGGCCACCTTCTGGCCGGGCTCGGCCACCAAGTTGACATCCTTCATGAGGGGGCAACCAGGCCTGTAACCAAAGCGCACGTGCTCGAAGGCCACGCGTCCGCGAAGCGGCTCGGGAAGCGCCAGGGGCTCCTTGGGGTCGGGCTCGACCTCGTTCTGGTCCAGCAGGGAGAACACGCGCTCGGCACCGGCGAGGGCGCCCTGTAGCAGGTTGATGGTCCCCGACACTTCCGTCAGCGGCTCGGAGCCCTCGGTGATGTACTGGAAGACCGCCTGGAACCGGCCGACGCTGAGCGTCCCGTTGAGCAGGAGCCGTCCCGCAAGCAGCGCGATGACGACCTGGACCAGCCTCATTAGGAAGCGAATGACGGGTGCGACGGCGCTTGCCAGGAAGTCTGCAAACGCGCCGGCCCGTGCCAGCTCCTCGGCGTCGTCGCAAATGGATTGGAAGCTCTTCTCCTCGTCGCCGAAGGCCTTAATGACGGCGCGTCCGGTGTACGCCTCCTCCACCTTGCCGGAAAGCCTGCCCATGACCGCCTGACGCCTGTCGAAGGCCCCGTAGGTCTTGGCGGCGACCACCTTGGTCAGCAGGAACGACAGAGCCGCCGCAAGAGCGAACAGCCCCGTCAGCGCCAGGTCGTAGGTCGTCATCATGATGACGGCACCAACGAGCGTGAAGGTGCTGATGAGCAGCTGGAGAAGACCACGCTGCATGACCTCCGAGACCTTGTCCAGGTCATTGGTTACGCGGCTGATGGTCTCGCCAGGCTGGCGCGCGTCGAAGTACGCAAGCGGAAGGCGATTGATCTTCCGGCTGACCTGCTTGCGAAGGTTCAGGTTAAGGCGCTCGGCGAAGCCCGACATGACCAGCGCCTGTCCACTGTAGAAGAGCCATGCAAGGGTCCACACGCCAAGGAGGCCCAACACCTGGGCGCCGCCGCTCTCCCAGCTCACCGCAAACGTGCGTCCCTGCTCGAACGAAGCTTGGATGAGCGCCCAAAGGCAGTCGATCAGATACGCGCTATATATGGGTGTCGCCAGAGTAGCCACGACATACAGGACGGCGAAGATCGTCGCGACGACCAGTCGCCAGCGCTCGCCGGCAGCTGCCTTCCACAGTCGCAGGACGACGGCGCGGGCGTCGTGCGGCATCCCGTACTCCTCTTCGCTATCCACGCAGATCGCCTCCCCGTTGCTGCGACTCGACAATCGCCTGGTACGTTGGACAGGTTTCGACCAGCTGGTCATGGGCGCCCAGCCCCACCTGCCTGCCATCTTTCAGGACAAGAATCTGGTCCGCATCACGAATGGTGCTGACGCGTTGCGCGATTATCAGGCGCGCCGAAGCGCCAAGCTCAGACGAGAGCGCATGGCGCAACGCGGCGTCGGTCTTGTAGTCAAGCGCCGAGAACGAGTCGTCGAACACGTACAGGTCGGCCTTTCGCGCAAGCGCGCGAGCGATGGCCAAACGCTGTCGCTGGCCGCCGCTGAAGTTCGTTCCCCCCTGCGTCACGCGGGCCTCGAGCCCCTGCGGCAGCTCGCGCACAAACGACGCCTGGGCAGTGTCGAGTGCGTGCCACAGCTCGTCGTCGGTGGCATCAGGCGCGGCCATCCGCAGGTTCGAGGCGATGGTCCCCGAGAAGAGCCAGGCCCTCTGGGGCACATACGCCATGCGGGACCGCAGGTCCGCCAGACTGCGGTCGCGCACGTCGCGCCCAGCGACCCTTAGCTCGCCACCTGTTACGTCGTGAAAGCGCAGAAGCATCTTCGCGATCGTCGACTTGCCCGAGCCTGTGTTGCCGATGATGGCGCAGATCTCGCCCCTTCGAACCGCAAAGCTCAGGTCGTGAAGGGTGTCCTCGCTCGCATCGTCAAAGCGGAAGTCGACGTGATCGAACTCCGCGACAGGAGACTCTCTTTCATTGGCGAGTAGCTCTTCCGCCGGAGGAGTAGGCGCTTCTCGCACGGAATCCTTGATGCTCGGCTCGAGCTCCAAGAGTTCCGTCGCACGGGTCAGGCACGCCAGGGCACGCGGGACCTGGAGCATGGCGAACTGGGCCATCATCATGAAGAACAGCAGGATGATGGCAAACTGGACCAACGCCGAGATCGAGCCTATCTGCATGGCATGTACGCCGACGCGATCGGCGCCCAGCCAAACGAAGAGCACTTCCACGACGTTCATCAGGAAGAACGTCGTGCAGTCCGCCACCGAGAAGATCAGGTTCACGCGCACCGCGTTTTCGGCGTACGCTTCGAAGGTCTCGTCCAGATGTCTTCGCTCCCGCCTCTCGCGACCGAACGCGCGGATGACGCGAACTCCCGTGATGGTCTCGCGCAGCCGCACGTTCATGCGGTCAACAAACTCCTGCAGGTGCAGGAAGATGGGAGCCGACCGCCTGATGGCCACGAGGGAGACCACCGTCATGGCGACCGCGATCGCGACGAGCACTTGCCCCATGGCGGGATCGATGCCCCACGCCAGCACGACCGAGGTCACGGCGATCACCGGCACCGGAAGAATCATCACGAAGCACATGACGATGGTCTGCTGCACGACGTTCGCATCACCCATCGTGCGGGTAATCATCGAGCCGGTGCCGAAGCGCTCAAAATCCGACGCGGAAAGCTCCAGCGACTTGCGATACACCGAGACGCGAAGGTCACGGCCGACGTCTGCCGCTAGGCGCGCAGCGAGGAAGTACGAGGCAACGCAGCTCCCGGAGCCGACCACCGCAGCCACGAGCATGCGCAGGGCATGGTCCCACAGCGGGCCCATGCCCTGCGCGCCAATGGCAGAGTTGAGCAGGGCGGAGAGCTCCGTCGGAACGTAGAGAGTGCCGATGGTATCGAGCAGAAGCGTCACGAGGGCCGCTACCGCGAGCGGCCTGTAGGGAGCCATAAGCCTGCCAAGAAGCGCAAAGGCCCCTCGCCCGACAGCCCCCTCCGCAGGCGAGCACTCACCCGAGACCACGTCCGTGTCGCAGGTCGTACCTGCCTTAGATTGCCTGGAGTCGTCTTTTGTCGTCACGAGGCGTCGCCACCCTTCTGATCGTCCAGGCCAAGCGCAGAAAGCTCCGCGTCGATGGCGTCGGCGTACGTGCGGGCAATGCGAGCAAAGGCGATGCGGTCCTCAACCGAAAGCGAGTCGAAGGCGCGCATCTCCGCCTCGATGGCCGGAGTCACAAACCTCTTGCAGAACGTGGCACCCTCGTCCGTTAGGCACACTAGCTTGCTGCGACGGTCGTCCTCCTCTGGCACAAGGGTGACGTAGCCCTTGCCCACAAGAGACTTGACGGCAGAGTTGACGGTCTGGCGCGAAAACGAGTACTCGTCAGCAATGTCACTTTGTCGCGCGCGCCCATCCCTCAGGGCGATAGATACCAGCGACCAAAACGCGCCATCCGACAACTTGCAGCCATGTGCGACCCGATTGTACAGGCGCTCTGTCTCCTTAAAAATGACGTCGATTCCACGCGCGGTGGGCAGTGCGTCTTCTTGAACGGATGACATGATCTTCTCCTCCGGTCCCACTCGCCCTTGGTCTGAATTTGGTCTGATTTCGGACAATTAGAATGGCAGAAGCATAATCCAATTTCGGACAAAGTCGAGCGGTGCCGTTGCCTCCATTCAATATGCATATTGCAAAAAAAGAGGGTCATCGGAGCTATCCGACAACCCTCTGGAGTCACTATTGCCAGCTGGAAAACAGCTTCGCGCGAGCTATCCGACGAGCACCTGCGCAACCAGCAGCAGCGCGTTAAGCGCGATGGTCGCAACAAGGAGCGGGTTGATGAACTTGATCCAGCGGCTGAACGGCACGTCGACCATTGCGAGCGAGGCAAGAATCAGACCCGTGGGCGTGACGTACGAAATCAGACCCTGGCCATAGTTGTAGGCCGCAATGACGGAGGCGCGAGAAACGCCGACCGCGTCGCCGAGGGGAGCCATGATGGGCACCGAGAGGACGGCGAGGCCCGAGGAGGAGTTGATGAAGAAGCCCAGAATGACGTAGACCAGCAGCATGACGATGATGAACAGGATGGGGCTCATACCGGTGACCGCACCCGAGAAGAAGTTCAGGATCGAGTCGGAGATGAAGCCGTTCTCGAGCAGGATGTTCACCGCACGGGCGACGCCGACGACCAGAGCGACGCTCATGAGGTCACCGCAGCCGCCGATGTACTTGTCGAAGAAGACCTCTTCCTCGAGCCCGGAGGTGAAGGCAAGAATGATGGAGCATGCCAGGAAGACGGCGGTCATGTAGTCAAACCACCACTGCTGCGCGACGATGCCCCAGACGAGCACGACGAAGGACAGGCCGAACACCGCAAGGGAGACCTTCATCTGCGTGGTGAACTCGATGCTGTTGCCCTGCTGACCCCAGCGCTCCTCGATCTTATCCTTCATGTCATAGCAAACGGACTTGGAGGGATCCAGGCGAACCTTGTGCGCGTAGACCATGATGTAGGCGACGGCCATCACGGCACCCACAATCAGAGCAATGAAGCGCCAGCTCATCTGCTCGGACATGGCGATGCCCGCCGCCTTGGTCGCGACGCCGATGGCAAACGGGTTGACGGTGGAGTACATCGTGCCGACAGACGCGCCCACGAAGATGACCGCGATGCAGGTCATGGCGTCATAACCAGCAGCGATGAAGACCGGCATCAGGATCGGGTAGAGGGCGATCGTCTCCTCGCCCAGGCCAAAGGTTGTGCCACCGATGACCATCAGGAGCGACAGGATGATGATGAGCAGGTACTCCCTGCCCTTGGTGAGCCTAGAGAGCGCCGCAACGGCCGAGTTGAGCGCACCCATGTAGTTCAGGACGCCGATGCAGCCACCCAGTAGGAAGACGAACAGAATGATGTCGATGGTGTCATACACGCCCTGGATCGGGGCAAGCAGGAACTCGACTATTCCCTGCGGGGCCTGATCGACGCGCTCGTACGTTCCGGGGATGGCGATGGGCTTGGAGATCGAGCCATCCAGGAAGCTGTCCAGGCTGCCCGAGACGCCCAGCGAGTCAAGGGTCTGCTGGGTCGGAGGCATCAGCTCCGTGGAGTCATCGGGCTTGGTGATGACGAACGAGTCCTGATCGGCGTCATATGTCAGCTTGGAATACTTGCCTGCGGGGACGATATACGTCAGCGCCGCGGCAAACAGCATGACGATGAACAGAACGGTGATAGCGGTCGGAAAGTGAAGCCTGTGCTTCTTCGGCTCTTCCGCGGCTGCCTGCTCGACTGCGATGTCTTCTGTCACGATGCAATCCTTTCGAATGATGACTTTCAACTAGACGAGAAGTACTTCTCCCTAGGCCTCTGCGTAGACCTTGACCAGCTCAATGAGAGCCTTGGTCGCAATATCGATTCCCTCGACCGTCGCGTGCTCGAGGGGGCCGTGGTAGCCATCTCCGCCGGTACCCAGGTTTGGGCAAGGCAGACCGCGGAATGAGAGCTGGCAGCCATCGGTACCTCCGCGGATGGGCGTCACCTTGGGGGCAATACCTGCACGCTCGCACGCCTTCTTGGCGTTGTCGATCGTGAACATGTGGTCCTCAATGACGTTTTCCATGTTCTGGTACTCGTCCTTGATAACAAGTGACACGGTGCCCTCGCCCCACTTCTCGTTCAGGACCTTTGCGATGTGGCGGAGCGTCTGCTTGCGGCATTCGAATGAGGCGGCATCGAAGTCGCGAACGATGTAGGACATGCCGCCGGCACACTCGTCGCCATGAATCTCAAGAAGGTGGTAGAAGCCCTCGTACCCCTCGGTGTAGCGCGGAGCCTCGAGGGTCGGGAGCATGTTGTTGATGTCGCAGCACACCTGCATGGCGTTGACCATGATGTCCTTTGCGGAGCCGGGGTGGACGCTGACGCCCTTCACCTCGAAGTCAGCCTCGCAGGCGTTGAAGTTTTGGTACTGAATCTCGCCCTCGGCATCACCGTCCATGGTGTAGGCGACGTCGGCATCAAAGAACTCGACGTCAAAGTTGCCAGCTCCAGTTCCGATCTCCTCGTCAGGAGTGAACGCGATGCGAAGCGCGCCGTGGGAAACGTTGCCAGAGAGGATGCGCTCGAGAGCGGTCATAATCTCGGCAATGCCCGCCTTGTCGTCGACGCCCAGAATAGTGGTTCCGTCCGAGGTCAGCAGGGTACGACCCTTCAGCTCAGCAAGGCGCGGGAAGTCCTTCACGGTCAAGGTCCGTCCGCTGTCGCCCAGGAGAAGATCGCAACCATCAAAGTTCTCGTGGAGCACCGGCGTGATGGGTCCGTCGCAGAACTGAGAGACGGTATCCATGTGCGCGATCAGCCCGAGCCTCTTCTTTCCCTCGTAGCCAGGTGTTGCAGGAATCTTTGCGTAGACGAAGCACCTCTCGTTCACCGTAACGTCCTCGATACCGAGACCCTTCAGCTCTTCGGCAAGCAGGTTGGCGAAATCGAACTGCTCACTTGAGCTGGGACAGGCGGAATCGTTGTACTCGTTGCTCGGCGTCTTAACCACTACATACTTAAGCAGGCGGTCGATAGCCTCCATACAAACGTCCTCCACTTCTTAAGACAAACAAGGACCGCACCCCATCGGGCACGGTCCCCAAAACGCTGCTCGAAACAATTCAGAAATATAGACGTTCCACATAGCGCGTCAGGCCCAAATTATGCGAACGGTTAAAATTGGCACATATTGTGCCATCAAAAATGCATTTGCGGTATTAACGACTTGTTCGATTTATGAGCATAGTCATGAGTACATTTGGCATGATTTAGCGAACAGCATGATAGAACAACAGTTAGCTTATGTGTTCTCAGCTCAGCTATAACTATAATCTGAATTCTGTGCCGAAGAATC
This sequence comes from Olsenella sp. KH1P3, assembly GCF_900167315.1. Lineage (NCBI taxonomy): Bacteria > Bacillati > Actinomycetota > Coriobacteriia > Coriobacteriales > Atopobiaceae > Olsenella > Olsenella sp. KH1P3. The sequence continues at coordinate 1,418 of NZ_FUWQ01000004.1, read as the reverse complement.
CGTTCGTTCAGCTTAGGTTGAAATGCGCAATTTTGCAAATAGCATACATCCATACTTAAAGGCCAGAGCATCAATATTCTAATTAATACGACCGATGCGGTCTCTCAAAAGCGTTAGACGCTGGTTCTAGCGGTTAGGCTTTCGGTGAGTCAGGTGCCAGCCACCGCAATAACCACAGTGGTACACAAAGAGCTGCGGGGCATCTTTCCTCCGCGCGCCGCGTTTCGCCGCCTTCTTGGCTTCTACGGCGCTCGCGTAGCGCTTTTTGCAGTCGCACGATCTGAACTCGGCATGGCTTTCGCCCACGAGCGGTTTTCTGGCCCCGTTGCGTCTCGCGCCACGACTTGGCATTCGCTTTCTTCCCCCAACAGTGCGCGCCAACAAAAAGGACGGACGCGATGCGTCCGTCCCCATTATGCTTCCGTAGCTGCCGTCTTACTAAGAAAGCGCACCAGCAAGCTGAGCAACTCCGTCAAAATCAACCTTTGTGTTGCCGTTAACATGGTCGATTCTCGTAACCGTCCCCTTCCACTTGGGCTCCCTGTCCTCGGAGTCGCCTCCGCCAGGCGCGCCATTCTCGTCGAAATCCTCAGATCGGACGACGAAATCTGGCTCAAACACATCCTCGCCGGGCCAGTCTTCCTTATGGAAACCGTACTCAAGCCCATCAAGAAGCTGCTCCATCTCGTCCAGACGAACGGTGGGGTCACTTACGGAGATGAGGCCACGCTCCACGTTGAATATGGCGTCAGACCCAACGTAAATAGTCCTAATCTCCTCACGACGCTTCTTTTCAGCACGCGAGATAACGACAAAGGATACGACGATAACGACCCACCAGATAATGCTCAAAACGAGATCGAGCGGATTATCCACCCGGTTGAAGCCAAGGTAGTACCAAAGCCAGAGAAGGAAAATGGAAGCGATTAGAAAGACCGTAAGAAGAATCCAATTACTCTTCTTCATTGCTACTCACCCTCTCCCTGAAGCACGGCAGAAGAGGAGTCAACCTCATTGCCATCAGATTCACCTGTAACCTTGCGCTCACGCCGGCGCAGCTCGTCCGTGTACTTTTTGCGACGGATCACCACGCAGATGGCGTAGATTGTGTTGACAATTATTCCGAGGATAATCCACCAGTGGACCCAGCAGTCCACATGCATACCGGCAAGAGGAGTTTCGTCATCCGAAATCTCCTCAGGCTGAGCCGTAGGCGTATCGTCGTCAGGAATAGCCGCAGTAGGAATCACTGGCGTCGGCGCAGGAACGCCTGCAGTAGTCGCAGGAACCGCGGCGTCAGTAGGAACGGGCGTGGGCGTCTGAGGCGACACGGGAGTAACGTCGGCGGGGGCAACAGGCTCGGCAACGTAGTAGACCTTCACCACGTGCGTGGACGGGTCGGTCGCCTCGCCGGCGGC
>NZ_FUWQ01000002.1:179542-515808 GCF_900167315.1 Olsenella sp. KH1P3 | reverse complement strand
ATGGGCTGGCAGTACCAGCAGGCCGGGTGGTGCAACAGGCTGAAGGAGGCGGGCGTCGTGCAGAGCATGTCCCGGAAGGGCAACTGCATCGACAACGGGGCGACCGAGCAGGTGTTCGGCCACCTGAAGGACGAGTTCTTCCGTGACCAGACATGGCCGAGCTTCGACGCGTTCAAGAGGGACCTCGACGCCTACGTCGTCCACTGGAACACGAGGAGGCGTCAGGTTAAGCTGAAGGGACTGACCCCGGAGGAGTTCCGGAATCAGTCCCTGCATGCGGCCTAGGCCGCTTTATTTGCCCGTCCAAGAACTGGGGCGCAGTTCAGTGATGGGGGCCGCCTTTTGTGCTGGTCTGTGTCGGTGGTGCGTTGGCGTTGTCTGGCTTGCGTCCGAGTCGCCTGCTGCTGCGTTTGTGGTGCGTGCCGCTATGCCTGGGCTTCCTGCTGCTTTGCCGTGATTCTTACGATGCAGTGGTGGCTGCCCTCGGCGATGGTCTCCTTCAGCTCGTAGTTGAGCGTGCCGATCTCCTCGATGGCGCCGCGGTCCTCCTCCATGGCGATGTCGCAGAGCTTGACCACCTCCTCGGGCGTGGCACCCAGCTCCCTCCAGGCCGTCACCAGGGGGCACTCGTTGAACTCGACCTCGAACGTGTCATCGGTGAGCTCGAGCGTCTTCAGCTTGAGGACCGAGCGGGATGGCTCTGCGGTAAAGGCCTTGGCGAACTCGCGCGTGGTCTTGACGCCGGCATAGCGCCCGTGGGCCGCGTCGTAACCGCTTTGGCGGATGGCCTGGTGCAGGGGGCCGTCGCCCTTCTCTTCTGCGAGCCACTTGCGTCCGAGGTACCACAGCCACTCCGCGCAACCGGCACGCTCGTCGCGAGCCTCCTCTATGCCGAGGCTCGTGCGGAACCCCTCTTCGTCCAGGGACTCAATCTGGTTGGTCGTCTGGTCTGCCATGCTATGCCCCCTGCTTGAACTCGGTCCAGAGGTCGTCGTACGCCTTCTGCGCGTCGGCAGTCAGGCTCTGGTTCAGCTGGTAGTTGTCCAGGATCTCGTCGGGAATGATTGCGACGCTGTTCTGGTCGACGTACTCCTGGATGCCCTCCTTGAAGCCGTCGCCGATGTTGCTGTTGTGGTAGTGGGTGTGCTCGACGGCCGTGGCCGCGACCTCGGGACGCAGCACGTAGTCCAGGAAGGTGTAGACGTTGTCGAGGTTGGGTGCCTGGGACGGGACGACGAACGCGTCGATGCCCAGCGTGGTCGACTCCTTGGGGTAGGTGAACTTGAGCGACGGGTCTGCGAGGACGCCGGCGACGGCCTGGGCGCCCGTGTGGTACGAGGCGATGGCATCGCCGTTGGTCACCACGAACTCGGGCGAGTCGGTGTTGAACGCCTTGATGCTGGGCCTGAGCCTGTCGAGGAACTCCTTCGAGCCCTTGATGACGTTTACGTCCTGCGTGTTGAAGTCGCCGCCGCTCACCACGATGGCGGTGCCGATGATGTCGCGCTCGCTGTCGGTCACGACGACGTTGCCCGCAAGCGACGGGTCCGCAAGGTCGGCGAAGCTCTCGAAGCTGAGGTTGGTGCGCGCGGGGTTGAAGAGGATGGCGGCCGAGCTGATCCAGTAGGGGATGGAGAGGTCGCCGTCGGGGTCGAAGTACTGCTTCTGCAGGCGTGGGTCGACGTTCTTGAGGTTGCTCAGCTTGGGGGCGTCGATCTTCTGGAGCAGACCCTCGTCGGCCGCGATCTTGATGCTGTAGTCGGTAGTGAGGATGACGTCGTAGTCTGCGCCGCCGGTTGCCTCGAGCTTCGCGAGCATCTCCTCGCAGGTCGAGAAGTACGAGTAGTTGATGGTGATGCCCGTCTCCTCCTGGAAGCCCTCGACGACCTTGGGCGGGACGTACTCCTGCCAGGTGTAGAGGTTCAGGACCTTGCTGCCGCCGTCCGAGCTGCCCGAGTCGCTCGAGCCAGACGTCGAGATGGTTGAGCCGCAGCCCGAGAGGAGGCCTGCGTTCAGGGCGCCGAGGGCGCTGCCGCCCGCAAGGCTGAGGAACTGTGATCTAGAGAGGTAGGCGTTGGGTCTGAACATGGTGTGGTCCTTTGCTGTGTCGTGGATGGTGCGTGCCGTGCTGTCTTGCGTGCGGTGGTTGGCTGGTGTTGACTATGCCGCCACGGCCGCGCGACTATGCGGCTGCCTGGAGCTGGGGTGCATCGCCTCCATCCGCCTGCGTCGTCGCGTGCTCGCGCTCCCTCTGTCGTGCGCGCCTCTCGAGCCTGAGCCTGATGAGGTAGAAGGCGACTACCGCCACGGAGAGGGAGACGATGAGGAGGGAGCAGAGCGCCTTGGTCGTGGGCTGCGGGTGCAGCTTGACCTGCGAGTAAATCAGTACGGGGAGGGTCGAGCTGGTGGCGCCTGCCGTGAAGAAGCTGATGACCACGTCGTCGAACGAGAGGACGAAGCCCAGGGCGGCCGCCGAGACGACGGCAGGGACGAGCTCGGGAAGCACGATGGAGAAGAACGTGCGCAGCGGGCCAGCGCCCAGGTCCTGCGAGGCCTCGACGAGCGAATGGTCGAAGCCCGCGAGCCTCGTGGATACCAGGATGACCACGTAGGGGATGCAGAACGTGGCGTGCGAGACCACGAGCGAGACGTTGCCGAAGGGGATGCCGACCAGGGCGTAGAACGACATGAACGCGATGCCCAGGACGACTTCGGGAAGCAGGAGCGGCAGGAGGTTGAGCTGGTCGAAGACCCTGCGCCCGGGGAAGTGCGAGCGCGAGAGGGCGAGCGCCGCGGGGATGCCGACGACGAGCGAGACTGCAACGGCCTGGATGCCCACGGTGAGGCTCGTGGCGAGCGACTTCGAGATCTCGTGGTCGCCGCCAAGCTGCCGGTACCAGTCGAGCGTGAAACCCGTGAAGTCGGCCGAGGACGAGACCGGGTTGGCGTTGAACGAGTACGCGACGATGACGATGATGGGCAGGTAGAGGAAGAGGAACAGCAGTGCCGTGTAGATGCGCGCTCCGGTGCCAAGACGCGTCTTCATCTAGATCACCTCGATCTGGTCGGACTTCGAGAGGCGCTTTCCGAGGGCGACGAGCCCGATGGTGGCCACGGTCATGACGACGGCGAGGGCGGCTCCGAAGGGCCAATCGTGGGACTCGACGAACTGGCTCTTGACGAGGTTGCCCAGGAGCACCGTCTGAGAGCCGCCGAGCATGTCCGAGACGTAGAACAGGCCGACGGAGGGGACGAATACCATTAGGCAGCCTGATACGATGCCGGGCGTCGAGTTTCGGACCGTCACGTCCAGGAAGGCCTGCCACGCGCTGGCGCCCAGGTCCCTGGATGCCTCCAGCAGGCTGCCGTCGATCTTCTCGATGGAGTTGTAGAGGGGCAGGACCATGAGGGGCAGGAGCGTGTAGATGGTGCCCATGAGCACGGCCCCGTCGGTGTAGAGCAGCTGGAGGGGCTCCCTCGTCGCGCCGATGGCGAGAAGGGCCGCGTTGATAACGCCCCTGCTCTGCAGCAGGATGTCCCAGCCGTAGATGCGGATGACGCTGCTGACGAAGAAGGGCAGCTCGACCGCCACGAGCGCCAGAAGCCTCCACCTGTGGTCTATGCGGGTGAGGAAGTACGCGAAGGGGTAGCCGATGAGCAAGGTGAGCGCGGTTGCGAGCGTGGCGACCACGAACGACTGGCCGAACACCTGGAGGTATGCCGGCTCGAACAGGCGCTGGTAGTTCTGGAGGGTGAAGCTCAGGCTGAAGCCCCAGCCGCTCTGCGGGGTGCAGAAGCTCACGAGGACGATGTAGGCCAGGGGCACCAGGAGCAGAAGGACGTACCAGGCAAACGCCGGCGCGATGCCGAGCGCTCGGCCCCTCTGGCCCGCGCTCATCGGGCGCCTCCCACGATAACGGCGTCGTGGCCGGGCCAGCTGACCCAGACGCGCGTGCCTGCGTTAAGGTTCTGTTCGACCAGGGAGTTGTTCGCGTGCAGGCGCTTGCCGCCGTCGAGCTCGATGACTGCCTTGTAGTAGGAGCCCAGGAACTGGGAGGAGCGCACCTCTCCCTGGAAGGCCGTGTTCTTCTCGTCCACCACCTGCTGGGTGTAGCGGATGTGCTCCGGGCGGACGGAGACCACCACGCTGTCTCCGGGCGAGAAGGACGTGCCCTCCAGCGCGCGGGCGCCTGCCTCGCCATGGGGGAAGCGGACTCGGTAGAGGCCGGCGCCCTCGTCTGCCACGACCTTTGCCTCGAGCAGGTTGGTGTCTCCGATGAAGTCGGCCACGTACTCGGTCTGGGGCGCCTGATAGATCTCCTCGGGTGTGCCGACCTGCTCGAAGCGCCCGTTGCGCAGGACGCCGATGCGGTCGGACATGCTGAGGGCCTCCTCCTGGTCGTGCGTGACATAGACGAAGGTGATCCCGATCTCGCGCTGCATGCGCTTGAGCTCCAGCTGCATCTGCTTGCGCAGCTTGAGGTCGAGGGCGCCCAGCGGCTCGTCCAGCAGCAGGACGTTGGGCCTCAGCACGATGGCGCGGGCAATGGCGGCCCGCTGCCGCTGGCCGCCCGACAGCTCGCTGGGCTTGCGGTCGCCGTAGTCGGAAAGCCGCACCAGTTCGAGGGCGCGCTTCACCTCGCGCTCGATCTGGCCCTTGGCAACGTGGCGGATCTTCAGGCCGTAGGCGACGTTCTGGTACACGTTCATGCTGGGGAAGAGCGCGTAGCTCTGGAAGACGGTGTTGAGCTCGCGCTTGTTGGGCGGAAGCGCGGTGACGTCTTCGCCGTTCACGTAGACCGCGCCCGAGTCGGGGGCCTCGAGGCCCGAGATGATCCTGAGCGTGGTCGTCTTGCCGCAGCCGCTCGAGCCCAGCAGCGTGAAGAACTCCCCGCGCCTGAGCTCGAAGGACACGTCGTCCAGAACGCGGACGTCCCCGAACGACTTGCTGAGGTGCTCGACTCTCAAGACGACGTCCTCATCTGCGGGACCGAGGCCCTGGCCGGAGTGGTCCGCTTCCGGCTTTGCGGGCGTGGACGCTACCTCCTGCCCCTTCTTCTGCTCCGCGTCTCGACCGCCGAGCTGCGGCCTGAGCCGTATCCTCTTCTTGGGCTTCGTCTGGGTAAGTGTGGTCATATTGCCCTCCCTGGCTATGACTGTCCCGTCGGCGGCGTGCCGATGGGTGGTGCGACGGCTTGCGTCTCATGTGTTGTTCGCTTGTTGCTTGGTGCTTGGGGACACCTGTGCGCGGGCGAGTCGCTGGGCGTCGCCGCGGACGCCGTCGCCCGCGCGAGGGAGTTAGCGGCTACAGCCGCTGGGACAGACGCCAGTAGACATGCAGAAGGGCTTGCCCATGCGGGTGCGAGTCTGCTGCATTGCCTGAGTCATGCCCTTCTCCTCTCGTTCGTTGCGTCCGTGGGCGGGGCCCGTGCCCCGCGCGTCTCGAACACTATACTCCTACCAAAGTGCTAGGAGTTAGTAAATTTGGGTAATTCTGGTTATCGATTTTGCTAATAGCAAAATGAGTCGCCCGCTCCGCCGACCGACCTTCTCCCCTTTATTCGTGAAGCGCGGCAAGGTGGTGGGCCAACCTGCTAACCTTTCGGTGTTTACGCAGTTCGCATCGTGAGGACGTTTTGATGGGTGCTCCCAAGCATATGAGAAGAACCACTGCCGTGGCTTCCCGGGCTGTCCCTCCCGTGGTCGCGTCTCCCAAGGACAGGCGGGTGGTCGAGGCCAAGTCCGCATCGGCCGCCGGCCCGGATGCCGTCCAGGGCGACGAGCAGATGGGCGCCGCCACGCGCCAGGCCGTCGGTCGCTCCGCCGCTCTGATGAGCGCACTGGTCGTCGTCAGCCGCATAACGGGCTTCGCCCGCACCTGGGCCCAGGCCTACGCGCTGGGCGTCACGGCGCTGGCCAGTGCCTACACCGTGGCCAACAACATGCCCAACCAGCTGTACGAGCTGGTTGCGGGCGGCATGATCATGACGGCGTTCCTGCCCGTCTACATGTCGGTCAAGAAGCGCGCGGGCTCGCAGGGCTCGACGGACTACGCCTCCAACCTTCTCTCCATCGTCACGCTGCTCATGGGCATCCTGACCGTGGTCTCGTTCGCGCTCGCGGAGTGGATCATCTGGACGCAGTCGTTCTCGGCGAGCGCCGACTTCGATGCGCAGATGTCGACCTACTTCTTCAGGTTCTTCGTGATTGAGGTCGTGCTCTACGCCATGAGCTCCATCGTCTCGGGCATCCTCAACGCCGAGCGCGACTACCTGTGGAGCAACGCCGCGCCCATCTTCAACAACCTCATCTGCATCGCGTCCTTCCTGCTCTACGCGCTGTTCCGCGAGTCAAGCCCGATGCTGGGCATCCTCGCGCTCGCCGTGGGCAACCCCCTGGGCGTCCTGGTGCAGGTGGTCATGCAGCTGCCGGCGCTCTCCCGCCATGGCATCAGGCTGCACGCCCGCATCGACTGGCATGACCCCGCCCTGCGCGAGACCCTGACCATCGGCGTCCCCACACTCGTCGTGACCGTCGCTTCGTTTCCCACGGTTGCGGTCCAGACCAGCAGCGCCCTGCAGGTGACCGCCGCCGGAGCCTCGGTGGCCTACTACGCGCGCCTTTGGTACATGCTGCCGTACTCGGTGTTCGCGGTGCCCCTGACCGTGGCCATGTTCACCGAGCTGAGCGACTATGCCTCCAACGGCGACATGGAGTCCTTCAAGCGGGGCATTCGCTTCGGCACCGAGAGGATCGTCTTCTTGCTCGTTCCCTTCGCCATGTTCCTCGTGATCTTCTCGCCCTGCCTCATCACGCTCCTTGCGGGCGGCAAGTTCGACGCGCAGGGCCTCGACGACACCATCGTCTACCTCACCTGGCTCGCGACGGCGCTGCCGTTCTACGGCATCAGCACCTACATCCAGAAGATCTGCTCGTCGCTCAGGCGCATGAACTTCTTTGCGGTCGCGACCGTCATCGCGGCGGCGGTCCAGGTGGCCTTCTGCTTCCTGACCACCGACATCCTGGGCCTGCCGGGCGTGGCGTTCTCGTCGACCCTGTTCTTCGCTGCGGTCGACGTGGTGAGCTTCCTGCACATTCGCAAGCAGATCGGCGCGCTCGGCCTGCGCTCGATGTTCTTCTCGTTCGTCCGCTCGCTGGTGCTCGGCGCGCTGGGCTGCGCCGTCGCCATGGGCATCTTCCTGCTGCTCCAGGCGACCATCGGCTCGTGGAGCGGGTCGCTCCTGCGCAGCCTGATCTACTGCGTCTGCGCCGGCATCCCTGCGGTGGCGGTCACCTTCGGCGGCGCGGTGCTGCTGAGGTTCCCCGAGGGCGAGGCGGTCGGCTCGCTGCTGTCGCGCTTCTCGCGACGCTAGGGGGGTGCTGGCCCGGTCGTGCGCCGGCCACCGCAAGGTGTCATCGTGATGGGTTTTTGCTCGGGGCGTGCTCATGGCGCGCCCCGTCTGCTTATATGGATGGGATTCTAGGTTTTGCGCCGCGTCCCGCGCGGCTCCCAAGCGCCGCCCCCGGGTGGCAACCGAAGGAAGGCAGATCGTTGGATTATCGCATCGAGAATGACCCCAAGAGCTGGAACGAAATCGTAGAGTCCTGCGGCGGCCACCCGCTCCAGGCCTGGCAGTGGGGCCAGCTTAAGTCGCAGACCGGTCCGTGGGACGCCAAGCGCGTCGTCTGCCTCGAGGGGGGAGAGGTCGTGGGCGCCGCCCAGGTCCTCCTGCGCACCCTGCCCTTCCCGTTCAAGATGATGGCCTACGTGCCGCGCGGCCCGCTTGCCAAGGATCCCGCGCTCCTGCCCGAGGTGGCAGACGCCATTGCCGAGTGGTGCCGCAAGAACACCGCCGCAATCACCGTCAAGATCGACCCGGCCGTGACCGAGCTCAAGCTGTCCGACTCCTGGCGCAAGAGCGAGCGCGTGCTGGTCAAGAAGACCGCCGTCATGGACCTGACTCTCGACGAGGACGCGCTCAACAAGTCCATTCCCAATCGCAAGTGCAGGCAGTACATCCGCAAGTCCGCACGCGACGGCATCGTCTTCCGCGCCGCGACCAAGGACGACCTGGACCAGGTTCTGTCGATCTACCACAACACCGCCGAGGCCGACGGCTTTGCGCTGCACGCCGACGAGTTCTATCGCGCCGCGTTCGACGTGATGGATGGCATCAACCAGTTCTACGTTGCCGAGAAGGACGGAGAGATCCAGGCCTTCCTGTGGAACGTCACTACGAAGGGCGGCACCGCGTTCGAGCTCTGGGGCGCCGTGACCGACGCCGGCAAGCGCAGTCGTGCGAACTACGGCCTGAAGTGGCACGCGATTCTGGACGCGAAGGCAAAGGGCGCCCTCTACTACGACCTCAACGGTCTTCTCAACGATGGCATCAGCGACTTTAAGATGCTGTTCGTGAAGGAGCCCACCTTCTGGATCGGCTCGTTCGACTGCCGCCTGAAGGCCCTCGCCGGCCTGTGGGACTGGGCGCTCACCCGTCACCGCATCCGCCAGAGTGCCTCGAGCGTCCAGCAGGACACCTCCGAGCAGCGCTAACATCTGCCGCAGGCGGCCTCGAGCCGCGTCACCGCACCACGTCCATCCCATGATCGGAGCACACATGACCCAGGGTCAGACCAGGACAGACCTCGTATCCGTCGTCATCGCGGGCGACATCGGCGCCTACGCGCTGGGGCGCGAGATGCACGAGGCCTTCGGCGTCAGGAGCATCTGCGTGGCGCCCCTGCCTATCGGCGCGATCCGGCACTCAAAGATCTTCGACTGGCACCGCGTCGAGTCGCTCTCGCAGGAGCACCTGCGCGATGCCCTGCGCGACATCGCGGCCGCCAACGCCGGCAAGACCGTCTTCGTGCTGTCCAACGCCGACCCGATCATCGCGATCCTGAGCCGCCTGGCAGCGGAGCTTCCCGACAACCTGGTCATGTGCATGCCTCCCGCCGAGGTCGTCGACCTGGTCTCCGACAAGGTCGAGTTCGCGCGCCTCTGCGAGCAGAACGGCCTCGAGGCACCGCTTTCGCTGGTCGCTCGCTGCGGCGGCGACGAGGCGTGGCCCGTATGGGAGAAGGACTTCCCCCTGGTGCTGAAGCCCGCCTACTCTCCCGAGTATGCCGCCTACATCGCGCGCGGCTTCCAGAAGGTCTACTACGTCCAGAGCCAGCAGGAGCTCGAGGGCATCCTGACGTTGCTTCGCGAGGCCGGCTTTGCGGGTGACATGCTGGTGCAGGAGCTCATCGAGGGCGACGACACCTGGATGGACTCCATCACCCTGTACCTTGACCAGCGAGGGGAGTGCACGCTCTTCGGTTCGGCGCGCGTCCTGCTCGAGGATCACGCCCCCGCCATGCTGGGCAACCCCGTCGCGATGATCACCCAGCAGGTGCCCGAGCTCTGGCAGAAGACCTCCCAGATGCTCAAGTCCGTGGGCTACCGCGGCTTCGCCAACTTCGACATCAAGCGCGATCCCAAGCACCCGGGCCGCTACGTGTTCTTTGAGGTCAACCCGCGCATCGGGCGCAACTCGTTCTACAACCTGGCCGCGGGCGTGAACCCTGTCGAGCTGGCCGTGCGCGACCTGGTGGACCACGAGGCGGTCGAGCCCCAGACCGCCTCTGACAAGGTGCTCTACACGCTCGTCCCCGTGAGCCTGCTGCGCAAGTACGTGCGCGACCCGCAGCTGCTCGAGCAGGTCAACGGCCTGGTCAAGAAGGGCCTCGTGTTCGACCCGCAGCGCTACAAGAAGGATTGGGGCCTCCGCCGCGCCCTGGACGTCGAGCTCACCGAGAAGAACCAGATCCGCAAGTTCTCGCGCTACTACCCCGAGCCCACAGACACCTCGTTCTAGCGAGCGGCCATGTCGGTGAAGGACCCTGCCCCCATCACGCCCGACCTCGGCTCGGCGGCCCCGCGCCCCGAGGACCTTGGCATGCCCAGCATCGCCGAGCAGGTGGCGCAGGTTCCCACCTCGCCCGGCTGCTACCTGTGGAAGGACTCCAAGGGCGAGGTCATCTACGTCGGCAAGGCCAAGAACCTGCGCAGCCGCATGTTCCAGTACGTCAACCTGACCGACGACCGCGCCAAGATCCCCCTGATGATGCAAGTGGTTCGCAGCTTCGACTACGTCGTGGTGGGCTCCGAGCACGAGGCCCTGTTGCTCGAGCGCAATCTCATCGAGCAGTACCACCCGTACTTCAACGTCGACTTCAGAGACGACAAGAGCTACCCTTGCATCGCCATCACGGAGTCCGACGTCTTTCCGGCCATCAAGTACACGCGCGAGAAGCACAAGAAGGGCACGCGCTACTTCGGCCCCTACACCGACGCCCATGCCGCGCGCGCGACCATCGACACGCTGCGCAAGGCCGTGCCCGTCTGCGTTGCGAACTGCGCCGAGTGGAAGCGCACTCGCCGCTTCCTCCAGAGCCACCCCGACGACGCCGCGGTGGCCAATATGGTGCTGGCCGAGCGCGGACGTCCCTGCTTCGACTACCACGTGGGGCGCGGCCCCGGCGTGTGCTGCGGGGCCATCTCCACGGTCGACTACGCGAGCAACATCAGGCAGGTCGAGAAGTTCCTCTCGGGCAAGCGCAGCGAGATCATCGGCGAGCTCGAGGAGCAGATGGCCGATGCCGCCGCGAACCTCGAGTTCGAGCGCGCCGCCCGCCTCAAGCACCGCCTCGAGGTCATCAACGGCCTGGACGACAAGCAGCAGGTGACGTTCCCCACCAACGTGAGCCTCGACCTGGTGGGCATCTACCGCGAGGAGACCATCTCGGCGGCCTGCGTCTTCGTCGTGCGAGAAGGTCGTACCATCCGTACGAGCGAGTTCATCCTCAACAAGGGCATGGACGTCGACGAGGAGGAGCTCGTCGGCGGCTTCGTCAAGCGCTACTACGACGAGACGGCCGACATTCCCGCCGAGGTCGACGTGACCGTGGACCTCGCCGACGCCGAGGTGCTGGGGGAGTGGCTCTCGGGCAAGCGCGGCCTCTCCTGCCATGTGCATCGTCCCCAGCGCGGCGAGAAGAGCCACCTCCTCCAGATGGCCTCGCGCAACGCCCACCACGCCCTCAATCGCTACATGGTCCGGACGGGGTATGCCGACGACCGCACGAACCAGGCACTTCTCCAATTGGAGAGCGCACTTGCGCTTGACGCGCCACCCATGCGCATCGAGTGCTTCGACATCTCGACGCTGCATGGCAACTTCACCGTCGCCTCGATGGTGGTTTTCACTAACGGCCGGCCCGACAAGGGACAGTACCGCCGCTTCAAGATCCGCGCCGAATTGGACGAGGCGAACGACTTCGTCAGCATGCAGGAGGTCCTGGGCAGGCGCTACGGGCCCGATCGCATGGCCGACGAGCGCTTTGCCAAGAGCGCGCCGGACCTTTTGGTGGTCGACGGCGGCAAGCCGCAGCTGACGGCTGCCATGACGCAGCTGTCCCAGCTGGGGCTCGACATTCCCGTCTGCGGCCTGGCCAAGTCGGACGAGGAGGTCTTTGTGCCCTGGGACGACACGCCCGTCGTCCTGCCCTCGGGCTCGGCTTCGCTCTACCTCATCAAGCAGGTCCGCGACGAGTCGCATCGCTTTGCCATCACGTTCCACCGCGAGCTGCGCACCAAGGCGCAGAGCGTCTCGATCCTCGACGACATCGAGGGCGTTGGCCCCAAGCGCAAGAAGGCCATCATGCGCCACTTCGGCTCGATGAAGCGCCTGCGTTCGGCCTCGCCGGAGGAGATTGCGCAGGTCAAGGGCGTTCCGGACTCCATAGCGCAAGCCGTCTGGCAGGAGCTGCGCGCCTGGGGCGAGGAGGCCGAGTCGGTCCGGCGCGACGGCGACGAGGCACAGGAGCCCGAGGCCTAGGCGGTTCGGTCGCCGCCAAGGTCGCGGCATCGTGGCGAAGCTGCGTGCAGATGGGGGAGACGCCCCCGCGTCCGGGCGCTAAGGGTATCCTCTAGACAGTGCTCGAACGAACGGGTCGCCCGGGCGGCGTCCCCACCACGGAGGTATGCATGGCTAAGTCCGGACAAGAGATGCGCGCGGCTGCGGAGAGCGACCGCATTCCCGACATCGTGGTCATCACGGGCATGTCGGGAAGTGGCCGCACGCAGGCCATGCACGTGTTCGAGGACATGGGCTACTACTGCATCGACAACCTGCCCCCGCGCCTGGTACTCGACCTTGCCCGCGTCGTCGGCATCAACTCCGGCGTGGGCCGTCACCTGGCCGTTACCTGCGACCTGCGTAGCCAGGGCCTGTTCGACGAGATGTTCGACGTCATGCACCAGCTCGAGAACCACGAGCTCACGGTCAAGCTTCTCTACCTGGATTGCTCTGACGAGGTCCTGATTCGTCGCTACAAGGAGACGCGCCGCCGTCACCCCATCGCGCTCTCGGGCGAGTCGCTCGAAAGCGCGATCGAGCGTGAGCGACTCCAGCTCCAGCCCGTGCGCGACCGTGCCGACCTGGTCATCGACACCAGCCGCATCCGCACCTCCACGCTTCGCAACCGCATTCGTCGCAGCTTCTCGGAACTCTCCGACCAGCAGCTGCTTGACGTGAGCGTCTACTCGTTCGGCTTCAAGCACGGTATGCCCGTCGAGGCCGACCTCATGATTGACGTCCGCTTCCTGCCCAACCCGTTCTACGACCCCGAGATGCGTACCATGACGGGAAATGACGAGAAGGTCGCGCGCTTCGTGCTCGACAACGACGTCACCCGCAAGTTCCTCAAGGCCTGGCGCCAGCTGCTCGACGTCGCTATGCCCGGCTACATCGCCGAGGGCAAGACGCAGCTCTCCATTGCCGTGGGCTGCACCGGCGGCCAGCATCGCAGCGTTGCCATCGCCAACGACACCGCCGCCTACCTCAAGGAGCAGGGCTACCACGTGACGCTCTCGCACCGCGACCTCAAGCTGGCAAACGTCACGACGGGATAGCGCATGTCGTTCACCGCACAGGTAAAAGACGAGCTCTCGCGTGTCGACGGCGAGTGCCCGGGGTGCGCCTACGCGCAGCTCTCGGCCATCACCCGCGTCTGCGGCACGCTGTCGTTTCGCGGCTCGGGCCGCTACTCCATCCGCGTGGCCACCGAGACCGGCGCCGTCGCGCGCACGATGATCAAGCTCACTCACGAGCTCTTCGAGCTCGAGACCCCGCTGACGGTGCGCCACTCCAACCTGCACAAGACGCGCAACTACCTCATCGAGATCCCGGAGCAGGACGAGCTCGAGGCAGACCTCATCCGACTCGGCATCCTCCTCCCGGGGCAGGGGGTCGCACCTGGCGTGCCCCAGGAACTTCTCGGCAGCCCCTGCTGCGCGCGCTCCTTCGTGCGCGGCGCCTTCATGGCGGGTGGCTTCATCGCCGACCCGCGCGGCGACTTCCACCTCGAGATCGCGGTCACGGGCGAGGACTTCGCGACCGGCGTGGTGGAGCTCTTCCAGCAGTTGGGCGTCAAGGCGCGCCTCAACCGACGCCGCGGGTCGTTTGCCATCTACGTCAAGAGCTTCGACGACATCGTGACCCTGCTGACCGCTATGGGCGCGCGCCGCTCCGCGCAGGCCGTCGCCAACGTGCGGCGCGTTAAGTCGCTCAAGAACGACGTGAACCGCCGTGTCAACGCCGAGATCGCCAACCAGGCGCGCTCCACGGGCGCAGCCGCCGACCAGATCCAGATGATCGCCCAGGCCGAGAAGGTCATCGGCCTGCGCTCCATGCCGCCTGCCCTGCGCGAGTTCTGCCTGCTGCGCCGTGCCAACCCCGATCTGTCGCTGGCCGCGCTGGGCCAGAGGTGCAACCCGCCGGCGTCGAAGTCGGCCATGTACCATCGCGTGCTCAGGCTGCAGCGCCTCATGGGCGAGGCGGACGGCTCCGCTAATGAACAGTGATGGTTGGTCATTCTCCGCAAATGTGACGCAAAGTTGATGGTTCGGCAAAGCCTAAACCAATGATCAGTAATGATTGGTCAAGTTAGAACAATTCGCTGGTACACCGTTCGCAGACAGAATTACGCCGCTCACTGAATTGAATAGCGATGGATGGACAACCTCTGGTGGGTGCTTCATTTCTTCAAACTATGCGTGTTCACGAATCGGAAATTCTTGAAAGCGGGTAAAATCGAATCTAGTGCATGTCTGTGTTGGTCAGCTTGGGGAAGGGCCCCGAGTGACCTCGCGAAAGGAGATAGCATGGCAGTTAAGGTTGCTATTAACGGCTTTGGTCGTATTGGCCGTCTGGCATTCCGTCAGATGTTCGGTCACGAGGGCTCCGAGATCGTTGCTATCAACGACCTCACCTCTCCCGAGATGCTCGCCTACCTTCTGAAGTACGACTCCACGCAGGGCAACTACTCTCGTGATCACAAGGTCGAGGCTACCGATCACTCCATCATCGTTGATGGCCACGAGATTACCATCTACAAGGAGGCAGACGCCAACAACCTGCCTTGGGGCGAGCTCGGCGTCGACGTCGTCCTCGAGTGCACCGGCTTCTACACCTCCAAGGACAAGGCTCAGGCTCACATCAACGCTGGCGCCAAGAAGGTCGTCATCTCCGCTCCTGCGGGCAATGACCTCCCGACCATCGTCTTCAACGTCAACCACGAGAAGCTCACCGCTGATGACAACATCATCTCCGCTGCTTCCTGCACCACCAACTGCCTCGCTCCTATGGCCAAGGGCCTGAACGACTTTGCTCCCATCGTTTCCGGCATCATGACCACCATCCACGCCTACACCGGCGACCAGATGATCCTCGACGGCCCCCAGCGCAAGGGCAACTTCCGTCGCTCCCGCGCCGGCGCAGAGAACATCGTCCCCAACACCACCGGTGCCGCTAAGGCAATCGGCCTGGTTCTCCCCGAGCTCAACGGCAAGCTCATCGGCGCTGCTCAGCGCGTCCCGACGCCGACCGGCTCCCTCACCAACCTTTACGCTGTCGTCGAGGGCACCGTCACCGTCGAGCAGGTCAACGCTGCCATGAAGGCTTACGCTGAGACCATCCCCGAGACCTTCGGCTACAACGAGGACCAGATCGTCTCCCACGACATCGTCGGCGAGACCCACGGCTCCATCTTCGATGCCACCCAGACCATGGTCCAGGACCTTGGCAACGGCCAGTCCCTCGTTCAGGTCACCTCTTGGTACGACAACGAGAACTCCTACACCTCTCAGATGGTCCGCACCATCAAGTACTTCGAGAAGTTCGTCGCCTAAGTGCGATCCTGACTTTCGGGTATCACAAGGGGTGCGGTCGCAGGTCCACGGGCCGCGGCCGTGCCCCTTTTTATGTCATTAGGTAAGAAGCTATCAGCAAGGAGTTGCAACATGGCCTTTACCAAGAAGACCGTCCGCGACATTGACGTCAAGGGCAAGCGCGTCATCATGCGCGTCGATTTCAATGTGCCTCTGAAGGACGGCGTCGTTACCGACGACACCCGCGTCCGCGCGGCCATCCCCACCATCAAGTACCTCAAGGAGCAGGGTGCTGGCATCGTGCTCATGTCCCACCTTGGTCGCCCCAAGGGCGACGGCCCCGAGCCCGAGCTCTCGCTCAAGCCCGCTGCCGACAAGCTTGCCGAGCTCACCGGCTACGACGTGAAGTTCTGCCCCGACACCTACGGTGACGTGGCTGCCACTGCCGTCGCCGAGGTCAAGCCTGGCGACATCCTCGTCCTCGAGAACGTCCGCTTCCTCAAGGCCGAGAAGAAGAATGACCCTGAGGTCGCCAAGAAGCTCGCCTCTTACGGTGACATCTTCGTCCTTGACGCCTTCGGCACCGCCCACCGTGCCCAGGGCTCCGTCGTCGGCCCGGCTGCCCACATCCCCGCAGTAGCCGGCTTCCTGCTCGAGAAGGAGGTCGACACCCTGACCTCCATCTTCGCCGAGCCCGAGCGTCCCTTCGTCGCCATTGTCGGCGGCTCCAAGGTGTCTTCCAAGATCGGTGTCCTCGATCACCTCATCGACTCCGCTGACACCCTGATCATCGGCGGCGGCATGGCCTACACCTTCTACCTGGCCAAGGGCTACACCGTCGGCACCTCCCTCAAGGAGGAGGACTGGGTTGAGCGTGCTGCCGAGATGATGAAGAAGGCAGAGGAGAAGGGCGTTAAGATCCTGCTCCCGATCGACAACGTCGTCGCAGACCACTTCGGCGAGGATGCCGAGGGCGAGGTCGTCGACGCTGACAAGATCCCTGACGATCGCATGGGTATGGACATCGGTCCCAAGACCCGCGAGCTCTACGCGGAGGCCATCAAGGGCGCCAAGACCGTCTTCTGGAACGGCCCCATGGGCGTCTTCGAGTTCGACCAGTTCGCAGCCGGCACCGAGGCCGTCGCGCGCGCTGTCGCGGACTCTGACTGCACGTCGATCATTGGCGGCGGCGACTCCGTCGCAGCTATCAACAAGTTTGACCTTGCGGACAAGATGAGCTGGATCTCCACCGGCGGTGGCGCTTCCATGGAGCTCGTCGAGGGCAAGGCTCTTCCTGGAGTGGAGGCGCTTCTCGATGCGTAATAGGATGATTGCTGGTAACTGGAAGATGAACAAGACCTACACCGAGGGCGTCGTCCTCGCTCAGGGTCTTGCCAAGGAGCTCGCGGACGGCACCGGCGACGTCGACGTCGTGGTCTGCCCCCCGACCGTTGACCTCAAGGGCGTTGCTGAGGTCATCAAGCAGGAGGGCGCGCCCTTCTCGCTTGGTGCCCAGAACGTCTATTGGGAGGAGTCCGGTGCCTTCACCGGCGAGACCGCTCCCGGCATGCTGACCAACATCGGTGCAACCTACTGCATCATCGGTCACTCCGAGCGTCGCGGCTACTTCGGCGAGTCCGACGAGGACATCAACAAGAAGGCCAAGGCTCTGATGGCTCACGACATCGTCCCCATCAGCTGCTGCGGTGAGCCCCTTGAGGTCCGCGAGGCCGGCAAGCACGTCGAGTTCGTCGTCGACCAGATCAAGAAGGACACCGAGGGCCTCGAGATCTCCGATCCCTCCAAGTATGTCGTCGCCTACGAGCCCATCTGGGCCATCGGCACCGGCAAGACCGCCACTGCCGACGACGCCCAGGAGGTCTGCGGCGCCATCCGCAAGACCCTCGCCGAGATCTTCGGTCAGGAGACCGCTGACGGCATCCGTGTCCTCTACGGCGGCTCCGCCAAGCCCGAGAACGTCGCCGGCTTCCTCGAGAAGGAGGACGTCGACGGTGCCCTCGTCGGCGGCGCTTCGCTCAAGGCCGATTCTTTCGCAGCTATGGTTAAGGCGGCAATGTAATGTCTGAGGTTCGTACTCCTGCTCTCCTCGTTATCATGGACGGCTGCGGCCTTGCGCCCGCCGGCCCCGATAACGCCGTCTCTCTGGCCAAGAGGCCGTTCTTCGATTCTCTCGTCGAGAAGTACGCCTACACCACGCTAGGCGCCTCCGGCGAGGACGTCGGTCTGCCTGACGGCCAGATGGGCAACTCCGAGGTCGGTCACCTCAACATCGGTGCCGGCCGCATCGTCTACCAGTCCCTCTCGCTGATCAACAACGCGATCAAGGACGGTTCCTTCAAGTCCAACGAGGCTCTCGTCAAGGCCATGGACGGCGTCGTTGCCAACGGCAGCACTCTCCACGTCATGGGCCTCATCTCCAACGGTGGCGTCCACTCCGAGATGAGCCACTGCGAGGCGCTGCTCGAGATGGCTGGCGAGCGTGGCGTCAAGCGCGTCCGCATCGACGCCTTCACGGACGGCCGCGACGTTCCGACCCAGTCGGGTGCTGGCTTCATGAAGGACCTCCAGGCGTACTGCGAGGGAATCTCTTCCAAGTTTGGCAACGACACCAAGATCGCGACGGTGGCCGGCCGCTACTGGGGAATGGACCGCGACAACCGCTGGGAGCGCGAGCAGAAGTCCTACGACGCCATCGTCTGCGGCGAGGGCGTCAAGGCGACCACTGCCGAGCAGGGTCTGCTTGACTACTACGTGCAGGACGAGCGTGGCGACGAGTTCGTCACCCCGTTCGTGCTCGACGACGGGGGAGTGAACGACGGCGACGCAGTCGTGTTCTTCAACTTCCGTCCCGATCGCGCCCGCGAGATGACCCGCGCCATGACCGACAAGGCATTCGAGGGCTTCGACCGCAAGAAGTTCCCGAAGCTTTCCGCCTTCGTTACCATGACCGAGTACGACCCCACCTTCGACGTCGATATCGCCTTCCCCAAGAGCGTTCCCGCGCACGTCCTGGCGGACGTCCTTGCCGATGGCGGCTACAAGCAGCTGCACACCGCCGAGACCGAGAAGTACGCGCACGTCACGTTCTTCCTCAACGGCGGCGTCGAGGAGCCGAAGAAGAACGAGACCCGCGTGCTCGTTCCTTCTCCCAAGGTCGCTACCTATGACCTGCAGCCTGAGATGAGCGAGCCCGAGGTTACGGAAAAGCTCGTCGAGGCCATCAACAATGACGAGGCTGACTTCTACGTCGTCAACTACGCCAACTGCGACATGGTTGGCCACACCGGTGTCGTCGAGGCCGCCGTCAAGGCAACCGAGGCCGTCGACCACGGTCTGTCCCAGGTCATTCCCGCGATCCTCGCCAAGGGCGGTTTCGCGCTGATTACCGCAGACCACGGCAACGCCGACCACATGTACGACGTCGTCGATGGCGAGAAGAAGCCCTTCACGGCTCACACCACCAACCGCGTCCCGCTGATCATCGCCGACGACAAGCCCGTTAAGCTTGCCGGCATCGAGGATGGTCGCCTGAGCGACATCGCCCCCACGATCCTTGCCATGATGGGCATCGATCGTCCTGAGGAGATGACGGGGAGAGTCCTGGTCGAGCTCTAAAGAGCACGTCAAACTGTGATATGCTTCTACGCTGTCGTGTGAAGCAATCGGGGGTCGGCATCGCGCGAGCGGTGCCGACCTTTTCTAAAAGGAGTACACGTGAGCCCTCTGAACCTCATTTTTCTTTTCATTCTGGCCGTTTCTGCAGTCCTGACGATCATCCTGATCCTCCTGCACTCCGGCAAGGGCACTGGCGTGTCTGACATGATTTCCTCCTCCATGTACAACTCCACGGCCGGCTCTGGTGTGTGGGAGAAGAACCTCGATCGCCTCACCGTAATCACCGCCGTGGTATTTGGCCTCTGCATTCTGGTCATGGCTCTCACCTTCCCGCAGGGCGTCATCGGCATGGCTTAGTCCCACTCGGCCAGTTCCTTTGCCAGCCCGCGCTGCGAGCTTTCCAGGCCCAAGTGCCTGACACCTCTCTGGTCGCTCGCAACGCGCTTGTTGCCTAAGCAAGTTCGCAACCTCCGCACTCGGTGTGCTCTCGTGGCATGCCGGGTGCTTTTTCATGCCGCCAGTTACCCAAATCGCCCGACGTGCGTCCTTCGTTCGCCCACGCACCGCTCAGGCATTTCTGGGCAGACGCAGTCTCTCCCATCCCCGGTGCATGGCGGAGTTAGGGGGAAGAAGTGCCTCCCCCTCTCGGCTGTGATGCTATTCTGTGCGCATAATTGGCAGCTCACAGCCAATGTCATCTGCATAATTGAACTTGGGTCGAAGAGAATTGACGCAACAGCCAATCAGTCCTTTATTGGTTTACCTGCAATTTGCTCTATTTCGTAAGTGTTAACTTTGACACTCGTGAACCGTGCCGGTACTAGCGTGTAGCTATGACTTTTAATGTGTTTAACCTGCATTTCTTCTGTTTAAAGTAATTGTTGCAGACTTGTTTTTTGAACTTCAGAAGATTTGCACGTGCATGCATATTGAGTAAAAATACGTACATTCGACGAGGCTGTCTCGTTTTTAATAAGACGTCCCGGCACAAGCCGTGATGCAAAACAAGTATTGGAGGAAAGAATGGCGGATAAGCTGATGATGGGCCGTCGCACGTTCGTCCAGGGCGGACTTGCGGCCAGCGCGCTCGCTGCCCTCGCGGGCTGCGGCAAGAAGGGTGGCTCCTCTGACGGCGCGGGTGAGGCCAAGGGTGGAACCATGAAGTTCTACATCAACGACCCCGTTGCTATCGATCCCTACAACACTCAGGAGTCCGAGGGCACCCAGGTCGAGCACATCCTGTTCGACGCCCTTACCGACTTCGATTGGGACAAGCAGGAGGTTGTCCCCAAGGCTGCTGAGTCCTGGGATGTTAACGACGACGCCACCGAGTACACCTTCCACCTTGTGAAGGGCGCCAAGTTCCACAACGGCGACCCCGTCGACGCAGAGTCCTTCAAGCGCGGTTGGCAGCGTCTGGTCGACCCCAGCATGGCCACGCCTTCCGAGATCGGCTACCACCTTGCTCCCGTCGCTGGCTACGACGAGATGAAGTCCGGTGCCGCAACCGAGCTCTCCGGCCTCAGCTGCCCCGACGAGAACACCTTCGTCGTCAAGCTCTCCGCTCCTATGGCTGACTTCCCCTATGTCTGCGCCCACCCCGCGCTGGCTCCCGTCCCCAAGGCAGCCATCGACGATCCTGCTTCCTTCTTGACCGCCCCCATCGGCAACGGCCCCTTCAAGATGGACGGCAAGTGGGAGACTGGCCAGTACATCAACGTCGTTCGCTTTGACGACTACTACGGCGAGAAGGCCAAGCTCGACGGCATCAACTTCTCCATCCAGAAGGACCCCGAGACCGCCTACCGCGAGTTCGAGGCCGGCAACATGGACTTCGCCCAGATTCCCGCGGGCCGCATCTCCGAGGCCAAGGACAAGTATGGCGAGGCCAAGGACGGCTACACCGTCACCAAGGGTGCCCAGGTCCTGACCGGTGCCGAGGCTTCCGTCTACTATCTCTGCATCAACATGAACGATCCCGTCATGAAGGACGTCAACGTCCGTAAGGCTATGTCTCTGGCCATCAACCGCCAGAACATCGTTGACACCCTCTTCGAGGGCACCCGTAAGCCTGCCGACTGCATCTTCCCCGGCGTTATCGACGAGGATGACGGCAACGCTTGGGAGTTCTGCAAGTACGACAAGGACGCCGCCCAGAAGATCATGGACGAGAACAACCTCGCCGGCACCGAGATCACCCTCTCCTACAACTCTGGCGGTGGCCACGAGGACATCATGTCCATCATCCAGACCGACCTCGAGGCCGTCGGCTTCAAGGTGACCCAGTCCTCCATGGAGTGGGCTACCTACCTGACCGCCCTCGGTGACGGCAACTTCCAGGTCGGCCGTCTTGGCTGGAACGCCGACTACCCGACCATGGACAACTTCATCTACCCGAACTTCTTCTCCACGGCGGACAACAACTACTCCAAGTACAACGACCCCGAGATCGACAAGGCCATCGAGGACGCACGTCAGATGACCAGTGACGACGATCGCAAGGCCGCCTACCGCGAGATCAACAAGAAGATCGGCGCTCAGGTGCCCATCATCCCGCTGATGTTCTACTCCCACATGTGGGTTGGCTCTGACAAGATCGGTACCTTCTTCTTCGATCCGCAGAGCAAGGGCGAGTTTGCTTCCGCGACCATGGCATAAGCACTTCCGCTCGCTTTATCGCAGCTAGAAGTACCTGGGGCATCGGCGCGTCCGGTGCCCCGCTTTTTGGCTTCTATGCTTATGGGATTTATCGTGTGCTGTTCGCTTTATTTAGCTGCCTGTATATAAAGAAGTTCACCACACGGTATAATTTACGGGTTCTACGGCTTGTTTATGCAGGCTCGAACGGTATCTGTTGGACTACGCAAGGGGATTCCTAGTATGGGAAAGTACATTCTCAAACGTATTCTCCAGTTCATTCCCGTGTTTCTGGGCGTGACGCTGATTCTTTTCGCGATGGAGAATATCGTTCCGGGTGACCCGATCAAGCTGATGGCAGGGGAGAAGAAGCTTGATCCTCAGACCGAGGTCACCCTCCGCGCGTCGTACCACCTCATTGAGACCGATGACAACGGTCAGCCGGTGTACGACGAGAGCGGGAACACCATCGAGACGCCTATGTGGAAGCGCTACGTCTTCTACGTCTCGGGCCTGCTTCATGGTGACCTGGGCACTTCGTACCAGCGCAGCGGCCAGCCCGTGGCCGACATCCTGGCGCAGAAGTATCCCTACACGATCAGGCTTTCGATCTGCGCAATCCTGCTCGAAGCCATCGTGGGTATCGGGGCCGGCATGGTCTCGGCAATCAAGAGATATTCCTTCTGGGACATTCTTGTCACGCTGGTCACCTCGATCCTGGTCGCAATGCCTGCCTTCTGGTTCGGCATGCTGCTCCAGCTGTTCTTCGGCATCGTCCTGAAGGACGTCACGGGCGGCGGCTTCTACCTCCCGATCTCGGGCGCCGGTGGCCCCAACGCGGAGTTCAACGACTGGGTGTACTACATCCTCCCCGCAATGACCCTCGCCGCGGTCTCGACCGCATACTGCGCGCGCATCATGCGCTCCCAGCTTCTTGAGGTCCTCAACCAGGACTACATTCGCACCGCCCGTGCCAAGGGCCTCTCCCGCAGGGACGTAATCTGGCACCACGCGCTCAAGAACGCGCTCATTCCCGTCGTCACCTACATCGGCATCGACTTCGGTGCCATGATGGCCGGCGCAATCCTGACCGAGACGGTCTTCAACTGGCCCGGCGTCGGCTACGAGACCTACCGCGCCATCACGCAGCGCGACTGGCCGATCGTCCTTGGTTCCGTAACCGTCATCGTCGTCGTGGTCATGGTCATCAACCTTCTCGTCGACGTCTCCTACGCCTTCCTCGATCCGCGCATCAGGTACGGCGCTGGCAAGAACGAATAGGAGGTGCGCGAATGGCTACTGAATCCAAGAAGGACATGGAAACCATGACTGAGTCTCAAGTCAAGGTCGAGGCTTCCGCCCAGGCCGAGGATCTTTCCGCCGCTCCCGCCCGAACCCTCTGGGGTGACGCCTGGAAGCGCCTGCGCAAGAACAAGCTCGCCATCTTTGGCGCCATCTGGATCATCTTCATGATCCTCGTCGCCCTGACCGCCGACCTCTGGGTCCCGCAGACCCTGGGAAGCCCGACAGAGGCTGACTCCACTACCATGGCGCAGATGTCGCGCCTGGCCCCGTCGGCCGAGCACCCGTTCGGCACCGACACCCTCGGTCGCGACGTGCTCTGCCGCGTCATCTACGGTGCACGCATCTCGCTGGCCGTTGGCGTTCTCGCCACGGCGATCTCCACGCTCATCGGTCTGGTGATGGGTGCGCTCGCGGCCTACTACGGCGGCATCTGGGATACGATCATCATGCGCCTGGCAGACATATTCTTGGCATTCCCGTACACGCTCTTCGTCATTGCGATGCTCGCGGTCATCGGCTCGGGCATCCAGAACGTGTTCATTGCAATCGGCATCCTTGGCTGGCCGTCGATCGCGCGCGTCTTCCGCTCCGCGATCCTCTCGGTCAAGGAGAATGACTACGTCGACGCGGCGCGTGCCATGGGAGCCTCCGACTTCCGCATCATCGCTCGTCACATTTTCCCCAACTCCGTTGCTTCCATCGTTGTCTACGCGACGATGAACATCGGTGGCGCCATCCTGACCGAGTCGGCTCTGTCCTACCTCGGCATGGGCGTCGTTCCGCCTGATCCTTCCTGGGGCATCATGATTCAGGACGGCCAGACCTACCTGGCCACCCAGCCTTGGCTCATGCTCATGCCCGGTCTCGCTATCCTCACCACCGTGCTTGCCTTCACGCTCCTGGGCGATGGCCTGCGCGATGCACTCGACGTCAAGATGAAGGACGCATAATGGCACGCAAGAAGAATGACAACTGGGTCGAGCTCAAGGACCAGCCCGTTCCCGAGGGCTCGCACCTCCTCGAGGTCGACGACCTCAAGATGTACTTCCACACCCAGGACGGCGTGGTCAAGGCAGTCGACGGCGTCTCCTACACCCTCGACCGCGGAGAAACCCTCGGCGTCGTCGGCGAGTCCGGCTCCGGCAAGTCGGTCACCTCACTCACGATCATGGGCCTCATCGACATGCCCCCGGGAAAGATCGAAGGCGGCGACGTCCGCTACCGCGGCAAGTCCTTGCTCGAGATGTCCGAGCACGAGATGGAGCACATCCGCGGTAATGACATCGCGATGATCTTCCAGGACCCCATGACCTCGCTGAACCCGGTCTACACCATCGGTCGTCAGCTGGGCGAGGGCCTAAGGCTTCACCGCGGCTACACCAAGGAGCAGGCGACCGAGCGCTCCATCGAGCTCCTCAGGATGGTCGGCATCCCCAACGCCGAGCAGCGTGTCAAGGACTATCCGCACGAGTTCTCCGGCGGCATGCGCCAGCGCGTCATGATCGCCATGGCGCTGGCCTGCGACCCTGACATCCTGATCGCCGACGAGCCCACCACGGCCCTCGACGTCACCATCCAGGCTCAGATCATCGAGCTGATGAAGGAGATGCAGGAGAAGAACGGCAACGCCATCATCATGATCACCCACGACCTGGGCGTCGTCGCAGACGTCGCGGACAAGATCATGGTTATGTACGCTGGTTCGCCCGTCGAGTTCGGCACCGCCGACGAGATCTTCTACGGCGCGTCCCACCCCTACACCTGGGGCCTCATCCGCTCTATCCCGAAGCAGGTCAAGGACGAGAAGAAGCCTCTCACGCCAATCAAGGGCAACCCGCCCTCGCTTGTCAACGCACCCAAGGGCTGTCCCTTCTCGCCCAGGTGCCCCTACGCGCAGGACATCTGCCGCAACAAAAAGCCCGAGCCTCACTTTGTGGGGGAGGGCCACTACACCAAGTGCCACTTCGCGAGCGACCCCGACTTCATCAAGAAGAACGCGCCGTCCACCTCGCGCACCCAGAACGCAGAAGGAGGCGAGCAGTAAATGGCAGAGAAGAACCAGGGCGCGTCCCTGCTGCACGTCGAGCACCTGACCAAGGAGTTCCCCGTAGAGGCCGGCGTGTTCGCCAGCCGCATGAACAAGAAGCGCGTTCATGCGGTGGAGGACGTCTCCTTTGACATCTATCCCGGCGAGACCTTCGGCCTCGTTGGCGAGTCCGGTTGCGGCAAGTCCACTACCGGACGCACCATTATGCGCCTTACCAACCCTACCTCGGGCAAGGTCGTCTTCGACGGCAAGGATGTCGCGAAGATGAACAAGAAGGAGCTCAAGGAGATGCGCCGCAATATGCAGTTCATCTTCCAGGACCCCTACGCCTCGCTGAACCCGCGCATGACCATCGGCGAGATCGTCTCCGAGCCGCTCCAGATCCACAACGTCATGCCCGATGCCAAGGAGCGCCTCGAGTACGTCCGCTCGCTTCTCGACATCGTCGGCCTGAACCCCGAGCACATCAACCGCTACCCGCACGAGTTCTCGGGCGGCCAGCGCCAGCGCGTCGGCATTGCGCGCGCCTTCGCTCTCAAGCCTAAGCTGATCATCTGCGACGAGCCGGTCTCCGCACTCGACGTCTCCATTCAGGCACAGGTCCTCAACCTCCTGAGCGACCTCCAGAAGGAGTACGGCACCGCATACCTGTTCATCGCCCACGACCTCTCGGTCGTCCAGCACATCTCCGATCGCGTGGCCGTCATGTATCTCGGCCACATGATGGAGAACTCCGACTGGAAGACGCTCTACGACGAGCCGTACCACCCGTACACGCAGGCACTGCTCTCTGCCGTGCCCGTGCCCGACCCGGACGTGCAGCGCTCCCGCAAGCGCATCATCCTGAAGGGCGATCCCCCTTCGCCCATCGAGCCGCCTGCGGGCTGCCCGTTCCACACGCGCTGCCCCATCGCCCAGGACGTCTGCGCCTCTGGCGAGATGCCTGAGCTGCGTGAGGTCAAGCCCGGACACTTCTGCGCGTGCCACTTCGCCGCGCCGAACCCGATCAAGGGCGCCTCGGTCGAGCTCTAAGCAGGACTTCCGGGCACCTGGGCCAGCAACGGGCCGCACATGCCATCTTGCCCCATCCTCCACGAGAGGGTGGGGCTTTTTCTATTGGCTCTTGCCCGCGGTCGCCAAAATCGCTCGGCGCAAGCTCTTCCCACGGATGGTTGACATGTTTCTTCAGGTCTCCGGAGCCCCACTCGCCACTCAAGGCCCTCACTGTCCGATTACGGTGGCCAATGAGCTTCTGCCGGCGAATCCGGGCGACCAGGCGGCGGCAGCAACCTAATTCGGGGGATCTCCGGTCTGTCACGCACAGGAGATCCGACCTTGCGTGCGCCTGCGGCCCTCCTGTGCCGCCGTCCGACAGGAAGAAGGCTCCCACATTCGTTTGAGTTATGAATGTGTCTTCACAACTTGTGTCAGTGCAGGTAAATGGCCTGTAATCGCCTAATTGGCTTATCTCATTCCTACCTAGAGACGGTGCGAGAGAAAAAATCTCAAATTGTCGTTGGCCATTCCAGAACACCGTGCTACTATAGCTCTCGCACCAACCCCATGTCGGAGTGGCGGAATTGGCAGACGCGCTAGCTTGAGGTGCTAGTGACTGACTAAAAGGTCGTGCGGGTTCAAGTCCCGCCTCCGACACCACGATCTTTCAAGGGACCCGAAAGGGTCCCTTTTTTATTTGAGCAACTTTCGCGGACCTCTCCGGAAAGCGCTTCCTAACCAAGGACCAATCCCCGAGCAACGCTCGCGCAACGAGTCTGAAAGCCTTCGTCCGTAGCATCGGTCTTACAGCGCCACCGCCAGATCGGCTGTCGGTGGCCACCGATGGCAAGCGGGGAAGGGGTTCAGAATGATCAAGCAGGTCACGGCGTTTCTGCCAAACAAGCCCGGCGTGCTCATGCAGATGAGCAAGGTCTTAGGCGATGCAGGGATTCAGATTCTCGGCCTTATGGTGGCTGACTCAAGCGACTTCAGCGCAGTGCGCTTCACCTGTGACTACCCCGTCCGCGCATGCAAGTCGCTTCAGGAGGCGGGCATCCAGGCCGCCGTCACTGAGGTTCTCGCCATCGCGGTTCCCGACGTCCCCGGTGGCCTCTCGACCATCCTTGCCCGCCTGGTCTCCGCCGACCTTAACATCGGCTACGCCTACTGCTGCACGATAGGCGGCCGTGTGGTCGACATCATCAACGTCTCGAGCGAGCCGGTCGAGGTGAAGCTCGCAGAGATTGGCTTCCTCGGCATGAGCGCGGAGGAGCTTGGCATCCACGAGTAACCTACGTTCCGCAGTGGGTATCCTAGTGTGCAGAACGCGACCAGGAGACCCACATGCCAGACGCAAGCCCCCAACAATCTAGAATCCTTCAGCCAAGCACCCGGCAGTCAGAGGCTGGCGACCAGTCAGCTGCCGGCCGGCTCACTAAGACCAAGCCAATGACCGATGACGCTCTGGCTGCCGTCCTGTCGCTCATGAGCGAGGCTGTAATCGCCTTTGACGGCTCCGGCAGGGTGCTGCTGGCCAATGAAGCGGCCCAAGGGGTCTGGGGGCTCTCTCGCGCCTCTCTGATGGGCCTGAGCGTGCGTCAGCTGTTCCTCGGGTGTGACGGAAGGCCCGTCGAGGCTCCGGACGTGGTCGCGCCTGCGCCCTCCCCAGAGGGCGAGAAGGGCGCGGGTCCCGTGCCCACGCTCGCCTTCGACCTAGGGGAGCTTCCCTTTTCGCTTGACGGGCAGTCCTGCTCCGCCTTCGCCCGGCGCTCGGATGGCGCCTCGTTCCAGGTGAACCTTAGGTGCGAGCGCATCAGCGCCGCGACGCCGGACCTCTTCGGCTCCGCCCTCCGCGATGCGGCTGTTCAGGGCCCCTCCGCAACCACCGTGCGCTATGTACTGGTTGCCCGAGAGCACAGCGAGGAGCTTGCGAGCGACCGCGAGCACGAGCGTCTCGTCGAGGAGCTCTCCCGCTCCAACCGCAGGCTCTCCGGCACGCTC
The DNA here is from genome assembly GCF_900167315.1 of Olsenella sp. KH1P3. Taxonomy (NCBI): domain Bacteria; kingdom Bacillati; phylum Actinomycetota; class Coriobacteriia; order Coriobacteriales; family Atopobiaceae; genus Olsenella; species Olsenella sp. KH1P3. Next base: position 487,972 of record NZ_FUWQ01000002.1, on the reverse strand, counting down.
AGCATCGTGCTCGCCACGCTGGACTCAGAGGACGTAATGACGCTCTTCTCGCGCGTGCTCGACGAGATTGCGAGCACGATGGAGGCTACGGGTACCATCTTCTACGTCGCGGGGTCGGACGGATATCATCTGCGTGGCACCAGCACGGGGCTCGACTGCCCCCACCTCGCGCGCTTCATGTCGTTCGACCGCACGATCGACAAGCTGACCACGCAGCAGGGCCACGCGCTCAGGCTGCGCGCCCTCTCGCCCGACCCGGAGGCGCTGCGCCAGGGCCGTCTCACCCACCGCGAGGTGATGGACGAGGAGACGGGCGAGACCTACCAGGTCCGCGTCGAGCACATGCCGCCGTTCGCGAGCTTTATCGCGGTACCGGTCTGGTTCGGCAGCCACGTGATAGCGATGATCGAGGTCGGCTGGGGTCGCATGCATCCGACGCGTCGCGAGGACGCCGAGCTGCTCGACGCCGTCGCACAATACCTGTCCGTCCAGCTCGTGGGCGCGTTCTCGGCCATGCGCGAGCAGCGCGAGCAGAGCCTGCAGGAGGCCTCGTCTCGCATCCGCGAGATGCTCATGAGCCAGGGCGACGTGGACGAGGAGGGCATGGCCCTCGCGCTCGACGACGCGGCCGCCACCGTCGGTGCCGCCTTCGTCCCAGCCGAGCTTGCAACCGACGGCTCGCTCATGGCTCAGGTGACCCTGCCCACGGGAGCTCTCTGCGAGCTGGACCTCTCCTCGCACCTTTCTGCCAAGGGGCACTCTGACGCGAGCGTCGTGACCATCGACGAGGGCTCGGAGCTGTCCTGCGAGCTGGGCCGCGAAGGTGGCCCCTGCGTGGGCGTGGTGGTTGACCTCGGTCGTATCGAGGGGATCCGTCGCGTGTTCCTGCTTTTGCGCGACGCGGACGACGAGCCGCTCGACGAGCTCGAGCTCGCCTTCGTGGGCCGCGTGGCCGAGGGCGTCAAGGGCCTGGCCCAGGGCGGTGAGGTGCGTCGCCAGCAGAAGCACATCGCCCAGGCGCTCCAGACCGGAATGAAGAACGAGCTGCAGGACGTGGTGGGCATAAGCGCGTCGGGAATCTACTCGTCCGCCACCCAGGCGGCTGTCATCGGCGGCGACTTCTACGACCTGATTCGCCTGCCCGACAACCGGGCGTGCGTGATCATGGGCGACGTCAGCGGCAAGGGCGTCGAGGCCGCGTCGGTCTCGGCGGCAGTCAAGACCGCGCTGGGCGCCTACTCGTGGCAGGGGCTTCCGCCCTCGCGCATGGTGCGACTGCTCAACGAGTTTCTGCTCGGGTTTTCGCGCCTCGAGACCTTCGCCACGCTCTTCGTCGGCATGATTGACCTTGTGACCAGCCGCATCACCTACTGCTCGGCGGGTCATCCCCCCGCAATGATGGTTCGCGCGAAGACAGCCGAGGTCGAGGCTCTCAACGTCCAGTCCGGCGTCGTGGGCGCCTTCCACGACATGGGCTATCACGACGGCATCGCCCGCTTCGACACGGGCGACATGTTGCTGCTCTATACCGACGGCACCACCGAGGCCCGCGCCATCGACGGCTCCTTCTTCGGGGAGGACGGCCTGCGCGACGCGGTCGTGCGCGAGTGGGCGCTGGGCTTCGAGGGCGTGCTCGACCGCCTGTTGGGCGATCTCGACGTGTTCACGGACCGCCACCTCGAGGACGACGTGGCCATGGTAGCGCTGCGCTTCGACGGCCTGCCCGACTCGCCGCAGCCCGCCGCGACCCAGTCCGACTCCAGCCAGCTCGACTCGTCGCAGCCTGCCGTCAGCCAGCCCGGCTCCGGCCAGAGTGCTTAGTGCCAGAGATTTGTGGGAACAAGCAAGGTATGGAGAGAAGAGCCTACATAGCCCAGGTGCCCATCGACTGCGACCTGGACGTCACCACCGTACAACGCTCACGCAAGGTGATAGACGGCCTGATTGACGACGGCTGTCGGCGTATCGTGCTCAACATGAGCGGATGCTCCTACCTCGACTCGGCGGGCATGGCCCTCCTGTTCAGGGAGATTCGTCGCATGCGCGAGGCGGGCGGTCTAGTCTCTCTCGTCAACGTGAGCGACCGTGTTCTGCGCTCCCTCAGGATCGCGCGCGTGGTCGACTTCGCGCCCGTCACGGGGGCGGGGGCGCACCGCGAGGTGGCAGACCTCGACCCCACGGTGGTGCCCAACTGGCGCACCACCCTCAGCGTGGACGCCCGCCACCTGTCGCAGACCCGTGCGCGTGTCGAGCAGCTGGTGGGTCGCATGCCGTTCTCGCCTGACCAGATGTTCGACATCACCCTTGCGGTGGGGGAGGCCATGGGCAACGCGGTCGACCACACCTCCGGGGAGGGCGCGCTGGTCACCATCGCCAGCTATCCCGACCGCGTGGTGATCGACGTGACCGACGTCGGCGACGGCTTCGAGGTCCGCAGTGTCTCAGACATCCCGCATGCCGGAGCCGCCGACGAGCGCGGCCGCGGCATCAGGCTCATGTGCCTGCTGGCCGACTCGGTCACCATCTCGCGCAGGGGCACGGGCAAGGGCACGCGCGTGCGCCTCGTGAAGCTCGTGCGAAGCGCGCAGTAGCCTGCGACCGCCCTCCACGTCGCCTGCACCTGCCTGCCAGATGCGCCGTCTCGCCCCAAGCTCGCCAAAAATACCGTATCTACCTCGCCATTAGCTGGCCACTGCAATCATCTTGAAGCCGCTGGCCAGCCCAGTGCGACCCGTCGCGCGGCCCCGCGCCAACTTTTTTCAAATTAATGCTTGCATCCGCACGCACCCTCACGTATATTATCTCCTGCGTCGCGGGCTTGGCGCAGTTGGTAGCGCGCCACCTTGCCAAGGTGGAGGTCGCGGGTTCGAACCCCGTAGCCCGCTCCATGATTTATCTGGAGCCGATTCACTCGGCTCTTTTCATATTCGGCGAGATGGCCAAGTGGTAAGGCAGAGGCCTGCAAAGCCTTTATCCCCGGTTCGAATCCGGGTCTCGCCTCCAGTAAACTCGGGAGCACCTGCGAAAGCGGGTGCTCTTTTCGCGTAGGCACGGCCCAGGGGAGAAGAACATGCCATACGACGCCACAGACGCATCGCCCACGGCACCCGCTGCCGCGCCCGGACGCCCCGCCCCGCACACCTGCTACCTCGACTACGCCGCGGCCACGCCCATGGCCCCCGAGGCGCTCGAGGCCATGCTCCCGTACCTGAGTGAGCGCTTCTGCAACCCCAGCGCGCCCTACGCCCTGGCCCGCGCGGCCAAGGCCGACTTCGAGGACGCCCGTGCCCGCCTCGCCCACGTCATCGGCGCGCGGCCCGACAACGTGACACTCACGGCTGGCGCAACCGAGGCCAACAACCTGGCCTTTGCCGCCGTGGACGGCCCTGTCCTCACCGTCGCGACGGAGCATGAGAGCACCCTGCGCGTGGCCGAGGCCCGCGAGCACGCCTTCGTGCCCGTCTCCCCAGAGGGTCTCGTGGACCCGGCCGAGGTTGCGCGTGCGCTTACGCCCCAGACCCAGCTTGTCTCCATCAGCCTCGCCAACGGAGAGATTGGCTGCGTCCAGCCCATCCGCAGGATCGCCCAGGTGGTGCGCTCCGAGCGCATGCGCAGGCTTGAGGCGGGCCAGAAGTGCCCCCTCCTTCTGCACACCGACGCCTCCCAGGCGGCCGGCAACGTGTCGGTCAACGTGTCGACTCTCGGGGCCGACCTCGTGACGCTCTCCGCGGCCAAGGTCTACGGCCCCAAACAGGTTGGTCTTCTCTGGGCGGCAGATGGCGTCGAGTTGCGCCCGCTCACCCTGGGTGGCGGACAGGAGCGCGGCGTGCGCTCCGGAACCGAGAACGTGGCCGGCGTGGTCGCGTTCGCCCGCGCGCTCGAGCTCGCGGAGGAGCTGCGCCCGCAGGAGTCGCGCCGCCTGGCTATGCTTCGTGACGGCCTCCAGGGCCGCATCATGGCCGCGTTCCCGTGGGCGTGGGTGTCGGGGCCCCGCTCCGGCAAGAGTCGCCTGCCGGGCCTCATGCACGTGTCGTTTCCCGGCCTCGAGGCGCGACGCCTGGTCATCCTGCTCGAGCGCGTCGGCGTCTGCGTGGGCACGGGATCGGCCTGCGCCGCCAGCAAGATGCGCGTCTCGCACGTGCTGCGCGCCGTCGGCGTGCCAGACGATGTCGCCGCGGGCTCGCTGCGCATCACGCTGGGACGCCCCACCACGGCCGAGGACGTCGACTACGCTGCACGGGCCATCTGCGACGCCGTGCGCCAGGAGGCGGGCCGCCTCGGCATCGACCCCGCAACGGGCAGGAAGGACGTGATCTAGCGTGGGCAAGAGGGTCTATCTCGGCATGAGCGGCGGCGTCGACTCGTCGCTCTCCGCCGCGCTCCTGCTCGAGCAGGGCTACGACGTTAAGGCCGTCTACATGCGCAACTGGTCGCGCGACCTGCCCGGCTTCAAGTGCACTTGGGCCGAGGACCTCGCCGATGCGGAGCGCGTCTGCGTCACGCTGGGGCTCGACCTCGAGGTGTGGGACTGCGAGCGAGAGTACAAGCAGACCGTCGTCGACTACCTCGTCGACTCCTATGCCCACGGCCTCACGCCCAACCCCGACGTCATGTGCAACCAGACGGTCAAGTTCGGCACCTTCGCGGACCGCGCCTTCGCCGAGGGGGCGGACTATGTCGCGACGGGCCACTACGCCCGCGCCGTGGCCGATCCCGCCGACTCCGCCGGCGCCACCACGCGCCTCATGCGTGCCGCCGACGAGCACAAGGACCAGACCTACTTCCTCTGGCGTGTTCCCCGCGACATCTTCGCGCGCACGCTCTTCCCGGTGGGCGGCATCGCCAGCAAGGCCGAGGTTCGCGCCATGTGTGCCGAGCGCGGCCTGGGCGTCGAGCGCAAGCCCGACAGCGACGGCATCTGCTTCGTGGGCGAGGTCGGCATCCGCACCTTCCTGCTCGACACCCTCGAGCGCCGGGCGGGTGACATCGTCGACTGGGAGACGGGCGCCGTCCTCGGCCGCCACGACGGAGCCTTCTTGTTCACCGTGGGTCAGCGCAAGGGCCTCAACCTGGGCGGCGGGCCCGCCCGCTACGTCGTCAGGACGGACGTAGAGAAGAACATAGTCTACGTGACCGCAAACCGTGACTGTCCTGCGCTCTGGACCTCCTCCATGGAGCTTGCCGACGTCCACCTGGTCGCCGAGGACCTGCCCGAGGGCGACTACCTCGTGCGCACGCGCCATACCGGCGAGCTACGTCGCGCCCACGTGACGCTGACGCCGTCTGCGGAGCACTCGCAAGCCCCCTGTGCGGAGGCCTCTGCAGCCTCCTGCCAGCAGGCCGGCCTTGCGGCCCGCATCGACTTCGCAGAGCCCCTGCGCACGGTCGCGCCTGGCCAGAGCGCGGTCATCTACGACGGACTTCGCTGCATGGGCGGCGGCATCATCCAACGCCCTTGCGACTAGCGCTCCTCACACGCTCGTCGCGTTACCAAGTGGGGTCCGCAGCGTCCCGTCCGCCGTTTCCGCATACAATGGCACAGTCCGAGACCGCAAGGGGAGGGCCGTGCCCGTGTTGCGCGCCGTAGCGTGTCCGCGTGGTCGCGTCCGTCCGCCCCGCGCCACCTAAGGGAGAGATACACATGGCTGCCCTCAGCATTCTCATCATCATGCCGATCATGCTTCTGTTCGGGTGCTTCTACCTTCTGTACATGGTTGCCCTCACCACGCTCACGAGCCCGGCCATCTTCGTGTTCCTCGCGGCGGCCGTGCTTGCGGGCGTCTCGATCTACCTTGCGGCACGCATCCCGTACCGCAAGTTCGTCAAGCATGAGGAGGTTGACGTCAAGCACGACGCCATCGCCCCCATCATGTGCTACGTCTTCTCGGTTGTCCTCAACGTGATCGCGATCATGTATGTGTGGGGACTGGTCGTCGCGGCGATGTTCGAGTAGCGCGATTGGTAGCACATCTCGTCTACCTGCGATTTCACGATTTCTCGAACTAATTGTGAAGGAATCGAAATTGTCGGTTGCGTTTGGTTCTTAGTTACCGTATAGTAGCTACCGCGCTGAGGCACCCCACCCCAGCGAGACAAGTTCGGGCGTTTAGCTCAGGGGGAGAGCGCTTCCCTGACACGGAAGAGGTCAGAAGTTCAAATCTTCTAACGCCCACCATGAATTCTCAGGTCATCGTGTACGCGGTGGCCTGTTTTCGTTTAGGACACCAAGCTGGACGCCAAAGCAGATGCCAGAAATGTGACCCCACCAAAACAGAGCGTTGGTGGGGCCATGGACAATTTCAGATTCGACGCATTTCAGATTTTGACGCGTGCTTCTGGGTGGCCGCAAGCTAGCGGTTGCCCCAGCTCTCTTCTTGTGACTCGACGCTTCGTCCCGAGCTGTCGGCGTCGTTGATGGTGATGTCCCATTGGTAGCCCTCTTCAAGCACGACGAGGCAGGGGTCGCCCTCGACCGAGTTGAACACCATGGACTCGTAATGCCCGTCGGGTCCGAACTGCTCGTCCTCGCCGTACCACTCGGTTCCGGTTGAGTCTTTCACGTAGTACTCGCCGCCCGGCAGCCGCGTCTCCACAGAGCCTCCGCCCTTGATGAACACGGTTTCGACGAGCGTGTTGTCCTTCGTGTACACCGAGATGTAGGTTCCCGTGCCGGCGCCGTCGTCGTTGACGATGAAATTGAGGATCATGTTGTTGCTGGTCATGTTCGGGTCGTGGAAGAGCTCGCCGGTCTCCGGCATGGGCTGCGCGCACTCGGCGGCGCGCTGCTCCCAGTCGCCGTATTCGCTCTTCTCGTAGGCCTCTTTCGCGCTGTAGTACTTGCCTTGCTCGTACAGGGCACCGGCGCGGTCGTACTCGGCCTTTGCGGCTTTGTCGGAGCTGGGGCTGTTGGGGTCTGATTCGGCGCTGCCGAACGCTTCGGTTCCCGAAGACGAAGGGCTGTCCCCGCTGCAGGCGACAAGGCCCAGCGTTAGCGCGAGCGTGCAGCACGACAGAATGGTTGCCAGGGTTTTCCGCATCGGTTCCACCCCTCCCGAACGCTTGCGAATCGTTGAGTTTAGTGTACCCAGGGGAAGAATCGCCCATGAGGCCGAATCGGATTGGCGGTGCCAACCAAACGCGGGCTGGCCGTCGCTCTTCCTCAGGGCCTGGGTCGCCTTTCGACCAGTCCTGCCGACAGGGCCAGAAGTGCGCACGCGATCAGCGCGGCGAGCCCCTCTGTGCGCAGGGGGTCTTCCGTTGTCGGGACGCCGGCGCGCGCATTCGCCCTGGAGGGGGCCTCTGTTGCCGTTGCGTCGCTGCTTGCGCGTTACGAGAGGGAGTATTTGCCCCTCGTGCACCTGATCGAGGACTTCGAGTCCGCGTCGTAGCGTGATTGCATGCGCGCCGATCTGGAGATTTGCTCTGGGCCGGCGCGCTCGTCTGAGAAACGAGCGTTAAGCATGCCCTTTCGGCCCGCGAACGCCAAGCACTTCTCCCGTAGAATGAGGTGCTATTGATGACCCCAACGATTGCGGGAGTTGCAGTGGAACCAATCTGGAAAGAGCTCTACGAGGCGGCCAGGGCAGCCCAGAGGCCCAGAGAGATTAATGCTGGACTACTCCGCGCAGAGGGTCGTGACCATGGGAGGGCTCACGCCCGAGTGGTGGATCTAGGGCGGGCTTTGCGTCTCTTGCTGCTCGCAAACCGTTTATCACGTTTGAGCATCTTTGGGTTGAGTCGCATCGCAACGATGTCCTAACTGGCAAGCGAATTGCGCGCGCAGCTTGATTTCAATCGGGACGATGACTTACCAAAGCCATCTGCGAAGTTCACAATCTAGCCGGTGAATCTCCCAGTTGCCTCCGAAGCTGGTTCCTTCGATTCAGCGATCGTTGTGGACGGCTTCAGGCGCTATTTCCGGGCTAGTTCTGGAAGCATTGCCGCGACGAGCTCGGCAACGGCCTCGTGGCCCTCGATGTCCACCACGAGCATGGGCCTTGCGCCATCGTAGGGCAGCTCGCGTTGCGACAGACGCTCCTGGGCCGCGGGGACCCCGGCGCGTGACCAGCGCTAGGCCATCGCAAGCGCCTGTCGCTGTGGCCATTCTACGTCCGTCAGCCCGCTCCTTGGCCTGTGACGGGTGGCTTACAATGCAAGCGTTGGGTCGGCGGCGGCCGGGCGTGGCGTCCAGGTGCCGCAAGGCGGCGGAGGAGGGCGTGGTGCGAATGGCCGAGTGGGCAGAGGCCGGCGCGAGCAAGGCCGGCGCAGGCAAGTCCGGCGCGACCGCCTGCCGGGCGTGGTTCGAGGGCGACCCGCTGCTGGAGGACTACCACGACCACGAGTGGTGCAAGCCCAGCCACGACGACCGATTCCAGTTCGAGATGCTCTGCCTCGAGGGCGCGAGCACCGGCCTCTCGTGGAAGACCATCATGCGCAAGCGCCGGACGTACCTGGATGCCTTCTGCAACTTCGACGTCGCCGCGTGCGCGGCGCTCGGCGACGTCGCGCTGGAGGGCCTCCTGGAAAACCCCGGCATCGTGCGCAACCGTGCGAAGGTTTTCGGCGTGCGGAGAAACGCCCGAGCCGTTCTCCGGATCCAGCGCGAACTTGGCAGCTTTGACGCGTACCTGTGGGACTTCGTGGGCGGGAGCCCCATCGACGGGCACTGGGCGTCCGTCGACCAGATTCCCACAAAGTCGGACGAGTCGCGTCGACTGAGCGCGGACCTTAGGCATCGTGGGATGGTCTTCGTGGGGCCGACCATCACCTATTCGTTCATGCAGGCCGTGGGCCTGGTGAACGACCACCTGCGCGACTGCCCCTGCCGCTAGCGCACGGACACCAGGGCGCAAGATGCGTCGCCTAGCAAGAGAAAACGGCACCGGTGCCAGGGGGCTGCCGGTGCCAGGTTGCCAGGTGCTATCCCTCGATTGCGGCGCGGAACCACTTGGTGAGGCTGGTGGGGTGCGTGATGCCCGTGCCAACGACGACCGCCCAGGCGCCCGCGTCGATGGCCGCGGCACCGTCGGCGGGCGTGTGCACGTGTCCCTCGCAGATGATGGGCAGATCCGGGAACTCCAGCGTCGCCTGGTGCAGGAGGGCGATGTCGGGGCCCTCGTCCATGGTGGTCTGAATCGCGGGCTTGTTGTGGCTCAGCGTGGTCGAGACCAGGTCGCAGCCGCAGGTGACGGCGCGGCGGATGTCCTCCATGGTCATGCAGTCTGCCATGACGAGGGTCTCGCACTGGGCGCGCAGGTCGCGTACCGTCTGCTCGAACGTGCGGCCGTCGGGGCGGGGCCGGTCGGTCGCGTCGATGGCGACGACGTCGGCGCCGGCGTTCACGCAGGCCACGGCGTGGCGCAGGGTGGGGGTGATGTAGACGCCCTCGTGCCCCTCCTTCCACAGTCCGATGACGGGCACCTCGACCCGTCCCTTGATGGCGGCGATGTCGGCGAGGCCCTGGCAGCGGATGGCGGCGGCACCGCCCTCCTCGCAGGCCTGGGCCATCTGCGCCATGGTCTCCGGGTGGCGCAGGGGCTCGCCGGGATACGCCTGGACGCTTACGATGAGCCTACCCTTGAGGCTCTGGACGAGAGGTGCAACCTCCATGGTTCTCTTCCTTCCTTGGGCGAGCGGCGCTGCCGCGTCCCCTGCCTGATGCTTTCCTTCTGATTCGTGATGCCGTCGCATCGTCGCCCGTATTCGGGACGCGTGCCCTGCGCTTCTTTGCATTCGCGCGGTCCTGGGGAGCTGTGGCACCGATGCGCATGATAGGCGGGGCGAGCCGAAGGTGGCCCGCCCCGTCGTGATTCGAAACCGTCGGGATTCGAACGCGGTCGCCGCTCCTTGCGGCTGGGTGTCAGGCTAGACGGCCAGGATGGTCGTGAAGTAGCCGATGATCGAGATCGCGAGGAAGAGGAGCATCGTCTTGCCGGCACCCCAGTTCTTCTTGACCATGAGCCAGTAGGTGACGAACGAGAGGATCAGCACGGGCAGCGCGGGGAAGATGGAGTCGAGGATGTCCGCGATGCTGATCGAGAGGTCGCCGCTGGTGTAGACCAGGCCGATGTTGAACTTGGTGTAGGCCGCGACGATGGCGCCCACGACGATGAGGCCAACGACCTCGGCCGCGCGGGTGACCTTGTCCTTCACGCCGCCGGAGAGAACGAGCTCTGCCGCGTTGGCGCCCGCCTTCACGCCGTAGCTGAAGAGGAACCACGTGAGCGGGAGCATAATCGCGAGGAAGGCGACCACGTAGAAGAGCGGGCCCGTAAGCTCGCCGTTGGGGCACAGGCCCAGGGCGATGGAGAGCAGGATGGGGATGAGGGTGCCCGGCAGGAGCGAGTCGCCGATGCCGGCGAAGGGCCCCATGAGGGCCGTCTTGATCGCGTTGATGAACTCGGGCGTGACGTCGTCGTTGCCCTCGGCCTTGGATGCCTCCATGCCGAGCACGATTCCGGGGACGATCGACCCCAGGTAGGGCTCGGTGTTGAAGAACACCTCGTGGCGCTCGAGCATCTCCTGCTGCGACTCCTTGTCGCCGGGGTAGAGGTCCTCGCGAATGTCGCCGAGCATCTTAATGATGGCAGGGCCCTGCATCCTCTCGAAGTTCTGCATCGAGAGGTTCCAGAACATCCAGTCCCAGTACGCACGACGGGTGGCCTTCTTGCTGAGCTTGGTGGCGCCGCCCGTGAGCTCGGTTGCCTCGGTCTTCTCTTCTGCCATTGTTACTCACCAGCCTTCTGGGTCTCGGCCGCGGAACCGCTTCCGCGGTAGTCAAGGTATGCGACGACGAGGGCGAAGACCACGATGGGGACCATGCTGAGGTTGAGGACCGCGGTCAGCGCGAAGCCGGCGCAGAACAGGATGAGCTCAATGTCCTTCTTGCAGATCATGCGCATGAGCAGCATGAAGCCGACGAGCGGGAGCATGTTGGCGAAGATCTGAAGGATGTCGGTCACCTGGGTGGGCATGGCGTTGACCAGCGTGGTGATGAGGTCTGCGCCGAAGTAGTTGATCAGTAGAATGGGGACGAAGCGCAGGACGAAGTTGGTGATCTGGCCCCAGACGGGAACCATGGCCGCGGCGTCGAGCTTGCCGGCCTCGACCAGCGCATCCTGCTTGTGGACGAAGAACAGGTTGATTGCGCAGAGTCCGTAAACCGCCAGAACGCCAAGCGTGGAGAGGGGCACGGCCAGCGCGAGTGCGTACTCCTTGCCCGCACCGGCGACCATGGCCAGCGGGATGCCGATCCACGCGGCGAAGTTGACGTCGGCGGGCATGGTGCCACCGGGGGTGACCAGACCGATGTAGAGCATCTGGATGGCCGCGCCCATGATGATGCCCGTCTGGACGTCACCCAGGATGAGGCCGATGATCAGACCGGATACCAGGGGGCGTCCGATGGTGTACCAACCGGCGAGTCCGCCGATGAGCACCGGCGAGTAGATGGAGCCCATCCACCCGAACAGTGCGAGAAGGAATGCCTGAAGGAATGTCATGGCAATGCTCCTTTCGAACGATGTTCCTTGCTGCCTTGCGTGCGACTTTGGTTGGCGTGGCCTAAGCCGCGCCGCCTTGGCCTAGAACCTGTCCGCCACGTCGGCCCACTCGACCTTTGGCTGCGATGGGATCTGCTGGAAGTAGACGTGGGCGCCCTTGGCGACGGCCTCCTTGACCGCCTGGGCCTCAGATGCCGTGAGGTGCGCCGCGGCGTGGACCTCGGTTGTGTCCTTGCGTTTGCTCATGGGCCCGACGTTGAGCTCGAGCGGCATGTCTGCGACCTTCTCCAGAAGATCGCGATAGACCTCGGGCGTCTTCATGAGCACGAGCGTGCGTTCGTCGTTGGCGAGCGCTGCCTCGATTAGGGGGACGGCCTCGCTGACGGTGTAGGCGCCAGCCTTCATCGAGGCCGGGACCGCCGTCTCGAATACCTTCTTGAGTACGGGGTTGGTGGCGGTGAGGTTGTCGACCACGATGATTCTTTCGATGTGGTTCAACTTCACGACGACGGTCATCGTCTGGCCATGGATCAGGCGATCGTCGCATCGTACCAGTGCAATCATTCGTTCTCCCTTCCGTCCGATGCTTGCTGGTGCTATCTCGCGCCCGCGGGCGGGCGGAGCTGCCAAAGGCGCTAGGTGCACAGCGCGGCGACGCGGGCCTCGCGGCCGATTGCGCGCCGAAGGTCGCTCGAGTGCGTGTTGAGCAGCACGAACGGCGGGACCTTGGGACCCAGCTGCTCCTCGATGCGCATCATGTTCCGGATGGCGGACCCGCTGTCGTACGCGTCGTGCTTGGGGTTGGCGAACCTGAGGAACACCGTATTGATGGAGAAGAGCCGCGGGATGGTGCGGGTGAGCTCCGCCAGTCGCTCGACGGCCTGCGCCTCGAGCTCGCCGGTGCCAAGGCCGCCCTGCCCGAGGTCGAAGCTGGCGAAGCTGCCGTTTCGCATGGGGAGCATGGAGCCGTTCTGCGTGATGCTGACGAGCACGTGCGAGCCGCAGCTGACGAGGGCGTGGTTGGCGCCGACGTCCTCGGGAGACCCGCTGATGATGTGGCGCTCGGTGCATTCCTGCGCGGTCGCCTGGACCACGGGGATGCCAAGCGTCGCGGAGAGCGCTTCGACCAGCTGCTCCTGCCGCGTGACGCTCAGCTCGAGTGCAATGTCGTCCCCTAGGACGACGCCCATGCCGCGTATGGGCGCGGGGAAGGGGCGGGGCCTGTCGGTGAGCGAGACGGTGTGCGCGACATGGTCCACCAGGTCGTCTGCGCCGGCCCACGGATGGTCGAGCCTCTGGCCGCCCAGGCTCTTGAGGTTCATGTCATACTCGGCGAGGGTGATGCCGTCACGGTTGACCGAGAGCGCGAGCACGCTTCCGTACGAGGGGTTGATCTTGATGGGAATGCGGCTGCGGCCCTCGGTGGCGACGCGTCCCACGTCCTCGGCGAGGACGCCTTCGGTCATGAGGAGCGCCACCACGCGCGTCACGGTGGATGCGGAGAGTCCGGTTGCGTCGGCAATCTGCGTGCGGGAAGGGGCCTTGCCCTCAACCACCGCCTGGATGACCCGGGAGCGGTTGGAGGTGACGACCTTGGTGATGCCGAAGCTGCCCATGCTGCCCTTCTCCCTTGAGCTCGTGTGACGAAACCGTGTGCCCGTGCTGCCCGATTGCCGGGACCAAGGCGAGCGGCGTTGCCCCCTGGGGGCTAAAAGAGCTGGTACGGTGACGTACAAGACGAACGGAGCTGGAAATGAGACTTATTTGCAAGGTGAAAATAAGTCGTTAGCGCAAGGGTGCTCCTCGGACTCGGATTTGTAAATCGAAGTGGGCGCAGGCGTTCGTTAATCGGCACCGAGTGGTAACAAATCTGACCCCGAATCCGCTAACGGGCGGCTTGCGGGCATGGGTGGCGCAAGGGCCGTGCGATAGAATGGACTGGTTGGGCGCGCGAACAGACGGACGCGTTGCCTTGGGATTTCTGGATTGACCGTCGCCGCGCGGATGCGCGGCCGTGAGGAGGAGTGCAATGGCTGAGCTTGAGGACGTCAAAGACGTGCAGACGGAGGAAGGCGTGGTTGAGGTTGCTGGCGCTGAGGTCACTGGTACCGAGGGCGCTGGCGCTGGGGCTGCCGGCGCGCCGACCATCGAGCCGCTGATGGATGACATCGACTTTGACACGTTCTCGAAGTCCGACATGCGCGTCTGCAAGGTTCTGGACTGCGTCGCTGTGAAGAAGAGCAAGAAGCTGCTCCGGTTTACGCTGGATGACGGTTCGGGCACCGAGCGCACGATCCTCTCGGGTATCCACATGTACTACGAGCCCGATGAGCTTGTTGGAAAGACGGTCGTCGCGATCGTGAACATCCCGCCGCGCAAGATGATGGGCATCGACTCGTGCGGCATGCTGCTTTCGGCCGTGTGGGAGGTCGCGGGCGAGGAGCGCCTGAGCCTGCTGATGGTCGACGACGCGATTCCCGCGGGCGCGAAGCTGTACTAGCGCCTGCCGGGTCGGTGACGGGCCGGTGGCAGCGACGGGTTGGGGCCACCGGCAGCCTGAGGTTCGTTGCGGGCTGGGGCCCCGAGATGGAGGCCCTTCTTCCCGTGCGCGGAAGCGGGCCTGATGCGGAAGCGGGCCCGAAAAAAGAGGGGGGCGGCCCGGTTGTGCGCTTCCGGGCCGCCTAGGGGGGGATTGGCTTTTGTGGCGGCGCTGCCGGCGGGCGGCGCCGCTTTTTTTGGCGCTAGGCCTTGTAGGAGGAGCCGAGGTTGTCCATGTGGCTCATGACGAGCTGCTTGATCTCTTCCATCGCGGGCTTGGCAGCCTTCTTGGGATCGAAGGTGTCGGGGTACTTGGACATGAAGCCCATGAAGCCGCGCGTGTAGGCCTGGCGCAGCTCGGTGGCGTAGTTGACCTTGCAGATGCCGTTCTTGATTGCCTCTGCGACCTGGTCGTCGGGCACGCCGGAGGTGCCGTGGAGGACCAGGGGAACGTCGACGCGGCTGCGGATGTCCTTCAGGACCTGCTGCTCGATGTGGGGCGTTCCCTTGTAGACGCCGTGCGCGGTGCCGACGCCGACGGCGAGGCTGGAGCACAGCGTGGTCTCGACGAACTGCTGGGCCTGGTCGGGATCGGTGTAGGGGCTCTCGCCCTCGACCGCCGGGCCGTCGTCCTCCTTGCCGCCGACCTTGCCGAGCTCGGCCTCGACGGGGATGTCGAGGGGAAGGGCGACCTTCGTGACCGAGGCGGTCAGGTCGATGTTGTCCTCGAACTTCTCGTGAGAGCCGTCGATCATGACGGAGGTGTAGCCTGCGTGCATGGCCTGCATGCAGCGGTCGAAGCCGTCGCCGTGGTCAAGGTGAATTGCGACGGGGACCGAGGCACTCTGGGCGGCGACGCGGGCCATTGCCGCGAAGTAGTCCAGCGACGCGTACTTCACGGTTCCCGGAGTGGTTTGCATGATGACGGGGGAGTGCCTCTCTTCTGCCGCGGCGATGACGGCCATGACGAACTCGAGGTTCTCGACGTTGAACGCGCCGACCGCGTAGTGGCCGTCCTGTGCCTTGAGAAGCATTTCCTTTGTGGTTGTCAGCATGAGCGTGACCCCTTTCGCCGGTGCGTCGGGTGTTTTTGCCCCCGGCGTCGTTGTTGTTTGCGGCTATTCTATTGGGGTTTTCGTTTTGACGTTTTCCTTTCATTTTGCGAAAAGGCCTAAAATGAAAAGAAAAAGGGAATGATTAGCGTTACGCTCCTGTTCGGCAAGCTCAGACACGGTATTCCTCGGTTGGTTCCCAAAAGAAAAGAAAGTCGAATACTTGTTTTTGCCGAAAGGAAAAGAAACACACGAGCTACACAATTGACGTTGAAGTAGCGCGTCTTGAGGGCATCCTCGCAGGTGCTCGAGGGAGGAAGTCATGGATCTGCCCCAGGAAGCAACCCACCAGAAGCTCTATGTCGAGGAGAGGCGAGCCGCCATCCTGTCGATGCTCCGGCAGAACTCGTCGGTGCAGGTGTCGGAGATCGCCGAGACGTTTGGCGTCTCGCGCGTGACGGCGCGCGCCGACCTGGACGCGCTCGAGCGTGACGGCAAGCTTCGCAGGACGCACGGCGGAGCGGTCTCGCTCTCCAAGACGCTCACGGTTTCCATCCAGGACGCTCGCGTGAACGTAAACGTCGGGGCGAAGCGGGCGATTGGCGTTGCGGCATCGGCCCTGGTTTCGGACGGAGACTCGATTCTGGTCGACTCCGGCACGACGGCCCTCGAGTTCGTGCGCGCCTTGGGCGGAAAGAGCGGCGTCACGGTCGTGACGGACGACTTCACTATCGCCGACTTCGTGGATCGCTCGATGCCGGCGATGAACGTCATCATGCTGGGCGGAAGGTTGAGGAAGGGCCATCGCTATACCTGCGGTCCCATGGCCCTGTCTGCCCTGAGGATGCTCCATCCCGACAAGGCCTTCGTCGTCCCGACCTCGTTCGTCCCCGGGCGCGGCTTCATGACCAACTACCAAGCGATGGCCGAGCTCAAGCAGGCGTTCCTCTCGTGCGCCGAGACCACCGTGGCGCTTCTGGACTACGCGAAGGTCGGCGCGTCGGGGCTTATGCGTTTCGGCTCGCTTGAGGACGTCGACACGGTCGTAGCGGACAGTGACCCCGAAGGATTGCTCGCCGCCGAGGCCGCCGATTGCGACGCGCGCCTGGTGATTGCGTCTCCGGAGGCATAGCGCGCGGGAGGGGTGCCGTTGCACAAAGGGTGACGAACGACGTGGGCGGTCACCCGAATCGGCCGCCGGAAGCCCTGCGGTCACCCGAATCGCCCGCAAGAAGCACTTCCCTCCACGTTTGCCCAGCAAAACTGGGCCCAGAGAGTTGCCGCGAGCCGATTTGGGCGACCAAAGAGCTTATCTGAAGCGATTCGGGTGACCGAAGGGGCAATCGGCATGCCGCGCGAGGATCTCCCTTTCGCAAAGTCGCAGGATATGCCGTTGGGCCCTGCACAGATGACGCCGAGCGGTGTGTTTCGTCCACACCGCTCGGCTGTATTTGCGAAACAGTGGCCCTCGAGCTGTAAATCTTGCCCGAAGTACACTGGTCGCGATGACTTGCGCACGCCTAGTCGCCGCCTAAGCGATTTTCTCCACAGTCGTGCGCGAGAGGAGGTCGCGTGCAACGCCCATGTCGAAGTGACCGGTGGAGGGGGAGAGGCAGTTCGCGCTCGCGCAGCTCATGGCATAGGCAAGCTGCGCGTCAGGTGCCATGCCACGCGCGATGCCGACGGCAAAGGCTCCGACCATGGTGTCTCCCGCGCCGACGGGGTTGACCACCTCGATGGCAGGGGCAATCCCGCGAAACACTCCCTCGTCGCAGGCCATCAGCGCGCCGTCTCCTCCCAGTGAGACGACGACCTTCTGGATGCCCTGCTCGTGCAGGTCGGATGCCGCGCGTGCGACCTCGTCGAGCGAGGATACGCAGCGGCCCAGGAGCTGGCCGATTTCGTCGGTGTTCGGCTTGACCATGGTGGGACACGCCCTGATGCCCTCTCGCAGCAGCTCTCCGGAAGTGTCCAGGATGACGGGGACGCTCGTCTGCTTGATGCGTTCGACCAGCGTGGCGTAGGTGTCGGTCGGCAGCCCCTTGGGCACGCTTCCGTTGATGGTCACCACGTCGGCGTCTTTCAACAGCTCGTCGATGCGCCTCAGGAACGCGCCGACCTCGTCGGGGGTCACCTCGCGTCCCGGCTCGAGGAACTCGGTCGAGCGACCGTCGGGATCGAGCACGTTCACACAGCAGCGCGTCTCGTTCTTTACGTGCACGAAGCTCTCGCTGATGCCGTCCTGGGCGAGAAGTTCGCAGAGGAGCCGGCCGTTGTTTCCTCCGCAGAAGCCCGTCGCAATCACGTCTTCGCCACATGTTGAAATGGCTCGCGAGGCGTTGAGCCCCTTTCCGCCGGCAACGTTGATGCACTCCTTCACGCGCATCACCGTGCCATCTGCGATGGGCTCTGTCAGGCAATACGCCTTGTCAATGGAGGTGTTGAGGGTGATCGTGAGTACCATTCGGCTGTCCTCTCTCGTGAGACGAGCTCGAAACACTGTTTCCTATGCCTTTCAGTGAATAGACGATTTTGATACCAGTTGTCAAGAAATGCTGCGTGCCGCAAGGCGTCTCGCATATGTTGTCCACGGCGCGCCACTGTTGGTCCTTTGACACGACGAGCTTAACTGGTATCTCAATGCCAATACCATCTACCTGCGGATACGCTGGTATTAGGATGGTGGGCAAAAAGCTCAAAAATTTGGAGAGTCGTTTGTCGATTTGTCATTGACCGATGGTTTGTAGGAGCTGTATGGTGCAGTCATGTCACGTGGTTGTAACCAGTTAGTTATTGATAGTTGTTCTTCTTTACGAAGAGGAACATGCAGTTGGTTGGGGTGTCTGGCCCAGGTTGGGTGTACGGTCCCCGGGCCGAGGAAGGGTTCGCAATGGTTGGTTGTATCGTTACGGGACACGGCGACTTCGCGCTGGGCCTGTCCAGCGCGCTCGAGATGATTGCCGGTCCTCAGGAAGAGTTCCGTGCCGTTCCGTTCCATGAGGAGGGTGCGGGCGAATACGCGAAGAAGATCTCCGATGCCGTAAGGGACATGGTCGATCGCGACGGCTCCTGCGTCGTCTTTTGCGACCTGGTGGGCGGTACGCCCTTTAACCAGTCCATGATGCTCACTGGAGAGCTTCCCCAGGTGCAGGTCGTTGCTGGCACTAACCTTCCGATGCTTCTCGAAGGCCTGATGAGCCGCGATGACAGCATGACGGCCGAGGGGCTTGCCGCGCTGGCGCAGGAGTCGGGCCGCAGCGGCGTCGCTCACCTGTCTGTGACCGGCGCGGCAGCCGACGAGGAGCCTGGAGAGGACGGTATCTAATGAGTGCGTCGCTGGGCGAGGCCGTCCTGGCCTCTTCGATCGTCCTTCTGGTTCTGATGACCCTCGTGGGAGTCGTGTTGTTCGCCTTCAACGCGATGAGGACGCGCAAGCAGAAGAGCTACTACGAGAAGCTCCACAAGACTCTTGAGTCGGGGCAGCGCGTCCAGTTCGCCGGCGGCCTGTTTGGCGAACTCGTCAGAGTCGGCCGCGAGACCTGTGACGTTCGGGTCAAGTCCGGCGAGGTGATCGAGGTGTCGCGCTACGCGATTCAGGCGATCGAGTCCTAGCCTTTCCCGGCGTTTCCCGGGCGTCGCGTTTATCCCCCTTGTCGCGGCGCCCGGGCAAGGCGCCGTCCCCTGAGCGCCACTGGTGGATTGGCCCGTCGAATCCGACCGTCCGTCCCCGGAGTGTGCTCAGCCGAGTTGGTCCTATTGAGTGACGCGCGTTGCGCGGAAAGAAACGGAGAGAAGAGCATGGCTGAACCAAACATCCTCCTTACGCGTATCGACAACCGCCTCATCCACGGTCAGGTTGCGACCCAGTGGACGAGCACCATCGGCGCGAACCTGCTGCTGGTCGCCAACGACGAGGTCGCCGGCAACAAGATGCGCCAGAACCTGATGAATATGGCTGCGCCCCAGGGCGTCGCGACTAGGTACTTCACGATCCAGAAGACCATTGACGTCATCCACAAGGCGGCCCCGCGTCAGCACATCTTCATCATCGTCGAGAGCCCCGAGGACGCCCTTCGCCTGATCAAGGGCGGCGTCCCCATCAAGAAGCTCAACATCGGCAACATGCATATGTCCGACGGCAAGCGCCAGGTCGCAACCTCCGTCGCCGTCGACGACGAGGACGTCGCGGCCTTCCGCGAGATTCAGGAGTGCGGCGTCGAGCTGCAGATCCAGCGCGTCCCCAGCATTCCCGAGGAGGACGTGAGCAAGCTCTTCAAGTAGGGCTCCCGTTCGTCTCATTCATTTGAAAACTTATCTGTGGTCAATGGCACGTCTCAGATGGGGATGAGAGGTGCTGGCGATAGCTTTGCGCAAATTTGTAACTGAAAGGAAAGGAGGAGCAAGGATGGAGTATTCGGTCATTCAGGTGGCCCTGGTCTTCCTCGTCACGTTCGTGGCGGCAATCGACCAGTTCAACTTCTTGGAGTCTCTGTACCAGCCCATCGTTATGGGCCTGGTAATCGGTCTCATCCTCGGCGACCTGAAGACGGGTCTTATCGTGGGTGGTACCTATCAGCTCATGACCATTGGCAACATGCCTATCGGAGGTGCCCAGCCGCCCAACGCGGTCGTTGGCGGCATCATGGCATGCGTGCTTGCCATCTCCCTCAAGCTCGAGCCCAACATCGCGGTTGCGACCGCAATCCCGTTCTCCTTGCTTGGCCAGTATGGCGTTACGCTGATCTTCACGCTCATGTCTCCCCTCATGGGCAAGGCCGACCAGTATGCCGCCGATGCCAACCCCAAGGGCATCGAGCGCATCAACTACCTCGCCATGGCTCTTCTCGGCCTGGTCTTCGGCGCCGTCGTCACCCTGTTCTTCATCGGTGGCGCAACCATGGGCCAGTCCGTCGTCGACGCAATCCCCACCTGGCTGTCCGCGGGCCTCTCCGCTGCCGGTGGCATGATGCGCTTCGTCGGCTTCGCCATCCTGCTCAAGTTCATGATGAACCGCGACATGTGGGGCTTCTACTTCCTGGGCTTCGGCTTAGCTCTGATCGTCTCCACCAACGAGGTGCTCGCTACGCCTGCACTTCTCATCCTGGCCCTCATCGGCTTCGGTATCGCTTACTGGGACTTCCAGCAGCAGACGGAGCTGAAGGGTGCGGTTGCGGAGTTTGACGGAGGTGAGGAAGATGGCATCTAAGGAGCAGAAGACCTCGTACAAGAACCTTGAGCCGGCTGCTGACCTTGATCAGAAGACGCTGAACAAGATGGCATGGCGCTCCTGCTTCCTGCAGGCGTCGTTCAACTACGAGAGGATGCAGGCCGCCGGCTGGCTCTACTCCATCCTCCCGGGCCTCGAGAAGATCCACACCGACAAGGACGACCTGTCCACGTCGATGGAGCACAACCTCGAGTTCTTCAACATCCACCCGTTCCTCGTGACCTTCGCCATGGGCATCATCCTGTCCATGGAGCAGAAGAAGGTGGACATCCCCACGATCCGCGCCGTCCGCGTTTCGCTCATGGGACCGCTCGGTGGCATCGGCGACGCGCTCTTCTGGATGACGCTCGTGCCCATCACCGCGGGCATCTGCTCGAACATGGCCATCCAGGGCAACGCGTTCGGCCCGATCCTGTTCCTGCTCATCTTCAACCTGGTCCAGTTCGCCCTGCGCTTCGGCCTGATGAACTGGGCGTACAAGATGGGCTCCTCGGCCATCGACTCGCTGATGGGCGTCATGAAGCCCTTCACCCGCGCTGCCTCCATCATGGGCGTCTTCATCGTCGGCTGCCTCACGGTCACGATGGGCGGCACCCAGATCAACGCCGTCATCCCCAACGGCACGACGCAGGCCTACGTGGCGCACACCGCCACGGTCAGCAACGACCAGGTCGACAGCTTCAACATCATCAGCTCCAACGACGAGGGCGTCACGCTCTCGGGCATGACCGACGCTGATGGCAACTACCTCACCACCACCGATGCCGACGGCAACCCCGTCACCGCGGGCGCGACCGACCTCGGCAACGGCATGAGCGAGGTCACGTACATGGAGTACACCGAGACCCCGGTCACCATTGACATCGCGAACATCCTGGACAGCATCTGCCCCAAGCTCGTCCCAATGGCGATCGTCATGCTCCTGTACTACCTGTTCTCCAAGAAGAACTTCACTCCCATGAAGGGCATTGCCCTGGTGCTCGTCCTGGGCATCCTGGGCGCTGGTCCCTTCGGGCTCTGGCCCAGCATCTGGGGCTAGTGGCATCCGGGGCCCGCGCCTGGGCCCTAAGATGATTCCCCCTGGGGAGGCGTGCGGTGCCGCATGCCGCACGCCTCCCGACTTCCGTCGCTTCTCGTCAGATCCCCATGGGTATAGTACTGGTAGCGATAACCAAACCACTTGGGACACCAGACCAGTCGCGATAGGAGATTGCAATGGCTAAATCTTCACGCAAGCAACCACTGTATGACCAGCTTGTGGACGTGCTTAAGGACAGGATCGAGAACGAGCTCTTGGCTGGCGACCTGCTTCCCTCGGAGCGCGAGCTTTCTGAGAGGTATGGTCTCTCGCGCACGACCGTACGCCTGGCGCTGGCCCAGCTGGAGAGCATGGGGCTCGTTGTCAGGAGGCACGGCAAGGGCACCTTCGTGGCCGAAGCGCACGAGGAGCCGACCAACCTGCTGGGCGCCTACAGCTTCACCGACCAGATGCGCGAGATGGGACGCACCCCGCGCACTGAGACGCTGAAGTTCGAGATTGTCGAGGCTCCCAAGCACGTGGCCGAGCACCTGGGCGTTCGCCTGGGCGAGCGTGTCTACCGGATTCGCCGCCTGCGCATAGCCGACGACATTCCCATGATGCTCGAGCGGACCTACCTGCCCGTGAGCCAGTTCGTCGGGCTTACCCGAGCGGACCTGGACGAGAGGCCCCTCTACGAGATCATCGAGAACGACTACCGCGACGTCATCAAGGTGGCCGACGAGGAGTTTCGCGCGAGCCTTGCCAGGCGCGAGGAGGCCGAGCTCCTGGGGATCCAGGAGGGTGCGCCCGTCCTGAAGCTGGTAAGGACCACTTACGACGAGAAGAACCTGATCATCGAGTACACGCACAGCGTCGCACGCGCCGATCAGTTCATATACAAGGTTTCGCATCACAGAGGCTAGGCGCGCGGCGTCTGGCTGAGGAAAGGAGTTGGCACATGTTCGAGGCGGACGAGGAGACTCTTAAGTCCCAGGGTGCCCATATCACTACCCACGAGATCAAGCAGCAGCCAGACCTTTGGGAGGACACGCTCGGCATCTACGACAAGAACCGCAAGGTCATAGACGAGTTTGTCGAGGCGGCCCGCAAGCTGGGCGGCGACCGTCGCACCCGCGTCGTCTTCACGGGGGCGGGCACGTCCGAGTACGTGGGCAACACGCTCGTCCCGTACCTTCGTCGCAAGGGTGACAACGACGCGTTCGTGTTCCTCTCGCTCGCTTCGACCGACATTGTCGCCGCGCCCGAGGACTACCTGCGCGCCGACGACCCGACGCTCTTGGTCTCGTTCGCCCGCAGTGGCAACAGCCCCGAGTCGCTGGCCGCCGTCGAGCGCGCCGGCCAGGTGTGCAAGGACATCCGCTTCCTCAACATCACCTGCGCTCCCGAGGGGCGCCTGGCCGTCGAGTCCGCCGACCGCGACGACGCGCTGACCATCCTCATCCCGCGCGCCAATGACCAGGGCTTCGCCATGACCGGCTCGTTCTCTTGCATGGAGCTCCTGGCCGCACTCATCTTCGACACCTCCTCCCGCGACGAGAAGGGCGCGTGGGTCTCGACCGCGGCCGAACTTGGCCGCGACGTCATCGCCCGCGAGGATGAGGTCAAGGCCCTTCTCGCTAGTGACTTCGACCGCATCACCTACCTGGGCTCTGGCTCGCTCAATGCGCTGACCAAGGAGGCCCAGCTCAAGATTCTGGAGCTCACGCATGGCCTGATCGCGACCTCGTATGACAGCTCCATGGGCTACCGCCACGGACCCAAGTCATTTGTGAACGATCGTACGCTGGTGTTCGTCTTCGTCTCGAACGACCCCTACACGCGCCAGTACGACGTCGACATCCTCGACGAGATTGCGGCCGATGGCATCGCGCAGCACGTGGTCGCCGTCCAGCAGAAGGCCGACCTCATGTTCGGCGGGGAGTCGATTACGCTTGGCGGGGCACTTCTCCCCGAGGCCTACCTCGCGCTGCCGTTCGTGCTCCTTGCGCAGACGGTCTCACTCAACACCTCCATCAAGGTTGGCAACACGCCTGACACGCCGTCGCCCACGGGCACGGTAAACCGCGTGGTCAAGGGCGTCACGATTCACCCGTTTCAGGCATAGGAGGGGTGCCCATGGCAAGCAACGCAAGCGCTGCGGGCGGCGTCGATGTCACGCGCGCGACCTACGCCATCCGCGCTGATCACTTCGTCCTGCCGGGTCGCGTCTGCGACGGTGGCTACCTGACCGTCTACGAGGGCCGCTTCGGCCTGTGGACGCCCGACATTCCCAAGGGCATGGACCTGGTCGACGAGAGCGGCTGCTGGATCGCGCCTGGCTTCGTCGACACGCACATCCACGGCTTCTTTGGCCACGCGGCCACGGACCTCGACCCCGATGGCCTCGGTGAGGCTGGTCTGGAGCTGGCCCGCCGCGGCACCACCTCGTGGCTGCCGACGACTTTCACCGACGACGTGGAGCGCATCGGCCGGGCCTGCGCCTCGATTGCCGAGGCCGCGCAGGGGCAGACGGGTGCCGCCGCGCGCATCCAGGGCATCTATCTGGAGGGGCCGTTCTTCACCCAGAAGCACGTGGGCGCACAGAACCCCGCGTACCTGATTGACCCGTCGCTTGAGGTGTTCGACCGCTGGCAGGAGCTTGCGGGCGGGATCATTCGCAAGAGCGCGCTGGCTCCCGAGCGCGATGGCTCCAAGGAATACGTGGCCGGACTGGTCGAGCGTGGTGTCGTGTCCTGCATCGGGCACAGCGACGCAACCTACGAGGAGGCCTCCGCCGCGGTCGATGCGGGAGCGAGCTGCTTCGTGCACACATTCAACGGCATGCGCGGCCTGCACCACCGCGAGCCGGGTGTCGTTGGCTGCGCCATGGTGAGCAACGACACCTACGCAGAGCTGATCTGCGACGGCAAGCACGTATCGGCACCGGCCATGAAGGCGCTCGTGCGCGCCAAGGGCTGGGAGCACGTGGTGCCCATTACCGACTGCCTCGCCTGCGGTGGGCTCGAGGACGGCTCCTACACCAGCGGTGGCATGGACGTGGTACTGAAGGACGGGCTCTGCTACCTGTCCGACATGAGCAGCATCGCGGGCTCGGTCCTCACTCTGGCCCAGGGGGTCAAGAACCTCTACGATTGGCAGATTGCCTCTGCCGAGCAAGCCATCCGCATGGCGACCGAGGTCGCGGCCCGCTCCGCCGGCATCGCCGACCGTTGCGGCGCAATCGTCTGTGGCCGCCCCGCCGACTACGTCGTCCTGAACGAGGGGCTTGGCCTCGAAGCCACCTACCTTGGCGGCCGTCTGGTCGAGTAGGGGGAGCAATAACAGCCGAGCGAGGCGCCGGGTCCGGTTTCGGGCCCGGCGCCTCTTGTTCGGCGCGGCAGGCCACCTGAATCGGCCGCCGGAAGCCCTGCGGTCACCCGAATCGCCCGCAAGAAGCTCTTCCCTCCACGTTTGCCCAGCAAAACCGGGCCCAAAGAGCTGCCGCGAGCCGATTTGGGTGACCAAAGAGCGTATCTGGAGCGATTTGGGTGACCGAGGGGCAATCGTTCGCCATGCCGTGTGTCGCTATTCCAGGCAGTCGAGCACCAATCGGCGGAAGACCGACCTTACGCGCGCGAGGTCCTCCAGCGGCACGAACTCGTTCGGCTTGTGCGCGACCTCCAGGCTTCCCGGGCCATACGATGCGCAGTTCGGGTTTTCGCAGGTCCCAGCCACGACCGCGGAGTCGGTGTAGCCGGTGAACGTCTTCGTCTCTGCGGCGCTTCCGCAGACCTCCAGCGTCGCCGCGCGCATCTTTGCAAGCAGGGGAGAGTCGGCGTGCGAGGGAATCGCCGGCCTGTCTCCCGTGACCTTCAGCGATCCGTGCGTGCCGGGAACCTCGCCCTCGGCCAGGGCGATGGCATGCTCGACAATGTCCTGCGCGTCGCGTGGGGTGCAGGGCGGCGCCAGGCGCATGTCTATCCAGGTCGTGCATGAGTCAGGCACGACGTACGGGCGATATCCTCCCTGTACCTGGCCAAACGTGACGGTGGTCTTTCCCAGCTCATCGTCTTCGGGTAGTTCCCCGACCTCGCGCCTGATGGCGTCGATGGCACAGGCCGTCGCAGCAACGGCATCGGCCCCCATCCACGGCGTGCTCGCGTGTGCGGTCACGCCCGAGAAGCCCATCTCGAACCAAGTCCGGCCCTTGTGCGCCATGCGGACGTAGCCGTCGGTGGGCTCCGTGTCCAGCACCCACTGCGAGCCGTCAAGCCAGCCCGCGCGAATTGCGGCGTCGCTGCCGCGCATGAAGTCCTCCTCGTCGCAGGTCGCGACGAAGCTCAGGGCCCTTCGGGGAGCCAGGTCGTTCGCGACTGCGCCCAGCGCGTCGTCAAACGCCAGCATCGCGCAGGCCATGCCGCCCTTCATGTCGCAGGAACCGCGGCCCCACAGGCGGCCGTCGCGAACAACCGCGCCCAGCGCGGGCGTGTCCTTGGACCAGCCCTCTCCCAGCGTCACGGTGTCCATGTGGCTCAAGAGCACGAGCTCGGGGAGAAGTGCCTCCCCCTTGGCTGCGGGGACGATTCGCGCGCGAAGGCACTTGCGGCCCGCAAGCGGCTCGATCTGCTCGAGCGACACCTCCGCCCTTCCGGCGAGCTCGGGTCGCAGCCGCTCGATGCGCTCGAGCAGCCATGCGCGAATGAACTCTTGTATCTCGCCCTCGTAGGCGCCTGGGTCGGAGGAGTCTATCCGAACGAGCTCCCGGGTGAGCTCGATTGCCTCTTGGTCTAGCTCCATGCTATTCCTTGACTTCGCCCTCGCGCGCGCTCTTTGCCTCGTCCATGTAGCTGTAGAGCGTGTACTTCGAGATGCCGAAGTAGTTGCAGACCTTCTGGCCGCTCTTGGTGATCAGGAAGGCGCCGGCGTCGTTCAGGTAGCCGATCGCCTTGACCTTGTCCTCCTTGGTCATCAGCGCCACGGGCTTGCCCGTGATGCGCATGGACTCGTCAATGAGCTCGTCCAGAAGGTCGGTCACGTTGTGCGGGATGGTCGCGGTCGCGGCGACGGGCTCCTCGTCCTCGTGGTTGTTGAAGTCGTGCAGCGCGTCTTGGATCGCCCAGAGCAGCGAGGTGTCATAGTTGATGCCCAGAACGGCGATGGGCTTCCCCGCCTCGTTGCGATAGAAGATCGTCGACGACCTCAGGACCTTCCCATCCTCGGTCTTGGTGAGGTACGCGAGCTTGTCGTGCAGCTGCTCGGGGTCCGAGTTGAGCGCCTTGAGGACCACGTTCGAGGGGCCGTCCCCTAGCTTCCTGCCGGAGACCTCGCCGTTCTCGATGGCCACGATGGTGCTGTTGGGGTCCTTCGACTCCAGGTCGTGGACCACGACCTCGCACTTGCTGCCGAATTCTTTGGCGATTCCCTTGGCGAGCCTGCTCAGGAGGTCGAGCTCTCTATTCTCCATGGCGAAGTCTCCTTCGAATGTGAGTTCGTGACGGCGATTGTCCAATGGCGGTCCGCCAAGTCGCGAGGGCGGGCGAGCGACCCAGGCCGACGTCTTTTTGGCGGGCGAGAAGTGCTTGTGCCAATCAAGCAGAAGTATGCTGCGTAAACAGTCGGAAGCATTCGTTATTACAAATTTTTTGCTTGTCTGACATATTACCTTTGCCAGCTACCTAACTCTTTTTTAGGGGACCTACGGCGGCGCATTCTTGGTGAGCGGCATTTTCCCGCAGGGCGTCGAGTACCCCTCCGCTTTGGGCGGAGAGCGTTATACGCGAGCGTAAATAACCCTTTTTTCCTGCGATTGTCTTAGCTTCGAGCATACGTGCGGAGCCGTCTCTACCGTCTGGCGGCAAATCGGGCCGTACGCCGAGGGAGGGTCCGACGCATTGCCTCGCAGGTGGCTTCTCGGCATATATTTCATAAACAACAGAATAAAAGTTAGGTAAGAAAAAGAAAATTCAGAGCGCTACACCGCATGTCCTGGCCCAGGGGGTGTAGTTCGTTTCTGGGGCGTTTTTCAAGTGCGTTCCGTTTCGCTTTGGTTGACTTTTCGCGCAGCGCGCGGCGTGGGTCTGCCCACGCGCGGCAGAGGCGCGAGTCGCTGCGGAACCGGCGTCCGCAGCCGCCGCAAGGCGGTACTCGCCGGGAGGCCCGTCAAGAGAGGGTCGGGCCTATTACTTGATTTGCCGTAGCTGATCTGCGGCGCGTAGCGAGGGAGAGGACACCTATGCTACTTGTAGGCAACGGCCGCGTCGTGACGCGCGACCAGGCGACCCCGTTCGTCGAGGACGGCGCCGTGGTGGTAGAGGGGACCACCATCGTCGAGGTGGGCGAGCTCGCCGCGATGCGGCAGAAGTACGCCAAGGCGGAGTTCGTCGACGCCCGCGGCGGCCTCATCATGCCCGGCCTCATCAACTGCCACACTCACATCTACTCCGGCCTGGCCCGCGGCCTCGCCATCAAGGGGTGCAATCCCACCAACTTCCTCGAGAACCTCGAGCAGCAGTGGTGGAACATCGACCGGCACCTCTCTCTCGACGGAACGCGCGCCTGCGCCTACGTCACGATGATGGAGTCGTTCCGCAACGGCGTGACCACCCTGTTCGACCACCACGCGAGCTTCTTCCAGATCCCCGGCTCGCTCTTCGCCATCAAGGACGTCGCGAAAGAGATGGGCATGCGCGCGTGCCTCTGCTACGAGGTCTCCGACCGCGACGGTGCGCAGAAGCTCGACGAGTCCATAAAGGAGAACGCCGACTTCGCACGCTGGGCCGCCCAGGAGGACTCCGACATGATCGCCGCCATGTTCGGCGGCCACGCCCTCTTCACCCTGCCCGACGAGGCGCTCGACAAGATGGTCCAGGCCAACGACGGCCTCACGGGCTTCCACATCCACGTGTGCGAGGGCACCAACGACGTCTACGACTCGGCCCAGAAGCACGGCTGCACCTCCATCCATCGCCTGCTCGACCACGGTATCCTGGGCGAGAAGACCATGCTCGGCCACTGCATACACATTACCCCCGCAGACATGGAGCTGGTCGCGAACACCCACACCAAGATCGTGAACAACCCCCAGTCCAACGCCAACAACGCCGTGGGTACGGCGCCCGTGCTCGAGTTCTTCAAGCATGGCATTACTGTCACCATGGGAACGGATGCCTACACCCACGACATGCTGCAGTCCCTCAAGGCCTTCGTGCCCCTGCAGCGCCTGAACGCGACGCTTCCCAACGTTGCCTGGGGCGAGGCGATGGACATGCTGTTCAGGAACAACGCCGAGGTGGCGAACATGTACTTCTCCACCAAGTCGGACGGCAAGCCCCTGGGCGTCCTCAAGGCAGGTGCGGCCGCCGACATCGCCGTGTTCGACTATCCCGCGCCCACGCCTCTCGGGGCGGACAACATCGACGGCCACATCCTCTTTGGGGTCGAGGGCCACGACTGCCGCACCACCATCGTCAACGGTCGCGTGGTCTATCGCGACCGCGAGCTGGTGGGCTGCGACAGGGAGCGCATCGACGCCTTCGTCATGCAGGAGGCCAAGAAGCTCTGGGGAGACCTCAACGGCTGCGCGTACTAGCCGCCCGGGACGACTCCCACGTCATCCGCACCAGCTAACCACGAGAGGAATATCGCGATGAGCGACGTTATGCATCCCATGCCCTTTGACCAGCTCATGGACTGGATCCTGAGCGAGTACCACACCAGGGGAACCATCTTCGGCATTTCCCGCATGCCCCGGCGCGACCCCGGCAGCGCCCGCCCCATCTTCAACGGGCGCCTCGAGACGCCCTTCGGCCCTGCTGCGGGCCCCAACACGCAGCTGGCCCAGAACCTCGTGGCCTCCTACGTGGCCGGCGCGCGCTTCTTCGAGCTCAAGACCGTCCAGAAGATGGACGGAGAAGAGCTTGCCGCCTGCGTCAACAAGCCCTGCATCCTTGCGGGCGACGAGGGCTACAACTGCGAGTGGTCGACCGAGCTGACCGTGGCCGACGCCCGCGACGAGTACATACACGCCTGGGTGGCCTGCAAGCTGCTCGCCCGCGAGCTTGGCCTGGGCGACCCCGACGGCTTCGTCTTCAACATGTCGGTCGGCTACGACCTGGAGGGCATCAAGACCCCTAAGGTCGACGGCTTCATCAACGACCTGAAGGACGCCTCTGGCACGGTGGCGTTCAACGAGGCCATCGCGTGGGCGAAGGCCAACCTCGACCGCTTCGACAACGTCGACGAGACATTCGTCGACTCTATCACCCCGCACGTCTCGGAGTCCATCACCGAGTCGACGCTGCACGGCTGTCCGCCCGACGAGATCGAGCGCATCGCCACGCACCTCATCTGCGAGAAGGGCCTCAACACCTACATCAAGTGCAACCCGACCCTATTGGGCTATGAGACCGCCCGCGGCCTGCTCGACTCCCTGGGCTTCTCCTACATCGTCTTCGACCGCCACCACTTCGACGAGGACCTGCAGTGGGCTGACGCGGTCCCTATGTTCCAGCGCCTGGCGGCCCTCTGCCGGGAGCGTGGGCTCGAGTTCGGCGTCAAGCTCACCAACACCTTCCCGGTCGACGTGACCCGCGGTGAGCTCCCGAGCGAGGAAATGTACATGTCCGGCCGCTCGCTCTATGCGCTCACGCTCACGCTTGCCCAGCGCATCAGCCACGAGTTCGACGGCAAGCTCCGCATCTCGTGGTCCGGCGGTGCCGACGCCCTCAACATCCGCGGCCTGGTCGACGCAGGCATCTGGCCCGTGACCATGGCGACCACGGTGCTCAAGCCGGGTGGCTACGAGCGCTTCTCGCAGATCGCCTACGCCTTCGCGCAGCAAGACTGCTACCGCTTTGACGGCGTGCGCGTGGCTGCGGTCGACGCGCTCGTCGAGGACATGCACCAGAACGCCCGCTACAAGAAGCCCATCAAGCCCGTGCCTTCCCGCCACATCGACCAGAGGCTCCCCCTGATGGACTGCTTCACTGCGCCCTGCCGCCACGACTGCCCCATCCACCAGGACATTCCCGGTTACCTCAGGGCCGTCGAGGAGGGCCGCTTCGCCGACGCGCTCAGCATCGTCCTCCAGCGCAACGCGCTGCCCTTCATCACCGGAACCATCTGCCCGCACACCTGCGGCATCAGCTGCATGCGCAACTACTACGAGGAACATGTGCACATCCGCGAGTTCAAGCTCGAGGCCGCACGCAGGGGCCTCGCCGAGGTCCTGCCCGAGCTCGAGGCCGCACCCGCGGTCGAGGGCAAGAAGGTTGCCGTCATCGGAGGCGGCCCGGCCGGGCTCTCCGTGGCCTCGTTCCTCTCGCGCGCTGGCGTCGACGTGACCGTGTTCGAGCGCCAGAAGACGCTCGGCGGCGTGGTCGCCAACGTGATTCCCGACTTCCGCATCGCAGCCGAGTCCATCGCGAACGACATCGAGCTCTGCCGCGCCTACGGCGCCAAGTTCGAGCTCGGCACAGACGTCAGGAGCGCACAGGACCTCCTGGAGAAGGGCTTCACCGACGTGGTAGTGGCCATCGGCGCATGGGCGCCCGGCCACCCCGTGATCGAGGGTGCTCAGATGCTCGATGCCCTTGAGTTCCTGCAGCAGTTCAAGGCGGATCCCGCCTCTTGCATGCTGGGCACCGACGTGGCCGTGGTCGGCGCCGGCAACACCGCCATGGACGTGGCCCGCGCCGCCAAGCGCGTGCCGGGCGTCAAGAACGTGCGCCTGGTCTACCGCCGCGACCGTCGCAACATGCCCGCCGACGAGGAGGAGCTCGCGCTCGCGCTTGAGGACGGGGTCGAGTTCCTGGAGCTCCTCTCGCCCAAGGCGCTTGAGGGCACCACGCTGACATGCGATGTCATGAGGCTGGGCGAGCCTGACGCGTCCGGCCGCCGCAGGCCCGAGCCCACGGGCGAGACCCGCGAGGTCGTCGCGACCTCCGTCATCGCCGCGGTGGGGGAGCGCGTAGAGCCCTCCGTCTACAAGGCCTCCGGCGTGTTGCTCGACCAGAGGGGCCTGCCCGAGGTCGACGACACGCTCCAGACCAGCGTCGCCCACGTCTACGCGGTCGGCGATTGCCGCCGTGGCCCCGCCACGGTGGTGAAGGCCATCGCCGACGCCGCGACCGTCACCGAGGCGCTGTGCGGATACGACTTCGACTTCTGCTCCGCGAGCAACATCGAGGCCGACTACGATCGCCCGCTCGCCGGGCGCGCCACGCTCACCCAGGAGGTCGAGAGCCTGGTCAAGTCGCGCTGCCTCGGCTGCGCCACGGCCTGCGAGACCTGCTGCGAGGTCTGCCCCAACCGCGCCAACGTCGCGGTCCGCGTGCCCGGCCTGCGCCAGCGCCAGGTGGTGCACGTCGACGGCATGTGCAACGAGTGCGGCAACTGCGCCGTGTTCTGCCCCTACGAGGGCGGCAGGCCCTTCCGCGACAAGCTCACGCTGTTCTGGACCAGAGAGGACTTCGACTCCTCGCACAACTCCGGCTTCCTGCCGGTGGGCGAGGTCGAGGGCAGTGAGTACCTCGTGCGCCTGAACGGAGAGGTCGCCACCTACGACGTGGACAATCCCGCCTGCGGCCTCCCCAAGGCGGTCCGCCTGACCATCGTCGCGACGCGCGACGAGCATCCCTACCTGTTCGAGAGGTAAGGATCGTCTGAGTTTTCCGGGGAAGCTCCTCGGGGCTTCCCCGGGCACTGCGCGGGAACCGCTCCCGCGATGCGTTTAGAGGAGAAGAGCATGGCCCGAAGATTCGTGGCTGTTGTCCACTGCCAAGGCGACAGCGCATTCAGGGATGACATAGATCCGAACACCCTCCCGCACGACTGCGACGCCATAGCGGGCGAGCACCCGCTGGGCGTGCGCGAGTGCCACTTCTCGTGCCTGGGCGGCGGCACCTGCGAGAAGGTCTGCCCCGAGGGAGCCATCCACGTGGACGAGAACCGCGTGGCCCACGTCGACCGCGAGCGCTGCACGGGTTGCGGCGCCTGCGTGCACTCATGCCCGCAGACCATCATCACGCTGATGCCGGCCGACGACTTCATGTGGGTCAAGTGCTCGAACCACGAGAAGGTCGTTCCTGCCATGAAGAAGTGCGACAGCGTTTGCGTGGGATGCAAGACCTGCGAGCGCGTCTGCCCGGCCGACGCCATCCACATAGACGCCTTCCTCGCGAAGATCGACTACCAGAAGTGCCTGTCGTGCGGCATGTGTGCCGCCAAGTGCCCGATGGGCGTCATTCACGACGTAAACGGAATCGTCGCCGCGGACTAGGAGGGGAGTGAGGGACATGTCAGCAAGCTACAGCTTCTTCGTCAACGGAGAAGAGCACACAACCACGGAGAACAAGTCTCTTCTCCGCTACCTGCGCGACGACCTGGGACTGACCTCCGTCAAGGACGGCTGCTCCGAGGGCGCCTGCGGAACCTGCACCGTCGTGATCGACGGCATCGCCACCAAGGGCTGCGTCATGACCACCAAGCTTGCCCAGGGCAGGCAGGTGCTCACGATCGAGGGCCTGAGCGAGGACGAGAGGGAGGCCTTCGTCTACGCCTTCGGCTCCGTCGGCGCGGTCCAGTGCGGCTTCTGCATCCCCGGCATGGTCATGAGCGGCGCGGCTCTCGTGCGCCAGAACCCGGACCCCTCCGAGGAGGAGGTCAAGTACGCCATCCGCGGCAACGTCTGCCGCTGCACCGGCTACAAGAAGATCATCGAGGGCATCATGCTCGCCGCGGCGATTCTGCGCGGGGAACGCAACATCGAGCCCGACCTCGAGCGCGGCGAGAACTATGGTGTGGGCCAGAGGGCCTTCCGCGTCGACGTGCGCCGCAAGGTGCTGGGCCAGGGCGTCTACCCGGACGACCTGACGAGGGAGAACTACCCCGACATGGCCTTCGCCTCGGCGGTGCGCTCCAAGTACCCGCGAGCGCGCGTGCTGTCCATCGACGCCTCGAAGGCCGAGGCGCTGCCGGGCGTGCTGGGCGTGCTGACCGCCAAGGACGTGCCCGTCAACCAGGTGGGCCACCTCATTCAGGACTGGGACGTCATGATCGCAGAGGGCGACATTACGCGCTGCGTTGGCGACGCCATCTGCCTGGTGGTGGCCGAGAGCGAGTCCGTGCTCGCCAAGGCCAAGAAGCTCGTCAGGATCTCCTACGAGGAGCTCGAGCCCGTCCGCAACATCGAGGAGGCCAGGGCGGAGGGCGCCCCGCAGGTGCACGAGAGCTTCAACGCCTTCGGCAACCACGTGATATTGGAGGACAACGTCTGCCAGAGTCGTCACGTCACGCGCGGCAACGCGAAGGAGGCCATCGCCAACTCGCCCTATGTGGTGACGCAGCACTTCGAGACTCCCTTCACCGAGCACGCCTTCCTGGAGCCCGAGTGCGCCGTCGCGTTCCCGTACAAGGGCGGCGTCAAGATTCAGTCCACCGACCAGGGCGCCTACGACACGCGCAAGGAGGTCGCCCACATGCTGGGCTGGGACCAGGAGCCCGAGCGAGTCGTGGTCGAGACCATGCTGGTCGGCGGGGGCTTCGGCGGCAAGGAGGACGTTTCGACCCAACACCTTGCAGCGCTGGCGGCCCTGCACTTCGGGCGCACGGTGAAGTGCAAGTTCACGCGCCAGGAGTCGATCCTCTTCCATCCCAAACGCCACGCCATGGACGCGACCTTCACGCTGGCGTGCGACGAGGACGGCATCATTACCGGCCTGGACTGCGAAATCAACTTCGACACGGGCGCCTATGCCAGCCTGTGCGGGCCCGTCCTGGAGCGCGCCTGCACGCATGCGGTCGGCCCCTACACCTACCAGAACACCGACATCCGTGGCTTCGGCTACTACACCAACAACCCGCCCGCGGGCGCGTTCCGCGGCTTCGGCGTGT
This sequence comes from Olsenella sp. KH1P3, assembly GCF_900167315.1. Taxonomy (NCBI): domain Bacteria; kingdom Bacillati; phylum Actinomycetota; class Coriobacteriia; order Coriobacteriales; family Atopobiaceae; genus Olsenella; species Olsenella sp. KH1P3. The sequence goes on along the minus strand of NZ_FUWQ01000002.1, from coordinate 453,742 downwards.
GCCAGAGCGAGTTCGCGCTCGAGGGCTGCATCGACCTTCTGGCCGACAAGGTGGGCATCAGCCCCTGGGAGATCCGCTGGCGCAACGCCATCGAGCCCGGCAAGGTCCTGCCTAACGGCCAGATCGCGGACTGCTCGACCGCCCTCAAGGAGACCCTGCTCGCCGTAAAGGACGTGTTCGAAAAGAACAGCAGCCATTGCGGCATAGCCTGCGCCATGAAGAACGCTGGCGTCGGCGTGGGCCTGCCCGACGCAGGTCGCGCCAACATCCGCGTCGAGGACGGCCGTGCGGTGGTCTACAGCGCCACCTCCGACATCGGCCAGGGCTGCAACACCGTCTTCCTTCAGGACGTCGCAGAGGCCACGGGCCTTCCGCGCTACGCGATAGCCAACGGCGAGTGCTCGACCGAGAACGCCCCCGACTCCGGCACGACCAGCGGCTCGCGCCAGACCGTCGTGACCGGCGAGGCCGTGCGCGGAGTGGCCTTCCTGCTGCGCGACGCCATGCTCTCCGTCGAGGCGGGAAACGGCGTCCCCGCGCAGCGCGTCTTTGCCCGCGGCGATGGCAAGGCCATCGAGTACGGTGACGGCACCCCTTACGACGGGGTGGGCTACGCCGACGGAAGCGCCCTGATTGCGGGCCATGGCGTGCACCCGAAGGACCCCGTCGCGGCCCTGCGCGCGCTCGAGGGCTGCGAGTTCGGCTACGAGTACTTCGAGCCGACCGACAAGCTGGGTGCCGACCTGCCCAACCCCAAGAGCCACATCTGCTACGGATTCAGCTCCACGGTGGTCGTGCTCGAGCCGGACGGCCCCGACCGCGGGAGGATTCGCGAGATCCACGCGGCCCACGACGCCGGCAAGGTGGTCAACCCCATCGCCATCCAGGGCCAGATCGAGGGCGGCGTGCTCATGGGCATGGGCTATGCGCTTACGGAGGACTTCCCGCTCAAGGACTGCGTCCCTCAGGCAAAGTACGGTACGCTCGGGCTTCTGCGCTCGACTGACATTCCCCAGATCCATGCGATCTACGTCGAGAAGGACCATCTCCTTCCCGTGGCGTACGGTGGCAAGGGCATAGGCGAGATCGCGACGATCGGTACCGCGCCTGCGGTGCAGAACGCCTACCATCGCCTCGATGGCTTTGTGCGTGAGTCGTTGCCCCTGCGTGACACTCCGTATTCGCGATAATTTAAAAGTGTCAAGGAGGTCGTAAACAGAAGTTAACGAAAGGCTGCGAGAATCAAAACGTTACAGAATTGCGTGGGAGGACCCGCGCGCAAACATGAGACCCTGTTGGCGAAAGGCGGCAAGCATGGCCGAATTGCTGAGAATGGAGAACATCAGCAAGTGCTTCGGTTCGTTCTATGCGAACAAAGACGTCACGTTTGACGTCCGGGAGGGCGAGGTACACACCCTGCTGGGCGAGAATGGTGCGGGCAAGTCGACGCTCATGAACGTCCTCGTCGGACTCTATCAGCCCACCGAGGGAAAGATCTTCATGCACGGGCGGGAGGTCCAGATTACGAGTCCCGGCGTCGCGGTCGAGAACGGCATCGGCATGGTGCACCAACACTTTATGTTGATCGATGCCATGACGGGCCTCGAGAACATCATCCTGGGCGACAAGCGCCACGACACCCCGCTGCTCCGCGAGGGCGACGACCGCAAGACCATAGAGGGGCTCATGGACCGCTATGGCCTCGAGATTGACCTCGACGAGAAGGTCGCCAACATGTCCATCGGCATGCAGCAGCGCGTTGAGATCATGAAGGTCCTGTTCAGGGGCGCCGAGCTCCTGATTCTGGACGAGCCCACGGCCGTCCTGACCGACCTCGAAGTCGAGGGCCTCTTCGAGATCATGCACTCGCTCACCAGCGAGGGCAAGTCGATCATCTTCATCTCGCACAAGATGCGCGAGGTCATGCGCATCTCCGACCGCGTGACGGTCCTGCGCCGCGGCGAGTCCATCGAGACCGTCGACGTGGCTAACGTCACCGAGCAGGAGCTCGCCGATCTCATGATCGGCCAGAAGTTCCAGGAGAGCACCTATCCCAAGGTCGAGGATGCCGGCGAGGTTGCGTTCGAGCTCAAGGGCGTCTCGTATCGCCCCGAGGTCAAGCATGGCGGTCTGAAGGACGTCTCGCTCGCCATCCACAAGGGCGAGATCCTGGGCGTCGCGGGCATCGACGGCAACGGCCAGACGCCGCTCGCCGAGGTCGTTACCGGCCTGGTCAAGCCCGAGTCCGGTGAGGTGTACGGGCCTGACGGCAAGGAGATCGCGCTCTTCTCGCCCCGTTCCTTCATTAAGGCGGGCTTGGGCAACATTCCCGAGGACCGCAACAAGATGGGTCTCGTCGGTGACATGACGGTCGCCGAGAACCTGGTGCTCAAGCAGACGACCAGCGACAAGTTCTCGGCGGGCCACGGCAAGTGGCTCAAGATGGGCGAGATTCACGACTACGCCAACAAGCTGCGCGAGGAGAACGACATCCGCTGCACCTCCGTCGAGCAGACGGCGCGCAGCCTCTCGGGCGGCAATCAGCAGAAGGTTATCCTCGCCCGTGAGCTCGAGGGCGAGCCCAAGCTGCTCGTCGCGGTCTACCCGACGCGTGGCCTTGACATCGGCGCGACCGAGTTCATCCACAACCAGATTGTCGCCCAGCGTGACGCTGGCTGTGCGGTCCTTCTGATTTCCGCCGACTTCGACGAGGTGCTCAAGCTCTCCGATCGAATCGTGGTGCTGTTCGAGGGCCAGGTAATGGGAACCTATTCGGGTGCGAACCCTCCCATCAAGGAGATCTCGCTCGCAATGGCAGGAAAGTAGGAGGGGGCCATCGTGGCAAAGAAGGAACTGAGCGCCGAAGAGCGCAGCGAGAAGAGGCTGATGATTCTCACGCCCATCGTCTCGGTGCTGCTCGCCCTCATCGTCGGCGCAATCATCATTGCGGTATTGGGCAAAGATCCCATCCAGGGATACGCGGCAATGCTCAGGGGGTCTCTGGGTGACCCCGCGAAGATCGCCAAGACCCTCGAGCGCGCCTGCCCGCTTGTCTTCACCGGCCTCTGCGCCGTGTTCGCCTACAAGTGCGGCGTGTTCAACCTGGGCGGCGAGGGCCAGTTCATCATGGGCGGCTGCGCGACGGCGACCGTCATGTTCGGACTCGGCCTGCAGGGTCCCGTGGGTCTCGCCCTTGGGCTCATTGTCGGCATGGTCGTCGGCGGCATCTGGGGTCTTCTTCCGGGCATCATGAAGATCACCCGCGGCCTCAACGAGATGATCACCACGATCATGCTCAACTACGTGGCCCTCTACTTCATGGAGTACGTGTTCAAGAACCTCTACTCTGACAGCGGCCTGCCCAAGACGCTCGCGATTCCGCAGTCCGCGCGCCTGCCCCAGATTGCCAACGCCCACGTGGGCGTCCTCGTGGCGATTCTTCTGGGCGTGTTCATCTGGTACCTCATCTTCCGCACGTCCTTCGGCTTCAAGATCCGCGCCGTGGGCATGAACCCGGTCGCCTCAAAGGTCAACGGCTTCCCCGTGAAGCGCCTGGTGCTCCTGGCCTTCATCATCTCGGGCGCCATCGCCGGCCTCGGCGGCGCGATCGAGCTCCTTGGCAGGACACCGTTCCGCCTTGCCGACGGCTTCGGCTCGGGCTTCGGCTTCGACGGCGTCGCGATCGCGCTCATCGCACAGCTCAACCCGATCGCCGCGATCTTCGTCGCGCTTCTCTTCGGCGTGCTCTCCACCGGCGGAACCATGATGCAGAGCGTCATTGGTGTCCCCACCGCCATCGTCGAGATCGTCCGCGGACTCATCATCATCTTCGCGGTTGCTGGCATGGCTGCGGTCAAGCTCCCCAAGATTCGCGCGTTCTTCGCCGCAAGGCAGAATGCCAAGGTCAAGAAAGCCGAGGTGAACGCCTAATGGACGGCTTCATCACTGCACTGCCCACCATTCTCAAGGCGATGACCATGGGCGCCGTGCCCATCCTCCTCGCCGCGCTGGGCGAGGTCTTCTCCGAGCGCGCGGGCCTGGTCAACATCGGCCTCGAGGGAATCATGGCCGTCGGAGCCTTCGTGGGCTTCGCCGTCGCCAAGATGAGCGGCAACATCTGGCTAGGTGTTCTGGTTGGCATGCTCGCCGGCGTGCTGGTCAACATGATCTATGCGTTCTGCACGGTCACGCTCTGCGCGGATCAGGTGGTCACGGGAATGGCCATCAACGTGCTCGCTCCTGCGATCGCCCTGTTCGGCTACAACCTCTTCGTTGGCTCCAACCCCGCCAACGCGACGGGCGAGCAGATGGCCTCGCTGGCCATTCCCGGGCTCTCGCAGATACCCTTCCTGGGAGACGCACTCTTCAACCAGACGCTTCTGGCCTATCTGGCCTTCATCCTGGTTCCGGTCGTGAGGTACTTCTTCCACCACTTCCGTGTGGGCCTCTCGTTCCGCTCCGTTGGCGAGAACCCCCACGCCGCCGAGACCCTCGGCATTAACGTCGTACGCACCAAGTACGTGGCGTGCATCGTGTGCGGTGCGCTTGCGGCCGCCGGTGGCGCGTTCCTCACGCTGTGCTACACGCCCATCTACACCGATGGCATCGTCATGGGACGCGGCTTCATCGCGCTGGCCACGGTCATCTTCGGCCGTTGGACTGCCGTGGGCGTCCTGGCGGCGAGCCTGCTGTTCGGCTTCTTCGACGGCCTGAACGTTGCCCTCCAGGCACAGTTCCAGGCGGCTCCCGTCATGTTCTTCAAGATGATTCCGTATATCTTCACGATTGTCGCCCTGATCATCTTCGGCTCGAAGCATGCCGGGCCGAAGGCGAACGGTCAGCCGTACTTCCGCGAGCAGCGGTAGCGTTTTGTTCTGCCGGGGGGCGCGTCTGCGCCTCCCGGCAGTTTGGCATTTCCGGCGTCGGGAGACCGGGGCCGTGTGCGAAGGTAGTTGGTTTGGCAAGGGAGAGGGCGAGGCCCTTCTCCAAGGCAAGGGAAGGAAAGGCGTGTTTATGAGCAACGAGAACAAGACCGTTATGGTGAGCAGGCGTCAGGCCCTGGGCCTGGGCTTTGGTGGCGTGGGCGCCCTCATGCTGTCCGCGTGCGGCGGCTCCGGGTCGTCTGACTCCGGCTCCGGCGACTCCGGATCCGAGGGCTACAAGGTCGCCATGATCATGAGCGGCACCATCACCGACGGTGGCTGGGACCAGGGCCACTACGAGTCCCTAAAGAGGGCGCTCGAGTCCCACGACAAGTGGACGCTCCTCGAGCCCAAGGAGAACACCGCTGACGCCGACGCCGCGACGGCCGCCCAGTCCTACGTCGACCAGGACGTCGACCTCATCATCGGCAACGGGAACCAGTTCGCCTCCGACTGGATGGAGGTCGTCTCGGACGCTGCCGCCAGCCACCCCAAGGTCCACTTCCTCGTCACCAACACGGACCCCACGACCGAGATGGCCGACTACGAGACTCTCGCTCCCGTTGAGACCGTCCTTCCTGACTTCAAGCAGACCGGCGCCCTCGCCGGCGTGGTCGCGGGCCTCATGACCAAGACCAAGAGCATCGGCTTCATCGGCGGCATGAAGCTTCCCTCCACCCTCACCAAGTACTCCGCGTTCCTGGCCGCCGCGCAGAAGATCGACCCCTCCATCAAGGGCCAGTACAACTTCGAGGCCGGCTTCACGGACGCCTCGCTGGGCACCAAGCTGACCGAGCAGTGGATCAACTCCGAGAACGTCGACGTCATGTGGGGCGACGCCTCCGCGGTCGACAACGGCTCGCGCAAGGCCCTCGAGAGCGCCGGCGCCGACACGCACTTCGACATCGCCCAGCCCATCGACATCGCTGGCGATGATCAGCCGACCGTCATCACCTCCACCGTCACCGACTGGATGATCGGCCAGGCGATGGACGAGATCGAGGCTGGCTCCTTCGGCGACGGCAAGGCCATTATCGGCAACATGGACAACGGCGGCATCTCGCTCGGCAAGTTCTCCGACAAGGTCTCGCAGGATGTCCAGGACAAGATCAAGGAGTACGTTGACCAGATCAAGTCCGGCGACTTCATCTCGGACGACGACGTCGACCAGATCAAGAAGAGCCTCTAGAGCTGAGCTCTTCGCCGCAGAGACGGCATGGTGCCAATAGGCGCGAGGCAGGACAGGGGAGACCCTGCCCTGCCTTTTTGTTTGCTTGCTGTCTGGGGACCGTGCGGCCCAGCCGGCGTCGCCTCCCTGCGTCACATGGGGGGGGCGAGCGTTGCGACAGATTGGATTCGCTGTTGTTCGTTATGGGATTACCTGCAAAAACGCAATGGTACAGCATAAACGATCGAGTCGTGCGCTTACGGGTGAGGACATACCGTCCGCCAGAGAGACGCGACCATTCCGAATGAGTCCCGATACCATCTAGCTAACAAAAAAATATTTAGCTAAAAAAACAAGTTTTATGGCACCACTTGGGAGAGCGTTGGGGAGAAGGACGCGCCGCCTTGGGTGGGGGACTGCCCGTCCTCAGTCTGTCGCCCAGGGTCGAAGTCGGGGCGATCCCCTCTTGGACGACCCCTGATGATATATCTTACTTTTTTATGATCGCCGGCGGCAGGCGGGCCAGGCTTGGCCCATGCTTCTGCCTTAGCCCAAGGCGGCCTTCAAGATCGACAGCTGAGCGTGTAACTGTCTCGCGCGGAGAGGGATTTGGTTGCGCGGGCGTGACTGTTGGCATTCGTCTTAGGAGTGATGTGCTGTATGGAAAATGCTTTGCATGGGGTCTTCCACCACTCGGAGCGTGGTACCGGCGACGGTAAGGGTGCCCTCGACAGGATCTTCCACCTCTCGGAGCGTGGCACCAACGTAAAGACCGAGATTCTGGCGGGCGTGACGACCTTCGTCACTGCCGCCTACATCCTCGCGGTCAACCCCAGCGTCCTCGCCGCCACGGGCATGCCCCAGGACGCCCTGTTCACGGCGACGGTCCTCATCTCGACCATCGGCACGCTGATGATGGCCCTTCTCACCAACTACCCGTTCATCCTCTGTCCCGGCATGGGCATCAACGCCTACTTTGCCTACACGGTCTGCCTGGGCATGGGCTACTCCTGGCAGACGGCGCTCGGTGCGATCTTCGTCGAGGGCATCATCTTCGTCATACTCTCGCTGACCAACGTGCGAGAGGCGATCTTCAACGCGATCCCGATGAACCTGAAGTTCGCCATCACCTCCGGCGTCGGACTCTTCATCACCATCATCGGCCTCAAGGGCTCCGGCCTGGTCATCCCCAGCGAGTCGACGCTCGTCACCATGTTCTCGTTCCACAGCTCGCTTGCGGAGGGGACCTTCTCGACCGCGGGCATCTGCGCCCTTCTCTCCCTTATCGGCATCATCGTGACGGCCATCCTGGTCTGCAAGAACGTGTGCGGCAACATCCTACTGGGCATCCTCATCACATGGGGCCTGGGCATCGTCTGCCAGTTCACGGGCCTCTACGTCCCCAACGCCGAGGCCGGCTTCTACAGCCTGCTGCCTGACTTCTCGCAGGGACTGACGGTTCCCTCGATCGCGCCGATCGCGTTCCAGATTGACTTCTCGAACATTCTGTCCGTCGGCTTCATGTCCGTCGTCTTCGCGTTCCTGTTCACCAACCTCTTCGACACCATCGGCACCCTGATCGGCTCCGCCGCCAAGGCCGACCTGCTCGACGAGGAGGGCAAGCTTCCCAACGTCAAGGGAGCGCTGCTGGCCGAGTCCCTCGCGACGACGTTCGCCGGCATGCTCGGCACCTCCTCCACGGCGACCGCCGTCGAGTGCACCGCGGGCATCTCGCAGGGCGGCCGCACGGGACTCACGGGCCTCACCTGCGCCGTGCTCTTCCTTCTCTCCCTGTTCCTCTCGCCAATCTTCCTGGCGATTCCGTCCTTCGCGACCTCGCCCGCCCTGGTCATCGTCGGTTTCATGATGTTTGGCGCCGTCACCCAGATTGAGTGGGGCTCCGTGGCCGAGGCCATCCCCGCCTTCGTCGCGATCATCGCGATGCCGTTCATGTACTCCATCGCTGAGGGCATCTCGCTGGGTATCATCTCCTACGTGGCCGTCAACGCGGTTACCGGGGCCGAGAACCGCAAGAAGATCTCGGGCGTCATGTGGGTCCTGTTCGTCCTGTTCTGCTGCAAGTACTTCTTCATATAGCCAGGCACCCAGCGCCAGTTTCACCAGTTGTATGCAAACCAGTCGGGCGCGGCCGCGTGCCGCGCCCGCGCAAACGAAAGGTGGCACGTATGTCGAAAGAGAGCTCTGTCGCAGCCAGTCAGGAGACCTTCGCCATCCGCGGCGACATCGTCTGGTCGCGCCATGCGTCCAACCTCCAGTGGGCCAAGGACGGCTACCTGGTGGTGGTCGACGGCGTGTGCAAGGGCGTCTTCCAGGAGCTTCCGGCCGAGTACGAGGGAATCGATGTCCGCGACCGCACGGGCAGGCTCGTGATCCCCGGCATGACCGACATCCACGTCCACGCGCCCCAGTACGCCTTCCGTGGCCTGGGCATGGACCTCGAGCTGCTCGAGTGGCTCAACACCCACACCTTCCCCGAGGAGAAGAAGTACGCCGACCTCTCCTACGCCGACCGCGCGTACTCCATCTTCGCCGACGACATGCTGCACTCGCCCACCACGCGCGCGGTCGTCTTCGGCACCCTCCACGTCGAGCCCACCGAGCTCCTCATGGACAAGCTCGAGGCGACGGGCCTCAAGACCTTCGTCGGCAAGGTCAACATGGACCGCAACAGTCCCGACTACCTCTGCGAGAAGGACGCGCAGGCCTCGCTTGCAGACACGGTTCGCTGGCTGGACGAGGTCGAGTCCAAGGGCTACGTCAACACCAAGCCCATCCTCACCCCGCGCTTCACGCCCACCTGCACCGACGAGCTGATGGAGGGGCTGGGCAGGCTCAAGCAGGAGAGGGGACTGCCGCTGCAGTCGCACCTCTCCGAGAACCTCTCCGAGATCGACTGGGTCCACGGGCTTGCCCCCTGGTCCAGCTGCTACGGTCAGACCTATGAGCACGCCGGCCAGATGGACGGCGAGGGCCACGTGGTCATGGCACACTGCAACTACTCGACCGACGAGGAGATCGCCATCATGAAGAAGCATGGCGTCTTCGTCGCGACCTGCCCGCAGTCCAACATGCAGCTCTCCTCGGGCATCGCGCCCATCCGCCGCTACCTGGTCGAGGGCATGAACGTCGGCCTGGGCACCGACGTCGCCGGCGGCGCCTCGCTCTCGATGTTCCGCGCGGTCGCGGACCTCGTTGGCTGCTCCAAGCTGCGCTGGCGCCTGGTCGACCAGAACCTCAAGCCCCTCTCCACCGCCGAGGCCTTCTACGTCGCGACGGTCGGCGGCGGCTCGTTCTTCGGCAAGGTCGGCTCCTTCGAAGAGGGCTACGAGGCCGACATCCTCGTGCTGGACGACTCCCAGATTCGCACCACGCTCGAGTGCGATCCCTCCGAGCGCGTCGAGAGGTACATGTACCTCGCCGAGGAGGGTGGTCGCATGGTCGAGAAGTACGTGGCGGGCAGGCTCGTCGTCCGTGACGACAGGCTTGTGGGCTCCAAGGCCCCGGCTGCGGTTCTGACCTCGGCGGCGGCCAACACCACGGTCTCGAGCGCCAAGAGCGCCTAGACGTTGGCAAGACGTCCGGACTGATGTTCCGGACGGTGAAGTTCACAATCGAGGCGGCGTCCGTCCCAGTGAGGCGGGCGTCGCTTTTTTCTGTGTCTTGCCTGTGCTCGCGCGCCCCGTCAGGCGTGGTGCCCACATGTGCCGCTCTTTTTGGAACAAACGTAGGGATGCGTTGGACTTTTGCTTGTATAACGCCTGTTCAGGCCTACAAAAAGTTATCATTGGTTGATGCGGCCGCCCGTCCTATGGGTCCGCTCACCACAAAGCCCGCGCCATGCCCTGTGTCGCGGCTAACCTTTTTTTAGGCATAACAACCTTTTGTAGGAGAGGAGCGAGAGATGGAGAGCTATAAGGAGGTCGGTAGGTCCGTAAAGCGCGTCGACGCGTACGACAAGGTCACGGGCCGCGCGATGTTTACCGATGACCTCTGCCCCAAGCCCTGCCTGGTGGCAAAGATACTCCACTCCACCATTGGAAACGGCCGCGTCGTCTCGATCGACACCGACGAGGCGAAGAAGGTTCCCGGCGTCGTTGGTGTGTTCACCTGCTTCGACGTGCCCGACTTCGCCTATCCGGTCGCAGGCCACCCCTGGTATGCGGACTCCGCGGCGGCCAAGCGCGACATCGCCGACCGCAGGCTGCTGGACGACCGCGTGCGCATTTACGGAGACAACATCGCAGCCGTCGTGGCCGAGGACAACGTTGCTGCCGAGCGCGCGCTGCGCCTGATCCACGTCGAGTACGAGGAGTACCCCGTCGTCTACGACGCGCGCGAGTCCATGAAGGGCACCGAGGTGCCCGTCCAGGAGGGCAAGCCCGACAACGTCGTCGCGCACACCCTTGCCGTGACCCCAAAGGAGAAGCTCGGGGAGATGGGCTACGAGAGCGTCGAGGACGCACTTCTCGACCCCAAGTACCACCACTTCGCCATTAAGACCTTCACTGGTGAGCAGAGCCAGGCGCACATCGAGGTTTGTGTCTCGTACTGCTACGAGGAGGGCGGCAAGATCGTCTGCGTCTCGTCGACACAGATCCCGCACATCTGCCGTCGCATCATCGGCCAGGCCCTCGGCATTCCCTGGGGCAGCGTCCGCGTGATCAAGCCCTACATCGGCGGTGGATTCGGCACCAAGCAGGATATCCATTTCGAGCCGCTCAACGCATGGCTCTGCCATCAGGTGGGTGGTCGCTGCGTCAAGCTCGAGCTCTCGCGCGAGGAGTGCTTCTGGGACACCTCGGGGCGCCAGCCCAAGAACTTCGAGGTCGAGGCGAGCGTCGGTGATGACATGCGCCTGCACGCCCGCTCAATCAAGGGCTGGTCCAACACCGGTGGCTACATCCACCACGGCCATGCCCTGGTCCTCAACTCCGTGAACAGCTTCCGCTGGCTCTACCACACCTGCGAGGACGCGGTGCGCTGCGAGGCCTGGACCATCCACACCAACGGTCCGCACACGGGAGCCATGCGCGCCTACGGCGTGCCCGAGGGCGTCTGGACGGCCGAGTGCCTCATGGGCGACATCGCACATGACATGGGATGGGACGGCGTCGAGTTCCGCCTGAAGAATGCCATCGCCCCCGGCTACGTCGACGAGTTCAGCCCCTCGAACACGATCTCGTATCGCACCGACGGTCTGCGCGCCTGCGTCGAGCGCGGCAAGGAGATCATCGACTGGGACAACAAGCGCAGGGAGTACGCCAACCAGGCAGGCCCCATCCGCCACGGCGTCGGCGTCGCGTTCATGGTCTACAAGACGGCCGTCGCGCCCTTCGCCCTCGAGACCTCCAACGCCCAGATCACACTCAACCAGGACGGCACGTTCCAGCTCCAGATGGGTGCGACCGAGATTGGCCAGGGTGCCGACACGGTCTTCTGCCAGATGGCCGCCGAGGCCATCGGCGTGGACACCGAGGACATCCACATCGTGAGCTTCCAGGACACCGATGTCGCTCCGTATGACCCCGGCGCGTACGCTTCGCGCCAGACCTTCGTCTCGGGCACCGCGTGCAAGGACGCCGGCACCAAGATGCGCAAGCGCATCCTCGAGCTGGCCGAGCGCCTCTATCCCGACGCGCAGGGCGAGCTCGACCTGAGGAACCACGCCATCTACGACGGAGGGGACAACAGGCTCTGCGGCCTTGCGGATCTAGCTCTCGAGGCCTACTACAACATCCACAAGACCGATCAGCTCTCGACGCGCGGCCAGGCCACCGTCCACCAGAACGCAATTGCGACCGGCTGCACGTTCTGCGACCTGACGGTCGACATTCCCCTGGGCCAGGTCACGATCGACAAGATCGTCTCGATCCAGGACGACGGCAGACTCATCAACCCCAAGCTCGTCGAGCAGCAGATTCACGGTGGCATGGCGCAGGGCATCGGATTCGGCCTGTCTGAGGAACTTCTCGTCGACCCCAAGAGCGGCCGCGTGCGCAATGCGACCCTGCTCGACTACAAGATCCCAACGATGATGGACGTGCCCGACCTGATCGCCGAGAACGTCGAGACCCAGGACCCCATGGGCCCCTATGGCAACAAGGCGGTGGGCGAGACCCCCATCATCAGTCCCGCGCCTGCCATTCGCGACGCCATCCTGAACGCCACGGGAGTCAAGTTCTACGAGATGCCCATGACGCCCCAGCGTCTATTCGAGGGCTTCAAGAGGGAGGGACTTATCTGATGTACGACATCGAATCGCTCTACGAGGCAACGAGCGTCGAAGATGCCTGCCGCGCTCTTGCGGAGGACCCCCAGTCCATGGTCATCGCTGGTGGCACTGACGTGCTCGTCAAGTGCCGCGAGGGCAAGTTTGCCGGCGCGCACCTCGTCTCCATCCACGGCCTGAACGACGAGCTCGACGGCGTCAGCCTGGCCGCCGACGGAACCGTCGAGATTGGTCCCATCACCTGGTTCAACCACGTGACCACGAGCCCCGTCGCCCAGTCGACGGTACAGACGCTCTGCGATGCCTGCGACACGCCGGGTGGTCCCCAGCTTCGCGTCTCGGGAACCATCGGCGGAAACATCTGCAACGCAGCCACCTCCGCCGACACGGCCTCCACGCTCTACGCCTACGGAGCCCTCCTGGACGTCCGCTCGGTGCGCGGCATGAGGACCATTCCCATCGAGGAGTGGTACACGGGCCCCGGCCGCTCGGTGCGCGAGCGCGACGAGGTGCTGGTGAAGATCCGCATCCCGCGCGACCACTACGAGGGGTGGACCGGTCACTACTTCAAGTACGGCAAGCGCCGCGCCCTCGAGATCGCCACGATGGGCTGCTGCTGCCTTGTCAAGCTCTCAGACGACAAGAAGTGCATCGACGACATCCGCCTTGCCTTCGGCGTCGCCGCCCCGACCCCCATTCGTGCGCGCAACGCCGAGGATGCCGTCCGCGGCCTCGCCGTCGAGGAAGCCGTCGAGAAGATTGGCAAACTCGCCCAGCAGGACACCAACCCGCGTGACTCCTGGCGTGCGTCCAAGGAGTTCCGTCTCCAGCTGATCAAGGAGATGTCGAAGCGCTCGCTGACCTACGCGGCTCGCAAGGGAGGAGCTGATATCTAATGGACATGAGGATTCTATCTTGCACACTCAACGGCAAGCCGGTTCAGGTTGGCTATGACCCGCGCGAGTCGCTGCTTGATACCCTTCGCGACCGGCTGCACATGACGAGCGTCAAGCGTGGCTGCGAGGTGGGCGAGTGCGGTGCCTGCACGGTCCTGATCGACGGCGTGGCAACCGACTCCTGCCTCTACCTGACCGACTGGGCCCAGGGCAAGGAGATCCTGACCGTCGAGGGCCTTCAGGCGGCCGACGGCACGCTCGACCCCATGCAGCAGGCGTTCGTGGACGAGTTTGCTGTCCAGTGCGGCTTCTGCATCCCGGGCATCATCATGAGCGCGGTCGAGATGGAGCGCTCCGGCAAGACCTACACGCGCGACGAGATCCGCAAGCAGCTGTCCGGCCACCTTTGCCGCTGCACCGGATACCAGAACATCGTCGACGCCGTGGAGAAGGCGGTCAACGTCCTGGACGGGAAGGTTGGCCAGGGAGTCGAGGAAAAGTAGCACTTGACGCCCTCGCCTCGAGTATCGAAGCGAGGGCGTTTTCTTTTGGATGCGCGGGACGTTAATGGGGTCGTGACCGCCAGCCTTGGTTCTTCTGCCAGATTGTTTTCTGTCTGGCGCGGTAGTACACGGTAATCACCGTGTGTAAGACGGGTTTGGCCGCTCCTAGTTAACTAGTATTGGTTGGAAAGTGGCCGTTTCCGTCGTTAGCCGTTCTTGTCGTTTGACGGGGGCGGCTATTTTCGTGACTGATGGTTAGCGGGAACGACTTGCGCTCACCCGAATCGCTCGGTGGAAGTCCCGAGGTTGCCCAAATCGCTTCGCGTAAGCTCTTGGTCACCCAAATCGGCTGGCGGAAGCTCTGACCTTCGCAAAAAAGGGCGAACGGTGTGTTTCCGGGGCCCACTTGCAGCGAAAAGGGCTCTGAAAACGCGAATCATCGCGTTCGGTGTGCCTCGCGAAGTTCTCTTTTCGCAAAACCGCAGGATTCGCGAATTGAGGCTGCGCAAATGGGACCTATCGGTGTGTTTCGCCCACACCGTTCGGCCCAATTTGCGAAAAAAGCGCCCCCGGCTGCAAATAATTGCCCAAACACACCGTTCTACGATTACTGCGAAAAGCGACGCGCACGACTACCTGCGGTGATACACCGAGCACCATAATTTGCGAGTCACGGGTCCCTGTAAATCGCCGCCGAAACACACCGATTGCGACGATTCGCGCACGCGCGTGCCGCGCTTGGGCTGTCTTGACCCTACCAGCTAATCTTGATTGTGCTGTTGTCGTGCGCGCCCTGGGCGGCGACCTCCTCGCCGGCCTGGACGTCGTAGCCCAGTCGGCGCAGCTTGCGAAGGAACGCGACGACCTTGGCGTTGTATTCGTTGAGCAGGCGCATCTCCTGGATGGGGGATATGAGCTCCTGCGGCCTTCCGTGGATGATGTCTGAAATGGCGTCCGCTACGGGCACGTTGCTGTTTGCCTTGAGATCGCTGTAGAACGAGTTGCCCTCGCCTGCTCCGTCGTCCTCCGCCGGGGCGAACTTCAGGTGGAGCGACGTCTTACCGTACTTTGCGTAGGTGCGGATCCGACTTGCCGTCTGTCCCTCGGCATTGCGGATGGCCCAGCGCAGGGCGCTTGCCGAGAGCGTGTCGGCCTCTGCCTGCGGCTTGCCCTTGGTCGCGGCTTCGGAAAGCCCGTGGGCCTCCTTCGCACTAATGAGCTCAGTCGTCGCCGGGGGTACCTTGTCCGGGTTTTGTTCCATGTCGAATTCCATTCTCTGATGCGCGCCTGCCTTGTTCCGTCATCGGAGTAGGATGTCTGACGTGCCTGGACCTGCTGTTTCTATGCCTAGATGATACCGCGAGTCGTCTTGTCCGCGCACCTTGGTGGCGTCTGGCCGCCTCCCGCCTGCGCAGGAATAGTGACCGTTTGCGGTGACCATGAAATGAGCAAACAGTAAGTTAGGCAAACAGAATATTATTCTGACATGTGAAGCGAATTCACGCATTCTGCTGGTGCCGGTTTTGCCTACCGGCGAGAGAGGAGCGTCGCATGGAGCCAAAGATCAAGTGGGTCATGAACAGCATGCCCAAGAACGAGGACGAGAACCTTCCCATCATGTCTCTCGAGAACGTCGCGAAGGCGCGCGCGTTCCACAAGAGCTTCCCCCAGTACGGCATCACACCGCTGGCGGACCTCGAGGGCATGGGCGAGCGTCTCGGCCTGGGCGGCCTGTTCGTGAAGGACGAGTCATACCGCTTTGGCCTCAATGCCTTCAAGGTGCTTGGTGGCTCCTTCGCCATGGCGCGCTACATCGCGCAGCAGACCGGTAGGGACGTCAGCCAGATGACCTATGACTACCTGACGTCCGACCAGCTCAAGAAGGACTTCGGCCAGGCCACGTTCTTCACCGCGACCGACGGCAACCACGGCCGCGGCGTCGCCTGGGCTGCCAACAAGCTGGGCCAGAAGGCCGTCGTCCACATGCCCAAGGGCTCGACCAAGACCCGCTTCGACAACATCGCGAAGGAAGGCGCCGAGGTCACCATCGAGGAGCTCAACTACGACGACTGCGTGCGCCTTGCTGCAAAGGAGGCCGACGAGACGGAGCATGGCGTCATCGTCCAGGACACCGCCTGGGACGGCTACACCGAGATCCCCAGCTGGATCATGCAGGGCTACGGCACCATGGCCGCCGAGGCAGCTGAGCAGCTGCGCCAGCTCGAGGTCAACCGCCCGACCCACGTCTTCGTCCAGGCGGGCGTCGGCAGCCTTGCGAGTGCCGTGGTCGGCTTCTTCACCAACCTCTTCCCCTCGAACCCGCCCAAGTTCGTGATTATGGAGGCCGGCGCCGCTGACTGCCTGTATAAGGGTGCACTTGCCGGCGACGGCGACCCGCGCATCGTCGGGGGAGACCTCATCACCATCATGGCAGGGCTCGCCTGCGGAGAGCCTAACACCATCGGTTGGGACATCCTGCGCAACCACGCGACGGCGTTCCTGTCCTGCCCCGACTGGGTCTCTGCAAGGGGCATGCGCATGCTCGCGGTGCCCGTCAAGGGCGACCCCGCGGTCACGTCAGGCGAGTCCGGCGCGGTCGGCATGGGCGTGATCAGCACCATCATGTCCGACCCCGACTACGCGGAGCTGCGCGACGCGCTCGAGCTCGGCCGCGACTCCAAGGTCCTCATGTTCTCGACCGAGGGCGACACCGACCCCGTCCGCTATCGCGAGGTCGTCTGGGACGGTGCCTGGAAGAGCTCCGACGTCCAGGAGTAGTCGTCCGACGGCATTCCCCAAAACGTCGAGGAGGGGGGGTGCTGCATGGCGGTCTTCGCGACCGTTTTGGCGTACCTAACAAAGAGTCAGAAGGCGAGAAACTCACACCCCTTGCCCCGTGCCGCCGCCTGGGACCAATATGGTCTCGTGCGGCGGCATTTTGCTTGCATTTATGATGCTCAGAACATGAATTGTTACAAACCGTCCGCCCGTTTGCTACGACCGTTTGGCGCAAAAACAAAAAGTTAGGCAATATCGCTTGATTCGGCTATACATCATGCTTAAATGAATATGCCAAACAAAATGTTTGACTGAATCAAAAAAAGTTTAATTGATTCAGAGTCATGGCGGCATTGCCTGCCGCCGGTGTTGCGGACGGGAACAGGAGGACCCATGAAGGAGCTCGACTACGGCAAGATCAAGGAGGCCGCCAAGGCCTACAACGCGGACATGACCGCGTTCCTTCGCGCCATGATCTCCCACCCCAGCGAGTCTTGCGAGGAGGGCGAGGTCGTTGCCTGTATCAAGGCCGAGATGGAGAAGCTTGGCTTCGACGAGGTCAAGGTCGACGGCCTGGGCAACGTCATGGGCTTCATCGGCAAGGGCGAGAAGATCATCGCCATCGACTCCCACATCGACACCGTCGGCATCGGCAACCGCGATAACTGGGACTTCGATCCCTACGAGGGCTTCGAGGACGACCAGCTGATCGGCGGCCGCGGCGGCTCCGACCAGGAGGGCGGCCTCGCCTCCGCCACCTACGCTGCCAAGATTATGAAGGACATGGACCTCATCCCCGAGGGCTACAAGGTCATGGTCGTCGGCTCCGTCCAGGAAGAGGACTGCGACGGCATGTGCTGGCAGTACATCTATAACAAGGACGGCATCAAGCCCGAGTTCGTCATCTCCACCGAGCCCACCGACGGCGGCATCTACCGCGGCCACCGCGGCCGCATGGAGATTCGCGTCGACGTTCACGGCGTCTCCTGCCACGGCTCCGCTCCCGACCGCGGCGACAACGCCATCTACAAGATGGCCGACATCATCGCCGACGTCCGATCCCTCAACAACAACGGCTGCGACGAGTCCACCGAAGTCAAGGGCCTCGTCAAGATGCTCGACCCCAAGTACAACCCCGAGCACTTCGAGGACGCGCGCTTCCTGGGCCGCGGCACCTGCACCGTCAGCCAGGTGTTCTACACCAGCCCCAGTCGCTGCGCCGTCGCGGACTCCTGCGCCATCTCGATCGACCGCCGCATGACTGCCGGCGAGACCTACGAGTCCTGCCTCGAGGAGGTTCGCAACCTCCCCTCCGTCAAGAAGTACGGCGACGACGTCAAGGTCTCCATGTACATGTACGACCGTCCCAGCTGGACCGGCGAGGTCTACGAGACCGAGGCCTACTTCCCGACCTGGATCAACAAGGAGAGTGCTCCCCACGTCAAGGCCCTCGTCGACGCCCACAAGGCGCTCTTCGGCGACGAGCGCATCGGCTGCGAGAAGTCCATGGACAAGCGCGCCGGCCGCCCGCTCTGCGACAAGTGGACCTTCTCCACTAACTGCGTGTCCATCCAGGGACGCTACGGCATCCCCTGCGTCGGCTTCGGGCCTGGCGCCGAGTCCCAGGCGCATGCCCCCAACGAGGTGACCTACAAGCAGGACCTCAGCACCTGCGCCGCGCTCTACGTCGCAGCGCTGAACCTGTACGACCCCAGCGCCGCGACCGGCGACGCCACCGAGTTCCGTGCGACCCTCACGGGCAACGACATCAAGTAAACCAGCCTCGCGGCCGGCGCGTCGAGGGGCGTGCCGGCCGTGCGGTAAGAGAGGCAGACGCCGCGAGGCGCCTTCGAAAGGAAGGAATCCCATGGACTCCAAGTTCCAGAGCTATCTTGAGCAGCTCTCCAAGCTCGACTGCTCCAACATGTACAACAACGACTTCCTGCACACCTGGGACAAGACCACCGACGAGCTCCGCGCTCTCTACCTTGTCGCCGACGCCCTGCGCAACCTGCGCGAGCGCAACATCTCGACGCGCATCTTCGACTCCGGCCTCGCGGTCTCCAACTTCCGCGACAACTCGACGCGCACGCGCTTCAGCTTCGCCTCCGGCACCAACATGCTGGGCCTGCAGCAGCAGGACCTGGACGAGTCCAAGTCCCAGGTCGCACACGGCGAGACCGTCCGCGAGACCGCCACGATGATCAGCTTCATGGCCGACGTCATCGGCATCCGCGACGACAAGTTTATCGGCGAGGGCGACGCCTACATGAAGGAGGTCTCCGAGTCCGTACAGGATTCCTATCGCGAGGGCATCCTCGACCACCGTCCCACGCTCGTCTCGCTGCAGTCTGACTCCGACCACCCCACGCAGTCCTCGGCCGACCTGCTCTACCTGATCAACGAGTTTGGCGGGCTTGACAACCTCAGGGGCAAGAAGGTCGCCGTCACCTGGGCCTACAGCCCCTCCTACGGCAAACCGCTGTCCTGCCCGCAGTCCCTTATCATGCTGCTCACCCGCTTCGGTATGGACGTCACCCTGGCACACCCCGAGGGCTACGACCTGATGCCCGAGCTCGTCAAGCAGGCCGGGGAGTACGCCAAGGAGTCCGGCTCCACCTTCAAGAAGGTCAGCACGATGGAGGAGGCCTTCGAGGGCGCAGACATCGTCATTCCCAAGAGCTGGGCGCCGTATGCCGCCATGGAGAAGCGCACCAAGCTCTACGCCGCCGGCGACGCCGAGGGCATCGACAAGCTCGAGCAGGAGCTCCTTGCCCAGAACGCGACCCACATGGACTGGCACTGCACGCCCGAGCTCATGCAGAAGACCGCCAACGGCATGGACACCATCTACATGCACCCGCTGCCCGCGGACATCGAGGGCGTCTCCTGCGAGCACGGCGAGGTTGCGAGCGAGGTCTTCGACCACCATCGCGACGGCCTGTACAAGGAGGCCAGCTACAAGCCCTATGCCGTCGCCGCAATGATCTTCCTGCAGAAGGCGAAGGACCCCGTCGCCATGCTCAAGTCGCTCGAGGAGCGCGGGACCAGCCGCTGGCTCGAGGCGTAATATCCTAGTTACGCGACGCTGTTGCGGCCGTGCGCCCCCCGCGGTGCACGGCCTTGGCGTCTGGAAGCCGCGAGCGAGGGAGAGACCTTGAGGCCCACCATCAGCCCCTACATCACGACGGACGAGAAGGACAAGGTCTTCGGGCCCGGGCCCGCGACGCTCCTGAGGCTGGTGGAGCGGACGGGGAGCCTTCTTTCCGCGGCCAAGGCGATGGGCATGAGCTACTCCAAGGCGACCCATCTCGTGAAGCACGCCGAGGAGCGGCTCGGGGTCACCCTCACGATGCGCAGTACCGGCGGCGAGGGGGGCGGAGGCTCCGTCCTCACCCGGGAGTGCCAAGACCTTCTCGACCGCTACGAGCTCTGGTCCGCCTCGGTGAGGGAGACGACCGATGACCTGTTTGGCGCGGCCTTCGCAGGTACGGGGAAGACTCCCCGGCTCGGCTGCGTGGTCATGGCGTCGGGCCTGGGAACCCGCTTTGGTGGGCAGAAGCTCCTGAGCGACCTGGGCGGCAGGCCCGTGCTCGAGCGCACGCTCGCCTCGATCCCGAGGGACCTGTTCGACGTGATCGTGGTGACGGGGTCGTCCGACGTGATCGGCCTCTGCGAGCGGCTGGGCGTCAAGTGCCGCATTAATCCCGGGCGGCTCCAGAGCGACAGCGTCAGGGTCGGGATCGAGGCGGCGGGTAAGGCCCTGGGCTGCATGTTCGCTCAGGGCGACCAGCCACTGGTGCGCCCCGAGAGCATGCGTGCCCTGGCGTTCGAGTTCGCCCGTGATCCCCACCGTATCGTCCGCCTGGCCTTTGGCGACCAGGCCGCGAGTCCGGTGATTTTTCCCGCATGGCTCTTCGGGAGCCTGGCGTCGCTCGTGGGGGACGTGGGCGGTCTCGAGCTGCTTCGTCGCAGTCCCGACCTGTCCGGCCTGATCAGTCTCGTCCAGGCGCAAGACGCCAGCGAGCTCGAGGACATCGACACGAGGGAGGACTCCTGCCGCCTGGAGCAGATCCTCTCTCTGCGGGAGGGCTAGCTGGCCTGTCCCTCGGCACGCAGCGGCCAAGACACATCGACTTTCAACGGAGATGATGGCTATGTCAGTAAAGGCGGAGGGCGAGGGAGCCCCGACCAAGGTCCTGCGGGGCGGAAGCCTCGTCACGCCGGACGGCGTGGTTCGCGGCGACCTCGTCATCGAGGGCGACAAGATCGCTTCGGTCGTTCCCGGGGGACTCGCCGAGCTGCCCGAGGGCGTGCAGACCTTCGACGTCGAGGGCTGCTGGGTCTTTCCGGGCTTCATCGACGCCCACACGCACATGCAGTGCTGGACCGGCATGGACTGGACGGCCGACAGCTTCGAGACCGGCACGCGCGCGGCTGTCTGCGGCGGCACGACCACGATCGTGGACTATGCCACGCAGGACAAGGGCATGACGCTGCGCGAGGCCCTCGACGAGTGGCACCGCCGCGCCGACGGCACCTGCACCGCGAACTACGCGTTCCACATGGCCATCGCCGACTGGAACGAGCACACCCGCGAGGAGGTTGCCGACATGCGTAGTGCCGGCATCACCTCGTTCAAGTCCTACTTCGCCTACGATCACCTGCGCCTGGACGATGCCCAGACCATGGAGCTGCTCGAGGCCATCAAGCCCTTCGACGGAATCCTCTGTGTGCACTGCGAGAACGGAACGCTCGTCAACGAGCTGCAGCGGCGCATGGTCCAGGCCGGCATCACCGGGCCCGAGGGACACGCGCTCTCGCGTCCCGCCGAGGCCGAGGCCGAGGCCATCAGCCGCCTCATGTACCTTGCCGAGCTCACGGGCGCCCGCGTGAACGTGGTGCACTGCTCCACCAGACTCGGCCTCGAGCAGGTGCGCGCCGCCCGCAGGAGGGGCGTCCGCGTCATGCTGGAGACCTGTCCGCAGTACCTGCTGCTGGACGACAGTCGCTACCTCGAGAAGGGCGAGGACGGCTTTGCCGGGGCAAAGTACGTCATGAGCCCGCCCCTGCGCAAGCCCGACGACGTCGCCGCGCTGCGCGAGGCCGTGCTGGCCGGTGAGGTCGACCAGATCTCGACCGACCACTGCTCGTTCAACCTCCACGGCCAGAAGGACCGCGGTCGCGACGACTTCACGCGCATCCCCAACGGCGGGCCCGGCGTCGAGCACCGTCCCGCCCTGATCATGACGACCTTCGAGGGCAGGCTGGGGGCCATGGACTTCCTGCGCCTGCTGAGCGAGGGCCAGGCCAAGGTGTTCGGCATGTACCCGCAGAAGGGCGCGCTTGCGGCGGGCTCCGACGCGGACGTCTGCGTGTGGGACCCCGGCCAGCGCTGGACCATCAGCCAGGCCAACCAGCACCAGGCCGTTGACTACACCACCTACGAGGGCTTCGACGTGCACGGACGTGCGCGCCTGGTCTTCGTGAACGGCGTGCTTGCCGCCCAAGACGGCGATCCGACGGGCGTCCAGCCCGGACGCTACGTTGCCCGCAGGGCGTAGCACGCCCATCCACAACGTGGCCGCCCGTGCGGCCGAAGAGAGAAGAAGGAGTTCGAGCATGAGCAAGAAGGCAATCGTCACCGACAAGGCACCCGCAGCGGTCGGACCTTACTCTGCGGCGGTCGAGTCCGCAGGCTCCATTAACGTCTCGGGCCAGCTGCCCGTCGATCCCACGACCGGCGAGTTTGCCGGCGACGACATCAAGAGCCAGACGCGCCAGAGCCTCACCAACGTCAAGAACATCCTCGAGGCTGCCGGCTCCTCCATGGCCGACGTCGTCGAGACCACCGTCCTTCTGACCGACATCAACGAGTTCGGCCCGATGAACGAGGTCTACGCCGAGTTCTTCGAGGAGCCCTACCCCGCCCGCGCCGCCTTCCAGGTCGTCGCGCTCCCCAAGGGCGCCAAGGTCGAGATCAAGGCCGTCGCCCGCCGCTAGGGGCCTTGCCGTGCCGGCTTCCGTGTGCTTGTATTGGAGACCTGTGAATGATGGACGTCTGGCTGCCTCGTCGCCAGGCCAGGGAGGAGCGGGTCCATGCGCTTTGGAAAGGTCGGCGCGGTAATTGCCGCAGCGAGCAAGCGGGACGCGGAGCCCCTGTTCAAGCTCGGGTCCATCACCAACGTCCGCCGCATCATCCTGACGCTGCAGCAAGCCGGCGTCTTTCCCATCGTGATCGTGACGGGTGCCGAGGAGCTCGAGGTCATCCATCAGGTAGCCTCGCTGGGCGTCATCTTCCTGCGCAACGAGGAGTGCGAGCGTCCCGAGCTCTTCTCGTCGGTGCGCCTTGGCCTGGGGTATCTGCGGGACAAGTGCGAGCAGGTGGTCTTCACGCCGGTCAACGCGCCGATGTTCTCGGCGCAGGCGCTGCGCACGCTGCTGGACGCCAACGCGGAGGTGGCCGTTCCGACCTTCGAGGGTCGTGGCGGCCACCCCATCGTCGTGAGCTCGCAGTCCATTTCCAAGATCCTCGCCTACAACGGGGGAGAAGGGCTTAGGGGTGCCATCGGCGCCTCGGGCCTCGACCGCGTCAGGGTGCCGGTGGATGACGCCGGCGTGCTGTTGAGCGTGCACGACGAGGAGCAGCTGCAGGCCCAGCTGCGCACGCATAACGCGTCGCTGCTTGCTCCCTCCGTGCAGGTGAGCGTCGGCAAGGAGACGCCCTTCATGAACTCGCGCCTCAAGCTCCTGCTCTTCCTGATCGAGGACCTTCACTCCGTCCGCCAGGCCTGCCTGCGCTGCGGGCTTTCGCCCCAGAAGGCCTGGGACATGGTGAACAAGCTCGAGGACGAGGTCGGCTTCGACGTTGTCGTACGCCGCCACGGCGGCAGCCGCGGCGGAAAGACGACCCTCACCGAGCAGGGCCTGGGCCTTGCCTATGCGTTTCAAAGGTACGAGGAGGAGATCCACGGCTTCGCGCAGCGGCGCTTCGACGAGCTGTTCGGCGACGCCGTCTTTGCGCGTGCCCCTGAAGGGCCGTCCGGCCAATAGCGACGGACGCGCGACTCGCGGTCGCAGACGGCGACGAGCTGCAGGCACTAACGAGCAACGGATCTCAACGCCGCCCCGCATCTTGCGGGGCGGTTTTTTATGCCGCGCTCACGGGCGGCTTGTCTATCTCGGCGTCCAGGCGCCCTCGCACGCCGCTCGGCATGTACTTCTCACAAAGTATTTGAGAGCAAAACAAATGGTTAGCAAAATTGAATTAGGCGTTATCCATTAGTTCAAATAACGCTAATACGCCGGGCGTATGCCAATGTGGTGCGCTGTGGTCCCGTGCGTGTGGGGACTACCTCCGCCACTCTGGCGTGCCCTTGCGAGGCGCTCCGGATCAGCTGCGAGGGGAGGGAATCATGAGGGGACGCATCAGTGGCCTCGTGCTTGCCGCGGGCCTCTCGTCGCGCATGGGGAGCTACAAGCCGCTCATGCCGCTGCGCGGGAGGACCGTGATCGAGAACACGGTTGACTCTCTGCTGGAGGGCGGCGCGTCCGACGTCGTCGTGGTGCTTGGCTTTCGCGGTGCGGAGGTCGAGAGGCTTCTGAGGA
The DNA here is from genome assembly GCF_900167315.1 of Olsenella sp. KH1P3. Lineage (NCBI taxonomy): Bacteria > Bacillati > Actinomycetota > Coriobacteriia > Coriobacteriales > Atopobiaceae > Olsenella > Olsenella sp. KH1P3. The sequence continues at coordinate 429,617 of NZ_FUWQ01000002.1, read as the reverse complement.
GGCGCTACTCCGACTCCGAGCTGCGTCTGGTCTACAACCGCGAATTCGCCACGACGGACATGCTCCACTCCATCAAGCTGGGGCTCGCGAGCCTGCCCGACTGCGAGGCTTTCTTTCTGCTGCCGGGCGACATGCCCGTCGTGGACAGACAGACGTTCTTCTTGCTGCGCTGCGCGATGCCCTGGGACCGCCCCGCGATCGTCTTTCCGACGCTTGGGGGCTACCGCAAGCATCCGCCCCTGATCGACGCGCGCTTCGTGGCGGCCATCAGGGACTACGCGGGTCCGGATGGACTGCGCGGGTTCTGGCGTCTGCACGAGGACGCGGTCGTTACGGTGCCCGTCGACGACCGGGGCTGTTGGTGCGATCTGGACACCTTTGAGCAATACAGGGACTGCGTACGGCTCTACCAATAGGAACGAAGGAGGGACCTGAGTTGCATAACATTTCACGTTCGGTCACGAAGAAGGACCACGAGCCCAAGATGTCGGGGCGCTCCGTGTACGTCGGCGACGTCGACATGCACGGCTGCCTGTTCGGAAAGCTTCTTCGCTCGAAGTACGCCCGCGCCAAGGTGCTGGGCGTGAGGCTGCCCGAGCTTCCCGAGGGCTACACGTACGTCGACCGTACGGACGTGCCGGGCGACAACAACGTCAACATCGTCATGGACGACACGCCGGTCTTCGCGCGCGAGACGGTCGAGTACGTCGGCGAGCCCATCGGCATGGTCTGCGGCCCTGACGAGGGCGTCTGCCAGGACATCGTCGACCGCATCGAGGTCGACTACGAGGAGCTCGAGCCGATGCTGGATCTGAGGAAGGCTGACGAGGTCTTCTTCAACTACGAGTACGGCAAGGGCGACCTCGACGCCGCATTCGCCGGGGCCGACAAGGTCTACGACGAGGAGTTCCAGACCGGCTACCAGGAGCAGGCCTACTTGGAGACGCAGGGCATGATGGCCGTTCCCGAGGAGGGCGGCCGCATGTTCGTGCACGGCTCCATGCAGTGCGCCTACTACGTGCACGGTGCCGTCATGCGCGTCCTGAACTGCGGGCCTGCCGACGTCCACATCCACCAGGATGTCACCGGCGGTGGCTTCGGCGGCAAGGAGGCCTTCCCCTCCATCCTGGCATGCCAGGTGGCCGTTGCAGCCCACAAGTGCCAGAAGCCCGTCCGCGTAGTCTTCAGCCGCCGCGAGGATCTCGAGTTCACCTCCAAGCGCCACCCGTCGCTGTGCCACTACAAGGCGGCCGTAAAGGACGGCAAGGTCACGGCCATGGACATCGACGTCAAGTTCAACGGCGGCGCCTACACGACGCTGTCTGCCGTCGTCCTGCAGCGCGGCATCATCTGCGCAAACGGCGTCTACAACGTCCCCAACCTCCACGTGCACGGCCGCGCGCTCAAGACCAACACGACGCCGACCGGCGCCTACCGCGGCTTCGGCGCGCCGCAGACCTACTTCGCGGTCGAGATGCTGATGGACCACATCGCCCGCGACCTCGGCGTGGACAGCATCGAGTTCAAGCGCCAGAACCTCGTCAAGAAGGGCGACGCCACCTCGACGTCTGGCCTGTACCACTTCGACGTGCCCCTGCCCGAGATGCTCGCCGAGGTCGACCAGGCAAGCGACCTGCTGCGCAAGCACAAGGAGTACAGCAAGCCCCAGACCGGGCGTTTCCGTCGCGGCATCGGCTTCTCGTGGCACTTCCACGGTGCCGGTTTCACCGGCTCGGGCGAGCGCGACATGATCAAGGCCGTCGCGCGCCTGCACAAGTACAAGGACGGCACGGTCGAGGTCCTCGCCTCCAACGGTGAGATCGGCCAGGGCCTGCGCACCACCTTCCCCAAGATCGTCGCGCACGAGCTCAACCTTCCCCTCGAGAAGGTCTTCTACGACCACCCGGACACCTCCCGCGTGCCCGACTCCGGCCCGACCGTCGCGTCCAGGTCCCTCATGGTCGTCGGCGAGCTCCTGCGCCGCGCCGCCATCAAGCTGCGCAACGAGTGGGAGGACGGGAAGGACCAGATCGTCGAGGAGCGCTTCAAGGAGCCCGACTTCATGATTCCGTTCTACCTCGACAAGTTCCAGGGCGACGCCTACCCGGACTACGCATGGGGCGCGCAGGCCATCGAGGTCGAGGTCGACACACTCACCGGCCAGGCCAAGATTCTGGGCGCCTACGCTTCCTTCGACGTCGGAACCCCGATTGACTACAACATTGTCATGGGCCAGATGGAGGGCGGCTTCCTGCAGGGCATCGGCTATGCGTCGATCGAGCACATGAACTACGACGACAAGGGCCGCATCCGCAACAACACGTTCTCGGACTACCTGATCCCGACCACCGTCGACGTGCCGAACCTCAACGTGCAGCTGCACGTCCGCGAGTTCCCCGATGGGCCCTACGGCGCCAAGGGCGCCGGCGAGGTGCCCCTGGTCGGAGCGCCGGGCGCCTACGTCGAGGCGATCGAGCAGGCTCTGGGCGGCAAGGTGAGCCTCGAGCACGCGCCGTTCACCGCCGAGGACACCATCAAGGCTCTTGCTGAGGAGGATGCGTAAATGAGCGATATTTCTTTCACCCTGAACGGCAGGCCCGTCTCGTACGGCGGCTCTGCCACGGACCGTCTGCTGGACGTGCTCCGCGACACGTTTGACTGCAAATCCGTCAAGTGCGGCTGCAAGGAGGGCGAGTGTGGCGCGTGCTCCGTCCTCATGGACGGCAAGCTGATCAACTCCTGCTGCGTTGCCATGGGCGCGACCCAGGGCAGCGACATCGTCACGCTCGAGGGCTTTCGCACAACCGAGCGCTACAAGGTGCTCGACAAGGTGTTCGCGCAGTTCTCGGCCGTCCAGTGCGGCTTCTGCACCCCGGGCATGGTCATGGCGGCCGAATCGGTTCTCGCGCAGAACCCGCATCCCACCGAGGACGAGGTTCGCGAGGGCATGTCGGGCAACCTGTGCCGCTGCACGGGCTATAACGCCATCGTCAACGCAGTGCTGGCCGCTGCAAAGGAGGGCAACGGACTATGGTAAACGGATTCTATCCCCAGAACCTGGACGAGGCACTCGACCTGCTCAGCAAGCACGACGTCGTCCCCTACGCTGGTGGTACCGACCTCATGGTGCAGGACAAGCCCAACCAGACCTACCTGTTCGTTGGCAAGCTTCCCGAGCTTCGCAACATCAGCGAGGATGACGAGTACGTGCGCATCGGTGCTGCCGTCACCTTCACGGAGGCGCTCGCGAGCCCGCTGGTTCCCCAGTTCATGAAGGAGGCCGTCTCGCGCATCGCGGCTCCGGCCATCCGCAACGCTGGAACCTTCGGCGGGAACCTGGGCAACGGCTCGGCCAAGGCCGACTCCGTCCTGGTCGAGTACGCGACGGGCGCCAAGATTTGCGTGGCCAGCGTGCGTGGCGAGCGCGTCATACCCGTCGAACAGTTCTACAAGGGCCGCAAGGAGCTCGACCTCGCCCCTGACGAGCTCATCCTCGAGGTCCTGCTGCCCAAGCTGGGCATCGACGACTACTACTACCACAAGGTGGGCGGGCGCCAGGCCCTGGCGATCTCTCGTGTCTCCTTTGGTGGTCTGCTGAGCGTCGAGGATGGCGTCATCACGCGCTTCACCTGCGCATTCGGTGCGGTCTCTGGGACGGTTCTGCGCTATCCCGACCTCGAGGCGCAGCTTGTGGGCAGGACCGTCGAGGAGGCAAGGGGTGCAAGTGAGAAGGTCATCGCGTCCTATGCCGAGCGCATGCAGCTCACCCGCGGCCGCGTCAGCGCCGAGTATCGCAAGGACGTCTGCCTGAACCTTCTGGGCGACTTCCTGGCCAGCAAGGGCATCTAGGCCGGAGCACCCCTGAGCAAGCGTTCTTCGGGGACGCTCCGGAAGGGGCGTCCCTCTTCATCCCGAAGGAGTTAACTCATGCACACGTTGTTCGTTAACGGTAAGGAATACAGCTGCGAGGAGGACAAGCAACTGCTGAGCTTCCTGCGCGAGGACCTGGGCCTGACGGCGGCAAAGGACGGCTGCAGCGAGGGCGTCTGCGGCACGTGCACGGTGCTGGTGGACGGCAAGAAGACCAAGGCCTGCACCGCGAGGCTCAGCAGGCTCGAGGGCAAGCACGTCGTTACCGTCGAGGGCATACCCGCCGACGAGATGCGCGTCTACGAGCACTGCTTTGCCGAGGCGGGCGCCGTCCAGTGCGGCTTCTGCATCCCCGGCATGATCATCTCGGCCAAGAGCCTGCTCGACGTCGACCTCAACCCGACGCGCGAGGACGTCAAGAAGGCCATCCGCGGCAACCTCTGCCGCTGCACCGGCTATGCCAAGATCGAGAACGCCATCCTCATGGCGGCCGAGTTCTTCCGCGAGCACAAGGAGATTCCGCCCGCGCCCAAGACGCTCGAGATGGACCAGCACGCCAAGCGCATCGACGCCGTGAGCAAGGTCAACGGCACCGGCAAGTTCGTCGACGACCTGCGTCCCGAGGGCATGGTCTTTGCAAAGTGCGTTTTCTCGAAGTACCCGCGCGCACGTATCGAGAGGGTCGACGTGAGCCGCGCCGAGGCGCACCATGACTGCCTGCGCGTGCTGACCAAGAAGGACGTTCCCTGCAACGTCATCGGCCACATCAAGCAGGACTGGGACGTCATGATGGGCGAGGGCGACGTCACCAAGTACGTCGGCAACGTCATCGCCGTCGTCGCGTCCGAGAACAAGGACGCCCTCGATGAGCTCGTCAAGCTGGTCGAGGTTGACTACACCGAGCTTCCCGCCGTCACCAACCCCTTTGACGCACTCCGCGGCGACGCCCCGATGATCCACGAGGACGGCAACGTGATGAGCCGCGCGAGCCTCAAGCGCGGCAATGCCGACGAGGCCATCCGCAACTCCAAGTACGTCGTCACGCGCAAGTACAAGACGGGATGGCAGGAGCACGGCTTCATGGAACCGGAGAGCTGCCTTGCCATGCCCGAGGGCGACGGGCTTCTTATCTATTCGACCTGCCAGTCCATCTACGACGTGCGTCGCGAGTGCGCCAAGATGCTGCAGCTCGACCCCAAGAAGGTCCACTGCCACCAGCCGTTGGTCGGTGGCGGCTTCGGCGGTAAGGAGGACATGTCGGTCCAGCCCTACGCAGCGCTCATGGCCTGGGTGCTCAAGCGCCCGGTCAAGGTGAAGTACACGCGCCAGGAGTCGCTCGACTACCACGTCAAGCGCCATCCCATGGAGATGGAGTTCACCACCGCGTGTGACGAGAACGGCAAGCTCACCGCCATGAAGGGCGTCATCATTGCCGATACGGGCGCCTATGCGTCTCTGGGCGGCCCCGTCCTCGAGCGCGCCTGCACCCATGCGGCCGGCCCCTACAACTACCAGAATCTCGACATCTTTGGCATGTCGGTCTACACCAACAACGTGGTGTCCGGAGCCTTCCGCGGCTTCGGGGCGGCGCAGAGCTGCTTCGCGACCGAGATGAACATCAACCTCCTCGCCGAGATGGTGGGCATCGACCCGTGGGAGATCCGCCGCCGCAACTGCATCAAGCCGGGCGACCGCCTGCCCAACGGCCAGATCGCAGGGCCCGACACCAACTTCGAGGCGACGCTCGACGCCGTGCGCGACGAGTACTACGCGAACCCCTGCGTCGGCATCGCCTGCGGCTTCAAGAACTCAGGCACGGGCATGGGCAAGATGGACATCGGCCGCGTGCTGCTCAGCGTCGAGCAGGGCAAGATCCACATCCGCACCTCCGCGGCATGCATGGGGCAGGGCATCGGCCAGATGGTGCTGACCGAGATTTGCCACGTCACGCACCTCGACCCGGCACTGTTCGTCTACGAGGACCCCGACACCATCCGCACGCCCGACTCGGGCACCTCGACCGCCTCGCGTCAGACCGTCGTCACCGGCGAGGCCGCGCGTCGCGTGGGCGAGAAGCTCAAGTGCGCGCTCGAGGGCGGGAAGACCGTGGCCGACCTCGAGGGACAGGAGTTCTTCGGCGAGTACTCCGCGAAGACCGACCCCCTGGGCGCAATCAAGGACAACCCCATCAGCCACGTGAGCTACTCCTATGGAACCCAGCTGATCATCCTCGACGAGGAGACGCGCCGCATCAAGAAGGCGGTCTCGGCCTTCGACGTCGGCATGCCCGTCAACGTCCAGTCCGTCGAGGGGCAGATCGAGGGCGGCATGGTCATGGGCATCGGCTACGGCGTGACCGAGAAGTTCGAGTGCGTGGACGGCCTGCCGAAGAGCAAGTTCGGCACCATCGGCTTCATTCGCGCGACTGACGCGCCGGAGCTCGAGGTCATCCTGTGCAAGCCGGACAAGAAGGACAGGCTGCCGTTCTCGCTGGGCGCCAAGGGCTGCGGCGAGCTGTGCATGATTCCCACGGCACCGGCCTGCGCGGGCGCGTACTATCGCCTTGACGGCGAGTTCCGCCAGAGCCTGCCGATAGCCCACACGCCGTATCGCAAGAACTAGCGCCATCAGCCCCGGCCTGCCCGATGTCCGGCGGATCGGAAGAACGAACGAGCGCGGGCCCCGCGGTGACGTCGCGGGGCCCGCCGGAACAATGGAGGATAGCGTGAGAGCTGACCGCTATGCCGAGGCTGCCGCGTGGCTCGCGCGGCGGCAGACGGGCGCCCGGCCCCTCGTTGCGTCCGACGAGGCGCTCCCGAGCGGCCTTCTGGCGCGCAGCGAGAGCGGCGTCCTTGCGGGGCGCCTTGCGGCAGTCGACGGCTGCCATGGAGAGGTCGACCACCGCGACGTGTTCCTCTTGGCCCGTGCACCGCAAAAGGAGCTCGAGGCGGCGTTCGGTCGCTGCCGCTACCTGGCATGCGATGCTGGCGACCTCGAAAGGATCGACGAGCTCGCGGGGCCGCGCCTTGCGCGGGGCCATCTGGAGAACGTCGCCCTGCGCGTTCGCACGGGCTTCTCGCCCGAGGGCGCCGAGGGCTTCGACGGAACGGATGGCGAGGGCCTTGCACGCCTGGTGCGCCAGTCGCGAAATCTCGCCGTGCGCGGCATGTTCCTGCCGCTTGACCCCGCGGATGACCTCTGCGCGCAGGTGCGTGACGCCTTCAGCCTGGTCAAGAAGCTTCGCTCGGACCTGCCCTGCATGCTGCACGCCTTCTGCCTCGAGGGGGTCCTAGAGCCGCTCGCCGCGGGCGACCCCGAGCTGCTCAAGGCGGTGCGCATGGTCGCCTCGCTCAACGACACCTCGCTCTATGCGCACTTCTTCGTCTCGTAGGCGGCTGCGCTAGAGGCGCTCCAGTCGTCTGTGCAGAATCGACCCGGCGTACAGGGGCGTCTGGTCCCCGAGCGCGCGCAGCTCCGCGGCAAGCTCGCGGGCCAGCGTGGCGCGCTCGCCGTGCGCTTCGTCCACTTGGTTGACGACGATGACGTCGGCCCGTGCCCTTCCGACCGCGCGCTCCGCCGCCAGGGCGCGGGCGACTCGCTGCGGAGTGGCCATGTCCTTCTCGCCACAGTGGGCGAGCGCGCAGAACGGTCCCGCGCGGTGCACGACCTCACCCGCCGGCCTTCCGAGTCCCGAGGCCCCCAGGATCAGGATCGTCCTTTGGCTTCCGTCGGGAACGACGGGCTCGTGGTCCGCGTGCGCCTTGAGGGGGAGGCGTCTTGACCCGTCCGCCTCCACCAAGACGTGGTCGGCCAGTCCTGCGATCGTCTGGAGGGGGAGGCCGGGGGCGGCGAGCTTGGTGACGCCCCCGAATGCCTCGCTGGTGGGAGAGCCCACGCAGACGGCGCCCCGTGCGGCCAACGCGTGCCGGAGCGCCTCCTCGCTGGGGTCGAGCAGGAGCTCGATGCCCGCGATGGGGAGCATGCGGGTCGTCGTGGTGAGGACGCGGCTTCCGGAGAGCTCTTGCACAAGCACCTGGAGCAGCGTCGACTTGCCGCCCGCTCCGATGACCGAGGTGATGCCGCGTCCGACCCCGAGCGCATCGCAAATCTGCATGTCGCCGACCCTCCTCCGTCGATGTGTCTCCGGGCAGTCCCCGCTGGCCGAGCCCTGCGGGCTGTCCGCGCGCGAGACCCCCTTTGGGAGCTGGAATAGTTATACAATGGCGCACCGAATCCGCGGACTGTTATCGGTGACAGGCAGCCGGTGGCGAGGGTCGGGGCGCCATGCCGCATCCGACCGGCTGCCGGTGGGAAAAACGTACTGGCCGACTCCTGCGGAACGATCGCAGCGCTTGAGATGTCGTCCCCTTAACGATGGTCCTTGCCTAGAATGTGATCACATAGCCGTTTCCAAGGCCGCCACCGCGTCTGCGCGACGTGGCGGCACCTGTCTGTTGGGGGAGAAGGACATCACATGCTGATCGTGATTCGTGGCGCGGGCGATCTGGCCTCTGGCATCGCCGTGCGCCTCCACAGTGCCGGGGCCGACATCGTCATGACCGACGTCGCGGAGCCCACCTCCGTCAGGCGCACCGTGTGCTTCAGCGAGGCCGTGCGCCTGGGCGAGGCCACGGTCGAGGGCGTCCGGGGCGTGCTCTGCCGCGGCGCGGACGAGGCCCTTCGCGTGGCTCGTGGGGATGCAAATGGCAAGAAGGACATCGCCGTGCTTGTCGACCCCGAGGGTTCCTGCATTTCACGGCTCCGTCCCGAGGTCGTGGTCGACGCCATTCTCGCCAAGGTCAACCTGGGCACCACCAAGGACATGGCACCCATCGTCATCGGCGTGGGCCCGGGCTTCCACGCGGGGACGAGCTCCAGCGCCGACTGCGACGCGGTTGTCGAGACCAAGCGCGGCCACTACCTGGGTCGCGTGATTCTGGACGGCTCGGCCATCCCCAACACCGGAGTCCCCGGCAACATTGGCGGCTTCTCGACCGAGCGCGTGCTGCGCGCGCCCGCCGACGGCCTGTTCGAGCCCGTCGCAAAGATCGGCGACGTGGTCAAGAAGGGCGACCTTGTCGCCACGGTCGCCGGAGAGCCGCTCTACGCGACCATCGACGGCGTGCTGCGCGGCCTCTTGCAGAGGGGCTGCCACGTTACGAAGAACATGAAGTCCGGCGACATCGACCCGCGCGGCAAGGTGGGCCACTGCTTCACCGTCTCGGACAAGGCCCACTCCATCGGCGGCGGCGTGCTCGAGGCCATCCTGCGCTTCTCGCGGCGCCTCGAGGGCGATGCCGACGTCGCACGTTCCCGCTAGCCTGCGACGAACCGTGGCGTGCCGATGGCGGCCGCGACACCAATAGAGAGGATTCACATGCTTACCGACTCCCACGAGACCATGCGCGACCGTGCCTTCGTCACCCGCCTTCTGGGCGAGCTTGAGGCGGGTCGTCGCTTTGCCCTGGCAACCATCCTGGCGACGCACGGCTCGATGCCGCGCGGCGCGAGCGCCCGCATGGCGCTGATCGAGGACGGCAGCTGGCTGGGCACCGTTGGCGGCGGGCAGATCGAGCTCATGGCGCAGGAGCGCTGCCGCCGCGTGCTGGCCGGGGAGGAGCCCGATTCCCTCGAGTGGATGACGCACGCCAAGACGGACATGGCCTGCGGTGGCGACGCCCTGGTGGGAATCTCTTGCTGGGACGCCGGACGAGAAGGGCTCCTGCGCCGTCTGGCGGACGTCCTGGGCAGCGAGGGCACCGCATGGCTGCTCGAGCGTTGGCCTGTCGGCGACGTCACGTCCGGACCCGTCGTGGGTACGCCCGAGGTCATGCTTGCGGGCGATTCGTGCCCGGCGGACGGTGCCGCCGATGACTTCGGGTCCCTGCTGGGCGAGGACGTCGCCTGGGACGAGGCGGGCCATCGCTTTGCCGAGCCGGTCGGGGCAGATCCCGTCTGCTACGTCTTCGGCGGCGGCCACGTGGGCCGCGCACTCACGCCCGTGCTCGCGAGCGTGGGCTTTCGCGTCGTCATCCTGGACGACCGCGCCGGCGTCGCGGTTCCGAAGGACTTCCCGCATGCCGAGAAGGTCATACACGCCGACCTCAGGCGCATCGCGGACTACGTCGATATCCACACGCGCGACTACGCGGTCGTGACCACGCATGGCCACGCCTGGGACATCGACGTCCTCGAGCAGCTTGCTCCCATCCGGCCTGCCTACGTCGGCTGCATCGGCAGCCGACGGAAGGCGGGGCTCGCCCGCAAGACGCTTGCCGAGCGCGGCGTGTCGAAGGAGTGGCTCGACTCGGTCCACCTTCCCATTGGTGATGACATCCTGGCCGTCACGCCTCCCGAGATTGCCATCTCCATTGCGGCTGAGATGATTCGCGCCCGCGCCGAGCTGCGTCCCGTCAGGCCGCACCAGGCCTCGCACACCGCCTGCTAGCCGCGTGGTCATATCGTTCCAATACGAGGCCGCGACTTCGTTACCAAGTTTTTACCGTTTGCCGAACTCTGGCACGCAAATTTGTTAGTCTGCCAAAAAAATTGTCAGAGCACGTTATATTCTGCATTACGCAACGCCCCCGATGACTCGACCCGACAGGGGGCTTCGCATAGGGCGATGGCCGCTTCCCCAGGCACGTAGGGACGGTTGTTCGAGCTGGCTACAGCCAGGGGACTAAGCCCAACACCATAGGCATCACAATCGCAAAGGAGACGGGTCATGTCAGAGCAGAAGAGTTCCTGCACCAGACGCACGTTCGTGGGCGCGATGGGAGTGGCGGCAAGCTCGCTGGGCCTCATGGCCTGCGGCGGCACCAAGGGCGACCAGAAGGTCGAGGACGAGGGCTCCGCGAAGTCCCAGGAGGGCGGTACGCTCACCGTCTTCGCCGCAGCCTCGATGACCGAGTCGCTCACCAAGGCGGCCGACATCTTCAAACAGCAGAATGCGAACGTCGACGTCACGTTCAACTTCGATTCCTCGGGCACCCTCAAGACCCAGATTCAGGAGGGCGCGGACTGCGACGTCTTCATCTCGGCCGGACAGCTCCAGATGAACCAGCTGGACGCGAAGGCGACCAAGGACAACGACGAGGGCCTCGACTTCGTCGACCATGACACGCGCTTCGACATCCTCGAGAACAAGGTCACGCTCTGCGTCCCGAACGCCAACCCCAAGGGCGTCCAGAACTTCGACAACATGGCCAAGATGCTCGGCTCCCATGAGCTCCTGCTGGGCATGGGCAACTCCGACGTTCCCGTGGGCCAGTACACCCAGAAGATCCTCGCGTACTACAAGCTCGACGAGGCTGAACTCGCAAGTGCCGGCTGCATCACCTACGGCACGAACGTGAAGGAGGTCACCACGCAGGTGAGCGAGGCCGCCGTCGACTGCGGCGTCATCTACAAGACCGACGCCACCTCCGCGAAGCTCGACATGGTCGACGAGGCAACCGAGGAGATGTGCGGCCGCGTGGTCTACCCGGTGGCCGTGCTCAAGGGCTCCAAGCAGCCCGAGCTCGCCAAGAGCTTCCTCGAGTTCCTCAAGACCTCCGATGCGAGCTCGTGCTTCGAGGAGGTCGGCTTCACCCCGCTTGCCAACGCATAGCGCTGAGGTCACGCCTCCCATGGATTGGTATCCGCTCCTCAACTCGCTTCGCATAGCGGCCGCCTCGACGGTTGTCGTGTTCCTTGCGGGCATCTGGCTCGCCAACCTCGTGGCACGCGCGCCGCGCGGGGTGAGGGCCGTCCTCGACGTCGTCCTCACCCTGCCGCTGGTGCTGCCGCCCACGGTCGTGGGCTACCTGCTCCTCTTGATGCTGGGCCCACGACGCCCCTTGGGTCTGTGGTTCATGGAGACCTTCTCCATCAAGCTCACAATGGTGTGGTACGCGGCGGTCTTCGCGACGGTCGTGGTCAGCTTCCCGCTGATGTACCGCACCGCGCGCGGGGCCTTCGAGTCGTTCGACCAGACCCTGGCGGACGCCGCTCGCACCCTGGGCAGGTCCGACGCCTGGGTGTTCTGGCGCGTCAAGCTGCCGTGCTGCCGCCAGGGCATCGTGGCCGGCTCGGTCCTGGCCTTCGCTCGCGCGCTGGGCGAGTACGGAGCCACCTCGATGATCGCCGGCTACACGCCTGGCAGCACAGCCACGGTCTCCACGACGGTCTACCAGCTGTGGCGCACGGGTGACGATGCGCTCGCCCTACAGTGGGTGCTGGTCAACCTTGCGATCTCGGCCGTGGTCCTGATCGCGATGAATATGTTCGAGGCACGCCAGCGCGAGGGCGCCGCCCCGCGCGTTCGTCGAAGGAGCGTGGGCTGATGTCGCTGAGCGTAGACATTCGCAAACGCCTGGGCGACTTCGCCCTCGAGGTCTCCTTCGACACCCAGGACGCGGGCGTGTTGGCCCTGCTGGGACCCTCGGGCTGCGGCAAGTCGATGACCCTCAAGTGCATCGCGGGGGTCGAGCGCCCCGACAGCGGACGCATCGTGCTGGACGGCCGCGTCCTGTTCGACTCGAGCGCGCGCGTCGACCTTCCGCCGCAGGAGCGCCACGTGGGCTACCTGTTTCAGAACTACGCGTTGTTCCCAAACATGTCCGTCTGGAAGAACGTCCTCGCCGCGGCCCACGCGCTTCCGCGCGACCAGCGTGAGGCCGCGGCGCGTGACGCAATCCGCCGCATGCGCCTCGAGGGGCTCGAGGGACATCGCCCTGCCGAGCTCTCCGGCGGTCAGCAACAGCGCTGCGCCATGGCCCGCATCCTGGTCAGCCGGCCGGACGTCATCCTGCTCGACGAGCCGTTCTCGGCCCTCGACGGCTACCTGCGCTGGCAGCTCGAGATGGAGCTCGCGGACACGCTGGGGGCGTTCGGCGGCGAGGTCGTGCTCGTCTCGCACAACCGTGACGAGGTCTACCGCCTCTGCGACACGGTCTGCGTCATCTCGGACGGCCGCGGGGAGCCGCGCATCGGCATCCGCGAGCTCTTTGAGGCTCCCCGGACGCTCGCCGCGGCGCTCATCTCGGGCTGCAAAAACGTCTCGCGCGCGGCCCCCCGCGGCGAGGGGCTTCTGCGCTGCGAGGACTGGGGCGTGACCCTGCGCACGACGCTTCCCGTGCGGAATGCCACGCACGCGGGCATCAGGGCCCACTACCTGAGGCACTGTCCCGAGGGCGTGGCCACGTCCTCCTTGACTGCGGAGCGGGCGGGCGAGAAGAACCTCATCGCCGGCGCCGTCGAGCGCGTGATCGAGAGCACGTTCTCGACGATTGTCATGGTGAGGACTCCCGGGGGCGGAAGCCTTCGCTGGGAGCTGCAGAAGGGGGAGTGGCGCTCGGTCAGGGAGGGGCTTGGGGCGGACGGTCGCGTCTGCCTCGCCGTGGCCCCCGCCGACGTGATGCCCCTGACGGACGACGCTCGGGCCGAAGCGATGAAGGAGGTTCCGGCACCATGATTGACGGATACGGAAGGAACATCCGGTACCTGCGCGTCTCGGTGACGGACAGGTGCAACTGCCGCTGCGTCTACTGCATGCCCGGCTGCGGCGTGCCCATGCTCGACCATGATGACCTCATGAGCTTCGAGGAGCTCACCGAGGTCGTGGCCGCCTCTGCGCGGCTGGGCGTGCGCAAGGTGCGCCTTACCGGCGGCGAGCCCCTGGTGCGGCAGGACGTCGTCGAGCTGGTTCGCATGATCGCGGCCGTCCCGGGCATCGAAGAGGTGGACATGACCACCAACGGGACGCTGCTGGCGCCTCTGGCCGCGCCCCTCAGGGAGGCGGGTCTCACGCGCGTCAACGTGAGCCTCGACACCCTGGATCCCGTGCTCTACCGCAAGATCACGCGCGTTGGGAGGCTTGAGGACGCGCTTGCCGGGCTCGCCGCGCTCGAGCGCGCGGGATTTGCCGATACGAAGGTCGACTGCGTGCTGATGGGCGGCGTGAACGACGCGGGCATTCTCCCGCTGGCGTCGCTCGCCAAGGACCGCCCCATGAGCGTGAGGTTCATCGAGCTCATGCGCATGGGGGAGTGCGCGGCCTGGCCCCGCTCGCGCTTCGTGCCGGCCGATGAGGTGCTCCTGCAGCTGCCGGGCGCCGTGCCCGCGGGCACCCAGGGCGTCGCGGAGCTCTACCGCGTGCCGGGCTGGAAGGGGACGGTCGGGCTCATCCGCCCGGTGTCGCACAAGTTCTGCGCCGGCTGCGACCGCATCCGCCTCTCGGCCGAGGGAAGGCTCAAGCCCTGCCTGCACTCCGCGGAGGAGATCCCCCTGCGCGGGCTGCACGGCGAGGCGCTCGAGCAGGCGCTGCGCCAGGCGATCATGCACAAGCCCCGGCGCTCCAACATTGACCAGACGCACGCGAGCGACTCGGCCCGCGGCATGAGCAGGATAGGAGGATGAGCATGGAGCTCACCCACTTCAACGAGCAGGGGCGTGCACGTATGGTGGACGTCTCGGCCAAGGACCAGACGCAGCGCATGGCGCGCGCGACGGGCAAGGTGTGCATGACGTCCCAGACGCTCGGGCTCATCCGCACGGGCGGCATCAAGAAGGGCGACGTGCTTGCCGTCGCCCAGGTGGCCGGCATCATGGCGGCCAAGCGCACCTGGGAGCTCGTTCCCATGTGCCATCCCATCCAGCTGACGGGTGTGGACATCCGCTTCGCCTGGGAGGACGACGGCATAGCGGTCGAGTCGACCTGCCGCTGCAAGGGCGAGACGGGCGTCGAGATGGAGGCGCTCACGGCCTGTTCGGTCGCGTGCCTGACGATCTACGACATGGCCAAGGCCGTCCAGCGCGACATGGTGATCCAGAGGGTCTGCCTCGCCGAGAAGGACGGCGGCAAGAGCGGGCACTTCGTGAGAGACGAGGAGAGGTAGCGATGGAGAAGGACGTCACAGGGCAGGGGAGCGTCGTCGCCACCTGCGTCAGCACCAAGAAGGGCACCCGCAAGAAGCCGGTCGAGGCGCTTCGCCTGCGCGTGGGCTTGGGCATCGAGGGCGATGCACATGCCGGCAGGTGGCACCGCCAGGTGAGCCTTCTGCCCGACGAGGCCGTGGACACTATGCGCGAGCGCGGGCTCGAGCTCAACGCGGGCGACTTTGCCGAGAACATCCTGGTCAGGGGTATGGACCTCAAGGGGCTTCCCGTCGGCACCACACTCGACGCGGGAAGCGCACGCCTAGTCGTCACGCAGATTGGCAAGACCTGCCACAACGACTGCGAGATCAGACGTATCACGGGCATGTGCGTCATGCCCACCGAGGGCATCTTCTGCGTGGTCGTCCGCGACGGAGAGGTGCGTGCGGGCGATGTCGTGAGGGTCGTCCCGCAGCAGGAGGCATAGCCCTTCCGCGGAGGGGCTGAGCCAAGCGACAACCGGGCGCGGTCGCGCCCAAGCCATTGGAGTTGAGATGAAGCTAATCAAGACCGTCGACGCAGTGGGCCACGTGCTCTGCCACGACATGACGCAGATCATTCCCGAGGGCGAGAAGCGCTACAAGGGCCCGCGCTTCAGGAAGGGCCACGTGGTGACCCAGGAGGACGTGCCGGTGCTTCTGGGCATGGGCAAGGTCAATCTCTACGTGTGGGAGATGACCCCCGGCATGCTGCACGAGGATGAGGCCGCCCATCGCCTTGCCGCGCTCTGCCTGGGCGAGGGCACCGCCGTTGCCGGCGAGCCCAGCGAGGGAAAGATCATGATCGAGGCCGCCTGCGACGGCGTCTTCATGCTCGACAGCGAGCGCCTGATCGCCGTCAACTCCTTCGACGAGGTCATGGTCGCCACCAGAAAGGGCAACTTCGGCGTGAGGAGGGGCGACAAGCTTGCCGGAACCCGCGTCATCCCGCTGGTGGTGAAGGAGGAGGTCCTCAAGGCCGCCGAGGCAGCCGCGGCCGACGAGCCCCTCATGTGCGTCAAGCCCTACGTCCTCAAGACCGCCGCGATCGTCGCGACGGGCTCCGAGGTCAAGCAGGGCCTGATCGATGACCGCTTCACTCCCGTCATGCGGGCCAAGCTCGAGAGCTTCGGAGTTGAGACCGTGGTCAAGGCGAAGCCCGGCGACGAGATGGACGACATAGTTGCGGCCATCCACGACGCCGTCGAGCGCGACGTCGACCTCGTGCTCTGCACGGGCGGCATGAGCGTCGACCCTGACGACAACACGCCCGGCTCCATCAAGCGCGCCGGCGCCCGCATCGTCACCTACGGCGCCCCGGTGCTGCCCGGTGCCATGATGCTCCTGGGCTACCTGGACGGGCGCGACGGCAAGCAGGTTCCCGTGCTGGGCGTCCCCGGCTGCGCGATGTACAACAAGGCGACCGTGCTCGACCTGGTCCTGCCCCGCATCGTCGCGGGCGTCGAGCTGACCAAGCGCGACTTCCAGGTCCTGGGAGAGGGCGGCATGTGCCTGGGCTGCCCCACCTGCACCTATCCGGTCTGCCCCTTCGGGAAGTAGCGCATCGGGAGGCAACGAGTTGGAGGGCGATTCCATGGATAAGGACAAGATCGTCGAGAAGGGCGCGATCCACGCCCACCACGCGCATCACGCATCGGATGCCCACGACGCGCCCGTGAGGGTGGCCGAGGTCATCACCGTGAGCGACCGCTGCTCGAGCGGCGAGCGCGAGGACGCGAGCGGTCCTGCACTCGTGGAGTACCTCGAGGGCCAGGGCTACGAGGTCCGGCGCCTGAGCGTCGTGCCCGACGAGCGCGACCAGATTGAGTGGGCGCTCCAGGAGGCCGTCGGCCGCGACTGTGCCCTGGTCCTGACCACGGGGGGCACGGGCTTCTCGCCCCGCGACGTCACTCCCGAGGCGACCATGGCCGTCTGCGAGCGCATGGTGCCGGGCATCCCCGAGGCCATGCGCGCCGCCTCGATGGAGATCACGCCGCTGGGCTGCCTCTCGCGCGAGGCCTGCGGTATCTGTGGCTCCACGCTCATCATCAACCTGCCGGGGAGCCCCAAGGCGGCGCTCGAGAACCTCTCGGCCGTCGTGGGCCCCGTCGCGCACGGGCTGCGCATCCTGAGGGACGGCCCCGCCGACTGCGGCAGAGCCTAGCGAGGCTGCTGCCGGGCCTCGGCCCTGCCGCCCCGCTAGGCGAGCAGGGCCGCGCCGATGGCCCCGGCGAATCGCGCCTGCTTGCAGGTGGCGACCTGTGTGCCCAGGCGCTGCGAGAGACGCTCGACCAGGTAGGGCTCGCCACAGAGGCCGCCCGTCAGGAAGCAGCTTCCGCCCGCGCGTTTGCCGGCGAGCGACACCACGCGCGCCACGACGGACTCGACCACGCCGTGGGCGATGTTCTGCCTCGGCTCGCCGCGGCCGATCATCGAGATCACCTCTGACTCCGCGAAGACCGTGCAGACGCTCGATATCTGGGCGCCCTCGCCCTGGGCTGCGAGCTCGAACAGCTCGTCCATGGCGACGCCCATGCGCGTTGCCATGACCTCGAGGAACTTGCCCGTCCCCGCGGAGCACTTGTCGTTCATGGCGAAGTCGCACACGCGCCCTGCCCTCAGCTCGATGACCTTGGTGTCCTGGCCGCCGATGTCGATCACGGTGCCGTCGGGAGCGAACAGCCATGCGGCCCCGCGGCCATGGCAGGTGATCTCGGTCAGGGTCTTGATTGCGAAGGGCACCGAGACGCGGCCGTATCCCGTCGCCACCACGGGGAGCTCGTCTACGGGCACGCCTTGCGCGGCGAGCTCCTTGCGCACGCGCCATGCCGCGTCCACGCCCGAGAAGCCCGTCGGCACGACCAGGGTGTGGGTCACTTCTCCCCACTGCACCACCGCGGCTTTGGTGGCGGTTGAGCCCACGTCGATTCCTACGGCCCCGATGCCTGCGTCCTTCTCGCCTGTCTGCGTACCGCTCATAGGGCGTTGCCTCCGGTTACCTAATTAGTAGTTAGTTACACTTACAACGAATTAGTATAGTTTCTGCATTGCTGTATCAATGCAGCTAATCGTTATATTTTCGCAAGAATAATGCAGAACGTCATGACGCAACGGAGAGGAGCCATGATGGCAGGTCAGGAAGAGTACGACTATCGCGAGATGTGGGGGAGCCTCGGCATGGACGTCGAGGCGCACGACGGCCTCCTTGCGGCCGTCGGGCAGATGTATGGGGACATGTTCCTCACGCAGGGAAACCGCCCCAAGTCGACCTCGTACCTCGACTTCGTGGCGAGCAACATCCACTCGGGCCGCATTCGCGAGCTCGTGGAGGGCCGCGAGGCCGGCGATCCCAAGAAGGTCGTGGGCTCGTTTTGCCTCTACGTTCCCGAAGAGATCATCAGCGCCGCGGGCGCGGTCGAGGTCGGGCTCTGTGCCGGCGCCGAGTGGGCGCCCGAGGAGGCCGAGAAGCTCGTTCCGCGCAACACCTGCCCGCTGATCAAGGGCTTCATGGGCTTCAAGCTCGCGAGCGTCTGCCCCTACATCGAGACCGCCGACCTCGTCGTGGGCGAGAACACCTGCGACGGCAAGAAGAAGGCCTACGAGGAGTTCGGCAAGCTCAAGGACACCTTCGTGATGGACGTTCCCCACGTCCGCAACGAGGACACGCGCCAGCAGTGGCGCAACGAGGTCAAGCGCCTGGCGGGGCGCATCGAGGAGCTCACCGGCCAGAAGATCACCGAGGAGTCCCTGCGTGCGGCCATCAAGCTCGCCAACCAGAAGCGCCTCGCCCTCAAGCGCCTAGACCAGACCCGTGCCGCCGACCCCGTTCCCATCAGCGGCCTTGACTGTCTGCTCACCATACAGGCGGCGTTCATGGACGACTCCGTGCGCCTGACCGGCGCCATCAACGACATGGCCCAGGAGTGCGAGGCCCGCGTCGAGGCGGGGGAGGGCGTGGCCCCCAAGGGTGCCAAGCGCATCCTCTACACCGGCACGCCGATGGCGGTGCCCAACTGGAAGCTCTTCAACATCATCGAGAAGAGCGGCGCCGTCGTGGTCGGCGAGGAGTGCTGCACCGGCAGCCGCTACTACAAGGACCTCGTTCCCGAGGACGGCGCGACCATTGATGACATGCTCAACGACATCGCCGACCGCTACCTCAACATCCAGTGCGCCATCTTCACCCCCAACGACGGCCGCAAGGAGGACGTCCTGAGGATGGCCCGCGAGCTTAACGCCGACGGCATCATCGACTGCTCGCTGCAGTTCTGTACGCTGTACGATATGGAGGCGACGGGGATGGAGCTCGCGGCGCGCGACGCGGGAATTCCCTACATGCACATATCGACGGGCTATTCCGCCGACGACGAGGGCCAGCTCAAGACCCGCATCGAGGCCTTCCTCGAGATGCTGTAGCACGGGGCTCGCGCACGATCCCGCTGCGGCCGAGCTTGCGGCGGGAGCCGTTGGGCCTTACGCCAAACAGAAAGTTTGGCGAGATATACAATCGAATGCAGAGAAACGACCTGCTGGCGTCCGTCGCCTGGGCACCCACCCGGCGGCGGCGCCTCGCACAAGGGAAAGGCATCACCAATGGAGATCGACGCACGCAACGTTACCTGCCCCAAGCCCGTCGTCATGACCCTCGAGGCCCTGGCCAAGCTACCCGCCGGCGAGTCCCTCAAGGTCACCGTCAACGACTCCGTCGCGCTGGGCAACCTCACCCGCCTCGCGCAGGGCAAGGGCATCGACCTCGAGGTCCAGAAGAGTGGCGACGAGTCCGTCCTTACGTTCACCCCCGGCGAGAACGCCACCGCCTCCACCGCTTCAGCCGAGGAGGAGGCGTCCGCCTACTGCGAGCTTCCCGCGACCACCGCGGCCGTCATCGCGGTCGACTCCGACGCCATGGGCCGCGGCGATGCCGAGCTGGGCCACATCCTCATGAAGGGGCTCATCTACGCCCTGGCCCACCAGGAGAGCGTGCCCAAGACGATGCTCTTCTACAACGGCGGCGCGTCGCTCACCTGCGAGGGCTCCGAGTCGCTCGAGGACATCAAGGAACTCGAGGCCCGCGGCACTGAAATCCTGACCTGCGGCACCTGCCTCGACTTCTACGGCCTGCGCGAGAAGCTCGCGGTCGGTGGCGTCACCAACCTCTACGCCATCGCGCAGATCCTCTCGAGCAATCCCGGCGTGAGCGTCCTCTAGGCTTGGCCACCCAAGTTCAGGCGAGTATCTAGGTGAGAAGAGCATGACGTACCTCAACTGCGCGGCGACCTCATACTGGCATCCTGACTGCGTCGTGGACGCCGTCACCTCCGCCCTGCGCTCCCTGGGGAGCACGGGGCGCGGTGCCGCCCGCGGCGAGCTCGACGCTGCGCGCACGGTCATGCTGGCCCGCGAGCGCGTGGCGCGCGTGCTGGGGTTCTCGCATCCCGAGCGCGTCGTCTTCGCCCAGAACGCCACCATGGCCCTGAACATGGCCATCGCGGGCGTCGTCCGTGCGGGCGACCATGTGGTGGCGACGGACTGGGACCACAACTCCATCCTGCGTCCGCTCCACTACCTTGCCGAGCGCTCATCCGTACGGGTCGACTTTGTCCCCGCCGACGCCTGCGGCCGGCTTGACTACGACGCCTTGGACAGGCTCGTGACGCCCGGAACGCGTCTGGTGGCATGCACCCACGCCTCGAACCTGACGGGCAACGTGGCCGACGTCCGCCGCTTCGTTGAGGCGGCCCACGACGCCGGCGCGCTCGTCCTTCTCGACGCGTCGCAGACCGCCGGGGCACGTCCCATCAGCATGGACGAGCTGGGCATCGACCTGCTGGCCTTCACGGGGCACAAGGCCCTGATGGGGCCGCAGGGGACCGGTGGCCTGCTGGTGGCGCCCGGCGCCGACGTGGAGCCGCTCCTGTCTGGCGGTACGGGCGTGCTGTCCTTCGAGGAGGGCATGCCCGAGGCATTCCCGGAGCGCCTTGAGGCCGGTACGCTCAACGGTCACGGGATCGCGGGGCTTTCCGCCGCGGCCGACTTCGTGTGGTCCGAGGGCCTCCATGACATTCACGCCCACGACCTCGCGCTCGTGCGCCGGTTCGTCGGGGGCTGTCGCTCGATTCCCGCTGTGCGCGTCTATGGCAGCTTCCCGTCGGACCTGGCCCTGCTGGACGGCTCCGACTGCGGGCGTGACCATGCGCCCGTCGTCTCCGTCAACCTCGAGGGATGGGACTCCGCCTCGCTCGCTGCGGCGCTGGACGAGGACTACGACATTGCCGTGCGTGCCGGCGGCCACTGCGCGCCCAGGATGCACCGCGCACTCGGGACGCAGGACACGGGGGCCGTTCGCTTCTCGTTTGGCTACCACACCACGGCCGACGAAGTCGACCTGGCACTGCGCGCGCTGGGGGAGCTGGCTTCGGAGGACGAGTCCGACGAGGGGGACGAGGCCCATGGCGCGTAGGCTGAGGCGCCGCGCGGTCGCCGCGTTCGACTCGACGCACGAGGCGCTCGAGTGCGAGCGCTGCTGCAGGGAGGCCGGCGTGCTCGGAAGAATCATCCCGACGCCCACCGCCATCCGCGCTGACTGCGGGCTCGCGTGGTCCATGCCACCCGAGGAGCGGGAGGCGTTCGAGGAGCTCGCCCCTGGACGCTTCTCGTTCGCCGGCGTGTACGATCTGGAACTCTGAGCATCGCCTTGGTGCGATTGACGTTGGGGGCGGACGTAGCCCCGGAAAGGTTTGGGTGAGCGCGATGGGTGCCCACGACGACGTGAAGCTGACCAAGCTGGCCGAGTGCGCCGGCTGCGGCGCGAAGGTGGGGGCGGGCCAGCTGGCCGCGCTCCTGAGCGACCTCGACGTGCGCAAGGACCCCAACCTTCTGGTGGGCTTCGACCGCAGCGACGACGCGGCGGTCTACCGCGTGACCGACGACCTCGCGCTCGTCCAGACCGTCGACTTCTTCCCGCCCATCGCCGACGACCCATACACCTACGGGGCCATCGCAGCGACCAACGCGCTTTCCGACGTGTACGCCATGGGCGGCGAGCCCAAGGTGGCGCTCAACGTCATGGCCGTGCCCGAGGACATGCCCTCCGAGGTGGTCCACGAGATCCTGCGCGGCGGCTACGAGAAGGTCTTCGAGGCGGGTGCCAGCATCGTCGGGGGCCATTCCATCTACGATCCCGAGCCCAAGTACGGCCTTGCCGTGACGGGTTTCGTCAATCCCACCCGCATGCTCACCAACTCCGGCGCTCGTCCGGGGGACCTGCTTGTCTACACCAAGCCCCTGGGCATTGGCGAGACGGTGACCGCCGCCAAGGGCGACCTTGCGAATCGGGAGGACGTGACCCGTGCCGAGGGACTCATGATGACCCTCAACCGCTGGGCCCGAGACGTCATGGTCGAGCACGACGTCCATGCCGCGACCGACGTCACGGGCTTCGGCATGTTGGGTCATCTCCTAGAGATGGCGCAGGGCGCAGATGTCGCCATCATGCTCGAGACGGGTGCGGTTGAGCTGCTGCCGCACGTCCTCGAATGGGCGCAGCTGGGCATCTTGCCTGCGGGCATGTACCGCAACCGTCACTTTGCCGAGGCCGAGGTCGCGGTCGGAAGCGTCTCGCGCGAGTTGCAGGACGTGCTCTTTTGCCCGGAGACCTCCGGCGGCCTCATGATTGCCGTCGCGCCCGGCGACGCCGATGCCCTGGTGGCCGACCTTCAAGCGGACGGCCGCGTTCCGTTCGCGGACGTCGTGGGCGAGGTCGTACGTCCCCTGGGCGGACCGCGCATCACGCTGTCGTAGGCGCGTCGCGACTTGGAAGACGCTTTGGAAAGAGTCGGCCCGTCTTGCCAGACCTGGCGAGGCGGGCCTTGTTGTGTCCGCGAAATGCCTGCTCAGGCATGGTAGCGCCTGGACTCGCGAGGATGGCATGGCTCCTGGATTTCTGTTGACAATGTTAAGAGCATAGAATAACATACGTTACATAACAAATGTTACGCAACACCAGTTATGTAACGGGTGACATAGAGGAGGGGAGGACGAACATGCCACCGAAGCCGCGCTTTACCAGGGAGCAGATTGTGGAAGCTGCCCTCGACCTGGTACGCCAGAGGGGGTTCCGCGCGCTGACGGCGCGCGAGCTCGCCACGCGCATGGGCATGTCCACGCGTCCGATCTTCTCGTACTTCGATTCCATGGAAGGCCTGAAGTCCGAGGTGTTCGCGAGGTCCAAGGAGGTCTTTGGCGAGTTCATCAAGGAGGGGCTGAAGAGCCCCGTTCCGTTTCTGGGGCTGGGTCTCCAGTACATCCGCTTTGCCCGCCAGGAGCCGCAGCTGTTCCGCCTGCTCTTCCTGAGCGGCCACGAGCGCGAGGGCGGCAGCGCCAGCGAGGCCTTCGAGGTCGCGCGCGACCTTGCCCTGGACGTGCTCTTTGACGGTACGGGCATGGACGAGGACACGGCCAAGGACTGCCTGCGTGACCTCTGGCTCGTCGTGTTCAGCCTGGGCACGCTCATCGTCGTGGATGACTGCCCGTACTCTGACGAGCAGATCTGCGACATACTCTCGGAGGTCAACCAGTCGCTGGTGCGCGCCTATCGTACCGAGTCACGCCTGCCGCACGGAGACTATGACAAGGCAGAGGTGCTGGCTGCGCTCGAGCGACATTGACGCCAACCTGGCCACGGCGAAGCGCAAGGCCGTCTGGCAACGCTGCGTTCCACGTACTTCTCGTCCGCCCGATACCCTTGCCTTTTGCTGGCCCTCATCTGCGCGCAACCACCTGCAAGCGTGTTATTACCCACAGGCAAACTCATAGCTAGATACTCACGCGCAACTCTCGCACCATGTGCGGCATAGGTTCTACCGCCGGGCGTCTCGCCTGGCGTAAGCGTCTTCTGCCCCTGGGTGACGGGGCGATACGAAAGGAAGTGTGTGACATGCTCAAGATTGAGCACCTGACCAAGACCTTCGACGACAAGACTGCCGTGGACGATCTGTCCTTGCGCATTGCCCCGGGCGAGGTCTATGGCTTTGTCGGCCACAACGGTGCGGGCAAGACCACCACGATCAAGTGCGCCGTCGGCATCATGGCCTTCGACCGTGGCAAAATCGCCATCGACGGCCACTCCGTCAAGGACGAACCCGTCGCATGCAAGAGGGAGCTGGCCTACATCCCCGACAACCCCGACCTGTATGACTACATGACTGGCGCGAAGTACCTCAACTTCCTGGCCGACGTCTTCGGCGTCGACTCCGCCACGAGGGAGGCGATCATCCGCCCGCTGGCAGACAAGTTCGAGCTGACCTCCGAGCTGGGCCAGCCCATTGCCACCTATTCGCATGGCATGAAGCAAAAGCTCGCGATTATTGGCGCGTGGGCTCACAGTCCGAAGCTGATCCTCATGGACGAGCCGTTTGTCGGGTTAGACCCCCTGGCCTCCAAGCTGCTTAAGGACATGATGCGCGAGCACTGCGACAAGGGAGGGGCCATTCTCTTCTCCACCCACGTGCTTGACGTCGCCGAGAAGATCTGCGACAAGATCGCGATTATAAAGGCGGGCAGGCTGCTCAGGTCGGGCACCATGGACGAGGTCAAGGGCGATGAGAGCCTTGAGGAAGTCTTTCTTGAGCTTGTAGAGAGCGAGGCGTAAGCCATGCTGAGGGTGCTTATTCGCAAGCAGCTCCTGGAGCTGTTCAAGTCATTAATCATCAACCCGAAGACCGGCAGGCGCCGCTCGGGATGGGGGCTTCTGAGCTTCGTCGCGCTCCTGATGGCCCTGTTCGCTGGCCTGGGGGTGTTGTTCCTGAACACAACGATCGGACTCGGATCCGCCATGGTTGAGCTCGGCCTGGACTGGCTGCTTCTTTCGGTCATGGCGCTGGTCGCAATGACGATGGGACTGTTCGGCAGCGTGTTCAACACGTTCTCGAGCCTGTATTTGCCCAAGGACAACGAGTTCCTGATGTCGCTTCCCATCTCGTCGCTGAAGCTCCTGTTCGCTCGCTTCATCGGCGTTTACGTGATGAGTCTGCTCTACAGCGCCTGGGTCTGGATTCCCGCTGTCATCGGATACTGGACTCTCGTTCCGCTGAGCGCTGCGAGCGTGCTCTGCCCCATCCTCATGACCTTTGTTATCGCGTTGGTGGTTTCGGTGCTCTCGTGCGTCTTGGGCTGGGTTGTGGCCAAGATCGCGTCCAAGGCGAAGGGCCACAGCTTGGTCACTATGGTCGTGAGCCTTACGGGCATCGCGCTGTACTACGTCATCTACTTCTGGGCAGTCGAGAAGCTTGAGAACCTTGGGCAGAATGCCGGGGAGGTCGCCTCGTTCATGCAGCAGTGGTTTCGCTACGTGTCACTGATGGGCAGGGCCGCCCAGGGAGACTTCGGCGCGTTCGCGACAGTCGTTGCCGTTGGAGTCGCACTGACTGCCGTGTGCCTGTGGGTGCTCTCGAGAAACTACGGGAAGCTCGTTCTGCAGAACGCTCACGTGGGTCGCACCGCGAGCAAGAGCTACACGTTCGCAAGCACCGACTCCGGGACGGCCCTGCTCAAGCGCGAGTTCGTGCGCTTTGGGGCCAACCCTACGTGGATGCTCAACTGCGCGCTGGGACTCATCTTGATGCCCGCCGGCGCCATCTTCGCCCTGGTGAAGGCGGCCGATGTGCAGGCGTTTATGGCTGAAGCCCCGGCTGACGCGCCCGTCATGACGGTCCTTCCCGTCGTGGTTGCCGGATTCATCTGCATGCTGGTCTCGACAGACGACATCGCCGCTCCCTCCGTCTCGCTTGAGGGCAAGAACCTCTGGATCGTGCAGACGCTTCCCGTAGACATGCGCGAGGTGCTGCTGGCCAAGGAGCGCATGGCCGTGCTTCTGAACGTGGCTGCCATCATGCCTACCACGATCATCTTGGGAATCGTGTTCGGGATTCCCGCGAATCAGATTGTGATGATGCTTGCGTTCGTCATCCTGTTCGCATGCGTCATGACCGACGCAGCGCTGATTCTTGACATCTCGCACCTCAACCTTAACTGGACCGAGGAGGTGGCCGTCATCAAGTCCGGCGTGTCCGTCGCGGTTGCGCTGTTCGGAGGCTGGATTTTGAGTGCGGCGATTGTTGCGGTCGGCATCTTCGCGAGCCCGCGGCTTGGCACTGAGATAACCCTCGACATCATGATTGCGGTCTTGGTCGTAGTTTCCCTGGCGATGAAGCACTGGCTCATGCCGCGAGCTGCGAAGGCCCTGAGCTACGCTGGGTAGACTTGCCGGGAAGGCGCGTCGCCGCAAAATGTCCAAAGTTCTTCTCCCTTAGGTTCTAGCTTTGGAAATGCGGAAGCGCGGAAGCTCTGGGAAGACTTTTTTCCGAGTTGACAAAAATGTCCTTGCCCGAGGGGCGTGTCGTCGCGTATAGTGTTTCCTTGCGTCGCGGGCTTGGCGCAGTTGGTAGCGCGCCACCTTGCCAAGGTGGAGGTCGCGGGTTCGAACCCCGTAGCCCGCTCCATGGGAGTTCAGAGCCGACCTTCGGGTCGGCTCTTTTTTTGTGGCTGGGATGGCCTGGCGCGTCGGGACGGGGCTCGGGTGCGCCTCCCGATGCGCGATCCTTGCCGAGTGATTGCCCCTTCGGTCACCCAAAACGCTCCAGATAAGTTCCTTGGTCACCCAAACCGGCTCGCGGCAGCTCTCTGGGCTCGTATTACAGGGCGAACGTGGAGGGAAGAGCTGCTTGCGGCCGATTCGGGTGACCGGAGCTGCTTCCGAGCGATTACGGCGACCTACGCGGAGACGGGCCAGGCCGCGCGGGTATCCGCGCGGCCGACCGGTTCGTTGACCGGGTCTGCGGGCCGTCTGCCATGGACGCCTGCGACCACGTTCATGAGCGCACGCTCTCGCATCTCGGCGTAGGAGTCGGCGCTGTGGTAGGCCGCATGCGGCGTGACGATGCAGTTGTCCAGGCCGATGAGAGGGCTCGTGCCGCTGACCTCGTCTTGGATCACGTCGATGGCGGCCGCTCGGATGACGTGGTTGCGCAGGGCCCATGCCAGGTCCTCCTCCACAACACAGCCGCCTCGCGAGGTGTTTACCAGAAACGCCGTGGGCTTCATAAGGCGCAGGGTCTCCTTCCTGATGAGGCCCTGCGTCTTCTTGACCAGGGGGCAGTGGAGGCTGACGACGTCGCTGGTCGAGAAGAGCTCCTCCACGGTGTCGACCTTCTCGCATCCAAGCGACGCTATCTGGCTGACGCTCTTCGTGGGGGCCCACACGGCAACCTCCATGCCTATCGACTGGAGCATGGGTACGAGGGCCTGCGCGATCGAGCCGAAGAAGACCAGGCCGGCGCGTTTGCCGCGGGGCCTCTCCGCGTCGTAGCCTGCCATGTCGTCCCAGGTTCCGGAGCGCGTCTGCCGGTCAAACCAGCTGATTTTCTTATAGAGGTCTACGATGAGTCCGAGCGTGTGGAGCGCCACGTCGTAGGTGCAGTAGCCTGGCACGTTCGTGACCCAGCAGCCTTGCCTCTCCGCCGCCTCGGCATCGATGAAGTCGTAGCCGATGGCCATGATGCCCACAGCCTTGAGCTGAGGATTTGCGGCAAAGGTCGCGGCGTCCACACGTCCCCATTCGCTCACGATGCCGTCGGCGTCCTGGAGCGAGCCGGGCAGCGGGATGCCGTCGGAGTCGGTGGGGGCACCGAAGAGCTCGACGTCGTCTATTTCGCGCTTGGCCAGAAGCTCTCGGTCGCCGTCGAGGGGCACGGCGCTTCTGAGGTAGGCGATTCGATGCATGCGATGGGACATGTTCTGCTCCTTTGCTCGAAAGACGGCCTTTCTCTGATGTGCTCGGGGGGCTTTGGCGTGTCGTGGACCTCGGCGCTGCGGAGGGCGTGCTGACTGGGTATGCCTAGTAGCCCAGCTCGCGCATGGACTGGTCCAGAATGGCGAGGCCCTCGTCGATCACCTCGCGCGTGACGTTGAGCGGGGTCGCGAAGCGCATGCCGTTGTGGTGGACGCCGCAGTTGAGGGTGATCATGTGATGCTCGAGCGCCTTGGCCTTGACCTCGCCCCAGACCTCGGGTGCGGGGGAGCCATCCTCGTGGTCGAACTCGATTGCACGCATGAGCCCGATGCCGCGTGCGTCGCCGATGACGGGATGGGCCTCACGCAGCTCGTCGAGTTTGGTACCGAGGTAGCCGCCCACGGTCTTGACGTTTGCGAGGATGTCCTGGCGCTCGAACTCGTCGAGGACCGCGTTGGCCGCGGCGGCGCAGACCGGGTTGCCGCCGAAGGTGCCACCGTGCATGCCCGGGAGCCACTTGCTCATGATCTTCTCGGTCGAGACGGTCGCGCTCATGGGGAGGCCGCCGGCGATGGCCTTGCCCAGGTTCATGATGTCGGGCGTGACGTCGAAGTTCTGGCCTGCGAACATCTTGCCGCTGCGGCCGTAGCCGGCCTGGATCTCGTCGAAGATCAGCATGATGCCGTACTTGTCGCAGCGCTCTCGGACGCCGCGCACGAAGCTCGCGGGCGGGACGAAGTAGCCGCCCTCGCCCTGGATGGGCTCCATGAGGATGGCCGCGACCTCTGCGGGCGACACGAGGTAGCTGAAGATCTTGTCGAGTTGTTCCAGACAGAAGGCGCTGCGCTGCTCCTCGTCGTACTCCTTGGGGCAAAGGTCCTTCTGCGGGTAGGGCGAGAAGTACACACCGGGCATGCAGGGCTGGTAGCTCTGACGGTACATGGCCGACGACCCGGTGACGCTCATGGCGCCCATGGTGCGGCCGTGGAAGGACCCCTCGAACGCGATGATTGCGGGGCGTTGCGTGTAGGCGCGGGCGAGCTTGAGCGACGCATCGGTCGCCTCGGCTCCGCCGTTCGCGAACATGGTGCATCCGAGCTCACCGGGGGCGATTTCGGCGAGGCGCTCGGCAAGCCGCAGGGTCGAGGGGAAGTTGACCATGTTGAAGCTGCCGTTGATCAGGCGGTCGACCTGCTCGTGGATGGCGTCGCGCACCGCCTGGTTGCCGTGCCCGAGGGCGTTGACGGCGATGCCACTCACGAAGTCGAGGTATTTCTGGCCCGTGACGTCCCACATGTACGGGCCGTCGCCGTGGTCAATCACGAGGTCCGTCGCCTTGGCGAGTGCCGGGCTCAGGTATCTCTGGTAATCCTCGAATCGCATGACGTCGTCTTTTTCGGGCATGGCTGCTCCTCTCGCACCGTGGTGTCAGGTATTCGGCTGAGTCGCGCCCTCGGCGGCGGAGGATCTCGCGCGCCGAGGGCGGCCTCAAGGGCTACGAGAAACGATAGGGGCGGCCGGTTTCCCGTCCGTCTCGGCCCCGACACCACCCGGTCAGAGCTGGGTTGCGATGCTGTTGAACTCGTGTTTCTTACTGATGCACGATTCCGTCAAAGCAAGACAGACGCGTGTCATGTCTTGGGTGAAAACATGAAACGACAATGGCATGTCTGCGCCGTGAACGGTTTGTTGCTGTCTGCGGGCGTGCGAATCGGGGGTGCTATTGTGTCACGGTGTGAAACGCGACTGTCAACAATTCTAAAAAACACGACTGCGGCGTAGCATAGTCCCAACGACGAAGGAGGAAGTTCTATGCGAGGATTTCGCGTCCACCTAGAGGAGTATCGCCCGCTGGCGAGCTCCTCCGAGCTGGATATCATAGAGTTCCTGCTGGAGCGTCCCGATGACGCGGTGGGAATCTCGACGCACCGTCTGGCTGAGCTTACCTACACCTCGCCGTCTACCGTCGTGCGCCTTGTGCGCAAGCTGGGGTTCTCGGGCTACCCGGACTTCCAGCGCAGCCTGGTGTACGATCGCGCACTTGCCGAGAAGAGTCGCGACGTCGTGGCCGACGGCGTCATCACGGGCGACGCGACGCAGGACATCATCGACAAGGTGACCTCGCGCAACGTGTCGACGCTCGAGCTGACGCGCGACGGCCTGGAGGTCGAGGCGGTCGACAAGACCGTCGACCTCATCCGCCGTGCGCGCCGCATTGCGCTGTTCGGCGTCGGCGCGTCGCTTCTGGTCGCCCACGACCTGCAGCTCAAGCTGCTGAGGCTCGACATCCCGTGCGAGGTTTGCGACGACCTGCACTCGCAGCTGCTCTACGCGAACAACCTGGGGTCGCAGGACCTTGCCATCGTCGTGAGCTACTCCGGCATGACCGAGGACGTCCTGCACTGCGCGCGCGTCGCGCGCAACAACGGTGCCAAGGTGGTCTCGATCACGCGCGGGTCGTTCGCCTCGCCGCTCGTCGACCTCTCCGATGTCGTCCTGGGCGTCGCGGCAACCGAGCTCTTGGTGCGCAGCGGTGCCATGTCATCGCGCATCGCGCAGCTCAACGTGGTGGACGTGCTCTTCACTACCTACGTCTGCCGCAACTACAAGAAGAGCGTCGAGCGCCTCTCGTCCAACTGGATCAAGAAGGCCGGGGCGGACGAGGACGGAAACGAGCTTGACCCGGGCATCCGGCACGGGAGCGATAAGCATGCAAGCAAGGGGGAATGAGTGGTGATTGACCTTTCGAGGCTGTCTACCGAGGAGATGAATCCTCGGACCACGAACCTGGACATGATGACTCCGCGCGAGCTGGTAGGCGTCATGAACGCGGAGGACGCGCACGTCCAGGAGGCTGTGGGAGAAGAGCTTGACCACATCGCTCGGGCGGTGGAGTGGGCCATCGAGTCCCTCCGCGCGGGCGGAAGGATCATCTACTTCGGCGCCGGCACGTCGGGTCGCCTGGGCGTTCTCGACGCCGTGGAGTGCCCGCCGACCTTCGGTGTGGAGCCCGAGCGCGTCGTGGGCCTGATTGCCGGCGGCGAGAAGGCCTTCGTGCGCGCCGTGGAGGGCGCCGAAGACAGCACCGAGCTCTGCGCTCGCGAGCTGGACGAACTCGGCCTCGAGTCTCGCGACCTTGCCATTGGCATCGCGGCGAGCGGAAGGACCCCCTACGTCGTGGGCGGCCTGCGCCACGCGAGGGAGCTCGGCTGCAAGACGGTGGCCATCGCCTGCAACCGAGGCTCGGCTATCGCACGCGAGGCCCAGCTGGCCATCGAGCTGGACTGCGGCCCTGAGGTGCTCACCGGCTCCACGCGCCTCAAGGCGGGCACCGCCCAGAAGATGGTGCTCAACATGATCTCGACCGGCGCCATGGTGGGTGTGGGCAAGGCGTACCAGAACCTGATGGTTGACGTGCAGCAGACCAACGACAAGCTCCACGTGCGTGCCCAGAACATCGTGATTGAGGCCACCGGCTGCTCGCGCGACGAGGCCGTCTGCGCGCTCGAGAAGTCAGACGGCTCGGCGAAGGTTGCGATCGTCATGCTGCTCGCCGGCGTGAGCGCCGAGCAGGCGCGCGAGCGTCTCGAGGCATCTGGCGGCAAGGTCAGGGGAGCGGTTGCCGGCGCGTAGCCTCGCACCCCACCGCTCGCACGCTCGCGTCGCGCGTCGGCGTGTAACCGAACGTTGACGCGGAGGTGGCGGACGAGAAACGCATTGCTCACCAAGGGGTGCTCTTCTCGCTCCATAGTAATATTGGTTACCTTTTGAGGATTACAGTCCCAGAGGACTCCAAAAGGCACTACCCAGTCGCACCAGTGCCCAATACCAGTTGTGGCTGGCGTCCATAGGAAACACGTTGAGGAGGAAAGATGGGAAAGGATTTCGCAGCAACCGCTCGCGACGTTCTGGCCGCCATGGGTGGTGCAGACAACGTCTGCAGTAACATGGCGTGCATGACGCGCCTGCGCATCAAGGTGGCCGACGCCACCAAGGTCGACCAGGATGCGCTCAAGGCCGTCGACGGCGTCATGGCCGTCGTCGAGGATGGTGACCGTTTCGAGGTCGTCTTCGGACCCGGCACCGTCAACAAGGTTCTTGACGAGTTCGCCAAGCTCACGGGCATCAAGCCGGGTGACGCTTCCGACGACGTCCGTCAGGCCGCTGCCGACAACAAGGCCGTCCAAAAGGCCAAGCACGACAAGCCGGTCCAACGCTTCCTCAAGAAGATCGGCAACATCTTCGTCCCGCTTCTGCCGGGCATCATCGCCGCGGGCCTGATCAACGGCCTCAGCAACGTCATCAACGTCACCACCGCGGACGCCTTCGCGGGCGTGTGGTGGTACCAGTGCATCCGCACCATGGGCTGGGCCCTCTTCCTGTACCTGCCGCTGCTCGTCGGCATGAACTCCTGCAAGGAGTTCGGCGGCTCCGGCGTCCTGGGTGCCATGGCCGGCGCGCTCTCCATCGCAAACGCCTCTATGCCCCTGATGGCGGTCTCCGCCACCGACGCGACGCCCCTCGTGCAGCTGCCCGTGGCGCTTCCGGTCCCCGCGTTCGCTAACGGCGCGATCGCCGTGTCGATGTCCACCACCTACAACGCGGCTGCCGGCGGCCTGCTCGGTGCTCTCATCTGCGGCGCGTTCTTCGCGTTCCTCGAGAAGCGCCTGCACAAGGTCATGCCTAGCACGCTGGACACCTTCTTCACCCCGCTTCTGACCGTCGGCGTCGGCTCCGTCGTCGCAGTCATCGCGCTGCAGCCCCTCGGCGCCTTCCTGACCCAGGGCATCTTCTTCGTGCTGCAATTCTTCTACGACACGCTGGGCGTCTTCGGTGCGTACCTGCTGTCCTCCACGTTCCTGCCGCTGGTCTCCGTCGGCCTGCACCAGGCCCTTACGCCGATCCACGCCATGCTCAACGACCCGGCCGGCCCCACCCAGGGCGTCAACTACCTGCTGCCCATCCTGATGATGGCTGGTGGCGGCCAGGTCGGTGCTGGCCTGGCGCTCCTGGTCAAGACCAAGAACGCTCGCGTCAAGACGTTCCTGCGTGACTCCATCCCCGTTGGCATCCTGGGCGTCGGCGAGCCCCTCATGTACGCCGTCACCCTGCCTCTGGGCAAGCCCTTCGTCACCGCCTGCCTGGGCTCCGGCGTCGGCGGCGTGCTCGCGTGGCTCTTCCACCTTGGCACCGTCTCTCAGGGCGTCTCCGGCCTCTTCGGCCTGCTGATCGTCGTTCCCGGCACGCAGGTTCAGTACGTCATCGCCATGCTTGCCGCCTACGCCGCCGGCTTCGCCTTCACCTACTTCTTCGGTGTCGACGAGGACCGCATCAGCGACGTCTTCGGCGAGTAGTTCTCGCATCGCCGCTCGGGCGGCAGATGCATCCCTGTTTCCCCGTTGTGCCATAGTGCACAGTTAGACCCGTGGCCCCGTCGCATCCCCCGCGTCGGGGCCTCATTTGATTGAGCCTCAGGAGGCAGCATGAACACGGGAATCTCCCTGTACTTCTCCAATGGATATGAAGCGAACGCGCGTGTGGTCGCCAAGGCCGCCAAGGCCGGGGTGCGCTTCGCGTTCACCTCTCTCCACATTCCCGAGGAGACCGGAGTCGACTACCGCACGGAGGCGCTCCGCATGATCGCCCTGTGCAGGGAGGCCGGCATCGCGCTGATTGCCGACGTCTCGCCCGTGACGCTCCAGAAGCTGGGCTGCGCGGACTTCGACGAGCTGCACGAGCTGGGCATCGAGTACGTCCGTCTGGACTTCGGCTTCGACGCAAGACAGACCGTCGAGCTCTCGCACCAGTTCCACGTGGTGTTCAACGCGTCGACCATCAGCGGGAAGGACATTCGCGACTGGCGCGAGGCCGGAGCGGACTTTACCCGCTTTGCCGCCTGCCACAACTTCTATCCCAAGCGCCTGACCGGCCTTGCGCTCGAGGACGTCAGCCGCACCAACGCCCGCCTCAAGGCACTCGGATTCACGGTTATGTCCTTCGTGCCGGGCGACGCCCAGCTGCGCGGTCCTCTGGAGGAGGGGCTGCCAACCGTCGAGGCGCATCGCGGCGACAGGGGAGAGGCGCTCTTCCGCGACATGCTGGAGCTCTTCTCGGCCCAGAGCGACGTGGTGCTGGTGGGAGACCCCGACGCGTCTGACGCCATGTGGGAGCGTATGCGCCAGCTTGCCGGCGGCTGCATCGACCTCGCGGCCGAGCTCGAGGACGACTTCGGCTACCTGTACGGGCGCGTGCAGCACGACCGCCCCGACTCGTCTCCGTGGATCGTGCGCTCGCAGGAGTCGAGGCTCTGGGACGATGTGCCCACGCCTCCCGCACGCCGCGCATGGGAGGCCTCGGGGGTCCATGCGCGCGAGTGCGAGGCCGGTGACGTCATTGTGAGCTCCAGGGCCTACGGGCGCTATGCGGGCGAGGTCTCCATCGCGCGCAAGCCATTTCCGCTCGACCCGCGCGACGTGGTCGCGGGTCGCGTCGCCAAGGAGCACGTGCCCCTGCTTCAGTTCGTGCGCGACGGCGCTGGCTTCAGGCTTTGCCGCGAGTCCTAGCGCCTCGCACCCCCTCTCTCGCCTCGCTTGCCTTGCGCTGCGTGGCCTTTGGGAGGTCCGACCTCGAACGGTCGGGCCTCCCTTTTTTGTAACGTTTGCGTCGATTGGCCGCAACGCAGGCGAGAGATGCGCTTTACGACGCTGCGAGCTTGGCGAAACGGTGGCCTAACCCTCGCGCAATGCCAGACCCCTATACCTGTAGTCACGTTCTGACGTACGACGGAAGGGGTAGTTATGTACAAGGACATCATCACCATATCGACCGTTGCGTTCCACGCCGAATGGGGCGACAAGGAGCGCAACCTCAACCGCATCCTGGGCTACATGGAGGCTGCTGCCAAGAAGGGCTCTGACCTCCTGCTCCTTCCCGAGATGGCCCTGACCAGCTACGATGACGAGCCCGACGTTCCCGTCGCGGAGAAGATGCAGCACAAGCTCGCCGAGACCGTGCCTGGCCCCACCAGCGAGATCGTCGCCGCAAAGGCCAAGGAGCTCGGCCTCTACGTGGTCTTCGGCATGCCCATCCGCGACGATGAGAAGTCCGACGTCGTCTACAACGGCCTCGCGGTCTTCTCGCCCGAGGGCCTCGTGGGCTCCTACCATAAGATTCACCTGCCGGCTCCCGAGCCCAACTGGGCGACGCGCGGCGACAAGCCCTTCATCCTGGACACCCCGTGGGGTCCGGTGGGCATCGCCATCTGCTACGACACCTACTGCTTCCCAGAGCTGATGGACTACTATGTCGCCAAGGGCTGCAGGCTCTACCTCAACCCCACGGCCGTGTGCCACGCCCACGGCGAGCACCTGATGGACGACACCATCCACGCGCAGGTCATCCGCGAGGGCATCTTCATCGCGAGCGCGAACCTGGCCGGCCTCGACAAGGACAACTGGTTCTGGGGCGGAAGCTCCGTCCTCGGCCCGGGCAAGGGCACCTGGGACTATCACTACTACGCGGGTGGCCCGTTCGTCGCGCCCGGCTCCGACGAGGAGGCCATGTACACCGCCACAATCGACCTCTCGCTCGCGACGAGGTTCCTCTACAAGCACAACCCCTCCGTCGGTGGAACCGACTGGCGACCGGATCTCTACAAGAAGTGGTTCGAGGAGATCTGCTCAGACGAGTCCTACGGCAAGTAAGCGAACCCCTTCTCGCCCCCAGCTTGCCTCTAGGATAACCCGCATCCCTCAGCGGGGGAGGACGGCGTGGCGCTCCCATCCGGGACTGCCGCGCCGTCCTCTTTATTCTTGCGTTTGGTCGGGTCGCGCCTCCATCGGCCCGCATGCTGGCGCCCCTTGCCTGCCATTCGGCCGCGTCCGGGTCCGGGGTGGCTAGATCTTGGCAACCAGCTCGTCGGCGAGGGCGTCGATCTGCGCGCGCGACTCGTCGTCGAGGGAGCCCTTGACGGTCACGACGTTCTGAGCGAAGTCGATACCGGCGCACTGCTCCAACAGGGCGCGCATGCCCTTCGCGGCGGCCGGCATCCACGAGCCGTTCTGGACGAAGGCGACGGTGCGCCTCTGGAAGTTGTGGTCCACAAGGTGGCTCACGAACTCGTGCATGGTGGGGAAGAAGCCGCCGTTGTAGGTGGTGGTCGCAAGCACCAGCACGCTGTGACGGAAGGCGTCCTCCAGGGCCTCGGCCTGGTCGTCGCGGGCGAGGTCGGTCACGACCACGCGCTGCGCGCCCTTCTTGCTGAGCGCTGCGGCGAGCTCCTCGACCGTCTGCCTGGTGTGCCCGTAGACGCTCGTGTAGGCGATTACGACGCCCGGCGTCTCGACGCCGTAGCTGGACCAGGTGTCGTACTGGCTCAGGTAGTGCGTGAGGTCGCCCGAGAGCACGGGACCGTGCAGCGGGCAGATGGTCTGGATGTCCAGGGCCGCCACCTTCTTGAGCACCGCCTGGACGTTCTTGCCAAACTTGCCGACGATGCCGAAGTAGTAGCGCCTGGCCTCGCAGTCCCAGTCCTGCTCCACGTCGAGCGCGCCGAACTTGCCGAAGGCGTCGGCCGAGAAGAGCACCTTCGCCGTCGCGTCGTAGGTGAACATGACCTCGGGCCAGTGGACCAGGGGCGCCGCTACGAAGCTGAGCTCGTGCGTGCCCAGGCTGAGCGTGCTGCCCTCCTTGATGACCATGTTGCGGCCCTCGTACTTGGTGCCGAAGTAGTTGGCCATCATGTTGAAGGCGCTGACGCTCGCGACGACCGTTGCCTGGGGGTAGCGCTCCATGAACAGCGAGACGTTCGCGCTGTGGTCAGGCTCCATGTGCTGGACGATGAGGTAGTCCGGCTCGCGGCCGTCGAGCGCCGCCTCAAGATTCTGGATCCACTCCTGACCGAAGTGCTGGTCGACGCTGTCCATAACGGCGATCTTCTGGTCGACGATGGCATACGAGTTGTATGCCATGCCGTCGGGCACGACGAACTGCCCCTCGAACAGGTCGATGTCGTGGTCGTTTACGCCAATGTAGTGAATGCCGTCTGCAATCTGCATGGTAGAGCCCCTCTCGTCCGAATGGGTTGTGTCGCGCGCGGCTGCGCGCGAGGCTGTTGCTTGGACGTGCGAGAGGGGCTTGGGCTGCCCTCCCGTGAGCCCGTGCCCTTAAGGGTACTACTCGCGAACTCACGGTTTTCTCTATCCGTCAGCTTTGCGACAGACGGCTGTGCGGCGAGGCCTCTGGTCCGGGCGTTCCGCTCGCGCTGGTACACGGCTTGCGTGCGGCTGACGGCCTGCGTCTGGCAGGCAGATTTCGCCTTGGCAACGCTTGGGCGTGCACTCTGGCGTCAGTCGCGGTACGTGGCGTAGGCTTGTGCCGATGAGTCGAGGGCGGCGCGCTTGCGCCGCGGGGGGAGTCCAGCATGCGCATCGCAATCGTCGGCAAGGGGGCACTGGGCCTTCTGTATGCGGACGCGGTCTGCTCGGAGCTCGGGCGGGACGCCGTGGTGTTCGTTATGGACGCGGCCCGCCTGGCGCGCCACGCAAAGGACGCCTATACCGTCAACGGGCAGCCGCGAGACTTTGCCGACGCCACTCCCGAGCGGGCGGGCAAGGCCGACCTCGTCATCGTCGCGACGAAGGCGACCGGGCTCTCCGCGGCGCTCGACCTGATGGGCCCGCTCCTTCGCGACGACACGCCCATCGTGTCGGTCCTCAACGGAGTGCGCAGCGAGGAGGTCATCGCCGGGCGCTTTGGCTGGGAGCGCGTCGTCCCCTGCGTGGCGAGGGGGATGGACGCCGCGCGCTATGGCTGCGA
Organism: Olsenella sp. KH1P3; assembly: GCF_900167315.1. Lineage (NCBI taxonomy): Bacteria > Bacillati > Actinomycetota > Coriobacteriia > Coriobacteriales > Atopobiaceae > Olsenella > Olsenella sp. KH1P3. Next base: position 392,246 of record NZ_FUWQ01000002.1, on the reverse strand, counting down.
CCTGAGCTACACCAAGCCCGGCGCCCTGCACGTAGGCCGCTTCGAGCGGACCCCGGCCGCCACGTTCGAGCGTGCGCGCGAGCTCATGGGCCGTGCTGGAATCCCGCTTGTGGCGGAGAACGACATCAGGCGCACCATGTGGGAGAAGTTCGTGCTCAACGTGGGCATCAACCAATGCTGTGCCGCATATGGCCTTCCCTACGGAGGCATCCTGGGAGACCAGGCGGCAGAGCCCTTCCGCATGCTCGTCGCCGCCATGCGTGAGGTCGTCGCGCTCGCCCGCGCCGAGGGCGTGGAGCTGGACGACCACGTCATAAACGTGTCCATCGAGCTTGAGCTCGGGCTTGACCAGGGATCGACGCCCTCGATGGGACAGGACCGCATCAACCGCGTGCCCAGCGAGGTGGACGAGTTTGCCGGAGAGGTGATTCGCCGCGCCGAGCGCCATGGCATCCTGGTGCCCGCCAACCGCTGGCTGTTGGAGCGCATGCGTCAGATAGAGGCTGCCTACTAGGGCGCTACTGGCCGTCCGCTGGCAGGGGCCTGCCCGTGCGCTACTCCGCCTCGAAGACCTCGTAGTCGAGCTCGAACTCGCTGCCGTCGAAGATCTTGTAGAAGTTCGAGAAGACATGCTCCATGAGGACCTTCACGTCGCCTTGCCCCTCGGTCCTGGGGAAGAGGGCGATGGTCTGGGTCTGCGAGCAGGTAGCACAGATGACCTCGGTGTCCGCCGTCTTGCGGATGGCGAGCTCCATCGCGTTGACCGCGTTCTTCTCGCGATTGATGTTCACGCTGGCTCCCTCGCGCGGCCTCAGGCTCACCATGATGGGCGTCAGCTCGCGCCCCTGGCACCTGCTGATGGTGCGCATGCAGGCGCAGAGCTCGGCAAACTCGTCGCGCGAGATGCTGTAGGCGTTGCGCTTGTCGGTGGCGACCACGTGCGAGAGGAACTCGTCGACCATCCTGAGCGAGTCCGGGCTCTCGTCGCTGTAGAGGGGTGATTCCACGACCTGCTTCGACTCGACGGCCGCAAGCGCGCCGCCGTCCAGGAGCCGGATGAAGGCGTCCAGGTAGGTGGGGTCGAACTGCGCGCCGCGGCCCTCGACCATGCGCTCGCGCACCGTCTTGATGGGGATGGCGTCTCGGTAGATGCGGTCCGAGCGCATGGCGTCGTAGGCGTCGCACACGCAGACGAGCCGGGCGTGCGGCGGAATCTCTTCTCCGCTAAGGCGATGGGGGTAGCCCTTCCCGTCGTAGCGCTCGTGGTGGCTCAGAGCGACGTCTTTGGCTCCTGGGATGGTGCTGGCGTGCGACAGGATGTCGGCGCCCTGCTCGGTGTGGGACTGGATGATGCCGTACTCGATCTCGGTCAGGCTGCCGGGCTTGTTGAGGATGGTGTCGGGGATGCCGATTTTGCCCACGTCGTGCAGGAGCGCCTCGAGGCGCAGCACATTGACCTCGTCTTCGGGAAGGCCCAGCTCGCGGGCGAGAAGCACCGAGTATTCCGCGACGCGGTGGGAGTGGCCCTGCGTGTAGCGGTCCTTGGCATCGACCACGGTCGCCAGCGTCTGGACAGCTTCCTCGCTCATGAGCTCCATCTGCCGCAGGCGCTCGCGGTCCTTGCGGGTCAGGCGCTCCACCTCGTCGTGCAGGCCGTTGGCGATGCGCAGGCGGCCCAGGGCGCTCAGGTGGTACTCGATCATGGCGCAGGCGCTCATGATCACGTTGAGCAGGAACAGGATCGGGAAGTGCGTGACGAAGGTCGTCGTGTAGTTGGAGGACACGTACGCGCTGAGTGGCGACCAGAACAGGACGACGAACAGGAGCTCGAACAGGAGCGACGCGTAGACTCCCACGATGACGTCGCAGAAGTACATGGTTCCCAGGGGAAGCAGCATGACCCAGAGAATGGCGAATCCGTTGTTGGAGCCTTGGATGGCGTAGTAGGTGAATCCGAGGGCGCAAGTGACCAGGATGAGCAAGGATGCGGCGAAGCGGCTCCTCTTGATGGCGCTCAGCCAGGTCGCTATGGCCCCGCAGAAGGTGAAGATCACACCGCTGAGCATCATCTCGCGTCTGCCTGTGACGACGTTGAGGATGACCGACACGAGGGCGAACAGGGTGATCACGACTGCGACGACGGCCGTGACGTTGCAGATGACCCGCTCGGCGACGCCGACGTAGATTGACTCATGTAGGTCGCGCCAATAGCGCTTGAGCGTGTCCATTTCTGTCTTACCCGACTCCCGCCTTGAGGGGTTTGACAAAAGACCCCGTTCGTAAAAATGTTACCGTAATCGGCCAAATAATGATAGTCTGACTATCGCGTTTCCGTAGCAGGTTTTTCTGCCGAACGCCCTGGGGTACCATGCGACAGAGAGACTTGTTCGCACGGGTGGCCTGACAGAAGGGGGCGGCCATGCCAAAGACGCAGGAAATGCCAAGGGGGAGGTGCCTCGCGCCGGTTCGCTGGGGCATCCTGGGCGCGGGCGGGATCGCCCGTCGCTTTGCCGCGAGCGTCGCGGCGTCCGAGGACAGCGTCCTGGTGGCCGCGAGCCGTCGGACCAAGGAGCGGGCCGACGTGCTCTTGGACCAGGTTGGGGCTGCGGGCGCCCGTGGCTACGGAAGCCACGACGAGCTGCTGGCCGACTCCAGGGTCGATGCGGTCTACCTTGCGCTTCCCCACGGCATGCACCTTGAGTGGTGCCTGAGGGCCCTCTCTGCCGGAAAGCCCGTGCTGTGCGAGAAGCCCCTGGCCCTGAGCTCCGAGGACGCCCGGCGTATCACGGCCGCCGCGCGCGAGGCCGGGGTGCCCTTCATGGAGGCCATGAAGGCGCGCTTCACTCCCGCGGCGCGAGAGGTCATGCGGGAGGTCTCGGTCGGCGTCGTCGGCAGGGTGCGCTCGGTCGAGGCGAGCCTGTGCAACGACGCGCTGCAGCACTTCCGCGACTCAAATAGCAGCTACATCTTCGATTCCGTGCAGGGAGGGACGCTTCTGGACTGCGGGATATACTGCGCCTCGTGGCTGGAGGCACTTCTTCCCGGAGCGATCGCGCTCGAGTCCGTCGACGTCGCCACCGTTCCCGCCCGGGGCTGCGACGATGGCGGCGCGACCGTCGACGCCTACGTGGGCGCTCGACTCAAGCTGGGTGGCGTTCCCGCGTTGCTCGAGTGCGCCATGGACAGGGCCAAGCCGCGCCGCTGCGAGATCGTGGGAGAGCGCGGCCGCATCGTGGTGGAGGACCTGCACCGCCCCCAGGCCGCCACGGTCCTGGTCGCGGGGGAGGAGCCACGGCGCATCGACGCGCCCTACGTGGTGGACGACTTCTTCGGCGAGCTCGAGCACTTCAACCGGATGGTGCGCACGGGCACTGCCGAGTCGCCGGTCATGCCGCACGGTGCGTCCGTGCGCTGCGCCCAGATCCTGGATGCCGTGCGTGCGGGCTTTCCCCGTGCCCGATAGCGCTTTGCTGCGGGCGATGCCGTACGCGGCGACGTGACGTCCGCCGGACGGATGGTGCTGCGTATCGAATTCGTAACTCCCGCGCCTGCGCGGCGGGCCTGGCGCCGGGCGAGTCGTATGCTTCGCACATCAAACCGACGCCGGGGACGGGCTCCTCGGCAGGCATGGCAGAGGAAGGAAGACCCATGGCCAGCAACTTCTCGCACGCGATCGTCCGCCGCCCGTGCAGGCGTCTGATAGAGGGCATCACCACCAACCCCCAGCTGGGCAAGCCTGACTACGAGCTGGCGCTCGAGCAGCACGACGACTACGTTGCGGCCCTAGAGGGCGCGGGCGTCGAGGTGACGGTGCTCCCCGCGCTCGAGGGCTATCCGGACAGCGTCTTCGTCGAGGACACCTGCGTCATCACGCCCAAGGGCGTCGTGGTGGACATTCCTGCGACCGACAGCCGCCGCGCGGAGGCGGAGCTCATGCTGCCGACGCTGAGGGAATTCTTCTCGCCCGACCAGATCAAGCGGCTGAGCGCGCCGGCCACGCTCGAGGGTGGCGACGTCATGATGGTGGACGACCACTACTACGTGGGGCGCTCGTCGCGCACCAACGACGAGGGCTTCCGCCAGTTCGCCGGCTTCCTGGCTGAGTGGGGCTACACCGCCGAGCAGGTACCCGTCGAGCACATCCTGCACCTCAAGACCGGCGGCACCTACGTCGAGGACGGCAACCTGCTGGTCTCCGGCGAGTTCAAGGCCGCGCCGGCGTACCGCCGCGGCCAGTTCAGGAACGTCTTCGAGGTTCCCGACGAGGAGGCCTACGGCGCAGACTGCGTCCGCATCAACGACAAGGTCATCATGGCCGCCGGCTACCCGCGCGTGCAGGCGCAGCTCGAGGAGTGGGGCTACGACGTCGCCACCGTTGACATGAGCGAGTACCGCAAGATTGACGGCAGCATCACCTGCCTGTCACTTCGCTGGTAGAGAAGCGCCTCGCCCGCGCTTGCTCGCGGCATCCGGCGGAGCAGCCGCAGCCGGATGGCGGCCACGTGCGATGGCCGCAGGCGGATGTGTTGTTGCGCTCGATGGATTGGCGCCCGGGCCTCGGTGCAGCTGAGGACGGGCGGGGGATATCCTTCTGTATGAGGTCGGCCGACTCTTTACAGGGAGGCTGTATGGAAGACGTTTCTGCCAAGTCCAGCGACTCGCGGATCAAAGACTCGCTGCAGCGCTGCCTGGATGCGCTGAGCCACGGATTCGATACCGACGATGCCATTCAAGAGATTCTGGCCGCTCTGGGCGAGCACTACGGCGGTGACCGCGCATACGTTTTCGAGTTCGATCGTGCAAGCGGTTCTGTGGAGGACGCGTGCGAGTGGTGCCGAGAGGGCGTCCCCAGCCAGCTCGACGAGCTTGACGGCATGCGAGCGGTGGACTTCTCGGCCTGGTCCGAGACCATGGCCGACGACTGCGTCTCGCTCATCAGCAGGGGGGCGTGCCACTCTGGCAAGGAGTCTCCCCAGAAGTGCCGCCTGCTGGAGGTCTGGGGCCTCGAGAGTCTCCTGATCGCGCCGCTCTGGACGGGTAAGCGCCTGGCGGGCTACCTGACCGTCGACAATCCCTCCTTGCTGGATGGTGACTACGTTGTGCTCCGGACGGTCGCGCTCTACGTTGCGAACCACATAGATAGGCGCGAGGGACTCGAGCAGCGGATGGTCGCGGCCCTCAGGTCCGTTTACGTGGGCATGTACCTCTGGGATTTCGAGGCTGGCCTCTACCACGAGGTGGAGAACGGCCTTCATTCGTGGCGCGCCAAGTCTCGCGTCGGGCCTCTGTCCGAGATTCCCCTTGCCATCGACGGGACGGTCGATCCCATGTACCTCAAGCAGGTGCATGCCTTTTTGGACATCGACAACCTACGTCGGACGCTGTGCGACAGGGACGATGTTTCCATGCAGTACCTGACGGGCGAGGTCGGCTGGGTCATGGCGCGCGTCATCGTCGTCGAGCGCGACGAGCGGGGGCTGCCGGCAAAGGTGCTCTTCTCGATCGAGGACATCGACGAGGCGAAGCGAAGCCTGGAGCTCGCCTCGTATAGGGCCGAGCACGACGCCCTCACGGGCCTGCTCAACCGCTCTGCGCTCGATTCGCTGATGGTTGAGCTACGCTCCTGCTCCGACCCGCTTGCGGTCGTGCTGCTCGACGTCGACAAATTCAAGGGAATAAACGACCGCTTCGGCCATGGCGTGGGGGACGACGTCCTGCGTGCGGTCGCCCGTGCCCTCGTGTCGAGCATGCGCTCGGGCGACAAGGTGATCCGCTTGGGCGGCGACGAGTTCGCCGTCATACTTCGCGACTGCCCGTCCTCCTTTCAAGGTAAGCTCCTGAGGCGCGTCGACGCAATCAATCAGCTCCTGAGCATCCGCGATAACGGCATCCCTGTGGTTTCCGTCAGCGCCGGCGTGGCGTTTGGCGAGCATGGCTACGACCGCGACCTGCTTTCCTGCGCGGACCGCGCGCTCTATCGCGCAAAGCGCTCGCCCGAGCAGTGCTGCGTCTATAACCCGGAACTTGACGGCTAGGTGACTGTCGGCACCGCTGCACCTCTTGTCCCATAGGCGGTAACGTATACGATTGAGTTCGTGTGCCGGCGAGGGGGTCGGCGGGCGGGGCGCACGAGCTGAGACCATTTGTCCGAGCAGGGGAGTTGAGACGCGCGTGGCCGAGACGCCGGTTGTTATCAAGGTCGCCTACCGAAATGACGAGGGAGTCGTCGGCCAGCTGGTCGACGAGGTGAGCGAGGACGTGGCGGGCCACGAGCTTGATGGTCGCGACCGCCGCCACCTCAAGCGGTACCCGACCGTCTACATCATTCGCGCTAAGGACGCCGTGCGAGGTCGTGGTGGCCATGGGAGCCAGGCCGAGGAACTCGTTGTCTACGTTGGCGAGACCAACTCCATCGAGCGGCGCACCGTCGAGCACTATTCGGACGAGACTAGCTACAAGACCGAGAGCAACCGTCGGAAGTGGCGGGTCATCAACCATGCGGACGATGCGTCCATGTACGTCATCGCCCACAGCCACTTCAACAAGTCGCTCACGCTCGACCTCGAGAACACCTTCATGAGCTACATCCTGGCCTCCGGGGCCCAGCGGGTCAGCCTGGTCAACTCTCGTGGCAACCCGCAGGATGACTACTACACTCGCAAGGAGCTGCCCAGGCTCACGTCCCAGATTTGGCGTAAGCTGAACGGGGACGACCCAGAGCTGTTCCCTGCGGAGTCGATCATTCGCGACTCGGCGATCTTCAAGGCGTCGCCGTTCCACTGCCTGGGGCCAGAGCAGCGCGAGGCCGAGGGGACCATCCTGGAGCAGGTCAAGGCTGCGCTTGGGTCGGACGCCCAGCCCGGCGGGGCGCTCATTCTGGTCGAGGGGGTCGCGGGAACGGGCAAGACCGTCCTTTTGAGTCACCTCTTCTATCGGCTCCAGAACGAGTTTGCCGAGCTTGGTGCTCGTGACTATGAGGAAGACGAGTCGTCTGCGCGTGAGAAGGGCTCCGCGGTCCTGCTTGTCAACCACAACGAGCAGGTGACCGTCTACAACTCGATCATGCTTAGGCTCGGCCTGCAGGGCAAGAGCGGCGTGGTGGTCATGAAGCCCACCGAATTCATCAACAAGCATTCCGAGCCGGGCCATGGCAAGGGGCTCGACAGGCAGGACTTTCCCGCGGATCCCGTGGACGTTGCGCTCATCGACGAGGCACACCTGCTGCTGACAGCTGGAAACCAGAGTTACCGCGGGTCGAGGAACATGCTGATCGACGTGATGCGTCGTGCCCGGGTAGTCGTTGCGGTCTATGATCCCAACCAGGTGCTCAGGAAGGAGCAGGAGATCGGGCGGGAGATGCGCGACCTTCTCTTTCCCAAAGAGCGCTTTGACGGGGGAAAGACGGTCGGACTCAAGCGCACGGTGCAAATTGGGCCTGCAGGCTGCCGGGTCACCAACATCATGCTTGAGCAGCAATACCGAATCGACGCGTGCGAGGAGATCGTCGCGTGGATTGACGACTTTGCGGCGGGGCGGGGCATCGGGCCCATCCCGAAGGATTCTCCTGCGGACGGGCACCAGCCTTACGAAATCAAGGTGTTCGACTCGCCCTTCGAGCTCCAGCGAGCTGTCGAGGACAAGGCAATAACGTTTGACTCCTCTGGTCGTATGGTGGACGACACGGATCACGGGCTTTCCCGCGTGCTGGCGACATATGACTGGGAGTACAAGGACGGGAAGGCCCCGGCCGAGGGCGAGACGTGGAACGTCGAGATCGTCCAGGAGGGTGTCGGCTGGGTCTCTGCTGACGAGGATCCCTTGCTCGATGAGCGCAGGGAGGAGCTGCGCGCCCAGGGCAGGCTCTTCAGTATGCCATGGAACTATCAGCTGAAGCACGAACCGGGAGAGGACGTTCGCGGAAAGTCTTGGGCCGAGCAGGACCACACGCTGGGGGAGTGCGGGTCGACCTATACCATCCAGGGCTTCGACCTGAACTTTGCTGGCGTGATCGTCGGCCCGTCTGTCGAGTATCGCGACGGCAAGGTGGTCTTCAACAAGAACAAGAGCAAGAACAGTAAGGCCATTGATGGCAGCGACCGTCCCGAGGAAAACCTCAGAAACGAGCTCAACGTGCTTCTGAAGCGAGGCGTCCACGGCCTGTATATCTTCGCGGTTGACGAGGGACTGCGAAATCACCTGAAGAAGATGGCGACGGAGGGCACAAGGGCCGCCTTGACGGAGACGTAGCGGTGCTGCGAAATGCGCGCAGTTCTCTCCACGGAAGGACAGCGAACGATGAGATTTGAGGACGTCCAGGCCGAAGTGGCGGCCTTTCGAGACGATAGGGATTGGCGACAGTTCCACAACCCCAAGGACCTTGCCATATCGGTGAGCCTCGAGGCGTCGGAGCTCCTGGAGACCTTCCAGTGGTCGGGCACCGACCTCGAGTGCAAGGACAAGGAGGCATCCATCGGAGAAGAGCTTGCCGACGTGATGATCTACTGCCTGCTGCTGGCGGACCGCTTGGGCATGGACCCCGTGCAGCTGATGCATGACAAGATTCAGAAGAACGCTCGCAAGTATCCCGTGGACAAGGCTCGCGGCAGCTCCAAGAAGTACACGGAGCTGTAGGGAATTCCGTGTGTGAAACGAGGGCCCCACTGCCAGATGGTCGTGGGACCCTCAAGCCATCCGTATCGTTTACTAGAGTCCGACGTAGCTTACTGCCTGTCCGACTTGGTCGTGAGAGAAGCCTCGAACTCAAACTGCTTGACGAGTTCGCTGTGCGAGAACAACGTGGTAGTGTTGTGCTTTCTTTCTCGCTTGCTCGTTCCAGTCTGTTCCGCAGTGGTCTGCCGCAAACGTCTCATCCTCTTTCGAAAAGCCTTCGAATGAGAGCTGTTTGATTAATCAGGAATACGAGAAAGCCGTTTATCCGAGATAGCTTGCGACCTTTTTGAGGGCGCTCTGCTGCGATGGGGTGAGATCAATCGTGTATCTGGGCGGTGGGAGAGGACTCTTCTGCTTCTTCGTCTTGCGACTCGTGCTCTTGATGTGGTTGCGATACTGACGCATCGCAATGAATGCAGAATACGCTTCCGCTAGCAGTTCATTCCCGCATTCGCGACAGTTCATCTCTCCTCCAGCCGTGGTGCGATTGTTTGGGTGCACATTTGCGAGAGCCATACTAGTCTGGCCGGGCATTAATCTCGAAGTCGACAATTGGACCTTTTGATTGGCGGCCGCCCTTGGCCACTTGTCGTGCCATTGCATCCGGTAGGCGGAAATGTGCATCTCAAAAGTGCCGCCCAAAGCGAACATTTGCGCTTCGTTGAAGACTCCAGTCAAGTTGAAAAAGCTTCGTAACCTGCGCGTTGTCCGAGGCGTGATTATCCCTGCGCATCGGAATTCTTGAGCTCTCACAGGGCAAGAGTCACTTGTCGCATAAATGCGGAAGCTCGTGAACATTGCTGTCGTTGTGGCTGGACCATACGTTGTTGCTGTTTCGAAAGGCGGTTGGAATGACGGTGCTCAACGAAAGACAGGCGGTAATCGTAAGGCGCTTGCTTGACGGCGAGTGTTTGAGTGTCTCGAGGCTCGCCGCGTCTTTTGAGACAAGCGAACGGACCATTAGGGGAGACCTCACTACCGTTCAGGACGTGTTGACGAGGTACGGACTTGGGCTGAGCGAAGCCGCCGGTCAGGGTCTGGGCGTCGTGGCCACTGCGGCGCAAAGGAAAGCTTTGCTTTCATCGCCCGAGATGAACGAGATGGCTTCGGGCCAAAGAGTCCCGTTCCTTGCGGCACGCATGCTGTTGCTTGGGACAAGTACCTATGACCAGCTTGCCGAGCTATGCGGGACCAGTCGCCAGACGGTTATTCGTGACTTCCCTGGTGTCGAGCGCTTGCTGGGAGAGCTTGACGTTGAGGTTGATCGTGAGAAGGGCAAGGGACTGGCTGCCAGGGCTGCGGAGGCAACCATTCGCCAGGCGTTTGTAAAGATGCTCAATTCGAGTTCCCTTGGCATGGCCGCCTGCGAGAGGCTGGCATGTGGCCTCGAATCTTGCGATGCCAAGGCGAGGGAACTGATCGACGAGGTCTCCGAGACGCTGGACGTTCACTTTTCTAACGTTCGCTTGCTTGAGTTACAGCTGGGATTCTGCATCATGCGCTGCGTTCAAGGTCACAGCCTTTCCCTCGAGCCCATCCCACAGGACGTGCTCGACGTCACGCGCGACGCGAACTTCGGGCTCTATGTGACGGCCCTATCTGGCTATGAGGCAGACATGTCGGACAAGCTTTGCCTGATATGGACCCTTCTCGGCGCCGAGAAGGTCAACCCTGGTACGCGCATTTCGAGCAGCGTTGCTGCGGCGGATGCGGCAGACTACCTGCTGGAGAGACTCAACCTCGCCCATGGGGCAGGCTCCATGGATTACGAAAGGATCTCAAGGGGGCTGCGAGCTCACCTCGACGTGGCGCTGTACCGAATCAAGAACCACATTCCCATCGAGAACAAGATGCTTGACCAGATCAAGCTGTGTATTCCGCTGGTGTTTGACTTCACGAATCGTCAGATGAACGCCTATGGAAGGCTGCATGGAATCGAGTTCGACGAGAACGAGTGTGCATATATCGCCATGTATGTTGCGAGTATCTTTGAGTCAAGCATGGGCATCGAGGGCAAGGTTAAGGTCCTCCTTGCCTGCTCATTTGGAACCACGACGAGCGCGATCCTGAGCAGTCGCATGAGGCAGTTCGTGCCCGAATGCGAGTTCGTGGGGCCACTGTCGCATGACGAGGCGGAGCGGTACCTCGACGCCAACGGCGTCGACCTGGTCATCTCGACGAACGACTCCATCGTGGGAGACGTGCAGACCATTCGCGTGAGTCCCCTTCTTCAAAGTCGCGACATCAGCCTGATCAAGTCGGTGCTGTTCCAACTGACGTACACGAAGATGTGCAGAAACTTCCTTGCCAGGCACATGGGTATGGGGTGTGACCGGCGCGTGACCCTTGGTGACTTCATCAGTGCGGATGACGTCCAGATTGCCTCTTCCTCGAGCGGCTGGGAGGCGGCCATCGGAAAGGCCGCACGCCCCTTGGTCTCGAGGGGCTCGCTTGAGCAGAGGTATGTCCAGAGGATGGTTCGCGCCGTCAAGGAGTATGGGACGTACATGGTCATGACGCCGGGAACGGCATACGTCCATGCAGGAACCAATGATGGCATCAACGAGGACTGCACGGCTCTTCTGCACCTTAGGAGTCCCGTTATCTTTGGCGACGAGAACGCCAAGCCGGTGAGAGACGTGGTCGTCATCGGGGTCAAGAGCTCCGAGTCGAAGGCGTTGATATCTATTGCCAAGATCCTCTCCAAGGAGACGAACAGACGAAGGCTTGAGGAGTCAGACGTCGACGTGGATGAGATTCTTGCCTTGTGTTGATGGGAGTGAGAGATGAGCGAGCTGATTGAGCGTAGCCACCTTGCGACGTCCGTAGCCGCAGACGACTGGAAGGATGCGATACGTTGCGCGGGACGGTTGCTCGAGGAGACGGGCGACATTCTGCCGGCCTATGTCGACGAGATGATCGAGGGTGTCTTGACGCTTGGTCCCTACATCGTTATCGCACCGGGTCTGGCGCTTGCGCATTCTGCCCCAAGTCCTTCCGTCAAGAGGACTTCGGCCTCGCTCGTAACCCTTGATTGGGGCGTCTCGTTTGGCTGCGACAACGACCCTGTTCGTATCGTCATCTGCCTGGCGTGCGTGGATAAGACCTCGCACATAGCCGAGCTGCAGAAGATGGCCCGCTTCCTCATGTCGCCCGGTGCGATGGACGGGATTCTTGCTTGCGATAACCCCGATGAACTCTACGAGTTCATTAACAGCTGCTCGGTCGAAGACCATTCGGGAGAGGAGGTGCATGGCAAATGAAGGAGCCAAGGATTCAGTGCGTGTGCGGATTCGGCTGCGGGTCCTCTCTCATGCTTCGCATGGCCGTGGATGACATCCTGAAGGCCGAGGGGCTTTCGGCGCGAACCTTTACCGGCGACGTCGGGACCTGCCTCTCGAACCCCTGCGACGTGATCTTCATCTCTCGCGAGCTGGGCGATCGCATCGAGGGCAGGGCAGAGGTCCCTGTGGTCATTATCGACAACTTTATGGACAACGACGAGGTAAGGGAGAAGATTCTCTCCTACATCGAGTCCGTCCAGTAACTGCCCGGTCGAATCGACGTGGTCCCAAGCAAGCTGAGAAAGGAGATTGCACATGGCGGTCCTAAACTTTGTCATCAACGAGATTTTCGGGCAGGGCATGATCTTCATCGCGCTTATCGCTATGGTCGGCCTCATCCTCCAGAAGAAGCCGGTTTCGGAGGTCGTTCGTGGAACGCTTACGACGGCAATCGGCTTTGTAGTTCTGAATACCGGTACTGGCCTCATCACGGGTAACGCAATCGACGGCGTATCGACGGCGTTCTCCATGCTGCTTCCTGCGGCCGCTCAGCCTCCGGCGACGGTGGACATCGGTGCGCAGTACGGAACCGAGATCGGCATCGTCATGCTCGTGGCCTTTGCCATCAATCTGGTCTTCGCACGCCTTACCAAGTGGAAGAGCGTCTTCCTGACGGGCCACATGCTCTACTGGTTCCCCTTCGTCTTCATTGCGGCAGGCGTTAACGCCGGGCTTTCCGGAGCAACTCTCATCGGCCTGGCGGCGGTGTTTACCGCTTTGTACATGATTGTGGCTCCCAACCTTATGCACCCACTCGTGAAGAAGGTGACGGGGAAGGACGACTTCACCATCGGACACCCCACGACCACGCTCTCGCTTATTAGCGCCGGTGTCGCGAAGCTCGTCGGCGATCCTGAGCACAGCTGCGAGGACCTTAAGGTTCCGAAGTCGCTCGGCTTCCTCCGTGAGGTTTCGATTACTGGCTCGATCACCATTGCGGTGGTCTACGTCGTGCTCTACTTCATCCTCATCGCAAACGGCTTTGACCCTGGCGAGGTGTGGGAGTACTCCTCGCTCAACACGGGCTTCTTCACCTATCTGGTGACCCATGCGATTTACTTCGGCGTTGGCATGACGGTCATGCTCATGGGCGTCCGTATGCTCATCGCGGAGATTGTCCCCGCATTCAAGGGCATCGCCGAGAAGGTCGTCCCGGGCGCCATCCCGGCCCTCGACTGCCCCGTGATCTTCGGTTACGGTCCCAACTCCCTGATCATCGGCTTCATCACCGCTATGATCTCGTCGACCATTTGCATCCTGATTACCCCGGGCCTGTTCCCGACCGTCGTCATCCCGCTGGTGACAACGTGCTTCTTCGAGAACGGCTGTGCCGCCATCATCGCGAACGCATACGGCGGTGTGCGAGGGACGATCATCGCGTGCATCGTCAACGGCATCGTCATGGTCTTCCTCGTCGGCCTGGGTGCGTACTTCTTCAACAACACGATCCAGACCTGGATGCTCGTCTATGGCGGCCAGGACTTCTCTCTTTGGGGAATCGTGGAGGGTCTGATTGCGGGGCTCCTGTAAAACGCCAGGCTCATGTAGCGACTCTCAGATTTAAACCATGCTGAAACGTACTCGGGGCGCGGATATTCCGCGTCCCGAGAGGGAAAGGCCAGACCATGCGCTTCGAGTACATAGGGCACGTCAAAGAGCTCATCGAAGAGGTTGAGGCCACGGAGACCCCTGCGATGGAGGAGTGCGTTGACGTTATGGCGTCCGCAATTCTCGACGGTAAGAGCATCTTCATTTTTGGTGCCTCGCACGCCGGGATTCTCTCGCAGGAGTCGTTCTATCGCGCTGGCGGCCTCATGCCCATCACTCCGATGTGGGGAGACGAGGTGCTCGTCAACCGCGAGCCGATCACCCTTACGAGCAAGATGGAACGCTGCGTTGGGTACGGCGCTGCCATCGCGTCGGCCTATCCGCTTGGCGAGGGGGACGTGCTGATAGTCCATTCCGTCTCTGGCAGGAACCCCGTGACCATCGAGGTTGCGCTTGCGGGCAGGGATGCTGGCTGCACCGTGGTGGGCATCACCAACCTTGCGTACTCCAAGTCGGTCACGTCGCGCCATCCCTCGGGCAAGAGGCTCTTCGAGCTGTGTGACATCGTGCTGGATAACCACGGGGAGCGTGGCGACGCCTGCGTCGAGGTGGTGGGTGCGGGGGTCAAGGCCGGTCCGACGTCGACGGTCGTGGGCGCGATGATGCTCAACGCAATCTACGCCGAGGTGGCAAACGAGCTCGTTCGGAGGGGCCTCGACATTCCACCCGTGTTCTACAGCGCCAACGTTGATGGGGGAGACGAGAAGAACGCCCTCCTTCACGAGCGGTATCAGGGACAGATGCACTACCGATTCTGATTGTCGGGAGAGTGCTGCCGCGCAAAGGAAGCCGAGCGGTGTGTTTCGGGCACACCGCTCGGTCTTATTTGCGAATAAAATTGTTGCGCGAGCCTCGTCCGCGTCCGAGACTATGCCTCTGGCTCGCGGTCGCGACCGGCGGTCTTCCAGAACAGCTTGTTCTTTTCGCTCACGTCCTCGGACTCGTGGGACAGGAACAGAAAGAGCGTCTCGATCACGAAGTTGATCGAGCTCTGCGAGAAGTGCAGGTCAGACAGCATCTTGTCCCGGTTTGCGACGCGAAGGACTATGTCTGCGCGCTTGGCGATGTCAGACTCGGTATTCTCCGTGATGGCCACGATTGTCGCGCCTGCGTCGTTGGCGTTGTCCAGGACGGGGATGAGCCTCTTGGAGTAGCCGGACGACGACAGGACGACGAGGCAGTCCTTGCTGGTGAGTTGAAGCGACAGCTGCAGGCTGCCGTCGGTCGACGTTGGCGCGGCACTGCGGTAACCGGCCTGCCAGAGCTTGTAGGCCGCGTTCTGGGCGGCCGGGATGGTGTTGCCCACGGCGGCGAACATGGTTAGGTCGGCGTACCTGATCGCCTTTATCGCGTTGGCGAGCGGCTTGCTGCCCAGCATCGAGGCGGTGCTCTTGAGCTCCTCCAGTTTGACGTTGAGGATGTATTGGAGCGATCCCGCGATGTCGTCGGAGTTGATGCCGCCCTCGTTTTCGAACCCGTCGTCTCCGGCTCGCTCCTCGTGGGCGAGGGCGATTCGCAGCTGCGCGAAGCTCTCGTAGCCCAGCGACCTCACGAAGCGAGACATGGTCGCTCGGGACGTGTCCGACTTCAGCGCGATCTCGTATGCGTTGAGGGAGGAGACCTCGTGCCTATGGTTGATGATGTAGTCCGCGATTCGCTTCTCGGATGCGGACAGTCCCTCGTACGAGGAGAGAATTGCGTCTACGGCGCTGACCCGTTGCTTCATCTTGGCTCCGCCCGTCCTGGTCGTTGCTGTCGCGATTGAGTGACAGCTGAAATTTGATATTTCGAATATAGCAGTACCAGTGAAATTTGTTTACGCATCTTGGTCTCGCTCGACGAGTGGTCAATATAGTGAAATAACTGGAACGATGCTATTGTTCATGCATTGGAATGAAATTCCGACCATCCACTCATGGAGAAAAACCTACCGCCTATGAAACGAAATTGCAAAACCAATCCGTAATACGAAAAACGTTTTAGTATCGAGTGCGTCCTGAGGAACGCGACATCCAGCTATTGGGTGCCCCAAGCGAAAGGTTGCACCAATGCCCCTTGTTAAGGTTAAGGATCTTCTTCAGCATGCAACCGAGCACCACTATGGCGTGCCGGCCATCAACTCGGTCAACCCGGAGACCGTGCGCTTTGCCATCGAGGCCGCCGAGCGCGAGCGGCTTCCCATCATCGTCCAGTACTTCCCGGGCTTTGCGGACTACATGCCCGTCAACGTGATGGCCTTCGCCGCCTGCCAGTATGCGCGCAAGGCGAGCGTGCCCGTCGCAGTGCACCTCGATCACTCCAAGGGCTATGACATCGCCGTCGGCGGCATCCGTGACGGCTTCCCCTCGGTCATGGTCGACGGCTCGTCGCTCCCGTACGAGGAGAACGTCAGCCTGACGCGCGACGTGGTCAACATAGGCAAGGTCTTCGACGTGGACGTCGAGGCGGAGCTCGGGCACGTAGGCGAGGGCTCGAGCGTGGACGACATCACCAACTCCGACCACTACACCGATCCCGCCCAGGCCGCCGAGTTCGTCGAGCGCACGGGCTGCGGGTCGCTGGCCGTCGCGGTAGGCAACGCACACGGCCCGTACTGCACCGAGCCCAACCTCGACTTCGACCGCATCAAGGAGCTGCGTGCCGCGGTCAGCATCCCGCTCGTCATGCACGGCTGCTCCGGCATCCCCGACGACCAGATGCAGGAGGCCGTCAACTTGGGCATGAGCAAGTTCAACATCGCCACGGAGTACTTCCGTGCCATCTACCACTCGACCCAGCGTCACATGGAGGCGGGTGACGTGTACGACGGCGACGGCATCAGCCAGGGCTCCTGCATGCGCGAGGATGCCCATGACTTCGTTGCCAAGAAGCTCCAACTGCTCAATCCCAACCACTACAGCCTGTAGGCCTGCGGGGGGAGGAGCAATGCGCAAGTTTCTGATCGTGTCGCACGGCCGCATGGCATCGGGCATCAAGAGCTCGGTCGACGTGTTGACGGGTGACTCCAGCGCCATCACGGCAGTCGACTCCTACCTGGACGAGAGCGACTACACGCAGGAGGTGCGGAGCTTCCTGGAAGGCTGCGCCCCCGACGATGAGGCCATCGTCTTCACCGACATCCTCGGGGGCAGCGTCTTCCAGAGGGTCGTTCAGGAGGACCTGGCCAGAAGCGGCGTCACTCACGTGACCGGGACCAACCTCGCGGTCGTGCTGGAGTGTCTGCTCACGCCCGACGCGCTTACGCCCCAGACGGTCGACGGCATCTGCCAGACGGCGGCGGGCCAGCTCAAGCGCGTCGAGGCGCCGGTCCCAGGCTCAGGCGCGGACGCAACTTCGGAGAAAGGGAAGGGCTCGTCTGCGGACGACGACTTCTTCGCATAGCACGAAAGGGAGAGGAGGAAAGATGATCAAGCAGCTAAGGGTGGATGACAGGCTCATCCACGGACAGGTGGCCCTCATGTGGTCGAAGGCGCTGGGCACCAAGGGCATCGTCGTCGCCAACGACAAGGCGGCCACGAGTGGCATGGTCTCGGCGACGCTCAAGATGGCGTGCCCCTCGTCGCAGCGGCTCCTGATCAAGTCGGTCGACGATGCCATCCGCATCGCGATCGACCCGCGTGGGAAGGACATGCCCATCTTCATGCTGGTCGATTGCGTGGCGGATGCCCTGGCCGTCGTGAGGGCCTGCCCGGGAGTCATCGGAGAGGTCAACGTCGCCAACGTCGGGCGCTTCGTCGCAGGCGAGAAGACCAGCGTCCTTACCTCGGTGGAGCTTACCGAAGCCGAGGTCGCCGCGGCCCGCGAGCTCTGCGACTGCGGGGTGCCGGTGTTCCATCAGGTGACGCCCAACGACGCGCGCTCCGATGTGGCCGAGGCACTCTACCAGCTTGCCTAGGCGCTCGCGCCTGGCCATTGTCAACAATCGTTTGGAGGACACATGCTTGGTACGGCTTTGCTTGCCATGCTTGCGGCGTTCATCAGCATAGGCAGCAACTATCTGTTCGGACAGTGCATGTCCGAGCGACCCCTGGTCGCGGGCCTCGTGGCCGGCGTCATCTTCGGGGACATCCCCACGGGCGTCATGGTCGGTGCGGCGCTCGAGGCGATCTTCATGGGCGCCGTCAACGTCGGCGGTGCCGTCACGGCCGAGCCCGTCACGGCCACCACCCTTGCGGTCGTGTTCGTGTCGGTCATGAAGATGGATCAGGGCGTGGCAATCGCGCTGGCGGTCCCCATCGGTCTTCTCGCCGGCCTTCTGTACGAGTTCATTCACCTCTCGCTCTCGAGCCTCGCGGCTCCGCTCATCGACAAGGCGGCCGCGTCCGGCAAGGAGAGCAACATCAAGCTCGTCCACTTCCTGGGTTGGGCCATCAAGTACGGCATCTGCTGTCTGCCCACCTTCCTCGGCGTGCTGGTCGGCGCCGAGCCGGTGAGCCAGATGATCAACAACATCCCCAACACGGTCATCGCGGGATTCTCGGCGTCGGGCAATCTTCTGCCTGCCGTCGGAATGGCCATGCTCCTCAAGATGCTGTGGGACAAGAAGCTTGCCGTCTACTTCCTACTCGGCTTCATCTTGATCTCCTACATCGGCCTCGACATGGTCGGCGTCGCGGCGTTCGCCTTCGTGATCGTTGTCGTGGTCGCCCTGCGCGACAAGGAGATGCTTGACCTCAAGAAACAGACGACGTCCGCACCGGCTGCGGCCGCGGCCGCCCAAGATTCGCGGTCGAGCGACGAGGAGGCGTTCTTCGCATGAGTGACGAACTGATGGGGACGAGGGCGTCCCAGGGCGACGACGTTAAGGTCAACGTCAGTGCCAAGGACCTGTCGCCCGAAGACAGGAAGATGCTCCACAGCATTTACTGGAGGTCGTTCACGGTCTACTGCCTGTGGGCGGGCGAGGCCGAGGCCGGCTCGGATGGCTTCATCTACTCGCTGATGCCTGCCTTCCGCCGCTTCTACAAGGACCAGAAGGACCGCACCGATGCCATGGTCCGCCACACCACCTGGTTCAACATGACCGAGAACGTCTCGACCTTCGTCATGGGCCTCGTCGCGGCCATGGAGAAGGAGAACAGCGAGTCCGACGACTTCGACGTCTCGTCCATCCAGGCGGTCAAGGCCTCGCTCATGGGCCCGCTCTCCGGCATCGGCGACGCCGTGTTCTGGGGCGTGCTCCGCGTCATCGCGGCCGCCGTCGGCATTTCCGTCGCGGCGACGGGCTCCCCGCTCGGACCCATCCTGTTCCTGCTGATCTACAACATCCCCTCCATGCTCTGCCGCTGGTGGATGACGGTCCTGGGCTACAAGCTGGGAACGTCCTTCCTCTCGAAGGCGTACAGCACGGGGATCATGAGCGTCATCATGAAGGCCGCGAGCATCCTGGGCCTCGTCATGATCGGAGCCATGTCCGCCAAGTTCATCGGCTTCAACTGTGCCCTCACCATCCCGGTCCCCAACGCGGACCCCGTGGGCGTGCAGACCTACCTGGACGCGATCTTCAAGGGCCTCGTTCCCATTTCTCTCACGCTCTTCTGCACCTGGCTCCTGCAGAAGAAGGTCAACGTCGTCTGGCTCATCTTGGGCATCATGGCGCTTGGCCTCATCTTTGGCATGACGGGCATCGTGGCCGTCGGCTAGCCGTCGCTTGGCTTGCGGCGGTTGACCAGAGGCCGGCTGCCCATCGTCGAATTGCCCAAAGGCCCCTTTCCTCCGGTGCGGGACGGACCAGGTCTGTCCCGCACCCTTTTCATGGACCACGTGCGAACGACGCGCGCAACCCGCGCGGTCGAGTTTGGAGGCAGATATGAGCACTGAGAACCCAAAGCTGGAGGAGCGTCGAGCCCGCGTGGAGGCACTTCTCCGTGGCATCGAGAAGGAGCGGCGCATTGGGGTGATCGGCTCGATGAATGCGGACTACACCATCGACGTCCCGCATCTGCCAGCTCCCGGGGAGACCGTCCGCGGGGGAGAGGTGCGGCTGCTTCCGGGCGGAAAGTCGTCCAACCAGGCGGCGTGCGCGGCGCTTCTGGGGGCGAGCGTCTCGATGTTCGGCCTTGTTGGGAAAGACGACAACGGGAGCTTCCTGCTCGAACGGCTTGGACGAGCTGGCGTGGATGTCACCGGCGTCGCTCGGGCGGGCCGTCCCACCGGGACGACCCTGATTGCCGTGGACGCGGCAGGCGAGAACGCCATCGCGTACGCGCCGGGTGCAAACGACCTTCTGGACGCGGCGTTCGTCAGGGCTGCTGAGGAACTCTTGGACTGCGACGTCGTGGGGCTCTGCCTGGAGACCCCTCTAAACTCGGTGAGGGTTGCGGCCGCACGGTGCCACGAGGCTGGGGCGCAGGTCCTTCTGAACTACTCGCCCTGCTCCGAGCCGCCCTCTCGTGACCTCGCGCAGAGCGTCGACGTGCTGCTCGTGAACGAGCACGAGCTCGCGCAGCTGACGGGCCTGCCCGAGGGCGGGCCATGGGCGGAAGCGCAAGACGCCCTTCTTGATATGGGCTTTTCCGAGGCACTTGTGACGACCGGGCCTCGCGGGTCCATGGTCTTGGGCGAGGACTGCGCCAGACGCGTCGAGTCCTTCGAGGTCAGGGCGTGTGACACCACGGGCTGTGGGGACGCCTTCATGGGTGCGGTCCTCGCGGGCCTTGCCTCTGGCTATTCGCTTCGCGAGGCGGCCGAGCTTGGCTCGTGCGTATCGGCCTTCGCCGCGCTGGGCCATGGCGCGCAGGCGTCATACGGTACGGCGGATCAGGTTGTTGACGCTCTCAGGCAAGGGCTGCTGGGCTAACCGCTCCTGTCGGCGGTGACCAAAGAGCTTATCTGGAGCGATTTGGGTGACCGAGGGGGCAGCCGCTCGATGTGCCTCGCGAAGACTTCCCTTTTGCGGGGCCACAGGATGCGCGTGAGGTCCTCTTGCCCAGCTATTCCTGCCAGTATGCCTGGATCAGCCGCTTGCGCCCGCCGGTTCGCGTCTTGGCATAGATGTGGCTGGCATGCGACTTGACCGTGCCTACGGAAATGAAGAGCTCGCTGGCGATTTTCTGGTAGCTGTCCCCACGCAGAAGCTCGGGGAGGATGTCCTGTTCGCGCTTCGAGAGGGCGTGGCGCTCCGAGAACCTGGCCAGTCTCAGCTCCGACCCCCGCTCCTCGTCGTGCGTCGGCTGGGCCTGCGAGAACCTGAGCGCAAGGATTTCACTCGCGTTGCGGACGGCCGCCGTCGTGCAGACGCAGATAAGGACAATCTCGAACACGTTTCGCTTGACCACGTAGTAGAGAAGGACGTGTCCTGCCTCGCTTTCGGTCCCCCCATACAGCATCTGGTAGACGGGGTCGAGCGACGTCGCGTCGGCCAGCAGCATGCAAATTGCCATCACGAGCGCGAACGCGATGAGCGGGAACCGCCCTCGGGCCTTTTGCGCCAGCTGGTCGTCTTCGCGCCCCAGTGCCGAGGCTCCCAGGCGCGCGAAGCATGTGATGAAGAACGCGTCTCGAACCAGGTAGAAGCCGACCTTCCCTGAGTCGAAGCCGAGGGGCGCGACGGCGGCGCTCTCTGAGCCCTATACGGAGGCCGCGGGGATGGGCGCGGGCTACTGCGGTCCCGCCTACACCGACCAGGAGACCCTGAACAAGGTCGTTGCCATCGCCGACAAGGCTGGCTACCAGGTCGAGCTCCACGCCATGGGCGACGAGGCGGTGCACATGTTGCTCGACGCCTTCGAGTACGCCCAGAAGGAGAACGGCAAGCGTGACGCCCGCCACCAGATTGCCCACGCCACGCTCATGAGGGACGAGGACATCCAGCGCATGGCCGACCTCGAGGTCATCGGAGCCATGCAGCCCATGTGGTTCTACTACGACCCGTTCTTCTCGTACATGGAGGAGGCCAACTTCGGCCCCGAGCGCTTTGCCAAGGAGTACCGCGTCAAGACCATGCTCGATGCGGGCATCGTGATGACAGGGTCGGTCGACTATCCCATCACGCTCGAGGTTCGTCCCCTTACTGGAATCCAGGCAGGCGCCACGCAGCAGTCGCCCTTCGACGAGGGCGAGAACGATCCCAAGACGCTGCGCAACCCCAACGAGGCCGTCAGCGTAATGGACATGATCAAGTTCTACACGACCAACGGCGCCAAGGCCCTCTTCATGGAGGACAAGATTGGGTCTATCGAGAAGGACAAGCTTGCGGATATGGTGGTGCTCGGCCAGAACCTGACAGAGGTCGATGTGAGACAGGTCGCCAACACGGGTGTCCTGTACACGATCTCGGGTGGCAGGGTGGTCTACGAGGGCGGCGATAAGACCGTTGCCGCCCTTCCCATCCAGTAGCCCGGTCTCGCCCCTCGTTTGCGAGGCAAAACGCTAGTCGTCCTCGCGTACCGCCTGCGCGAGGACGACTAGCGCGTCGCGCAGGCGCCGGACGCGCCGGACCTTCCTGTCGAACGATGACCGGAGGGCCCTCTTCGCGGCGCCGCGCGCGGCGGCTGTTGCGCGCGAGCGGGCGGCTGCCTCGAGCTCGTGCGCCAACGCATGAAGCTCGACCAACGAGGGAAGCGTCCCCGGCATGCCCGACAGGTCAGAAAGACCTGGCGTATCCGGCATGTTCAACAGGGCGAGGCCTTCGGGGATGATGGCCGAAACCGTCGATACGTCGGAAATCGGCAGACTCTCTAGCTGTGGAATCTCGATTCGCGAAAGCGAGTTTGCCAGGTTTTCCTGCACATTCTTCAGGCTCTCGCGTTTGCGCTGCCCAGTGGCCTTGTTTTGGCAATGTCGCCGCATTGCACATGCCGTCCCCATGCCAGCCGCGAGCACGGCGATCCCCGCGACGCCCAGCAGGGCCATTCGTTGCCTGCGGGGAATGCGAGACATGGGGCAGCGGTGACGCGACCGGGTGGCGAGCACGGGCGCTCCGCAGTGCAGGCAGTAGCTGCTGCTCTCGGGAATCTCTTGACCACAAGCTGGACAGATCATCTGACGCCTCCTGTCGACGGGGAACGAAACGACCAGGTGATGCGTTGCTGACTCACGGTACCGAGCGGCGTAGCTAGATGACGACTGGCCCGTGCCCCTCTCGCGCTCATCTTCGTGCGACGCGCAAGGGCGCAGATGCCCCTTCGAATATACGCGCTCTACAGATGTCGTCCCGCCCTTTCGTCTGTGGGCGCATGCTCTCTGGCGGTTGTGTGGTCTCTAGCTCAGGCGTGCCTGAATGGCCCCCGCAAGCACGCCCAGCTTGGCGTTCCAGTTCTCGTCGCGGCCCTTCTTCGGGTCGACGAAGACGGCGGTCGCGCGAACCTTCGTGTTCGCCAGCTCCTGTATCTGCTCGATGGCCTTGCCGGGGTCTCCTCCGGCGCAGCAGGCGAACGCGACCACGCGCTTGCTCGCGAGCGATCTGGCGGCGTCTTGCAGGAAGGTTCTGAGCGGCGGAGCGATCGAGCTTGCCCATATCGGCGTTCCCAGCACGACGGTGTCGTAGGGCGAAAGGTCCAAGTAAAACGGCTCGAGCTCAGGCGTCTCCTTCATGAGCACGCTCTTTCCGCCCCAGAGGAACTTGGTGAACCCACCGGTGGGGTAGGCCTTGGCCGGCCTCAGCTCAAGCAGGTCGGCGCCGATCCTCTTCTTCAGCTCGTTAGCTACAAGGCGGGTGTTTCCCTCGAGCGAGAAGTACACGACCAGGGTCTTGCTGCTCTCTCGTGGCATGGCTTTCCTTCCGGTCGCGGGTTCCTTGCCAAGAGGCTAACCCTTCCGGCTCAATTGGTCCACGGTGCGTGTGGAGGACGGCGCCCCGTGCGGGGCGACCGTCCCCGCACGGGCTACCAGCTGAAGACGGCCAGGCGGTTGTTGTTCTTCTTGCCCACGGTTGCCGCGAAGACCTTGGCGAGGAAGGTGTACTTGCGCATCTCCTCGTTGTAGCTGTGCTCGGAGAGCAGGGTAAGGCGCGGCTCGAGCTCGACGAATTCGGCTCCGCTCTCGGTGCCCCACTTGAAGGTCGCGTTGGTGTTCTTGATGGCGTCATGCTGCTTGGAGTGCTTTACGATGAACATCGAGTTCATCTCGGCGACCAGGTAGCCGTGCTCGAACGAATCGCAGAGCATGTGAAGGCACGTCGCGGTCTGCCCCTTGGTGAAATACTCGAGCACGCCTTCCATTACGACGATGGTGGTCGAGTGGTCCTTCGGCAGGCCGGCAGTCCACTCGCCGCTCAGCGCGTTGCCGTTCATCATGGTGCAGCGGGGGCGATCGTCGTAGACTTTGCGTCGCACGGCAATCTGGTCGGGAAGGTCGACGTCGTACCACTCGATCTTACCGTTGTCTACCTGGGAGAACTTGTCATCGAAGCCGCAGCCAAGGTTGATGCAGAGCGCGTCGGGGTATTGTGCGATCAGCTTGCGCAGGGCCTCGGCGAACATGAGTGTGCGCGCGACGACCCCCTCGTGGGACATGAAGGGGTCGTATTTGCTGACGTCGACGCCTAGGGTCTCGATGATCTCTTTCGCTTTCTCGTCGCGAATGCGCGGCTTGGGTCGGCTGGTCTCGCTCGCGCGAACCGCGAGCGTTATCAGCGCGGTCTCTTGAATGTCGCCAAACTTCAGGTCCATTGGGTTGCTCCGCTCTCGTGTCCCATAACAGTTAACGTAGGCTAACTCTATCCCTTTCAGCACAACTTGTTCTTGGGAATTACTGGTTCGCGAACAAATGGACCCGGCGACCGATGCCCCTCCCAGTTGTCAAGCTCGCGCCTGGCTTGCGCACGGTCGATTGTGTCTGACACTTAGCTGACCGATTCCTGGCACTTATCTATCAGATAACTTTCATGCATTAGTAGAGAAGTGCATGTGTCTGGCTAGCAGAAAACTAGCAATTAGCTTGCACTTCTCTATATCGCAAAAGCGTGTATTAAGACGAGCGGTATCAAATACTTTGTAATTGGCCAGATTGCGACTTGTGCGTTGCGGGCTCGCCCGGGAGGCCTATAGTACGGGGCGACAAATCGGTTGGACACTTCTTCAAGGAGGCATGGCTATGAGGTGGCGTTACGAAAGTCTGGTCGAGGAGACGATAAGGGACTTTGTGGCCAAGCAGATTCCTGACGCTCGCGACTGGGAGGACTGCGAGTACAACCTCGTGAACGTCCCGTATGACCCGGAGGATGTCGTGACGGCCGTTCAGGTCGACGTAAACATCCCCACCTCTTCGGCCGACGCGTGGCTCACGTTCCTCGTGGTCGAGTACTCGGAAGAGGAGGATCCCGGCGTCGAATGCCTGCGCTGCGTGCGAAACGGGCGCGGCGAGCATAGCGACACCATCTACGCGTGGGACGATGTCATCTGCGAGTGGGAGACCGTCAGCGACGCGGAGTCTGCTGGCAACACGCTGACCGCTAGCAACGCGCGCTCTGCCAGCGACGCGCGGACCGCTTAGTCTCATTTGCCGTCTTGCGGGCACGTAGATTGATGCATGCGAAACAGTCGCCTCGCGCGACCGTGCCCTAAAGATAGTCCGCCCCGGTTTCCCTTTGGCCGGGGCGGACGTGTTTTCCGAGGCGCGTGGTGCGGCGACTTGTGCCTATGCGCAGACGTACTGGTACGTGTCGTGCATGGGAGCGAAGGACACGGGCAGCTCGTCGTTGCCCAGCGCCTCGTGGACCCAGTGGGTCATGTACTCCATTCCGGGTTCCTCAAGGTTGAAGTGGCCGACGGTGATGGCACACTTGTTCTGCCCCAGCATACCTGCGTCGCGTATGTACTCGCTGGTGGTGAAGTCGACGAACTCCATGGTCACCAGTGCGTCGACGTCGTTGGCGTCGGCGTACGAGATCTCGCGCGTGTCGCTGGCGGCGTCGCCCGTCACGTGCATGGGGACGTGGATGCGGCTCACGCGCGCGTCGTGGTCGCCGATCAGGCGGGTGCCATTGAGCCCCAGGCTCCTGACGATGTGCTGGGCGAGCTTGCGGCCGCTCGTCTGGGGGATCTTGAAGTCCAGGGACATGGGTACGTCTTCGCAGCGGTAGTCCAGCCAGCCGAGCTTCCAGGCGAAGCCGTAGAAGATGCCGTCGACGTAGCGCCCTCCTTCGTCGATGGGGACCTTGGAGTGGATGTAGTCGTGACAGCGCCAGACGGTGCCGCCCCACTCGTCCAGCAGCGCCTTCTTGGCGAAGTAGGTCTTGTTGTGAGCGATGACGTCCTGGCGGTCGCCGTGGTTCCAGAACAGGGCCTCGTGCGAGACGATCAGGTTGGCACCGAGCTCCCCCGCCCTGCGGATGATGTCCGCCGTGGTGAACGTGTTGGTCGAGCTTGGGCTTAGCTTGCGCGTCGCTTCGTCCAAGTGCCTCAGGATTTCGTCTCGCGTGTCAGCGGAAGCCATGCGCCCCTCCTATGCGCGGTGCTTCCTGCGATCGTTTCCCTCACGCTGGTAGTACGCGCGCTTGCTCTCGTACATCGCGGCGTCGGCCGCCTTGTAGGCGTCCTCCACGCTCATGCCCGGTGTTCGCATGGCATAGCCTATCGATACCGAGTAACCCTTCTGCATGACGCCGTCGCGAACGCCGTCGCATATTCTCCTAACGGCGCCTTCGTCCATCTTGCGGCACAGGGCGGTGAACTCGTCGCCTCCGGTTCGGTACATGCGGCAGTCGGCGTTCGAGAACCTTTCCAAGACGCTTCCGATGGCGCGCAGCCCGTCGTCGCCCGCGATGTGTCCCTTGGCGTCGTTGATCTGCTTGAGGCCGTTCATGTCGATGGAGATCACCGCACAGACGCTGCCGTTCTCGCGCATCTCGTCGTCCAGGAAGGTCAGGCGGTTCATCAGCTTCGTGAGCGTGTCGTGGCGCGCCGTCTTCATGAACGAGTACAGGACCCAGACGACCGTGCTGATCAGGATGGTGGGGTACAGGACGTTGGTCGCGATGTCCAGCGTCTCGATGGCCAACGCGTACATGACGCCGATTCCGCACGATACGATGACCAGGGTGTCCACGCGCCTGGCCGAACCTGCGCTGCGAATGATGACTCCCATCAGGCCCAGCGTGTAGATTACGCTCAGGGTGTGTGACGTGAAGCCCAGAGGACCTCGCCTGAAGACGTTGTCCGTCCCGAAGCCGACGACGAGGGGGTTCTCTGCGGTGGGGAAGATGATGATGGTCAGGTACAGGATGGCCATCAGCGCGAGGGGGATTGCCAATAGCAGGACCTTGCGCGTGTCTGGCAGGGCGAGCTCGAAGAACAGCAGGAGTGACGCCACGCCCAGCACGTAGGTGAGGTAGGTGCCGATGGCGCGCGGCATGTTGGTGTAGGGGTACAGGCTGACGTCCGAGAAGATCGTGTCCACCTCTCGTGCGACGGAGAGCGCTAGGCATATCGCCATGAGGCTGAGGACGTGGATGCGGTCTCGCCTCGATCCGATGCGGGGGTTGGTTGTGAACAGCACGAGCATGACCAGCTCGAGGAAGAGCAGGATGAAGAAGTCCTTTACGTAGAAGTACATGAAGTCGACGGGGCTCATGTTGCTCCTCTGGAAGCTCGCACAACAGGGGTTTGAAGTGTACACAAAGTATAGGCTGCGGGCTTCGTCATCAGTGTTGAGCGGCGTTCCATTTCGTCTCGCGGCGAGGTTTTTGGCAGTAGCGTTGGTTTGACAGTAGCGGCGGAAGGGTCTTGAGTTCGGGTTTCAATTGCCCTCGTTTGGCAACTTTCAAGTGGTAGTGTCTGTCTCGGATTTGGAAAGCCGCTCGTGAAGGGAGGGCGCCTTGGCGCGACACGAGGAATACGACGAGAAGGATGTTCATTCAATTGTCGAATACGCTCACAAGCTCGTGGGGCACAGCCTTCGTGAGAAGACCAATGCGTCCAAGCTCGATGATCCCCATAGGAGGAAAGGGGCGTTTGGCAACGCTGTGGAGGAGTACTACTTCCACTATGCTCCGAACTCCGATTCTGCTCCCGACTTCTCCGAGGCGGGGCTTGAGCTCAAGTGCACGCCCCTGAAACGGACGACCAAGGGTGGCTTAGTTGCCAAAGAGCGGCTCGTTCTGAGCATGATTGACTACATGAGCGTCGTCAACGAGACGTTTGAGACGAGTCATCTCATGGAGAAGATTGACAACATCCTTCTCATCTCGTATCTGTGGGAGAAGGACGTTGATTTGCTCGACTATAAGGTTGTCCTTGCCGACGTCTGGTCAATCCCTCCCGAGGATGTCCCACAGATCAAGGCCGATTGGGAAACGGTTGTGAACAAGGTACGGTCCGGCCATGCCGAGGACATCTCTGGCTCCGATACCGTCTACCTTGAGGCTTGTACCAAATCAGCGAATTCTAAAGTCCGCCGCTCCCAGCCCTTCTCGTCAGCCTGCGCGAAGCCAAGAGCTTGGGCGTTTAAGGCCTCGTACATGACGTCCGTCCAAAATCACCTTCTTGAAAATGCGAAAGCTATCGGGCGCTCTGCCGATGAGGGCTCTATCGGTCTTCTTGAGCTCGTGCGCAGACGCTTCGAACCGTTCTTCGGACTCACTGAGGCTGAGCTTGCCAAGAAGATGGGCGTATCTTGCTCGAAGGACAGGTGTGCGAGAATCACAAAGCGCATTCTTGGCATTGGCGAAAACGAACAGATTGCAGAGTTCGTTAAAGCAGGAATCGAGCCAAAGACGATACGTCTTAAGAAGAACGGCAAGCCTAAGGAGCCCCTTTCCTTTCGGGCATTCAACTACTATGACCTTGAAGAGAGAGAATTCGAGGATTCTGATTTCTACTCGTATCTCCAGAACATGTACCTTTTCGTTCTCTATAGGGAGGACCAGGACGGTGCATATCGCCTCTCGGACATCTGCTTCTGGCAGATGTCCGATGACGACCTCGATGAAGCCAAAGCCTGCTATGACCAAATGCGGGAAAACGTGAGAGAAGGACTTGCTATCGTCTCGGTCAGGTCGACCGAAAACAGGTGCTGCTTTGTAAAGACGCACGGTAGGGACAGCAAAGACACCTGCCCACAGCCCCATGGCAAGCCAGTTCCAAAGAAGAGTTTCTGGCTTAATGCTAACTACATCGCCGACGAGATTGCCAAAGCGCTTGGACGGTAGCTACTCGTCTTTCATCTGCTTGGCATTTATCCATGCCGCCTTGCAAGATTGATCTTGTCCGGTCGATCGGTTATTATTGATCTCACAAGTTTTGGGACACAGCAGCGATTGGAGAAACGTGTCCGAAGAGATTAAGATTGCCGAGCTCTTTGCGGGCGTCGGTGGCTTCCGTCTTGGCCTTGACGGCTACACCGACCCAAACGGTTCCGGCATGAGCCTGCCCGCCGCGGGACCTTATAAGACGGTATGGGCAAACCAGTGGGAGCCGCCTGGATCAAACGCGCGCCAGTTTGCGGCCCGATGCTACGAGACCCGCTTTGGCGAGGGCTCCGTCGTCAATGAAGACATCCATAAGGTGCTTGACGAAGTCGACGCAGGCGAGAGGGACGTTCCTTCCGTCGACATGGTCGTGGGTGGGTTCCCCTGCCAGGACTACAGCGTGGCGAGGCCCCTTAGCCAAGCCGGTGGCATCGAGGGAAAGAAAGGCGTTCTTTGGTGGGACATCTACAGATTCCTCCAGATTCAGATATCTAAGTCGTCCGAGAACGCGCGCTATTGCCTGTTCGAGAACGTTGACAGGCTCCTGAAGTCTCCTGCGTCGCAGCGCGGTCGCGATTTTTCGATCATCCTCAGCTGCTTGTCCTCGCTTGGTTACTCTGTCGAGTGGCAGGTCATCAATTCCGGTGAGTACGGCTTCCCCCAGAGGCGCAAGCGCGTTTACATCTTCGCGGAGCGCAACGCCTCCTGGAATCAGCGGGTAAGGCTCTTCGATGGCGTTATCGCACGAGCGTTCCCAATTGCAAAGACCGAGGAAATCGGCACGGTTAGCATTCCTGCTGACCCGTATGACGCGACGCTTCACTTCAACGAGGAACGTTCGAAGCGCTCGCCCTTCCGCAACCGTGGCGTGATGGCTGACGGAAAAGTGCTGACTTGCGATGTTGAGGAAGTCTACGACGGTCGCCTGGGGTGCTTGGGAGACGTGATTGTCCCGGCTTCAGAGGTGCCGGAGTCCTTCTACGTGCCGGATGAGCAACTGCCCAAGTGGGAGTACCTCAAGGGGTCGAAGCGAGAAGAGAGAGTGAACAAGAAGACGGGCTTCACGTACTTCTACTCTGAGGGCTCAATGGCCTATCCTGACCTGCTCGAGAACCCGTCCAGGACCATCCTGACGGGCGAGGGTGGGTCTGGCCCCTCCCGTTTTAAGCACATCATCAAGACGGAAGACGGGCGTATGAGAAGACTCGTCCCTGATGAGCTTGACCAGCTGCAGGGCTTCCCTAAGGGCTGGACGAATGTTGGCATGACTGATGGGCATCGAGCGTTCTGCATGGGCAACGCCCTGGTCGTCGGTATCCCGCATAGGATTGGATGCGAGCTGGCGAAGGATCTCGATTAACCCTTGCTTATTTGTTGATGGCTCTCTTTGAGCGGGCGGCGGATGCGAGCGATGCGCGTCCGCCGCTCTTTTGTTCCCCGTGGGGGTCATGGGGCCTCCGCTAACTGGTACCGAATACGTGAACCGGGGGAGGGAAGGAATCGTGCTCGGAGCATACGCACTTCTCCCCATCGGTTTACGTGGTGATGTGACGGCGTGGCATCGCGTCTGGAAGGCAACGGTAACGTTCGGTTGACTTGGTAGAAACGCTTGGCAACGTGGTTGCAACGACCGCGATGCAAACGGGCAACCGGAGCGTTGAATCATGTACCCGTTCGCTTACGACGAAGGGGTACTAAGATGAATGCTGCCGATACTGGCTTTGTTTTGCTGTGCGCGGCCTTTGTGCTGTTCATGACGCCAGGCCTTGCCTTCTTCTATGGCGGCCTGGGTCGCCGCAAGAACGTCGTCAACAACATCATGACGTCGTTCTTCTGCATTGGCGTGGCCATTGTGATGTGGTTCGTGCTGGGCTTCTCGCTGAGCTTCGGGACTGACGTGGCCGGCGTCATCGGCAGCATGCAGTACCCGTTCATGATTGGAGTCGAGGACGCGACGAACGGCTACGCGCCCAGCATCCCGCTGATGGTTTACGCGCTGTTCCAGATGATGTTCGCGGTCATCACGCCGGCCCTGATTGCCGGTGCCATCGCGGGTCGCATGAACTTCAAGGCGCTGTTCCTGTTCGTGGTGCTCTGGACCCTGGTGGTGTACTACCCCGTGGCGCACATGGTGTGGGGTGGCGGTCTTCTGGCCCAGATGGGGTCGGTCGACTTCGCGGGCGGCAACGTGGTCCACATCACCTCCGGCGTGTCTGCCCTCGTGCTGTGCCTGCTCCTGGGTCGTCGTCAGGGCTACGACGAGGCGAGCTATCGCGTGCACAACATCCCGCTGGTCGCCATCGGCGTGGCGTTGCTGCTCTTTGGCTGGTTCGGTTTCAACGCGGGAAGCGCGCTTGCGGCCAACGAGCTCGCGGGCCACGCGTTTGCGACGACGGCCGTCAGCTCTGCCACGGCCGAGCTCTCGTGGCTGCTGATGGACGTGCTTCACGACGGCAAGCCGACGCTGGTCGGCGCCAGCACGGGCCTGGTCATCGGTCTGGTGGCCATCACCCCGGGCTGTGGCTTCGTGCCCCTGTGGGCGGCCCTGGTGATTGGCTTCCTCGCGAGCCCCCTCTGCTTCTTCGCGGTGTCTCGCATCAAGAAGCACTTTGGCTACGACGACGCGCTGGACGCCTTTGGCTGCCACGGCATCGGTGGCATCTTTGGTGGTGTGATGACGGGCGTGTTCGCCACGTCCCAGGTGAATCCCGCCGTGCGCTGGGACGGCCTCGCGTTTGGCCAGTGGGAGCTCTTCGCGGCGCAGGCCGCCAGCATCCTGATCAC
Source organism: Olsenella sp. KH1P3 (assembly GCF_900167315.1). Classification (NCBI taxonomy): domain Bacteria; kingdom Bacillati; phylum Actinomycetota; class Coriobacteriia; order Coriobacteriales; family Atopobiaceae; genus Olsenella; species Olsenella sp. KH1P3. The sequence goes on along the minus strand of NZ_FUWQ01000002.1, from coordinate 360,713 downwards.
CATCGCAATCGCCGTGGCGGGAACGTTGGTCGTGGCCAAGGTCGTGAGCCTGGTCGTCCCGCTGCGCGTGAGCGAGCGTGACGAGCGCGTGGGCCTGGACATCTCGCAGCACGGCGAGCGCGCCTACCCCTCGTTCAACGGACTGGACGACTAGGATTGCTGGTATGCGACCGTCGCGCGGCTGGCACGGGTGTCCGGTCGCGCGGCCTGTTGGGAGGCTGACATGTTCAAGATCGAGGCAATCGTCCGCGAGGAGAAGCTCGAGGACGTCAAGGAGGCCCTCTTTGGGATCGAGGTGCGCGGCATCACCGTGTCACAGGTGATGGGCTGCGGGACCCAGATGGGCTACACGCACAAGGTGCGCGGCAGCGTGTCTGCCATGACGATGCTGCCCAAGGTGAAGTTCGAGATCGTGGTCTCGACGCCCAACTGGGCCCAGAAGGTCATCAACGTGATCCGCGAGGCCGCCTGGACCGGCGAGGTGGGCGACGGCAAGATCTTCTGCTACGAGCTCGACCGCGCCATCCGCATCCGCACGGGCGAGGAGGGCTTCATGGCCATCCAGCCCGGTGCGCCCACGCCCGCGAAGGACTAGCGCCGGCCGAGGGGGGCGGGCGCTTCCCGACCCCTCGCGCCGTCGCGATCTTAGGCTCTGTTGCGGCTGCAACGGACTGCGCCTCCCGTTGGGTCAGACTGTATCTGGCTGCAGGGGTTCGACGGGAGGTTGCGATGGCAGTGCCAGACATTGGTCAGGAGGGCGCGGACGCCTTTGGCGGCGACTTCGGCGCCGTGTTCGAGGCGATCAGGGCCGACGCGCAGAACGCCGCCTACACCGAGCGGGGAATCGACCCGCTGTACTCGGCGAGCGCCGAGGCCCGCGTGGTGGTGATAGGGCAGGCGCCCGGGCGCATCGCGCAGGACAGCGGCGTCCCGTGGAACGACAAGTCGGGCGACCGCCTGCGCTCGTGGCTGGGCGTCGACCGCGAAACGTTCTACGACGCGCGCAAGGTCGCCATTGTGCCCATGGACTTCTACTTTCCCGGCTCGGGAAAGTCCGGGGACCTGCCGCCGCGCAGGGGCTTCGCGCAGAAGTGGCATCCGGTGCTTCTGGGCATGATGCCGCACGTTCGGCTGACCGTGCTCGTGGGCAGCTACGCCGTCCACAGGTACCTGGGACTCAAGGGTTCCGTGGCGCTCACGGACGTGGTGCGCGGCTGGCGCTCGTTTGGCCCCGCGTACTTCCCCCTGGTGCACCCCTCGCCGCGCAACCGGATCTGGATGCGGAAGAACCCGTGGTTCGAGGCGGAGGTCGTGCCCGAGTTGCAGGCGGCGGTGCGCTCGGCCCTGGAGGGGTAGCGCGCCGGTGGTTGCGCGCTCGTGCGGGCGAGAAGTGCGCGGCCTGCCGGGTCGTCCCCCGGTCGCTCCCGGTACCTGGCCCGCGTCCCAACTGTGCCGACGTTACGTTTTTGGGTATGTTTCGCGCGCGCGGCGGCCGGGCCGCGCGCCGGGGGAGACAATCGGGTCATGGCGGCGCGTGCCCGCACGCCGTCCCCTTGACCGCAACCTCGCTGGGGGTGTCCCTTGGAGAGCTTTCTCTTTAGCGTCAACGCAACCCTGCCCATCTTCCTGACCATGCTGTGCGGCCTGCTGTTCCGCAGGCTGGGCCTCATGGACCAGAGGTTCACCGCGTACCTGAACGCGTTCGTCTTCAAGGTGGCGCTGCCCGCGCTCCTGTTCAGAGACCTCGCGACCCAGGACTTCGCCGACGCGTGGGACGGTCGCTACGTGCTGTTCTGCCTGGTCGCGACCACTCTGAGCATCGCGGCAATCGTGCTCCTGAGCCTCGCTCTGGTGCCGGAGCGCCCACGTCGCGGAGAGTTCATCCAGGTGAGCTACCGCAGCTCTGCGGCAATCCTGGGCCTGGCGTTCATCCAGAACATCTACGGCTCGGCGAGCACCAGCATGGGCGCGCTCATGATTCTGGGCAGCGTGCCCCTGTACAACGTCGCGGCCGTCGCCGTGCTGACGCTGACCGCCGAGGGGACCGACGAGGGCGGCACCGAGGGCACGGGTGCCGACCAGACCGCCGACCTGGTGAGGAAGTCCCTGGTCGGAATCGCCAAGAACCCCATCATCATCGGCGTCGTGGCGGGCCTCGCCTGGTCGGTCCTGCGCCTGCCGATGCCCGACATCGCGGCCAGCACCCTCAAGAACGTGGCCGTGCTCGCGACCCCGCTGGGACTCATGGCCATGGGTGCCTCGTTCAGCATCGAGGACGCCAGGGGAGACCTGAGGCTCGCCGGCGTGGCGACGGCCATCAAGCTGGTCGTTCTGGTGGCCATCTTCCTGCCGCTTGCCATCCTGATGGGCTTCCGCGACCAGCAGCTGGTGGCGCTGCTGGTGATGCTGGGCTCCGCCAGCACGGTGAGCTGCTACATCATGGCGAAGAACATGGGGCACGATGGCACCCTCACCTCGACCGCCGTCATGATGACCACGTTTGGCTGCGCCGTCACCCTGACGCTCTGGCTGTGGCTGGTGAGCTCGCTTGGCCTGGTGGGGTAGGTCCGACCACTGGGCGTGCTTGACGAATGCTCGCAGGCCCTGGCGTGACGAGCCCGGCAGGACGTCCGTAAGTCCCGCGCGGCGGAGAAGCGCCTAGAGCTCGACGCTCTGGTAGAGTCCCGCGTCCGCAAATCCCAGGTGGCGGTAGTACTCGCGCGTGCCGACGGAGCTGATCACGTTGAGCCGGGCGTAGCCCGCCTCGCGCGCAATGTCGACGGCCCGGCTGACGAGCGCGCGTCCCAGGCCGCGGTGCTGCGCCGCGACGTCCGACTTGCCCAGGTGGGCGGCAATCCCGTAGACGTGCACTTCTCGGATCATGGCCTCGCCAGCTCCGGTGGGAAGCTCGTCCGCGGCGACGTCGGTCTGGCCGTCCTGGATGGCCTCCCACTTGGGGAGCGAGAGCCTCAGGAAGCCCGCGATGCGCCCCTGTGGCGTGACCCACTGCAGGAAGTGCTCCCGCGTGGTTGCCGTCTCGTACGGGTAGTCGTCCATCGTGAGGTCGTCGGCCCTGATGTTGCGTTGGTTGATCTCCCTGAAGCGGATGTCTTGCACCTTGCCGGCCAGCCCCGCGCGCTCGATCTTGCCCTCGACCATCTGGCGCAGGTTGGTCTTCTTGTTGCCCGCCAGGATGTCGTCGGCCCCGATGTCGCGGATCATGCGGCTGATGCGGATGTAGGGCGGGGTGGCCATGGTGTCGCTTACCAGCACGTCCAGCAGCTCGTCCTCGTCGTAGGGTCGCCACGCGCCCGTCCGGTAGAGACCGACCAGGCGCGTGCCTGCGACAAGGGCGCAAGGGTAGAGCTTGATCTCGTCGGGCAGAAACCCGGCGTCTTGCACGAAGGTCTGGAAGTCGCGCTTGTCCTCCTGGGGCGTGGCGCCCACGAGGTTCACCATCAGGTGCGAGTGGATCTTGAAGCCGTACAGGCGGATGAGCGAGAACGCGCGCTTGACCTGCGCGATTGTCGTTGCTCTCTGGTTTGCGTCCAGAATCTCCTGCCGTGTTGACTGGATGCCTATCTGGATCTTGGTGCAGCCCAGCTGGCGGAAGAGCTCGAGCGCCTGCGGGGTCACGGTGTCGGGACGCGTCTCGATGACCAGGCCCACCACGCGGTGCGCCGCGCGCTCGTTGCGCGCGTGCTCGGCGTAGAGCTCGTCCAGCGTTGCGGCCATGGCGTCGCCGGCCCTCTGGTGGGGCTCGCTCTGGGAGTAGAGCCGCCTGAACGACTCGTTGTAGCTGCTCTGTCCGGCGTCCACCTTGGCCTGCTCGCCCGCGACGAAGGCGGCAAGGTCTTCCTGGTCACTTGATATGCCCAGGTCGTGGTAGAGCCTCCAGCGCTCGTGGCGGTCCTGGTCCACGTTCGGCCAGTCGTTGAGCGCGCGGAAGAGCTCGCGAACGAACCAGATTTGGTAGGCACGTGGGTAGTCGCTCCAGGTGCCGCCCAGCACGATGAGCTCGATCTTGTCGATTGCGTGGCCCATCTGGTCGAGCGCGCGCAGGCGGGCTGTCACCTGCAGGTACGGGTCGAAGAACGAGCGCTCGGCGCGCTGGCACGCCGGCTCGTTCGAAAGGTAGCTCTTGGGCATGCGCAGGTCGCACGGGCAGTAGACGCAGTCGCTCGAGCAGGGCTGCGGGCGGGTGATGACCGTGATGGTCGCGACGCCCGAGGCCGTGCGTCGGGGCTTCATGCGCAACGTCTTGAGCAGGCGCCGCTCGAGCTCCTCGTCGATGCTCCAGCTGGCCCAGCGGTCGGGGTCGTTCTGTCGAACGTGCAGGTAGAAGGGGAGTATCCGTCTCTTCGAGAGGTGCTTGGCGTTGTCACGGATGCCGCGGTTGTGCCTGCGGACCACGGCCTCGAGCGCCTCGTGCCCCAGCGCGTCCTGCCCCTGCGGCAGCGCGCGCAGCCGCCCGAGTATGTCTAGCAAGAGTTCTTCCATAGGAAGCCATTATAGGGGCGCGACGTGGGGGCGCGCGTGGCCCAGAAGCGCGCGCATGCGCCCTCGCCACTTTTCCGCCATGTGCCGTCCGCTGCCGGCTGGGCTTAGAATGCTGCTATGGATACCAGAAGACCTGACATGGACGACATGGCCGACGACGTCGCGCGCCGCATGAGCCGGCTGAACAGCGAGTTCTACCGCCTGCAGGCGAGCTCGTTTTCCGCTACCCGACACAATCGCTGGCCGGGGTGGGACCGCTGCCTGTCGCATCTGGTGGGCGACCGGGCCGCCCCGTGGGATGCGGGCGGCGCCTCCCTGCGCGTGCTCGACCTTGCCGCAGGCAACCTGCGCTTTGCGACCTTCCTGGCACGAGCGCTCCCACGGCGGCGCATTGACTACCACGCCGTCGACAACTGCGAGGACCTCATGGCGACGGCCCCTGACGCCGTGCCTTCGGGGCGCGTGGCCGTGGCGACCCACAAGGTCGACGTGGTGGAGGCACTCCTGGACGGAGACCTTCCCACGCGCCTTGCGACGGCGGGGCTCGGTCCCGAGCTCGGGCGCGGCTTCGACCTGGTGGTCTCCTTCGGCTTCCTTCACCACGTGCCCGGGGAGGCCGCGCGGCAGCGGCTCCTGCAGGGCCTCGTGGCCGCGACGCACCCCGGGGGTCTTTGTTGCGTCTCGCTCTGGCGCTTCATGAGCGAGCCCGGCCTGGCCGAGCGTGCGCGCGCGACGACCGCCCAGGCGCTCGACGCCCTTGGGCTGGACGCGCAGGACCTTGGTCCGGGCGACTACCTCCTGGGCTGGCAGCGGCTTCCGGGCGCCTGGCGCTACTGCCACAGCTTCGGCGATGCGGAGGTTGAGCGGCTCGCGGGCGCGGTGGGGGATTCCGCCCGCCTGTTGGGGAACTTCTCGTCTGACGGAAGGACCTCCTCGCTCAACCGCTACCTTGTGTTCCGAAGATCGTAGGCGGAACTTTTGACTGCAAGATAGGCGCCACTCTCCGAATAATTGCCCCGCTAATTGATTACACTATTGTCATTGCGTGACACGCGGGATTTTGGTGTCCGCATCTTCTGCTGACGCGTGCAAGGAGGATCTGGCATGGGCGCTCTGTCTGCCATTTCGCGAAGGATGGGCACTCGCGCCCTCAACCTCGGGACCTCCCTTGCGCTGCGAGCGGGCTTCAGGGAGCAGCGGCGGATCATCGGCCCCGGCTCGCTCCTGTGCCTGCCGCAGGCCCTTTCGCGCATGGGCGTGACGAGCGTCCTGATCGTCACGTCCTCCGGCATGGTGCGCCGCGGCACCATCGAGCCCCTGCAGCGCGCGCTCAAGGTCAGCGGCATTGCGGCATCCGTCTATTCCGACGTCAAGCCCGACCCCACGGTCGCGTGCGTCGAGAAGGGCCTTGCATCCTACCAGGAGGGCTGCTGCAACGGCATCGTCGCCCTCGGTGGCGGCTCGGCCATCGACTGCGCCAAGGCCATCGGCATGCGCGTCGCCAACCCCGGTCTCACGATTCCCCAGATGCGCGGCGTCATGCGCGTCCACGGCATGCTTCCGCCCCTGGTCGCCGTCCCCACCACGGCCGGGACCGGCTCCGAGGTCACGGCCGCCGCGGTCATAACCGACGTGGTCGACGGGCGCGACTGCAAGTACCCCATAAGCGACTCGAGGCTCGTGCCCCGCCTGGCGGTGCTGGACGCCCAGCTCACGCTGGGACTTCCGCCCGAGGTCACGGCCTATAGCGGCATGGACGCGCTCTCCCACGCCGTCGAGGCATACGTCAACCGCTTCTGCCCGCCCGTCGCCTCCGAGGCCGCCCTCGAGGCCGTGGGCCTGGTCTTCTCGAACCTTCCCCGCGTGATGGACGACCCGTCCGACCTCGAGGCGCGCGAGTGCATGCTGACCGCCTCGTACGGCGGGGGGCTTGCCCTCACAAACGCGTTCGTGGGCTACGTGCACGCCCTTGCCCATGGCATCGGCGCGCTCTACGACATTCCCCACGGTCGCGCCATCGCAAGCGTGATGCCCGTGGTGCTCGAGGCCTACGGCAGCGCGGCGCACGCGCGCCTGGCACAGCTGTCGCACGCGGCGGGCGTGGGCGACCCCAACCTGCCTGACGACCAGAACGCCGCGCGCCTGATCGAGGGCATCCGCTCCCTCAACGAACGCCTGGGCATTCCCGCGCACATCGAGCGGCTCGACCCGACCGACTTCGACCTTCTGGCCGACCGCGCCCTCGAGGAGGCGACTCCCTGGTATCCCGTGCCCGTCATATGGGGTCACGAGCAGATGGTCGAGGTGCTCGAGCGCCTGCTGCCGGGCGCGTAGCCCGTAGTCCGAAGCTTGTGGCGGTCGCGGGTTGTGTGCTTAGGGCGCAGGTGGCGACGGTGCTGCGTGCCCGCGGGTTCTCGCGCGGTACCATTCCCAGGTAAACCCGTGGCCCGTCATCGCAACCAGAAAGGCGACGCATGATCAAGCTCGTACTGACCGACATGGACAACACCCTCGTCTCCTTTGGCGCGGGGCACGTCTCTGCCCGCGCCCGCAAGGCCATCGCGGCCGTCCGCGCGGCAGGCGTCCAGTTCGGCCCCGCCACCGGGCGCGACTACTTCGAGCTGCTCAGGTTCTTCGACGGCGACGACTCCTGCTTCCGGACGGGCATCCTCTCCAACGGCAAGAAGGTCATGGTCGACGGCGACATGCGCCGCGTGCACCTGATCGACAACGCCGCGCTCCAGCGCTTCGTCGACTACGTCCTCACGCGCGACGACTGCTTTGTGGGCGCCTACCCGCTTAAGAGCGCACCCCAGAACCCCGTCTGGTGCATGGGCATCCGCCAGCGCTTTGCCGAGCTCTGGGGCGACGACCTCTCGTTCGAGGCGCACGCCTGCGACGCCGTGCCCGACTTCGAGATCATCGGCGCCACCTTCGGCTGCGCCGGCACCCAGGCCGACGTCGAGGAGGTCATGGCCAAGGGTGCCGAGCTCTGTCCCGAGTTCGACTTCGTCCAGCCGGTCCCGCACTGGGTGGACATCCTGCCGAGCGGCGTCAACAAGGGCTCCTCGCTCACCGACCTCATGACCGAGCTCGACGTTTGCGCCGACGAGATCGTGTTCTTCGGCGACGCCGAGAACGATCTTGCCATCATGCGAGAAGTGCCCAACTCCGTGGCCGTCGCCAACGCCACGCCCGAGGCCGCCGCGACCGCGCGCTGGCACATCGGCGCCTGTGCCGACGATGCCGTCGCCCAGGCGCTCGAGGAGATCGCCCGCTGCGCCCAAAGCGGCCAGACGCCCTCGTTCATGCGCTAGCCGGATCCTGGCACTTCCCAACCTCTTCTTGCCCGGCTAGTCCTTGCGAGCGTGACTTTGTTGCGCTCGCCTGCCACATCGTGCCAATTGTCACCGCGTCGGTGACGATATTGTCGCCCTATGCCAAACTGTTGGTGCAACTCTCTATATTTTGCGGGCATGCGTACGTCACTTTGGCAGAGGGCGTGGTGGTTGCGGTGTTCCATTGGCTCAGCGGGTACAACTACGACTTTGCGTTGGCCACTATCCCGGTCCAGATTATTCTGATGGGCTACTACCTGTCTCGTCGCAACCTTCCCGGCAGGCAGTCGTGGGCGTTCGCCGCGGTCCTTGCGGCCAACCTGGCCATGACCATATCCGACATCGTCTCGTGCGAGATGAACGAGATATGGGAGCAGTTCCCCCTGTGGCTCATGTACGTGGTCAACATCCTGTACTTCCTGGGCTTCCTGCTCAGGGGCTGGGCGATTTTCTACTATGCGGTCGAGGCGCTCCACGCAGAGCGCGTGCTGGGCATACGCGTCATCAACGCGCTCTGCGTCCCCATCCTGATCATGGTGGCGCTGGTCGTCACCACGCCGTGGTTCGGCCTCATCTTCCACTTTGACCCGGGGGAGGGCTACCACAACACCTGGCTCTACCCCAGCATCTACTGGTCGACGTGGTTCTACATAGGTGCGCTCCTCTTCGTGCTGGTCACCTGCCAGCGTCGCTCCCAGCTCAGACTGGTCATCAGCCTGTACGTCTGCGACGCCATCCTGGTCGCGGCCATCCTCATGCGCGGGCTGTTCTCCCACACGCTGGTGACGAGCTTCTTTAGCCTGCTGGCAATCCTGGTCATCTACCTGACCGCTCAGAACCCTGACCTCTTCCACCATCCCAAGGTCCCGCTGTTCAACTACGGCGCCTTCGACGAGATGGTGTCCAACTGCCAGATACGAGCGGAGCGTTTCTCGGTCTTTGGCATCCAGTTGCGCAACTATGCCGTCGCCAAGCGAATCTACGGCGTCCCGCAGGTCGACCGTGGCATCGTCCTGATCGGCGACTGGCTTCGCCACCAGTTCCCCCAGTACTATGGGTTCTACATCGGCTCGGGCCGCTTCCTGCTCCTGTGCGAGGGCGGCGAGATGGACGCGAGGAGGTTGTCGTCCGAGATCCGTCAGCGCTTCCGCAGGCCCTGGCTGGACACCTCGACCGAGGTCGACTTCACTGTCGCCATGGCATACCTGCCCCTTTCGGTCGACAAGACGAACATCGTCGTCGTTCGCGAGTGCCTGGTGCGCGCCCTGATGGAGGCCGAACTCAGGGGAGAGGACCTCTTCACGATCAACGACTCCTACCTCGAGGCGCTCATTCGCGAGGCTGCCGTCGAGGGCGCGGTCATGAGCGCATTGCGCGAGAGGCGCATCGAGGTCTTCTTCCAGCCCATCTACTCCGTGCACGACCGCCAGATCACGGGGGCGGAGGCCCTCGCCCGCCTGAACGATCCCGAGATGGGCAGCGTTCCCCCGTCGGATTTCGTCGCCGTGGCCGAAAGGAACGGCAGCATTCGCGAGCTGGGGCGTCAGGTGTTCGCGGGTGCCTGCCTGTTTGCCTCTACGCATGACCTGCGGGCCCTGGGCATCGAGCGCATCAACGTCAACCTCTCTCCCGCGCAGTGTATGAGCGAGAACCTGGCCGAGGAGCTAATCCAGGAGGCGGCCCGTCGCAACGTCTTGCTTTCGGACTTCTGCTTCGAGATCACCGAGTCCGCCATGGACGACCTGACCCTCCTGCGCAGCCAGATGCTGCGCCTGATAGGCGAGGGCGCGACGTTCGCCCTGGACGACTTCGGCTCGGGGACCAGCAACATCGTTCGCCTTTCGACCCTGCCCATATCGGAGGTCAAGCTCGACGCCGAGACCACCCGCGCCTTCTTCAAGGGCGAGAGCCAGGTCCTGCGCTTCCAGATAGACATGCTCGAGCACATGGGCTTCGACGTCGTGGTCGAGGGCGTCGAGACCATGCACATGGCCTCGGACGTGCTCAACATGGGCGTCGAGTACGAGCAGGGGTTCTACTTCTCGCCGGCGCTGCCCGTGCGCGAGTTCACGGACTACCTCAAGCGGACCATGGATGAGGGCCCCGCGCCTGTTGGCACGAGCCCCGCGCCCGCCCCGGATTCCGCCTAGTGCCTGCCGCGGATCTCGCTTAGCGCCTGCCGCGGATCTCGCTTAGCGCCTGCCGCCCTCGCGGCCGTGCTGCGTACGCCTTGCCTTGCGCTTAGCCTTCGCCTTGTAGCCGGGCTTGACCTTCTGCTTCCGCGCGACGGCACGCCCGCTGCCATGTGGCTGCTTGCCGTCGTGGCCGAGCCTGGCGCTGTCCTGCCTTGTGCCATCCTGCTTGCCGCCCCTGGGGGGCGCGCCCTTCTTGCCTGCGTCCCTTGCCGTCGCGCCGCCGGCGTCGGCGGCCTTTCGCTTGGCCTTGGCGGCCTTGGCCTCGTCTTTTGGCTTGGGTTTGGGCCAGATGCTCAGTCCCGCGTCGCGTGCTGCCCTGAGCACGTCCTCGCTTACGTAGAGGCGCCGCTCGTCGTCCGAGCGCTGCGCCCTGAAGGCGCTCAGCAGCACGTGGGCCAGGCTGACGGGCAGCTTGGTGCCATCGGGTAGGTAGCGGCTGCCGGCAAGGCTCATCGACATGGCCTTGAGCCGCAGCTCCTTGGTCTCGAGGAAGGTGCTGCCGTCTGTGGGGATGGTGACGTACGAGAAAGTCGAGGCATCCGGGTTCGCACCCTCGTCCGCGTGTGTGGGCTCTTCGGGCTGCGTGAGCGTCACCGCAGCGGCGCCCAGCGCCTCGCGCACGAAGCGCGCCTTGGTCCGGACCTGCGGGGCGTCACTCGCCGCTCCCGGCGCCCGGACGTCGATCAGCGCGCAGAGCCTGCGGCTGACGCGGTCGAACACCGCGAAGTCGAAGCACGCGTTGCTGGGCACGTCCCACTGGCGCGCGAGCCTGCCCAGGCCCGCGTCGTCCTGGTCGGCGAGCTGCGAGAGCGTGACGTTCTTCTTGAACCACAGGCGCGGGATGCTGCCGCTCTTGTCCAGCTCGCGCAGGGTGCGGCCGACGCGGCGGTGGAAGGTGGGGACCGGCTCGCCCTCGAGGGTGGTGACGCCCTCGTGCACGTCGTCGAAGATCGAGAGGAGCGTCGAGTCCTCCACGCCCAGGCGTTCTGCGGGAACCGTGGCCAGAAGAGCCTGGGCCTGCGGGTCGTCCGCCGACGCGACGAGACAGACCTCGCCCTTGACGACGATGCCGCCCAGCGCGAACGCGCCCGCGCCAGCCTGCGGACCCAGGTTGGCCGGCAGCAGATAGATGGCGTCGTAGGCGTCGTACTGCGGACGGTGCAGGATCACGTTGGCGCCCTCGAGTGCGGTGTCGATTTCTTCTCCCTCAAGCGCCTCGCGCACAATGCGCAGCGCCGCCCGGGCCTGCTCCTGCGAGGTCGTGGCCAGAAGGATGGACTCTCCGTGCCAGAGACGCTCCCTGATGCGCGGGAGCTCTATGTGGCGCAGGATGGCCAGCTGTCGCGCGTCCGTGGCGTCAGCTGGCCGCGTGCTTGTGAAATCAGCCTGCGGCGAGCCGTCCGCCTTGGCTGGGGCTGGGCAGGGTCGCGCGTACGTGCCGTGGTAGCGGACGTAGCGGATCTTGGTCTGGCTGGCGGACGCCCGGGCGAGCGCCTCGATGGGATTGGGTGCCGTGGCCACGTCTTACCTTCCGCCTTGGGGCCTGCCGGCGCGGCCGTTGCCGGCTCCGCGCGCCTTCTTTCCGTGGTGCCTGCCGCGCGCCGCGTAGATTCCCTGCTTGGGGTTGGTTCCGGTGCCGTGGGACGCTCCCACGCCCCTGGCGGGCCTGCCGCTCTTGCCGCGCTTGCGCTGGGGGGCCTTGCCCTTCTCGCCCGGCGTGCCCTTCTGTCCCTTGGCGTCTCGCTTGGGGCCCTTGCCCTTGGCGCCCTCGTGCCTCGGGCCGTGCGGGCCGTCGGGACGGACCAGGCACTTGGGCCCGTAGCCGATGAGGTCCTCGCGGTGCGCGCGGTGGAGCGCCTCGACCACCAGGTCGTAGTTCTTGGGGTTGCGATACTGGATCAGCGCGCGCTGCATGGCCTTCTCGTGCGGGTTGGTGGGGCAGTAGACCTTCTGCATGGTGCGCGGGTCGACGCCCGTGTAGTAGATGCAGGTCGAGACCGTCGAGGGCGTGGGGTAGAAGTCGGACACCTGCTCGGGGTTGTAGCCCAGGTCGCGGCAGAACTCGGCAAGCTTGACGGCCTCCTTCATGGTGGAGCCCGGGTGACTGCTCATCAGGTAGGGCAGAACGTACTGCTCCTTTCCGGCCTGCTTGCTGATGCGGTAGAACTCCTTGCAGAAGGCCTGGTAGGAATCGTTGCTGGGCTTGCCCATGACCTCGAGCACGGCGTCCGAGATGTGCTCGGGCGCAAGGCGCAGCTGGCCCGAGGTGTGGTACTTGGCGATCTCCTCGATGAAGCTGCGGTCGGGGTCGAGCATGGCGTAGTCGAAGCGGATGCCGCTGCGGATGAAGACCTTCTTGATGCCGGGGATGGCGCGCAGCTCTCGCAGGAGCTTGACAAGGTCCTTATGGGTCACGCGCAGGTTGGGGCAAGGCTTTGGACTCAGGCAGCGGCGATTCACACAGGCGCCCGCCTTGAGCTGCTTCTGGCAGGCAGGTATGCGGAAGTTCGCCGTGGGGCCGGCGATGTCGTTGATGTAGCCCTTGAAGTCCGGGTCCTTGGTCATCAGGCGCGCCTCGGCCAGGATCGACTCGTGGCTGCGAGCCTGGATGATGCGGCCCTGGTGGAAGTTGAGCGCGCAGAAGCTGCACTGCCCCAGGCAGCCACGGTTGTTGGCGATGGAGAACTTGACCTCCTTGATGGCGGGGATGCCGCCCCTGCCCTCGTACATGGGGTGGTAGGTGCGCTCGTAGGGGAGCTCGTAGGTCTCGTCCATCTCCTGCGTGGTGAGCGGCATGCTGGGTGGGTTCTGCACCACGTAGACGTCGTGGGGATAGCCCTCGACCAGCGTGTGCGCGCTGAAGGGGTCGAGGTTCTTGCTCTGGATGCCGAAGCTGCGGGCATAGTTGAGCTTGTCTGCGCGCAGCTCCTCCCAGGTGGGGAGGATGACGGGGTCGTCGAGGTCCGCCAGGTTGCGCGTCTTGTATGCGGTGCCGTGGATCCATGTCAGCTGGCTGACGGGCAGGCCCGAGTCGAGCGCGTCGGCAACCTCGACCACGCTCTTCTCGCCCATGCCGAAGATCAGCAGGTCGGCGCCGGAGTCGAGCAGGATGGAGCGCTTGAGGTCGTTCGACCAGTAGTCGTAGTGGGCCAGGCGCCTGAGCGACGCCTCGATGCCGCCCAGGATGATGGGCGCGTGCTTGTACTGGCTGCGGATGAGGTTCGAGTAGACCACGGTGGCGTGGTCGGGGCGCAGGCCCATGACGCCGCCGGGGGAGTAGAAGTCCTTGCTGCGGCGGCGCTTGGCGACGGTGTAGTGGTTGACCATCGAGTCCATGTTGCCGCTCGAGACCATGAAGCCCAGGCGCGGCTCGCCCAGCACCCTGACGCTCTGGGGGTCCTTCCAGTCTGGCTGGCAGATGACGCCGACCTTGTAGCCGTGCGCCTCGAGCGTGCGCGTGATGATGGCCATGCCGAACGAGCTGTGGTCCACGTAGGCGTCTCCGCACACGTAGACGAAGTCGCACTGGTCCCAGCCGCGCTCGGCCATGTCCTGCTTGCTGACGGGAAGAAAGCTCATGTCGCTCCTTTGGTGTGGCCGCGCGACGTGCATGTACGGCCGTGGCGTTTCTTCCCGATTATACGGGTTGCCGGTGGTGGCTCCGTGCCAGACGCCCGCAAGGGGGGCGCCCGAGAAGGGCTAGTCGTACTTCTCGACGATCAGTCCCTCGCGGTAGGCCGCCACCAGGTGCGAGAGGTCCTCGATGCGCTCGCGGATGTCGTCGCCGCGGTCGGTCTCGGCGACGAGCACCTGGTGGTCGTAGCGGCAGATGACGTCGCTCTCGCTCATGATGTCGGCGTTGTCGTCCAGGGCGGAATCGATGCCGTCGAAGGGGCGGTGCGCCTTGATGCGCATGTCGTGCGAGCCCGAGACCAGCGTGTAGCCGGCGATGCCCGTCTTCTTGTGGTAGGCCTTGCAGAAGCCGCCGTCAATCACGAGCTTGCGGCCGTTCGCGCGTACGGGGCTCTCGCCCGAGGACGCCTTTACCGGCGTGTGGCCGTTGATGATGCGGCAGGTTGGCCCCGCCAGCCCGAACTCCGCCAGTATTCGCTCGCAGACCCGCTCGTCGTTGCTGAGCTCGTAGTAGGGGTTGCGCGGCTCCTCCCATGCGGCCTTGTCGGGCACGAAGGCGCGCTCGAAGGTCTTGACCACGCGGCCCGAGAGCGGCGAGTGCGCGCCGCACCACAGGTAGTACATCCAGTCGAGGGCGTCCTGGTCGCCCTGGGACCAGGCACGGCGCGCCACGTGGTCGCAGAAGTCCATGTAGGCCCGGCCGCTCAGCAGCTCGCCGTTGCACATCACGCGCGAGAAGGACCCGTCCTTCGCCATGGGGATGCAGCCGTGGAACAGCAGGTTGCCGTCGCGGACCAGGTAGAGCGAGCCGCGCTCGTAGAAGAACGAGATGTGGCGGCGCAGGCGGCCGCTCTCGCCGAAGGCCTGCGCGATGCCGTGGAGCAGCTCTTCCTCTTCGGGCGAGAGCGCGAAGGGGTCCTTCGGGTCGACAGTGGGGAAGTCGGTGGTCGAAAGCGGCCACTCGGTTTCGTTGACGTTCACGACGCCGCGGGCGAGGTCCATCTTGTCGAGCAGCAGCCTGTGGCTCGAGAGACGCCAGTCGGGATGGCGGCGGAAGGTCTGGCCCTCGACCTTGAAGAGGATGACGTCGATGGCCTTCTCCATGGGTGCGACGGCGTCGTCGTGGCGGTAGGTGGCGTCTGCGAACAGCGCCAGCTTGCGCAGGGAGATGCCGTAGGCGCTCTCGAGGATGTCCAGCGTGTCGTAGCGCACGCAGGTGCGCACGATGGAGCAGATGCAGGCCAGAGACCCGCAGGCGGCTCCCATCCAGGCGATGTCGTGGTTGCCCCACTGGATGTCGACGGAGGGGTGGTTCTTGAGGTCGTGGATGATGCGGTCCGCGTGCGGGCCGCGGTCGTAGATGTCGCCCACCACGTGCAGGCGGTCGACGGCCAGGCGCTTGATGAGTGTGGCCAGCGCCTCGACGAAGTCGTCCTGCGCGCCCGTGCCCACGATGGAGCGGAGGATCGACTGGTGGTACTCGTGGCGGACCTTCTCCTCGTCGCGGGTGGCGTGCATGAGCTCGTCCAGTATGTAGGCGTACTCGCGTGGCATCGACTTGCGCACCTTGGAGCGCGTGTACTTGCCGGCGATCCAGCGCGCCAGGCGCACCAGGTTGTACAGGTTCACCTGGTACCACTCGTCGGTCGCGAGGCCGTGCGCGTGGATGCGCTCGAGCTTCTCGCGCGGGTAGTAGACCAGGGTACGCAGCTCCTCCTGTCCATGGTCGTCCAGCTCGCCGTCAAAGATGACGCGAATCTGCTCTCGGATGACGCCGGAGCAGTTGTTGAGGATGTGTATGAACGCCTCGTGCTCGCCGTGGATGTCGCTCACGAAGTGCTCGGTGCCGCGGGGAAGGGTGAGGATGGTCTCGAGGTTGATGATCTCGCTGATGGCGGACTGCCTGTTGGAAAACTCGCGTGCTAGCAGCTTGCTGAACCGGAGGTCCTCGGTGAAGTTGCCCGACATTACACCCATTCATGCTCCTTGCTGTGACTGCGCTGCGTTGGTGCGCCGATTCGTATGCATTGGCGAGCACATTCTATGCGGGGCGTGTATGGAGGGGCCGTGTGTTTCGACTAGGGGGCCCGACGCCACGGCGGCGGGCCCCGCACGGCCCGAGTTGTGGCGGGCCTGTGGGCGTGGCACTTCTGCGAAAGCGAAAGGCCCCGCCGGAGCGGGGCCTCGCAGGGGGGTGGGGGACTGTTGGGCGCGTGCGGCTACGCGACGCTCAGGATGGGGTCGCCCGCCTGCACGGAGCCGTTGTTGGTGAGGCTGACCTGCTTGCCGTGCGCGTCGGTCACGATTACGAGCGTCTCGCTGCTCTTGCCCGCGGCCTCGATGGCCGAGAGGTCCATGTCGAGCAGCAGGTCGCCCTTGCGGACGGTGTCGCCCTGGGCGACGTGGGCCACGAACGGGGCGCCGCCGAGCTCGACGGTGTCGATGCCCACGTGCAGCATGACCTCGCATCCTTCGGGGGTCTTGAAGCCGAAGGCGTGGAGCGTGTCGAAGAGCACCTCGATCTTGCCGTCGACGGGCGAGAAGATCTTGCCCTCGCTGGGGATGATGAGGGCGCCGGGGCCCATCATGCCCTTGCCGAACACCTCGTCCGAGCACTTCTCCAAGGGCTCTGCCTCGCCGGTCGCGGGACTGACGATGCTGACGCCTGTGGGAGCCTTGCCGTCAGTCTTGGTGGTGACTAGCCGCGAGCGAGAGAAGGGGTTCCTGATGAACATGGCCGGTCACTACTCCTGCTCGAGGGCTTCGCGCATCTGCGTGGCGTAGAGCGAGGCCTTGTTGCCGTAGACGATCTGTACGCCGCCGCTCACGTGGACGATGCCGTTGGCGCCCAGGTCGCGGGTGAATACGCCGTCGTCTGCAACCTTGTCCATGTCGTTCAGCTGCAGGCGCAGGCGGGTGAAGCAGGCGTCGGCGCTCTTGATGTTCTGCGCGCCGCCGACGGCCTGGATGATCTGCGGGATGACCTTGCTGATCTCGGTGCTGCTTACGGTCGCCTGGGGAGCGTCGTCCTCGTCGGAGGCGTCTTCGCGGCCCGGCGTCTTGAGGCCCTTCTTGAGGATGATGGCCTTGAAGGCGAAGTAGTAGGCTGCAAAGTAGGCGGGGCCCAGGATCAGGATGACCTGCCAGTTGGAGCCCTTGCCAGCGCCCAGGATGCCGTTGAACACCAGCGAGAGGAACGGGCCGCCGAATGCCGCGGAACCGGCGACGTTGAAGTTCAACAGGTAGGTGAGGGCGTAGGCGAGGCCTGCCATGACTGCGTGGAAGACGTAGAGGACGGGGGCGATGAACAGGAACGAGTACTCGATCGGCTCGGTGATGCCCATGAAGAAGCAGGGGATGACGACGGCAATCATGAGCGCGCCGACCTTCTTCTTGTTCTCGGGCAGAGCGGTGCGGTAGAAGGCGAGTGCCGCGCCTGTGAGGCCGAACATCGCGAAGATGACCTTGCCGTTCATGACGAAGCGGCTGACCTCGATGTCAAAGGGCGTGCTGCTGGAGTTGAGGATGGCGTTGTAGATGTTCACCGCGCCTGTCAGGTCCATACCGTCGATGGTGGCAGTGCCGCCCAGGCTGGTGAACATGAAGGGCAGGTACACGAAGTGGTGCAGGCCGAAGGGGAGCAGGAGCCTCTCGGCCGCGCCGTAGACGAAGCTACCCAGCGCGCCGGTGCTGCGGATGAACTCGCTCAGCATGCCCAGGGCGCCTTGGATGGGCGGGAAGATGAAGGACATCAGAAGGCCGAGCACGGTGCAGAAGAGGAGCGTGACCGCGGGGATGAAACGGGTGCCGTTAAAGATGGACAGCACGGGCGGAAGCTCGATCTTGTAGTAGCGGTTGTGCAGCCAGGCGACGAGCGCGCCGACTGCGAGGCCGCCGATGACGCCGGTGTCGAGCGTGCTCACGCCCAGGATGGAGGATTGGCCGGTGGCGAGGTTCGCGGGGTCGATGACGCCCGTGGTGGTCAGGAAGGTTCCCATGACGGTGTTCATCGTCATGTAGCCCAGGAAGCCGCAGAGCGCGGCTGTGGCCTTTTCGGATTTCGCGAAGCCGTAGGCGACGCAGATCGCGAAGATTGCGGGGATGTTGCCCATGACCACGTTGCCTGCGACCTTGCAGAGCGTGAAGATCATGGTCGGCACGATGGTACCGAGCCAGGGTGCCACGGCGATAAGCGACTTGCTCGTGAACGCGTTGCCCAGGCCAACGAGGATGCCAGCGATAGGCAGGATGAGCACGGGCGTCATGAGGACTTTGCCCAAGCGCTGGAACTTTCCAAGCACCTCTTCTTTATTCATCTTGATTCCTCTCACTACTCTCCACTGAATCTTAGGTTTGCCGTGCCTTCCGCACGTGGGCGACTAGCTGAGCTCGGGCCAGTAGTCCTTGTTGGCCTCGATGAGCTTGTCGAGGATGGCGCGGGCGTCCTTGGCGTCGTTGACGAGGCGGTTGAGCGTGAGGGCCTGGAGCGCCTTCTCGTAGGAGTGCTCGAAGTAGGCCTCGATCGCAAGGCGCTCGTAGGAGTACTGGTTGACCATTAGGCCGTGGTAGAAGGTGCCGATCTCGCCGACGGCGTAGGGTTGGGGGCCGTTTACGCCGACGCTTGCCGCGACCTCGACCATCGCGTCGTCCGGGAAGTCCTTGACGATGCCGTCGTTCTTGACCATGACGATGAAGGTCTGGCGCGTGTTGCGGTAGATGGCCGAGGAGACCTCGACGATCATGTCGCCGTGCGCGTCATTCTGGACTACCGAGGAGTCCTTGGCGGTGCCGACCTCGGCGACGCGGCGACACTCGGCGA
The DNA here is from genome assembly GCF_900167315.1 of Olsenella sp. KH1P3. Lineage (NCBI taxonomy): Bacteria > Bacillati > Actinomycetota > Coriobacteriia > Coriobacteriales > Atopobiaceae > Olsenella > Olsenella sp. KH1P3. Next base: position 342,228 of record NZ_FUWQ01000002.1, on the reverse strand, counting down.
AGACGCGCTTCTCGCGCCCGTTGATGACCTCGTCGCTGCGGGTGTAGTCGGGGTCGAGGTGAGCGAGCTTGTACTTGGGATAGAGGTAGTACTGCAGGTAGGTGTTGGGCAGGTAGTCGGGGAAGTCCTGGAGCATGTCGGCGACCATCGCGTAGGTGTCGAGCCAGGACTGGTCGCGCTGCTCGGCGTCGACCGGCTTGAAGCCGTTCTCCTTAACGAACTTCTTGATGGTCGGGACGAGGTCGACGCCGTCCTTGTCGTAGAGGTGCGTGAACCAGCCGAAATGGTTCAGGCCGAAGTAGACGGGCTCGAACTCGCTTGAGTCGCGGCCCAGCAGACGACCATAGGAGCGCAGCAGATTGACGGGCTGATCGCAGATGTTGAGGATGTGGTCCTCCTTTGGGAAGGCCTTCTGCAGGCCGTAGGCCACGAGCGCTGCGGGGTTGGTGTAGTTGATGATCCAGGCTTTGGGGCTGTGGGCACGGACGTCCTTAACGATCTCGATCATGTCGGTCATTGAACGGATGCCATAGGCCATGCCGCCGGCACCGACGGTCTCCTGACCGATGAGGCCCATGTGCAGGGGGATCTTCTCGTCCTTGGAGCGCATGTCGTAGCCGCCGGTACGAATCTGGCACAGAACGAAGTCGACATCCTCGTATGCCACGTCCTTGTCGGTTGTGTAGTCGAACTCGACCTCGGGGGCCTCCTCGCGGAACAGGATCTTGCCGAACTCGCCGATCACGGCCTGGCGCTCTGCGTCCGTGTCGAACATGATTACGCGGTTGAGCGGGAAGATGTCCTGGTGCTTGGTGAGCGACTTGAGGATGCCGGGGCACCAGGTGGAGCCGCCGCCGACGATAACGATGTTGAGCTTGTCCTTCATCGAAAACCACTTTCCTTGGTTTGGAGCCATTTGCTTTCAGCAATGCGGCAGTGTTGACGCTCCCGGGATTTCGTCTCGCCGCGACGCAATCCGTTTTACCGTATGGGTGCAAGAAAAGTGCGGGTTGCATAGCCATTCGGCTCGGCGATACACTTTTTGAGTTGTGACACAGGTCTGTGTATCCATACACATCGGATGACTGGAGCGCTCGTGGAATTCTATGAGGCCGTCGCGGAGAACGCCGAAAAGCTCAACGACCTGGATGCGGACATTCTCCGCTACGTTATTGCGAGCAAGGAGGGTGTGGGAGAGCTGACGGCCCGCTCTCTCGCGGACCACTTCTACGTCGCGCCCAACACCATCACGCGCCTGGCGCACAAGCTGGGATACAAGGGGTTCAACGACCTCAAGACCTCGTACCTGCTCTCCCTTCAGGAGGCTGGCTTTGTCATGGAGCGCACGAGTCTGGACGAGCAGATCATCCGCACCCACGAGCTGCTCAACGACGAGGTCGTGGACCAGGTGGTGCACGCCCTGGACGGTGCGCGGCGCGTGGACTTCTTCGCGTCGGGACTCTCGGCGCTTCCGTGCGAGGACATGAGCCGGCGCCTCACGATTATGGGTAAGGACTCGGTCGTCTACACCGAACGCCACGTGATGCGTCATGCCGCCAAGCGCGCGGAGGCTCCCAACGTGGTGTTCGTGGTGAGCGTGACCGGACAGACCAGGCTGTCGGTCGAGGCGGCCGCCATCGCAAAGTCCCACGGCGCGACCCTCATCACGCTGACGGGACTCTCGAAGAACAAGCTTGCCAAGCAGGCTGACATTGCGCTCTACGCCATGGACAAGCACATCGTCTACGACAGCATGGACCTGACCAGCAGGCTCTGCTTCTACTACGTGATGGAGACGGTCTTCGAACGCTACTTCCAGCTGTGCTCTAAGCGTGCGTCCGCCGTGGAGGCTGCGGGCGAGTAGGGCAGGGGCTCGCGCGGCTGGGGCTGCGCGCAGAAAGAGGCGACCGGTGTGCCGTCGCAGTTCGGTCGGCGCCGTACTATTCTCGCCTCGCGAGGGGCCGTAACAGAAAAAGACCCGCCACCAAGGTGACGGGTCTCGTGAGTCCAAGGGGGCTCAGGGTTCGATGCGAACCTAGGCCTTGATGGCGCCCTCGACAGCGACGGCGCAGGCGACGGTACAGCCGACCATGGGGTTGTTGCCCATGCCAATCAGGCCCATCATGTCGACGTGCGCGGGGACGGAGGAGGAGCCGGCGAACTGGGCGCTGGAATGCATGCGGCCCATGGTGTCGGTCATGCCGTAAGAGGCGGGGCCGGCAGCCATGTTGTCCGGGTGCAGCGTACGGCCGGTGCCGCCACCAGAGGCGACGGAGAAGTACTTCTTGCCAGCCAGCGTGCGCTCCTTGAAGTAGGTGCCCGCAACGGGGTGCTGGAAGCGGGTCGGGTTCGTGGAGTTGCCGGTGATGGAGATGTCAACGTTCTCGTGCCACATGATGGCAACGCCCTCGCGGACGTCGTCGGCGCCGTAGCAGTTGACCTTGGCGCGGGGACCATCGGAGTACGGGATCGTCTTGACGACCTTCAGCTCGCCCGTGAAGTAGTCGAACTGGGTCTGGACGTAGGTGAAGCCGTTGATGCGGGCGATGATCTGGGCCGCATCCTTGCCGAGGCCGTTGAGGATGACGCGCAGCGGCTTCTTGCGGGCCTTGTTGGCGTTGTTGGCGATGCCGATGGCACCCTCAGCGGCTGCGAAGGACTCGTGGCCAGCCAGGAACGCGAAGCACTCGGTGTCCTCGCCGAGCAGCATTGCGCCCAGGTTGCCGTGGCCGAGACCGACCTTGCGGTCCTCGGCCACGGAGCCGGGGACGCAGAAGGCCTGCAGGCCCTCGCCGATGGCGGCGGCTGCCTCGGAGGCGTTGGTGACCTCGCCCTTCTCGGCCTTCTTCAGAGCAATAGCGCAGCCGAGCGTGTAAGCCCACTTGGCGTTTTCGAACGCGATGGACTGGACATCCTCGGTGATGTCATACGGGTTGAAACCCTTGTCGGTGCAGAGCTTGAGGGCTTCCTCGAGGTCAGCGATGCCGTACTTTGCCAGCGTCTCGTTGATCTTATCGATGCGACGCTCATAGCCTTCGAACGTAACTGCCATGTATGCTCAGCTCCTTTCTCTACTCTTCGCGGGGATCGATGACCTTGGCGGGGTTGTCCCACTGGCCATAGCGACCCATAGCGTCCTCGACGGCCTGCTTGGCATCGGTGCCAGACTTGATGGCATCGGTGAACTTGCCGAGGTTGAGGAACTCGAAGCCGATGATCTCGTTGTTCTCGTTGAGGGCGAGGTGCGTGACGTAGCCCTGAGCCAGCTCGAGGTAACGAGCACCCTTGGCCTTGGTGCCGTAGGTGGTGCCCACCATGGAGCGGAGGCCCTTGCCGAGGTCGTCGAGGCCAGCGCCGACGGGGAGGCCGTCCTCAGAGAAGGCGGTCTGCGTGCGGCCGTAGACGATCTGCAGGAAGAGCTCGCGCATTGCAACGTTGATGGCGTCGCAGACAAGGTCGGTGTTCAGAGCCTCGAGGATGGTCTTTCCCGGGAGGATCTCTGCGGCCATTGCTGCGGAGTGCGTCATGCCGGAGCAGCCGATGGTCTCGACCAGGGCCTCCTCGATGACACCTTCCTTAACGTTGAGGCTGAGCTTGCAGGCGCCCTGCTGGGGTGCGCACCAGCCAATGCCGTGCGTGTAGCCGGCAATGTCGCTGATCTGCTTCGCCTGAACCCACTTGCCCTCCTCGGGGATGGGTGCAGGTCCGTGGTATGCGCCCTTGGTGACGGGGCACATCTTCTCCACTTCTGCGGAATACTGCATGGTTCTCCTCTCCACCACATAAAGCGCCCTGGGCCCTTCCCCGAGCGCATCTGTCCGGTGTTGTCTGACCTTATGGCAGACGGAGAATATTTTATTCCAGACGGCAGCAAATCGACGGTTGACGGCTCAGATGGGGCAAAAAAGACATTCCCGCGCGTAAATGGACAACGCTATGTAGTCATTTGCATAGAGAGCGCCGCCGAGAAGCGCCCCCCGCGTCGCGGCTTGCGGCCCTGGCCGCTCAATCAAAAAGAGACCGGCCGACACCCCAAAACGCGCTAGTCTAGACAGATGCACAAGTTATGTGAGGGAAGGGTCCGGACGTCTTGCCCAGGTCTTTCCCCTCTGTGTGGGTGACGCATGAATTGCCTGCACAACATGTATGTTTATCGTTTGGAGGCAGCTTCGGTGATCTCTAGGGAAGCTCTTGCGCGCGTGACTCGCAACTCAGTTTTGAACCGCGCCGAGACCCTTGCCGAACGGCGGGGAGCAATATGGCACCGCACCTGCGCCTACGAGGGCGGCAACACGGTCCTGACCGCGAACGTCGACGGCTCCGTCGACGACCAGGACCACTACGAGGCGTGCGTCGTACTCGACGAGTCGGCCGACTCGGTGGTCGAGTGCACCTGCAACTGCTCCTGGTCCGGACGCTTCAAGGGGGCGTGCAAGCATTGCGTCGCCCTGGTGCTCGACTTCAACGAGCACGCCCATGACTATGAGGGCTTTGGCCACGTCGACCAGGTCTACACCTCGTCGGCCCTGAGCTCCTACATCGAGTCCAGCGTTCGCAAGCCGCGGCTCAGGGTGCCGCGCAAGAAGCCGGCCTCGGGCAGCATCGTGCTTGAGCCCACGCTGTACTGCGAGGGCGACGTCTGCCTGCGGCTGCGCATCATCGGGGCCTCGGGGTCCTACGTCATCACCAGCGTGAGCGAGTTCGCCGACCACCTGGCCAGGGGGAGCTACCACACGTATGGCACCTGCCTCGCCTTTACCCACACTCTCGACATGTTCGAGCCCACCAGCGCCAAGATCGCCTCGTTCGTCCTGCGCGCGGTTCAGAACCGCCGCGCGTTTGCGGCCGAGCGCTCCGGCGGCCACGGCCGCAACGGCGGGCCGGGCAGCGGCAAGGTCAAGATCGGGCGCCAGATGCGCCTCACCGGGCCCGAGATCGACGAGCTGGTGGACTTCATGATGGGGCGCCGGGTCATCATCGACGGCATGAGCCCCTCCGGCGCGGTCGTGCGAAAGCGCGCCGTGACCGTCTGCCAGGGCGACCCCGACGTGGGCATCGGCTTCGAGACGAAAGACGACGGCGCCTTCGAGATCGTCCGCGAGGGCGAGGCCGACTTCTTCACGTCCGATGGCCTTCTCTACGCCGTGCAGGACGACAGGCTCTTCCGCTGCACGTCCCGCCTGAATGACGTGGCGAACTTCATGACCAACGTCTACGGCAACGTGGCAAGCCACCTCATGCTCTCTCGCGGCGACGCGCCCCGCTTCGCGGAGGCCGTGCTGCCCTCGCTCGAGCGCACTTTCAAGGTGCATGTTCCCGACGAGCTTGACGACCTGCGCCCCGACCCCCTTGAGCTCGAGTTCCGCATCGGCCACGCGCGCGGGGGAATCACCTGCGACGTGCTGGCAATCTATGGCGAGTCAAGCTACCACATCGCCCGACGCGAGGTGGGGGAGAGCATCGAGTCCGGTCGCGACGTCGTGGGCGAGGCTGACGCCCGCGCTCTCGTGGGCCGCTTCTTCACGCTGGGCGCCACGAGCTCCGTAGCGCGCATTCCCGACGACGACCCCGACGCCATGGCGCGCTTCGTCTTCGAGGGCATGGCCGAGCTTCGGAAGGTGGGTACGGTCATCACGACCGAGTCCTACGACCGCCTCGCCGCCACCGCCACGCCCCGCATCACCATGGGCCTCTCGGTGCGCGCCAAGCTCATCAACCTCACGGTCTCGGCGGAGGACCTCCCGCTCAACGAGCTCTACGCGCTGCTGGACAGCTACCGCCAGCACCGTCGCTTCCACCGCCTTGCGGACGGCTCCTTCGTCGACCTCTCGCGTGTCGACCTGAGCGAGGCTGTCGAGCTGGCCGACGAGCTGGGTCTCACCTCCGAGGACCTTGCCCGCGGCTCGGTCGAGATCCCCTCCTACAAGGCGTTCATCCTCGACTCGATGGTCCCGGACGCCCAGAAGGACCTGTCCTTCTCGACCTACATCGATAACTTCCATGCGGTGGACCCCTCGGTCTACGAGCCGCCCGCATCCGTCGCGCCTATCCTGCGCCCATACCAGAAGGCGGGCTTCCAGTGGCTGAGCGCCCTTTGTGACATGGGCTTCGGCGGCATCTTGGCCGACGAGATGGGCCTGGGCAAGTCGCTGCAGATGATCTCGCTGCTGCTGGCCCGAAGGGAGGAGGGGCCTGCGCTCATCGTCTGCCCTGCGTCCCTGGTCTACAACTGGCGCTCCGAGATCAAGAAGTTCGCGCCCTCGCTGAACGTGGCCCTGGTGGCCGGCGGCGCCGAGGAGCGCGCCGAGCTGCGGCAGGAAAACTGGTACGACGTCTACATCACCTCCTACGAGCTTCTGCGCCGCGACATCGAGGACTACTCGAAGATGGACTTCTGGTGCGAGGTGCTCGACGAGGCGCAGTACATAAAGAATCGCGACACCCTCATCGCGAGGACCGTGAAGCTGGTCCCCGCCAGGAACCGCTTTGCGCTCACGGGCACGCCCATCGAGAACCGTGTGAGCGAGCTCTGGAGCATCTTCGACTACCTCATGCCTGGCTTCCTGGCCTCCTATGACCGCTTCCGCGAGCGCTACGAGCAGCCCATCCTGGACGGCGACGAGAGCGCGGCCCGCCTTCTTTCCGAGACCGTCGCGCCCTTCGTGCTGCGCCGCCGCAAGGACGAGGTCCTGACCGACCTCCCCGACAAGCTGGAACAGGTGGTCTACGCGGAGCTCGATGGCGAGCAGCGCAAGCTCTACCACGCCCACGAGCAGGCGCTTCGCGTGGCGCTGTCCAAGAGCCGCGACAACGTGTTCGGCAAGGACCGCATGGAGATCCTCGCCGAGCTCATGAGGCTCAGGCAGATCTGCTGCGACCCCGCCCTGGTCTACGAGGACTACGAGGGCGGCTCCGCGAAGCTCGACGCGATCATGGACCTCGTCTCGGCGTCGGTCGACGCGCAGCAGAAGATGCTTGTCTTCTCGCAGTTCACGAGCTACCTGGACGTCATTGCGCGGAAGCTCGACGAGAGTCGCGTGAGCTACTACGTCCTCACCGGCGCCACGCCCAAGAAGCGCCGCATAAAGCTGGTCAACGCTTTCAACAAGGACGACACGCCCGTGTTCCTGATCTCGCTCAAGGCGGGGGGCACCGGCCTCAACCTGACGGGCGCGAACGTCGTCGTGCACGCGGACCCCTGGTGGAACGCGGCCGCGCAAAACCAGGCGACCGACCGCGCCCACCGCATCGGCCAGACCAAGGACGTTACGGTCTACAAGGTCATCGCCCGCGACACCATCGAGGACCGCATCCTGGCGCTGCAGGAGGCCAAGTCCGACCTGGCCGAGCAGGTGGTCGGCGAGGGCGGCGGCAGCTCGCTGGGCTCGCTTCGCAAGGAGGACCTCATCGAGCTTCTGGGCGACTAGCCCGAGCGACCCCTGCGGCCAGTCCCGGCAGCTGGTCCCGGCGACTGATCTGGGCTACTGGTCCCGGTGACTGGTCGGGGCGACGCGAGCCGCTCTCGGCGGCCGGCCCCACGCGGGCCGCCCGCCCGTCTGTTCTGACGGTGAAGTGTCCCGCCGCCCTCCCCGCGGGGCCGCCCGGGGCGTATCCTCAGACAGTCTCCGTACAGCTATCTCGTCTGCAGGCGACATCCTATCCAATATTCAGAAGGGGAGAAGTGCCCGTGGTTCTGCTTGGTGCCCTCATCAACGCCGTGGAGGCTGCCGTCGGCGGCCTGATTGGCCTCGTGTTCAAGAGTCACGTTTCCGACGACCTGGGAGACTTCCTCCTGAAGGGGCAGGGCCTCTGCGTCGTGCTCGTCGGCGTGCAGGGCATGGCCTCGGGCGGCAGCATCGTCGTGGTCACCCTGGCCGTCGCGCTGGGAAGCCTCGTCGGCTACCTCATCGACCTCGACGGCGCCGTCAACCGCCTGGGCGACTGGGCACAGCGCCGCCTGAACGCGGCGTTCGCGGGCAGCAAGCGCCTGGGCAGCTTCTCGCAGGGCTTCGTCAACGCGACGCTGTTCTGCTGCACCGGCGCCATGGGCATCGTGGGCTCGCTGCAGTCCGGCATCCAGCTCGACCACGCCACCCTGATCGCCAAGGGCCTGATCGACCTCGTCGTCTGCATCCCCTTCGCGGCCACCATGGGCATCGGCGTGCCCTTTGTCGCAGTGAGCGTCTTCGTCTACCAGGGCGTGCTCAGCCTCCTTGCGGCAGCGCTCGGCGGTCTCCTGACCCAGGCGGTCATCACCGAGATTGCCGTCACCGGCTCGCTCCTGCTGCTCGCTGTCGGTCTGAACCTGCTGAAGCTGACCGACCTCAAGGTCGCCAACATGCTGCCTGCGGCCTTCATGCCCATCGCGCTCGTTCCCGTGATGACGGCGCTCGGCCTGCTGTAGCGAAGGTCGTGATGCCGAGAGGGGGCGCTTCTCCGCAATTGAAGGCCTCTGCAACCAAGGCACCCCGGGCCCGTCCATCTGGACGGGCCCGGGGCGTTGCTTGTGCCTATGGTCGCCTGCGGGCGGCGCTGCCGAGCCGCTGGCGCCGCCGGGGCGTCTGCGCTAGAGGGTCTGGCCGAACCACTTCTGCTGCAGGGAGTCCATGGTGCCGTCGCTCTGGATGTCGGCGAGGGCCTTGTTGATTGCCTTGGTAAGGCCGGGCTGGTCCTTGCTGATGACGACGCCGTACTGCTCGCCGGTGGGAATCTCGCCGCCTTCGGGAATCATGAGGTCGCTGTAGGCGATCTTGATCTCGTAGCTCGAGACGGGCAGGTCGGTGATGCAGGCCGCGTACAGGTTGGACTGTACGCCGGTCAGCGCCTGGATGATGTCGTCCAGAGGGACGATGGTCGCCTTGGGAAGGTTCTCCTTCGCCCACTCCTCGCCGGAGGTGCCGCCCTGGACGGCAATCTGCATGCCGTCGGCGTTGAGCTGCTCGGCGGTCGTCGCGGTCGCGTCCTTGCGCACGACGATGGACTGGTTGGAGTCGAGGTATGGGTCGCTGAAGTCGATCTCCTGCTCGCGGGCGTCGGTGATGGTGATCGCGCCCAGCGAGACGTCGGCCTTGCCGCCCTGTTTGATGGTCGGGATGATGGTGTCGAACTGAACCGTCGGCAGGATGTTGGGCTCGAGCGAGAGCTTCTCGCAGATGGCCTTGTAGAGGTCGACGTCGAAGCCCTCGTAGTCACCGGTCTTCTCGTTCATCGAGACGAAGGGCGGGAAGTAGAAGTTGGAGACGAGCGTGAGCTTGCCGTCTTCGACCAGCTTGAAGCCGTCGTCGTCCTTGGCGGACGAGTCCGCCGGGGCGCTCTGGCCGGCGCAGCCCGCCAGGCCGGCGGCCCCCATGCCGGCGAGGCCGAGGCCGACGAGCTGGACGAAGTTCCTGCGGGAAAGTGCGTTCGAGTTCATGTTGCTGTTTCTCCCAACCCCGCGCGCGGCGGGCTCTGGTAGTTGATTGGCTGTTTGGCTGTCGGCGCCGGACGCGCCGGTGCCTGGGGCGGCCCTGCGCTAGAGCGTGGTGCCGAACCACTTTTGCTGGAGCTCGTCCATGGTGCCGTCGCTCTGCATCTCGGCGATGGCCTTGTCGAGGTCCTTGGTCAGCTGCTGGTTGTCCTTGCTCACTACGATGCCGTACTGCTCGCCCGTGGGGATCTCGATGGCGACCTGCAGGTCGGTGTAGGACTCCTTGCACAAGTAGGACATGACGGGCAGGTCCGCTACGCAGGCCGCGTAGAGCCCCGTCTGGACGCCGGTCATCGCCTGGATGGCGTCGTCCAGGGGCACGCAGGTGGCCTCGGGGAGGTTCTCCTTCACCCAGGCCTCGCCGGTAGTGCCGGACTGGACCGCAATCTGGGTGCCCGCGACGTTGAGCTTCTCCTCGCTCAGCTCGCCGGCGGCCTTGGGGGCCACCAGGCCCTGGTTGGAGTCGAGGTAGGAGTCGGTGAAGTCGATCTCCTGCCTGCGCTCGTCGGTGATCGTGAACGCCGAGACGCCCACGTCGGCCTTCCCGCCCTGCTTGATCAGCGGGATTATCGTGTCGAACTTAGTCGCTGGCAGCCACTTCATCTGGAGGCCGAGCTTCTTTGCGAGGGCGTCCATCATGTCGATCTCGAAACCTTCGGGCTCGCTGCCGCCGTCGGGAATGGACTCCAGCGGGGGATAGGCCATGTCGGAGACGCCGATGAGCTTGCCCTCCTCGACGAGGGTGTAGCCGCTCTCGCTCTTGGCGGAGTCTGCGGACCCGTCACCGGACGGCTGCGCGCCGCATGCGGCGAGGCCCAGTCCGGCTGCTCCCGCTCCGCAGAGGGCGACAAAGTTTCGTCGCGAGACGTGGGCGTCGAGCGGGTGGTTCTTGCGTGTGATGTCAGCCATGTGGGTCTCCGTCCCTATTTGCTTTCGCGGCCGTTCGGTCGCCTGCCTGCGCCCGGGGGTTGCTCCGTGCGTTGCAGGAAAGTTTGCGCCCGCCGTGCGCGTCCCGCGCAATCAATCGCAAAGCCGTAACAAAGGCGTTATAAACAGGTATGAGAAATGCAAACATACCGAAAGTCGATGTTTCAAAACAGCACCGTTACGCATAACAAAAGAGTGATTCTGCATGTTGTGGGGCCATGTCCGCCATCATGGTTCGTCTGTGGAAGTCGTCCGAGCGGGGCAGCGTTCCTTCTCACCCTGTGCAATACTTCACAGGCTGTGTAAAACTGCACAGCCTGTGAAGGAACGGAGCACCACAAGATGCAATGGCCCATGCAAGGCGGCTCGCCGCTTCCGGACGCGGCCGCGTCGGCGCCCGACAGGCGCACGACGCGCACCCGGCGTGCCCTGCGCGACGCCCTGGCGCGCGAGATCGAGGAGATCGGCGACCTCTCGCAGGTCACGGTGACCGCCGTGAGCGACCGGGCCGGCGTCACCCGTCGCACGTTCTACTCGCACTTCCGCGACATTCCCGACCTAGTCTTCGCCATCGAGCACGAGACGATCTGCGAGGCGCGCGGGCTGGTCGAGAAGATCGCGGCGACCCATCTGGACGACCTCCAGGAGTCCATCGGGCGCTTCGAGCCCTGCCCCGGCTCCATCGAGCTGCTCAACTACTTCAAGAAGCGCGGCAGCTACCTTGCGGCGCTTCTGGGAAACGGCGGCGACCCCGCGTTCGCCAAGCGCCTCGAGCAGATGGTGCGTGAGACGGTCGAGAGCCGCGCCTCCGAGGGCATCGACTCGCTGGCCGTGGGGGCGTTCTTCGACTACTACCTCACCTATGCGATATCCGCCGAGGTCGGCGTGCTCGTGCGCTGGCTCACCAGTGGCATGCGCGAGAACGTCGAGGTCATGGCCCGCGTCATGACGGCGCTCATGTTCGTCCGCCCCGGCGACCTCTACGGCAAGACCATCGAGTTCAACATCCCGACCATCGCGGTCGCGGCACTCAAGATGAAGGGGATCCTTGATGACTAACCACTCTGACTCCACGAAGGCCCAGGTCGAGAGCAAGCAGCCGATCGAGCTCGAGCAGTTCGAGGCCGAGCTGAGGCCCAAGAGGCGCATCGACCTGACCCATGCGAACCTGCGCCTGGGCATCGACGTCGGCTCCACCACGGTCAAGCTCGCCGTTATCGACGACAGCGACAACCTGGTCTACGCCAACTACGAGCGCCACCACACCGACGTCAAGGCCACGGCCGCGCAGGTGTTCGAGAAGGCCCGCGCCGTGCTGGGCGACGCCCCCATGCGCGTCTCCATCACAGGCTCCGGCGGCATGCTGCTGGCCCAGTGGCTCGACGTGGAGTTCGTGCAGGAGGTCATCGCGTCCAAGCACGCGGTCGAGGCGCTCATCCCGCAGACCGACTGCGCCATCGAGCTGGGCGGCGAGGACGCCAAGATCATCTACTTCGACAATGGCATCGAGCAGCGCATGAACGGCACCTGCGCCGGCGGCACCGGTGCGTTCATCGACCAGATGGCCTCGCTTATGGAGACCGACGCCTCCGGCCTCAACGAGCTGGCCAAGGGCGCGCAGCACATCTATCCCATAGCGTCGCGCTGCGGCGTGTTCGCCAAGTCTGACGTCCAGCCGCTGCTCAACGAGGGCGCGGCGCGCGAGGACGTGGCCGCCTCCATCTTCCAGGCGGTTGCCAACCAGACCATCTCGGGCCTCGCCTGCGGCCACCCCATCCGCGGCTACGTCGCCTTCCTGGGCGGCCCGCTTCAGTACCTCTCGGAGCTGCGCCACCGCTTCTACCTGACCCTCAACCTGGACGAGGAGCACCGCGTCATCCCGCAGAACGCCCATCTGTTCGTCGCGACGGGCGCAGCGCTTGCCGGCGAGTCCAATAAGTACGTGACCTTCTCGGAGGTCATCGAGGACCTCAAGAACCTGGGCGACACCCAGGGCTCCGAGGTCGAGCGCCTCGACCCGCTGTTCGCCACCGAGGCGGACTATGCCGCCTTCAAGGAGCGCCACGACAAGGAGGTCGTTCCCAAGGGCACGCTCGATGGCTACCACGGCCGCGTGTTCATCGGCCTCGACGCAGGCTCCACCACGATGAAGGCCGCCGTCGTGGGCGAGGAGGGCGAACTTCTCTACACCTGGTACGACAACAACAACGGCGACGTCCTGGGCACCGCCCGCAAGATCATGGACGACATCTACGACCACCTGAGCGACGACTGCGTGATCGGCCACGTCACGACCACCGGCTACGGCGAGGGCATCCTGATCGAGGCCCTCGGTGCGGACTCCGGCGAGATTGAGACCGTCGCGCACCTGCGTGGCGCCAAGGCCTTCGTGCCCGACGTCAACTTCATCCTGGACATCGGCGGCCAGGACATGAAGTGCCTGCAGGTCAAGAACGGCATCATCGAGCACATCAGCCTCAACGAGGCGTGCTCGTCGGGCTGCGGCTCGTTCATTGCGAACTTTGCGGACTCGATGGGCATGGACGTTCGCGAGTTCGCCCGCGCGGCCGTGGGCGGCGAGAGGCCCGTCGACCTGGGCAGCCGCTGCACCGTCTTCATGAACTCCCGCGTCAAGCAGGCGCAGAAGGAGGGCGCGACCATCGGCGACGTCGCCGCGGGCCTTTCCTACTCCGTCATCAAGAACGCGCTCTTCAAGGTCATCAAGCTGCGTGACTACGACGAGATCGGCAGGTACGTGGTCGTCCAGGGCGGCACCTTCATGAGCGACGCCACCCTGCGCGCCTTCGAGCTCTTGACCGGCCGCGAGGTCATCCGCCCCGACATCGCCGGCGTCATGGGTGCCTACGGCGCGGCGCTCCTGGCCCGCGACCGCGCGGGCGCGGCAGGCACCTCGGAGCTGCTCTCACGCGAGCAGATCGACAACCTGCAGGTGAAGCACACCAACGCCCACTGCGGTCGCTGCTCCAACAACTGCCTGCTCACCATCAATTCCTTCGGCAACGGCCGCCGCTTCGTCACGGGCAACCGCTGCGAGAAGGGCTCGGGCAAGCCCAAGAGCCAGCAGTCCAAGGCCCCGAACCTGTTCGCCTTCAAGAACAAGCTGCTGTTCGACCGCGAGAGCCTTCCCGCGGACAGCGCTCCGCGCGGCACCGTGGGCATCCCTCGCGCCCTCAACATGTACGAGAACTACCCCTTCTGGCACACGTTCTTCACCAAGCTGGGCTTCTCGGTCGTGCTGAGCGACCCCACCACGCGCAAGACCTACGAGGCCGGCACCGAGTCGATGCCCTCCGAGTCCGTCTGCTACCCGGCCAAGCTCAGCCACGGCCACATCATGAACCTTCTGGAGAAGGACCCCGACTTCATCTGGATGCCCTGCATCCGCTGGGAGCGCCAGGAGGACAAGACGGCGGGCAACCACTACAACTGCCCGATCGTCATGAGCTACCCTCAGGCGCTGGGCCTCAACGTCGACGAGCTGAGCGATCCTGCCGTCGAGTACATGGACCCCTTCATCCCGTACGACAAGAAGAGTGAGCTCAAGCGCCGCCTGTACGAGCTCGTCCAGGTGCAGCGCAAGGCTGACGCCGCAAACGGCAAGGGACGCTTCACAGGAAGCGACATCACCCGCGCCGAGGTTGACGCCGCCGTTAACGCCGCCTGGGAGGAGGACCTCGCGTTCAAGGACCAGATGCACCGCAAGGGCGACGAGGTTCTGGAGTGGATTGAGGACAACGACGCCCACGGCATCGTGCTCGCAGGCCGCCCGTACCACAACGACGGCGAGATCAACCACGCCATTCCCGAGATGCTGCAGGGGTTCGGCTTCGCGGTCCTGACCGAGGACTCCGTCGCCCACAAGATGGGGCCCGAGCGCCCCATCCGCGTGGTCGACCAGTGGATGTACCACAGCCGCCTGTACCGCGCGGCCCGCTTCGTCGCGGCCCGCAATGACCTCGACCTGATCCAGCTCCAGTCCTTCGGCTGTGGCCTGGACGCTCTCACCACCGACCAGGTGCAGGAGATCCTCGAGGGGTCCGGCAAGATCTACACCGTCCTCAAGATCGACGAGGTGTCCAACCTTGGCGCCGCCCGCATCCGCGTGCGCTCGCTGATGGCCGCTCTCAAGGAGGAGCGCGCCGAGCTCGAGCGCAAGACCGCCGCGGGCACCGCCGTCGAGGCTATCCCGGTCGACGTGCGCATGGCTGACGGCTCGCTCGAGAAGGCCCGCCGCACCGATCTGAGCCGCCGCGTGCCTGTCTACCGTGAGGCCGCCAGCGCTGCCTTCAAGAAGGTGCGCTACACCAAGGAGATGCAGGCCGAGGGCTACACCATCCTCGCGCCGCAGATGAGCCCCATCCACTTCGAGATCGTCGAGGCGCTCCTGAAGTCCTCGGGCTACAATGTGGTGCTGCTGCCCTCCGTCGACCACGCCGCGGTCGACACGGGCCTGAAGTACGTGAACAACGACATCTGCTACCCGTCGATTCTGGTCACCGGCCAGATCATGGAGGCCATCCTTTCGGGTAAGTACGACCTGAGCCGAACCGCGGTCCTGATCTCGCAAACCGGTGGCGGCTGCCGCGCGACCAACTACATCGCGCTCATCCGCAAGGCCCTGAAGGACTCCGGCCACGAGAACGTGCCCGTCATCTCGCTGTCGGTCGCCGGCGGCCTGGACGAGGACAACCCCGGCTTCAACATCCTGCAGCCCAAGCTCGTCAAGCGCGCGATCTACGCGCTTCTGTACGGCGACCTCATCATGAAGTGCCTGTACCGCGTGCGTCCCTACGAGGCCGAGAAGGGCTCGGCGGACCGGCTGTACGACAGTCTCATGAGCCGCGCCAAGACGCTGATCCCGCGCGCCAGCCGCAGGTCGTTCTACGAGCTGTGCGAGGATACCGTCCGCCGCTTCGACCAGCTGCCGCTCGAGGCCGACCGCACCAAGCCGCGCGTCGGCGTCGTCGGCGAGATCCTGGTCAAGTTCCACCCGACGGCCAACAATGAGGTCGTCAAGGTCATCGAGGGCGAGGGCTGCGAGGCCGACGTCCCCGGTCTGGTGGACTTCTTCCTCTTCGGCACCTCCAACCAGATTAACATGAAGGACGAGCTGGGCACCAAGGCCTCGAGCCGCCTGACGCACGCCGCCGGCATCAAGCTGATTGAAGGCATGCGAGAGCCCATCAACAAGATGCTCAGGAAGTCCGATCGCTTTGAGCCCTACGGCGGCATCATGGACCTGGGCAAGAAGGCCGAGAGCATCCTGTCGCTGTGCAACACCATGGGAGAGGGCTGGCTGCTGACTGCCGAGATGGTTGAGCTAATCGAGAGCGGCACGCCCAACATCGTCTGCGCGTCGCCGTTCGCTTGCCTGCCCAACCACGTCGTGGGCAAGTCGGTCATCAAGCGCCTGCGCCAGATGCACCCCGAGAGCAACATCGTCGCCGTCGACTACGACCCCGGCGCCTCGGAGGTCAACCAGCTCAATCGCATCAAGCTAATGATCTCGGTTGCCAAGGAGAACTACAAGAGGGGAGGGTCCTTCACGCTCAAGGGCGATGACCTGCAGAGGCCGTCGTTTTCCTCCACCGCGCGCGGCGCGCACCTGCGCCGCAAGGGAGAGCTCGACGACCACGTCGTGAACGAGGGCGCGTCCGTCTCGGGCGGCTACGCCGCCTATGGCACGCTGGTCGACGAGGACGGCGGCGTCACGGTCGGCCGCGGCGAGGGCAGGATCCACCTGTCTGCCGAGCAGCTGGACGCCATCGAGGAGGCCAAGCGCAAGGCCGGCGTGAGGTAGTCGCCAGGCAGGCGCAAGCCATGTGAGTGCCATTGCGTGGGGTCGTTGCCTTCGGGCGGCGACCCCGCTTGCGTTGTCTGTGCATTCGGCATAAGCGCCCGTGCGGCGCCGGCTGCGTGCTACCATCGTTCGCTAGAAATCACGCGAGGACGGGCAACCGTCCGAAAGGAGCACCGCATGGCTGAAAACGCCGAGCTTTCCGACGTCGTCGAGCGCTTCATGCGCTACGTCCAGATTGACTCCCAGTCCAACCCCGACAACGAGGACCAGACTCCCTCCACGCCCGAGCAGCACAAGATGGCCGCCTACCTTGGAGAAGAGCTTCGCGTCCTGGGCTGCGACGACGTCCGCGTCGACGAGCACGCTTACGTCACCGCGAGCGTCGCGGCCTCCGAGGGGGCCGAGGGACTTCCCGCACTGGGCCTCTGCGCGCATCTGGACTCCGTCGTCGACGCGCCCGCATCCGGCGTGAAGCCGCACATCGTCCACTACGAGGGCGGTGACCTGGTGGCTGGCGTCGTGGACGGCGTGACCGTCGCGACCACGCCCGAGCAGGTTCCCGACCTGAAGAAGCTCGAGGGCCAGGACATCATCTGCAGCGACGGCAGCACGCTCCTCTCGGCTGACGACAAGGCCGGCGTGGCCGAGATCTGCGCCCTCGTCAAGCGTCTGAGGGACGACCCCAGTCTGCCCCATCCCGCGCTCAAGATTGCCTTCGTGCCCGACGAGGAAATCGGCCACGGCGCGTCGCTCCTGGACCTGAAGGAGTTCGGCGCCACCTGGTGCTACACCGTTGACGGCGAGGCCCTGGGCGAGTTCTGCTACGAGACCTTCAACGCGGCCGAGGCCAAGGTCCGCGTGCGCGGCGTGATGGTCCACCCGGGCACCGCGAAGGACATCATGGTCAACGCCATCACCGTCGCCGGCGAGTTCCAGAGCCTTGTGCCGGCCTTCGAGCGCCCGGAGCACACCGAGGGCCGCGAGGGCTTCTACCACCCCATCTCGATCAAGGGCTCGGCGTCCGAGGTGGAGCTGTGCTACATCGTCCGCGACCACGACTCCGCCAAATTCGAGGCGCGCCAGCAGGTGCTGCGCGACATCGCCGCGTTCCTCAACGCTCGCTACGGCGAGGGGACCGTCGAGGTCGAGCTGCGTGAGCAGTACCGCAACATGGTCGAGGCCTTCGACGACTGCCCCTTCCTGATTGACCGCGCGCTCGAGGCGAATCGCGAGGCGGGCATCGAGCCGTTCGTTATCGCGGTCCGCGGCGGCACCGACGGCTCCCAGCTCTCGCTGCGCGGCCTGCCCTGCCCCAACCTGGCGACCGGCGGCTACAACGCCCACAGCGTACGCGAGTTCATTCCCGTGCGCAGCATGGAGCTGACCGTCGAAATGCTGGTGAGGCTCGTGGCCAAGTTCGCCGTCGCGTAGGGAGGCTGCCGTGCCGGCGACCGGCCAATCTGCTACCGCTCGCGTAGCAAAATCAACCCTTGGCCGCAGGCCCTTCTCGCTTGCGGATGCATGGCCCCCGCGCGCGGGGGCTGCAGGGCTCCGGGCCGGCCGTGCGCGGTACCCTATATTCAAATCAGCCAAGCTTTTATATGGTTCGCCCCTGCGGCGACGAGCTCCTCTGGGGAGGTGACGCCGACATGCTCCACAACATCCTGGCCGCGGTGACGACGATGGTGCCCCTGCTTGCCCTGTTCATGCAGTTCTCGATGGGAACGGGCATGTCGGAGCGCCACCATCGCCACCACGACACCTACCTGGTGTCCATCGCGCTCACCCGCGCGCTGCTTCTTGTGATTGTCTTCATGTCGCTTCTGGGACTTCTGCTCTCGTGGCTGTGCGAGCTGGGAGTCTACAGCGCCAATCCCGTCGTGGTGCTGGCGTTCTTCTGCACCTTCGTCCTTGTGACGTTCCTGCTGTGGGCGGCCATGTGCCGCTACCGCGTGATCACCTACGAGGACTACATGACGATCACGCCGTTCGTGGGTCCCGAGCGCACCATCCGCTACGAGAACATCCTGCGCATGGAGTGGGCTCGCCCCAGCAACGCCGCGGGCTACCAGAGTGTCAGGGTGTTCTACGTGGGCGAGAAGAAGCCCGTCACCATCCTGGGAACCCTTGACGTCGAGCAGATCCTCATGCGCATCAACCGCTTCGAGGTGCTCGAGAACTAGCCCCGCCGCCAGCGACGACCTCGCCCGACCCCGCTGCCGCCCGCATGTGGCAGCAACTAGCGGCGCCTGACCCTGTCCCAAAACTTAGTCGATATGCTGGCCCTGCGGCGCGTGCCCGCCAGGGCCTCGCTCATGGCGTTGGCGTGCGCCTTTGCCATGAGCGCCGCGAGTATCGCAGACGCCACCACGACCGCGGGTGCGGCTCCGGTCGCGAGCGTCAGCAGCGTGAACGCCACGGGTATGGCCAAGGCGCCCCAGCAGAGGTAGCCCGAGAGGACCACGACCGCCAGGCCCGCGAGGCTTGCCGCGACTCCCAGGGCGGGAGAGGCCAGGATGATGGCCGAGCAGGTGGTCGCCACGCCCTTGCCGCCGCGGAAGCGGTGCCAGAAGGGGTGGTTGTGGCCCACGGTCGCGCCCAGCGTCGCGAGCAGCCCGGCCACCTGCGCGTCTGCGGGACACAGCAGCTGCGCCGCGGCCCAGGCGGCCACGGTCTTGAGGATGTCTCCCGCAAGCACGCAGGCTCCCGCCTTGGCGCCCAGCTCGCGGCCGACGCTGGCCATGCCGGGGTTGCCCTCGCCGACCTCGAACGCGCTTCGGTGCGCGACGACGCGGCAGACGACCTCGGCGGTCAGAAAGCTTCCCAGCAGGTATCCGACGAGCAGGCAGGCGATGAGCATAGTTCCGTTCCTCCCATGGCGCTTCACCCGGCAAGGCGGCGCGCCCTCCTTCGCAAGAAGGGTCCGACGCGAGCGCGCCGGACCCAGCCTTGGTCGAGACACATGGTCTCATATCTCGCGTCCGCCGGTCCAGCTGGATGCAAGGAGCCGGGCCGGCGGGCAGTGAGGCCTAACCCTCGTACGGGTCTGTACCCGCCTTCGCCATGGTCCACGCGCGGGCCGAGGCGCACGAGCCCTCGAGCCTCACATCGAGCTTGTCGGCCGTGGGGAACCAGCGCGTGGTGAAGGTCGCGCGGCCGCCGTTGACGAACACCTCGACGATGGACTCGTCAACCAGCACGCGCAGCGACTCGATGCCGCCGCAGGCGATCGAGCGGGCGCCGCGGCCACAGCCGGTCGCCGCGTCGAGCGACAGCGTGACGCTGTCCCCGCTGCCACTGATGGCGAGTGCTCCGTCCAGCGTGAGGGCGAAGTCGCCCTGCACGCCCTCGACCTCTATGTCCGCGCGGTGACAGGGGAGCGAGAGCTGCCCGTCCTGGGCCTCGGTGGCCTCCTGGCGCAGCGCGTCGACCTCGCCCACGGGCCACTGCATGATGCGGGTGGGATCCTTGGGGTCCACCTCCAGCGTGCGCGGGACGCTCAGGCTGTGGATCCAGTCGAGCTGCTCCGGCTGGCCCATAAAGTCCTCGTCGGGCATGCCGACCCAGGCAATCAGCAGAGTGCGGCCTGCGTCGTCGACGAAGGTCTGGGGCGCATAGAAGTCAAAGCCGCCGTCCCACTCGCGCCAGAGCGCGGGGTCGGCCGTCGTGGCGTCGATGGCGGTGCCGGAGAGCGGCAGGTAACCGGCCCATGAGGTGCCCCTGCCGTCGTCGTCCTTCGCGGGCATCCCTTGCGGGCAGAAGCCCAGGAACTCGTGCCTCTGGCCGTCTGCACCCTCAACCAGGCGGATCACGTCGGGGCACTCCCACATGAAGCCGAAGTCATCTGTGGGGCGGATGGCGGTTCGAAGCCGCCAGTCGATGCCATCGGTGGAGCTGTAGATGAGCGCCAGGCCGTGACTGTCGCGGTCGCGCGCGCCCAGGGCCATGTGGAGCTCGCCGCGCTGCTCCCACAGCTTGGGGTCGCGCACGTGGCACGAGCAGTAGGCGGGGTAGTCGGCATTCCTGAGCAGCACCTGCTTGGGCGAGAAGTGCATGCCGTCGTCGCTGGTGACGGTGATCTCGTTCGCGCCGCGACCCTCGTTGATGTAGTCGTAGTCGCCCGGGTGCTTCACGTTGCCCGTGTAGTAGATGCGCATGCGGTCGCCGCCGTCCGCCGCCGCGCCGCGCTCGACGAAGGTCGAGCCCGAGTAGGCGCCGTTGGCGTCCTCGGGGGTGTCCTGGTGGATCGCGACGTCGTGGTAGTCCCAGCTCACGAGGTTGGTGCTCGTGGCGTGTCCCCAACAGCGCTCTCCGCCGTTGGGCCAGTCGGGGCTGTACTGGAAGAAGGCGTGGTAGACGCCCCTGAACTGGCACAGACCGTTGGGGTCGTTGATCCAGCCGGAGGGAGGCATAAGGTGAAAGCCCATGCGCCACGTCTTGTCGGTCATGTTTACCTGCTTCCTGTGTTGGTGATCTCGAATCTCGCGGAGGGCTGCGAGCCGCCCGTGCGCTCCCGCGAAGCCTTCGCGTTGCGTGCGCCCAGCGCCTGCGCTGGTGAGCCGATGGGCGCGCGAAACGCGAAAGGGGGGAGCGACCGCGGCCGCTCCCCTGGCGTTTCGGGGTGAAGCCTTATTCGGCGACCTTGTCCTTGTAGAGGACCATGGAGAGGCCGAATGCCACGCCGAAGGCGACGGCGAACATGATGGCGTACTGGACGGGCTGGGCAATGCAGAGCAGGATGCCGAAGATGCCCGTGACGCCGGTGCCGCTGGCGGCGAGGTGGAAGATGAAGCACATCAGGGCGCCGCAGGCGGAGCCGGCCATGCCGCAGGCGAAGGGCTTGAGGTTAGGCAGGTTGACGCCGAAGATTGCGGGCTCGGTGATGCCCAGCAGGCAGGAGATGCCGGCGGGAACCGCGAGCGCCTTGGTCTTGTCGCTCTTGGTCTTGAGCGCGACCGCGAGGCAGGCGCCGCCCTGGGCGATGTTCGCGGCGCTGGCGATGGGCAGCCAGTAGGTGACGCCGTACTGGGCGAGCATCGAGACGTCGATGGCGGTGTACATCTGGTGCAGGCCGGTGACGACGGAAGGCGAGTAGATCAGGCCGATTGCGATGTAGCCAAGGCCCAGGGGCACGGTGAGCAGGAACATGAGCACGCTGAGGATGCTGTTCTCGAGCCAGACGAAGACCGGGCCGATGAACAGGATCGTGATGTAGGCAGCGAGCGAGACGGACAGAAGGGGAGTGAGGAACAGGTCGAGCATCTCGGGGACGATCTTGTGGAGGCGCTTCTCGAAGAAGCAGAGGATCCAGACGCCTACGAGGATGGGGATGACGTGGCCCTGGTAGCCGATCCAGTCGATGCTGTAGACGCCCGGGATGACCGGGAGGGTGATCATGGAGCCGTCGGCGATCGCGGCGGAGGCGCTGTAGGCGTTGATGAAGTCACCGCTGATCAGGAGCGCGCCGAGCGATGCACCCAGGTAGGGGTTGCCGCCGAAGACCTTGGCCGCCGAGAAGCCCAGGAGAATCTGGAGGTTGGCGAGCGCGCAGGCGTTGATCAGCGCGGCAATGCGCCACCAGACGGTCGTCTGGTCAAGGGCGAAGAAGCCTGCGCCGCCGTCTGCGACGGGCGTGCCCATGAAGCTGAGGGCGCCCATGATGCCCATGAGCATACCGGAGGCGACGATTGCCGGGATGATGGGGACGAAGACGTCTGCCAGGACCTTGATGGCACGCTGGAAGGCGTTGCCCTTGGCGGCAGCCGCCTGCTTGACCTCGTCCTTGGTCGCGGCCTCGACGCCGGCGATCTTGACGAACTCGTCGTACACCTTGTCGACGGTGCCGGTGCCGTAGATGACTTGGAGCTGGCCCGAGGCAGAGAAGTTGCCCTTGGCGCCCGTGGCGTTGTCGACGGCGTCCTTGTCGACCTTGCTGTCGTCGGCGATGACAAGGCGGAGACGCGTGGCGCAGTGGGCTGCGGACACGATGTTCTCCTTGCCGCCGACGGCCTTGAGGATCTCCTCAGCCGCCTGCTTGTGGTCTAGTGCCATGTTTCCCCCTTTTTCGGATGGCAGTGAGAACGTAGGCAGAATGAAATCGTTCTCACAAACAAACACAGAACAAAACTAACAAACGCATTATAAACAAGTGTGAAACGATGTGAAATCGTTCTCACAACAATAGAAATACTCCCCGTATATGGAGAATCGCGACTTCCTTACTATGCTCGCGGCAAACGGTATGAATAGGACGGCGAACGGTATCCGACAGATGTCGCCTTCGATGCCGGGAGGTTTCGCCGACCGAGCTGCGGCCATGGGGGATTCTGCGGCGTCGGCCAGTGCCCGACGCCATGCGGCACGCGGCGCAAAAGGGCCCCCGGCGATACCGAGTGCCGAGTGCGCGTGCGTCCGTGCGCCGCCTAGCGGGTCGAGCGCCTCCTGCGGACCTCGTAGCCCATGCGCACCTCGCGCGCGATGGTGGTGCCGCCGTTCATGGCGTCAACCAGGATCTTTGCCGCCTCCAGGCCGGATTCGCGGTAGTAGTGGTGGACGGTGGTGAGCGTGGGGCTGACCACCTGCGAGAGCGTGCCGTCGCCGACGCCGGTCACCTGGACGTCCTCCGGGACGCGCCGTCCGTACTCGCGCAGGCAGGTGATCGCGCCGAAGGCGATGTTGTCGGTCGCGCAGACGATGGTGTCCACGTCGGCGCCCGACTCGATGAGCTCCTCAGTCATGTTGTAGCCCGCGTCGACGCTGAACTTGCCGCCCAGGATGACGTTCTTCTGGGGGATCCTAATGTCCAGCTCCTTGCAGGCCGCCATGAAGCCCTCGTGCCTCTGGTGGCCGGCGGACACGTCGTCCTCGCGCACGCCCAGGAACGCCGGCTTGCTGCCGTGCTGGAGCGCCGAAAGCGTGATCTCGTACAGCGCGTGGAAGTCGTCCTGGAAGACGCACGACTGCCCCTCGAGCTTCTGCCCGAGCACCACCGTGGGTATGCTGCATGCCTCGAGCGCGCGAATGTGCGCCGCCGAGAAGACCGTGGCTATCAGGATGATGCCGTCCACCTTGTTGCGGCCCGAGAACAGCTTGATGTAGTCGACCTCGGCCTTCGCGTCGTTGTCGGTGTTGGCCAGGATGATCTGGTAGCCGTTCTCGCGGAAGAGCTTGGTCATGCCCTGCACCATGCGACTGACCGAGTCGGAGCTGATCTTGGGGATGATCACGCCCACGAGCTTGGTCTTGCCGGTGCGCAGGGTCTGGGCACGCTGAGAGGGGACGTAGCCGGTCTCGTCGATGACCTTCTTGATCATGTGGCGCTTCTCCTCCGACACGTAGCCGTCGTTGAGGTAGCGCGAAACCGTCGCGCGAGAAACGCCGGCCATGCGGGCAATCTCGTTGATGTCCATGTCGAAGCTCCCAATCGTGCGTAATCGTGCGTGAGGCGTCTGCCGTTGGGCGTGACCGCCACCGCCGCCAGATGCCGTTCGTTGTGAAATCGGTTCCACAATAGCAAGCTTCGCGTCGGAAAAGAAAGGGCCGCCGCCCGAACGGACGACGGCCCGCGTATGCGGTGGCCGCTACTTCCAGTCTGCAAGCAGGGGAGAAATGCCTCCCTGCGAGATGAGGTCCACCTTGTGCATGGCGCGCGATATCGCGGTGTAGAGCCTGCGGCGCGCGAGCGGCGTGTCAGGGTAGACGGTCTCCTGTGCGTCCGGGACGATCACGTGGTCGAACTCGAGACCCTTCGCCAGCGGGAGGTCCATCAGGACCACGCCTTCGGCCGGCAGCTTCTTGCCGTTCCTGACGGTGACGACGCGCTCCCCCAGCCGCTTCGAGAGCCAGCTCACGCGGCGCTTGTCCGCGGCGACCACCGCGGTGAGGCCCTCGTCCTGGGCCGCGGCGTCGATGGCCGAGCGGAGCTCGTCGAGCCAGGCCTGGGTGTTGGTCTCGCCGTCGGCCACCTCGACGACGCGCGGGGCGATGCCGGGGCGGTGCACCGAGCTCAGGTTGATGCGCTCCTCCTCGGGCAGCAGGCTCGCGAACAGCCTGGTGATCTCGGGGCTCGAGCGGTAGCTGGTCATCAGGCGGCATTCCTCCACGTTGCCGTGGGTGCGCGCGAACAGCTCGCGAATCTGTTCGAAGGTAGCCGTCCCCTCGTGGATGGCCTGGTGCGAGTCGCCCAAAAGCAGGAAGTGGGCGCGGGGGAAGTACTTGGCCAGAACCGTCAGCTGCGTGAGCGTGTAGTCCTGTACCTCGTCGATCATGACGAAGCGGGCGTCGTCGGCGCCATGGCCGGTCACCAGAAGCTTCAGGTAGAGCCACTCGGCCGCGCTGATGGCCTTCCTCCCGGTCATGCGGCAGCCTATGCGGTCAAGGCGCAGCCACGTCAGGTTCTCGATGTCCTCGTGGGCGCAATTGTAGCGGCTCTTGAGCAGCTTCTTGGCGTAACGGAAGGCATCGTCGTCGTTGGAGGGGCTGGCCACCTCGCCGAAGAGCTCCATCTGCTCGTCCACGTCGAGCGCGAGCACCTCCTCGAGTACCTCCTCGCCGTGGGCCATCTGGGCAATGCGCCTGTCCAGGCGGTCGTGCAGCTCGTCGCGCACCAGCGCCATGAGGCGGGGCCCGACGGGGAACTGCGAGAACTTCTCCAATGCGCTCTTGATCTGCGAGGCCTTGATGAGCGCGGTCTCGCCCACGCGGATGTCGCGGAGGTCCTCCATCTTGACCTGCACGTCGCCGAAGGCCGCGTCCAGCTCGTCGAGAACCGCCGGGTCTTCCTCGGCGCCGGTCCCGCGGTCGCCCAGGCCCAGGCCCGCCAGGAACTCCTTCCAGGTGAAGGTCTGCGGGTTCGACTCGCCCAGCGTGGGCAGGACCGTGTCGATGTACTTCTGGAACACCTGGTTGGGGGTGAAGAGGTAGACCTGCTCGGGGCTGAGCGTCTCGCGGTTGCGGTAGAAGAGGAAGGCGATTCGCTGCAAAAGGACCGAGGTCTTGCCCGACCCCGCGATGCCGTTGACCAGCATCACGGGCACGTCCTCGTGGCGCACGACCTGGTTCTGCTCCTTCTGGATGGTCGCGGTGATGGCCTGGAGCTTCTCGGTGTGGTGGCGCTTGAGGGCGTTGAGCAGCAGCGAGTCCTCGATGGCGATGGTCGTGTCGAAGTAGGCGTTCAGCTTGTCGCGCACGATGTCGTACTGGCGGCGCAGCTCAAGGTTGACGGTGCGCACGCGCCCGTCCACGGTGTAGGAGGTCGGGCCCATCTCCTGGTTGTAGTAGGTCTCGGCCACGGGGTTGCGCCAGTCGACGATCAGGGGAATCTTGTTCTTGTCGGTGATGCCCGCCGAGCCAATGTAGACGTCGCGTGCGGGGCGACCGGGGCGCATCTTCAGGCGCACCTTGGCAAAGTAGGGCTGGCCCATCAGCATAATGACGCGGCCCAGCTTCTCGACGGCAAAGTCGTGGTGTTGGTTGTAGGTGTCGATGACGGAGTTGAGAGTCTCGATGGCCGCGAGGGTCTCCATCGTCTCGTCCGCGCCGCCAAAGTCGATGCGGACCTCCTCCGAGAGGTCCCTCAGGTCCTGAGCGGCGCTCTTGTGCTTGACCTCGATCTCTTCGGTCAGCTCGTCGTAGATGTCGCGTAGCTGAGCGTAGATCTCGCTCAGGTGTCTCTGTTCCTCGATGAAGGTGGGGTCGTCGCTGTCTGCTGCCATTTCGCTCCCATGGTTGTTCGTCGGCCGCCGCGCATCCGCCGCGCCCAGTGTCTGTCTGCCCTTAACTATGCCCAGAAATGGGACGGTTGGGAACAGCGAGAGCCGGTTCACCAAATAAGGGAAGGTGGGAGGGGCAGGGGGGGGCTAGTGCAGTCCGAGAGAAGCCCAAGAGGGGGGTGACCGGGACGGCAACGGAGGCATCGGCGCGCTCAACGGTGGATGAGGCGTAGTCAGCCGAGAAGTGCCTGGTTCCGCGATCGCGGCATCCAACTGGCATTGTGAAGAAGAATTCACAACTGGCAATCTTTGCGTTGACTCATGTTGGACATGCCGCTATATTACTTCCTTGCGCACAGGGTGCGCCCAGACATTGCGGGGTGGAGCAGTCTGGTAGCTCGCCGGGCTCATAACCCGGAGGTCGTTGGTTCAAATCCAGCCCCCGCGACCAACATTAACGCAGGTCAGCTCACTAATTGGACGAGCTGGCCTGTTTTCGTATGCCCCCTTCGAGCCTTCTGCCGTGACTTTGCCGTGACTTTGGGAAGGTTCTCGTGAGGGAGCAACCGGAATGATTCTTCTTGGGTCTGAGCAGCGTTTTCCTGCGGGTCTTTCGGTTCGTCTTCCTCTTGCTTGCTGTTGAGCAGGTTGCCGAGCATCGTTGCCGCCGCGTGGTCGTTCTGCGGGATGGCGTGGGCGTACCAGTCGAGCGTGATGCTTGCGCTGGCGTGGCCGAGCCTGGTCTGGACGGTCTTGACGTCGACGCCGTTGGCGAGGAGCAATGTGGCCTGTGTGTGCCGGAGCTCGTGGAACCTGAGCCCGTCGAAGCCGTGTTCCTTGCGCCAGATCCCCCACCAGTGGCTGAAGTTGTCGATGCGGATGCGGCCGCCCGTGCTCGAGCAGCACACCGGCGTCTCGTCGGTCTGCTTGACGCAGATCTTGGCGAGCTCCTCCGCCTGGCGGTCCTTCCACATGCTGAGGTGCTCGACGGTCGTGGGGTCGATTGCGATGGTGCGGACTCCCGAGTCGGTCTTCGGGGTCTTGACAACGTCCTGGTAGGTGACGTTGTGCCCGACGTGGGTGGTGTCCTCGTCGAGGTCGACGTCTCCCCACGTGAGCGCGAACACCTCGCCCCTGCGCTGGTCCGTGGCCAGGCCGATGCGAACGGCCATGATGCAGCTGATGTCGTGCAGCCCGCGCATGAAGCGGCACTCCTTCGCGATGCCGAGCTTCTCGCGGTACGCACGGCGGGCCTCCTTCTCTTCGAGCGACTTGAAGGCTTCCGCCTCGGACTCGTCCACGGCGGTGAGCAGCGTGGTGTCCTCCTCTGCGGTGAGGGCTCGGCGGTTGGGCTTGTCGCGGCGTGGCGCCGTGACGCGCGTGCAGGGGTTCCGGTAGATGTAGTCGTAGTCGATGCCCTTCTCGAAGACGTTCTTGAGCAGGGTGTGGATCTGGTTCATCGACGTGCCGGAAAGGCCGGTCTCCTTGCGGATGGCGGCGTAGGTCTGCTCGACCATCTGGATGGTGATGTCCTTGACGGGCACGTTGCCCAGATGGCGCTCCACGTGGCGCAGACGGTTGCGGTCCTCCGTGAGCGGAAGGGCTGTGCCGAGCCCGCCCTGGTTCCCGTCGACACCTGCATCGCCATCGTGAAGGAGATGGGCGGAAACTCGCTTAAGTTCTTCCCCATGGGAGGCCTCAAGGTCGAAGATGAGCTGAGGTCGGTTGCCGAGGCCTGCGCACGCAACGAGTTCATCCTCGAGCCCACGGGTGGCATCACCCTCGAGAATTTCGATGCCATCCTGAAGATCTGCCTGGATGCGGCCGAGTCCTCGATTCACGACTGGATCGAGGAGAACTACGATGTGAGCCCCGATTCGTACCACAAGACGATTCGTGCCGGCAGCGCGACCAAGGAGGACTGCGAGGTCCTTTCGGTGGAGGAGGGGACACCCCTGCTCGAGGTCGTGCAGGTGGGCTACCTCGACGACGGCCGGCCCTTCGAGTATGTCGAGACCAAGTTCCCGGGCGACCTGAGCGTCTATCAGACCGTCGACTCGGACTCCATTCCGGTCTAGGTGAGCCTGCAGTCGCGACGGCACGAACTTCTCGCATCGTGGTTCTATTGCGAAGCTTCGCACGTGCCTCTATTAGGCGGTATGCTTTCTTCTGTTAATTTTTTGTTTGAGGAGGGACCTCCATGTCTGAGGCAGGAAGAAGCGAGACCGAGCTCGACGGTGTCACGCTGCTGGGGAACCAGAACACCACGTATCGCGACGACTATGCGCCCGAGGTGCTGGAGACCTTCGTCAACAAGCACCAGGACCGCGACTACATGGTCACCTTCGAGTGCCCGGAGTTCACCACGCTGTGCCCCAAGACGGGCCAGCCCGACTTCGGCACCATCTACATCAACTACATCCCCAACGTCCGCATGGTCGAGAGCAAGTCGCTCAAGCTGTACCTGTTCAGCTTCCGCAACCACGGCGACTTCCACGAGGACGTCGTCAACATCATTATGGATGACCTCGTCAGGCTGATGGAGCCCCGCTACATCGAGGTGTTCGGCAAGTTCCGCCCGCGCGGCGGCATCTCGATCCTGCCGTTCGCCAACTGGGCGAACCCCGAGTTCGGCTACGGTGACCTGGTCACGCGCCGTCAGTTCGAGCAGCTTGGGGGCCACGAGTAATGAGGGCCGTCATCCTGAGCAGCGGCGGCGTCGACTCGACCACCTGCGTCGGCATCGCCGTCGACAAGTACGGCGCTCAGAACGTCACCACCGTGAGCGCGTGGTACGGGCAGAAGCACAAGAAGGAGCTCGTCTGCGCGCAGAAGATAGCCCAGTACTACGGCGTGAGGCACCGCGTCATCGACCTCGAGGCATCGCGCATCTTCGATGGCTCCAACTGCACGCTGCTCGAGGGCAACGGCGAGATTCGGCACGGCAGCTACGCGCGTCAGAAGGACGAGAAGCACGGCGGCATGGTCGACACCTACGTGCCCTTCCGCAACGGCCTTCTGCTCTCGTCCGTCGCGGCCGCGGCGCTGTCGGAGTATCCCGGCCAGGAGGTCGAGCTGTACCTGGGTGCCCACGCCGACGATGCGGCCGGCGACGCCTATCCCGACTGCACCAAGCGCTTCACCGACGCCATGTACGAGGCCATCGAGGCGGGGACCGGCGGGCTCGTGCACGTGAGGGCGCCCTTTGTCGAGCTCACCAAGGCGGGCGTCGTCAAGTGGGGCCTCAGACTGGGCGTTCCCTACGAGCTCACCTGGAGCTGCTACGAGGGCGGAGACGTCCAGTGCGGCGAGTGCGGCACCTGCCTGGACCGCAAGGCGGCCTTTGCGGCAAACGGCGTCGAGGACCCCGTGCCCTACCGCGTCTAGCGCGCCGACTGTCCGCTCGCCTCGCGCCCGCCGACTTTCGAGCGGATATACCAGCAAGACGGCTGTCCTAGAGAACCAGCCTCAACCAAACAAAACTAGGAGAAATGCATGAACAACCAGACTGATGCCAACGGCATCGCCGACGACGGTAAGGCCGTCGGCAGGCGCTTCCACCTTCTGCAGACGCTCACCGCGCTCTCGGTTGCCTCGCTCGTCGCGTCCAACATCATCACCAACAAGCAGACCGACATCCTGGGCTTCGCTATCACCTGCGGGAGCTTCACCATCCCCATCGACTACATCGTCTCGGACGTGCTGGCCGAGGTGTACGGCTACCGCGAGGCGCGCCGGGCCACGATCATCGCGTTTCTGTGCGACCTGCTGTGCGTGGCCTTCTTCACCCTCACGCTCGCCGCGCCCCAGTTCGCGACCTTCACGGCCCAGGACGCCTTCCAGACGGTGCTCGGCTCGACCCCACGCATCCTGGTGGCAAGCTTCACGGCCTACGTCGTGGGCAGCCTCTCCAACGCCAAGGTGATGGAGCTCATGCACGTGCGCGACGGCGAGGGCAGGCTGGCACTTCGCTGCATCGCGTCCACGGTGGTGGGCGAGACCCTGGACATGACGGTCTTCTCGCTCATGGCGTTTGCCGGCGTGCTGCCCTGGGACGTCATCTTCCAGATGATCGTCGTGGCCTCCGTCGTGAAGGTCGCCGTCGAGTGCGTCTGCTACCCGCTGGTCACCCGCCGCGTGATCGGGTGGGCCAAGGGGCTGTAGCGCCCGCGCGCAATGATGGTCATATTGCGCACGTGCGGATAGCCGACAGCTTCTACACGCGCGCATGACATACTTGCGCAGCTATCAAGACAGGGTATTCGAGTCGGGGGCAAGACCGTTCGGGCCGCAGGTGGCGGCGATTGAGTCGGTCGGGCTTCGGCTGCAGAGACAGGAGTGCACATGGCAAGCAAGAGGGAAGTCGTCGAGAAGATCGGCGTCGTCAACCACATGGTGGGCATCGCCCGCCACATGCGCCGCGAGCAGGAGGCCGCGGCTGACGCGAACGTCGGCCGCATCCTGGCGATGCTGCGCATCAAGGACGGCATCTCCACGCGCGAGATGGGCATGGTCCTGGGCGTCGACAGCGAGGCCATGGGCACGACGCTCGAGTCCATGGTCGCCTCCGGCCTGGTCGAGCTCTCCGCGGCCGAGGGAGAGGGCCCCAAGTCCGTCACGCTGACCGAGAAGGGCCGCGACTACCAAGCCGAGGCCAAGGAGCTCTCCGATGTGGCGCTGGACGGCTTCGGCGACGAGGACGTCGATGCCCTGATGGGGCTGCTCGAGCGCATCGAGACGTCGCTCACCGGCGAGATCGGCGCCGACTGGCGCGAGCGCGAGGAGGAGCGCAAGGCCAAGAAGTTCCAGAAGAAGGGCTTCGACCGCGGTGGCCGTGACGACCGCGGTGGCCGCGGGTTCCGTGGCGGCCGAGACGACCGCGACCGTGGTGGCCGCGGGTTCCGTGGCGGCCGCGACGACCGTGACCGTGGCGGCCGCGGGTTCCGTGGCGGGCGCGACGACCGCGGCGGCAGGGGCTTCCGCGAGGACCGTGGCGGGCGAGACGACCGTGACCGTGGCGGCCGCGGGTTCCGTGGCGGCCGCGACGACCGCGGCGGCTTTCGCGGCGGCAACCGTCGCCGCGACGACTAGTCGCCAGACGGCTTAGGGCGGGAGGCGCGTGGCCTCTGCCTCCAAGCGAGATTCACAGAGCGCATGCGAGAAGGGCGGCGGCCTTGGGGCGGTTGCCCTTCTCCCTTGCGCGGGCGCTACGCTAGGCAAAGTTTGTTTGTCGGGCGTTGCGCGTTTCTTGACTTATTCGCTGCTCTGCTTGACCGCCTGCCGGGCCATGCTTATTGTTCACCAAAGCTAACAAAATGGTCCGCATTGGGCGAAGTCGAAAGGTGAAGCAATGGTTGGCTCTCAGATGACCACGGGGTCCGCTCCCGCGACTGGCGGCAGGTTGGGTGGTCGCGACCTCATCAACATCGGCATCTACGCCGCGCTCTACTGCGTCGCGATGACCGTGGTCGGCATATTCGGCTACATTCCCATCGTCATGTTCCTGCTGAGCGTCCTGTGTCCCCTGATCTGCGGCATCCCGTTCATGATGTTCATGACGAGGGCCAAGAAACCCGGCATGATCTTGATCTTCAACGTGCTCGCCGGCCTCTTCATGTGGCTGACCGGCATGGGCTTCTACACGCCCCTGGTGAGCGTCGCCACTGGCATCGCAGCCGAGCTCGTGTGGCGCGCCGGCGGCTACAGGAGCTCCGTCGCAGCCGTTCTGGCCTACGCAGTCCTCAGCGTGTTCATCGTCGGCAACTACCTGCCGTTCTTCCTGGATCCCAGCTACCTGAGCTCCACCGGCCAGAAGATCGGCCAGGGCTACGTCGAGGCCATCAGGCCCTTTCTCCAGGGCTGGCTGATTCCTGCCGAGGCCGTCGCGTGCTTCGTCTCCGGCCTGGTCGGTGGCCTGATTGGCAGGTCCGTGCTCAGGAGGCACTTCCAGAAGGCCGGGATTCTGTAACATGGCGACGTGCGCGGCGGCAGGGGGCGCCATGGCCGAGCGGAGCGAGCCCCGCGCCCTCTCGCTTGACCCCCGGACGAAGATGGCCGTGATGCTCACGCTTAGCGTCTTCCTGCTCGGGGGCGCCTCTCCCGAGCCCGTCGTGCAGCACGGTATGGCGCTTATCGTGCTTGTACTCATGCTGAGTCAGCGCAACTGGCGCCGCGTGGTGGCCTACGCCCTGGCCTACCTGCTGGCCTGTGTGACGCTCTTCGCCCTCGTCCCCGTCCTGGACGGGGCGCCCTACTTCTTCGCCCTCATGTTTGGGGGCATCGCGGCGCGCCTGGTGCCCAGCGCCTTCGCGGCAGCCTACCTCACGTCCACGACGCGCGTCAGCGAGTTCTGCGCGGCCATGCGCCGCGTGCACGTCACCGACAAGATCGTGATTCCGCTCTCGGTCATGTTCCGCATGTTTCCCACCATCGCCGACGAACGCCGTTCTATAAGCGCCGCGATGCGCATGAGGGGCGTCGCCCTGGGCGGCGGCAGGCCCTCGCGCATCGTGGAATACCGCCTCGTCCCTCTGCTCGTGTGCACGGCCCGCATCGGAGAAGAGCTTTCCGCCGCGGCCCTGACGCGTGGCCTGGGAGGCGAGGCCAAGAGGACCAACGTGTGCCAGATCGGTTTCGGGGCCTTTGACGCCGCGGTGCTCCTGATGTGCGCGACACCCTATGTCCTGACTGCCGCAGAGCTCCTGGGAGCGCTCAAGTGATCGTCTTCGACAACGTTACGCTTACGTACAAGGGGGCCGCGAGCCCCGTTCTCAAGGGCATCAGCCTGACCATCCCCGATGGCCAGGCCGTTCTGGTCTGCGGTGCCTCCGGAGCTGGCAAGACCACGCTCACGCGCCTGATAAATGGGCTGGCCACGCACTTCGACCAGGCCACGGTCCAAGGCAGCGTTGCGGTCGATGGATCCGACGTCCTTATTGCACCCCTCTGCCAGACGGGCCGCGTGGTGGGGAACGTCTTCCAGAACCCGCGCAGCCAGTTCTTCTGCGTGGACGTGGAAAGCGAGGTGGCGTTCGGCTGCGAGAACATGGGCATGCCCGCCGACGAGGTCAGACGCCGCGTCGAGCGGACCGCTCGCCAGATGGCGCTTGGCGACATCATGGGCAAGAGCATCTTCGGGCTCTCCGGCGGCCAGAAGCAGAGGGTGGCCTGCGCGTCGGTGGACGCAATGGGGCCCAGGGTCTTCGTGCTCGACGAGCCGAGTTCGAACTTCGACCCGCCGACCATAGGCATGCTCCGCCAGGTGATTGAGCGCTGGCGCCAGATGGGCCGGTCCGTCGTGGTGGCCGAGCACAGGCTCGCGTGGCTTCGGGACGTCTGCGACCGCGTGGTTGTCGTGGACGGCGGGCGCATAGCATGGGACGGCCCGATGGATGACTTCGTCGCGTTGGGTGATGGCTTCAGGATCGCACACGGGCTGAGGCCGCTTTCGCCTGACGCCCTCGACGGGAGCGAGCGGCCGTGCCCTTCGCCCACGGCCGGAAGCGATGTGCTCGAGCTGCGGAACTTCAGGTACTCCTATGGCCATGCGTGCCCAGCCCTCGATGTGCCCTACCTGAGCCTCCCGGCACGGCGGGTTGTTGCCGTGATTGGCGAGAACGGGGCGGGAAAGTCGACCTTCTCGGCCTGCCTCTGCGGGCTCATGCGCCGCTTTGGCGGAGAAGTGCTCCTTGGCGGTGAGCGACTGCGTCCCCGCCAGCTGCTCAAGCGCTGCTACCTCGTTATGCAGGACGTTAACCACCAACTGTTCTGCGAGAGCGTGGAGGAGGAGGTCCGCCTGGGCATGGACCCCTCGCGCGAAGCGGACGTGAGCCGCATCCTGGGCGAGCTGGGGCTGCGCGGACTGGAGGAGCGCCATCCCCTGAGCCTCTCGGGCGGCCAGAGGCAGCGCGTCGCCATCGCCTCGGCACTTCTGGCCGGAAAGGACATCCTGGTGTTCGACGAGCCAACGAGCGGGCAGGACCTGCGCAACATGCTGGCGACGGCCCGCCTGATCCGCTCGCTCGAGGACCGCGCGAGCGTCTTCGTGGTGACGCACGACCGCGACTTTGTGCAGGCGTGCTGCTCCCATGTCATGCGCATGGAGCGCGGCGCGGTCAGGGAGACCTACGCCATCGATGCCGCGGGCCGAAGACGGCTCGATGCGTTCTTTGGTATGTGCTGGAAGTGAATATATGTAACTATAACACTCTCAAATAGTGACAACGACTCTTTCCTGTGACTTCTTTCCTTGTTTTATATAGCTCATGGCAAAGAAGGCTGCGAATAGCCGCATGCAATATGGATTGCTGCGAAGGGAAAGGGTTGGCCATGGGACTTGACGCTAGGCACGATGGCGTTCTGGGAAGAACGTTTACAAAGGTGACTTCGTTGGCGGTTTCGATGTCCTTGATTCTCGCGGGAGTTCCGGTCCGAGCAATTGCTGAGGCGGACGATGTGGATTCCGCCACTTTGGTGTCGTCCGTTGATAACGCTGTGGATGACAGCATTGCGTTACCGGAAGAGCCAAATGTGGCTGGCGATTATTCATCCTCTACCGTTTTGACCCTCGGCGCTTCCGCATCCGCTCTTCTCCTGGTCTACGTTGCTCTTGTCTTGAGGAGGCTTCGCCGCAAGTAGTTTCCCGCCAGTCAGTTTGCCTATTCTTTCGACCATCGTGGCGAAACGGTTGAACCCCGCGCTCACGGTTTATTAAAGGCCCGCACCTCTTCAGGAGTATTCGCTCTGGGGAATTGGCGTGGGGTTGAGGTTGCTGATGAAAAGACACATCTTCGCAGATGGCTCGCTTCCCATGCCACGCATGGCCGTTCTTGCAACGCTCTTGCTACTTCTCCTTTTTTCTTTCCGATGCCATTTGCCTCATCGTCGAATCTGGCGTACGAACCAGCCTTCGCGTTTCTGGAGGATCCACTTCCTCAAGCGTTCTTGTCGCAGCCGTCGGGAATTGCTCCTCTCGGAATCGGCTGCCTGCCTGTGGGGAGGCGATGACGCAACTCTATGGGGTCGACGTGGCATACGGGAACGAGTCCGTGACAAAAGGGACCTCTAATGTGCGCGAGGCTCGTCCCCTGACGTGGTACGTGCTTGATGACGGCTCTTGGATCGCTTTCATCCCCAGCCGGGATGTCCTGGCCTCTGCCGATGTGACTGATGCCGCCGGCGGCTCGCACTCAATCTTCTACGTCTCTAGCAGGAGGCCATCATGGTAAGACTGACTTCCTCGAGCGCGTGCTCGCGGGCGAGGTCGACCAGCTCGCTGGCCCAGAACGGCTCGCCCAGCTGCGGGTCCTCGTCGAGCGCGAAGATTGTCAGGGTATATCCGTGGTCCGCGTCGGGCGGGCATGGGCCCACGTAGCCAACACCGATCTCCGGCTCGGACTTGCAGGCAGAGTTGTAGCCCTGCTCGATGCGGGCGGCGCAGCCGCGGCTCAGGTCGTCGGGCGCCTCCCAGGTGCCGTCGAAGTCCGCGTGCGCGGGCGTCGCGACGGCGCACCAGTGGATCCAGGGGAAGCCACACACGGGAATGGAGTCCCAGTCCATGTAGAGGATGCCTAGGGCCCTCGTGCCCTCGGGGATGCCGGTGACTGCGAACGGGAACGATCTGCGGCAGGCCCAGCCCTCGCGGTCCATCACGTCGCTGCGCTTGGCGTAGCGCTCGGAAAGGTAACCGTCTTCGAGCTGCATCTGGATGTCCATGGGTCCTCCCTCGGTTGTGCGGCATGCCCGCGGAGTCCCTTTACCCTGCGCTTCGCCGCATCGGTTGTCTGTCCTAGAGGATATCCCACGGCAGCCGACCGCGCTTCAGCCGATATGTAAACGAGGCGCCCCGCCTGAAGGCGAGGCGCCTCTGCATGTGGGGCGGTGGCGCCGTCTGGGCGGATGAGGGCGGCGCCACCTAAGGGGAGTCGACTAGGGGGATCGGCGGGGGTGCAGTGACGCCGATCGTGCTAGTCTGCGTCGGGAGTCAGATGCCAGATGTCACGGTTGTACTCGGCAATGGTCCTGTCGGACGAGAAGAACCCGGCCTTCGCGATGTTGACGAGGCACTTGGACTGCCAAGTAGCCTCGTCCTCCGCCGCCTCGAGCATGCGGTCCTTTTCGGCGAGGTAGGCGTCGAAGTCCGGGAACGTCATGAACCAGTCCTTGCACATCAGCTCGTGGGCCAGGCGGTCCAGACTGTGGCCGTCGCCGGCCGCGAGCATGTCGTGGCTCAGCAGGAAGTCGACCGCGGCCTTGATGCGCTCGTCGTCCTGGTAGTAGGACATCGGGTCGTAGTCTCCGCGCTGGTAGCGGGCGATGACCTCGTCGGAGCTCTCGCCGAAGGTGAAGATGTTGCCCGCGCCGACGAGGCCTGCGATCTCGACGTTCGCGCCGTCCATGGTGCCGAGCGTGAGCGCGCCGTTGAGCATGAACTTCATGTTGCCCGTGCCCGAGGCCTCCTTCGAGGCGAGCGAGATCTGCTCCGAGATGTCGGCTGCGGGGATGAGCCTCTCGGCCGCGGTCACGTTGTAGTTCTCGATCATGACGATCTGCAGCCACTTGTTGGCGACGGGGTCGGCCGCGACGACCTGGCTCAGGCAGAGTATGGCGTGGATGACGTCCTTCGCGATGGTGTAGGCGGGCGCGGCCTTGGCGCCGAAGATGACCGTCACCTTGCGGCGGGGGAGCTTGCCGGCCTTGATGCCCAGGTAGGCGTCAATGGCCCAGAGCAGGTTGAGCTGCTGGCGCTTGTACTCGTGCAGTCGCTTGGACTGCACGTCGAAGACGGATTCGGGGTCGACCTTGGCGCCCTGGTGCCGCTCGATCCACGTCGCGAAGCGCTCCTTGTTGCGGCGCTTGATGGCCGCAAGCTCGCCCAGGAGGGCGTCGTCCTCGTGCTCGAGGAGGCGCTCCAGCTGCGTGGCGTCGTGCCTCCAGCCGTCGCCGATGGTCCTGTCGACAAGCGCCGCGAGCTCGGGGTTGCAGGCGATGCACCAGCGACGGAAGGTGATGCCGTTGGTCTTGTTGTTGAAACGCTCGGGGTAGAGCCTGCGGAAGGGTGCGAGCTCGACGTCCTCGAGGATCTTGGTGTGCAGGGCCGCGACGCCGTTGGTGGAGTGCGACAGGTGGATGTCCATGTTGGCCATGTGCACGTTGTCGTGCTCGTCCACGATCTGCACGAAGGGCTCCTTGCAGGACTTGCGCACGTCCGCGTCGAGGCGCTCGATGATCGGAACGATCTGCGGCGCCACCCTCTGCAGGAAGGACTTGGGCCAGCACTCGAGGGCCTCTGCCAGGATGGTGTGGTTGGTGTAGGCGCAGACGTCGCGTACGATGCCTCTGGCCTCGTCGAACGCGATGCCCCTCTGGACCAGGAGCCTGATGAGCTCGGGGATGATCATCGAGGGATGCGTGTCGTTGATCTGGACCGCCGCGTAATCGGCCAGGTCGCGCAGGTTGCTGCCGCGCTCCTCGCACTCGGCCAGAATCAGCTGGGCCGCGTTGCTGCACATGAAGTACTCCTGGTAGACGCGCAGGATGCGGCCTTCGTCGTCGGAGTCGTCGGGGTAGAGGAAGAGGGTCAGGCCCTGGGCGACGCGCCTCTTGTCGAAGGCGATGCCGTCCTTGATCAGGCGCTCGTCCGCACTGTCGACGTCGAACAGGCGAAGGCGCGCGCACTTGCTGCCGTAGCCGGTGACGTCGATGTCGTACAGGGTGCTGGTGACGTCGAAGTCGCCGAAGCTCACGGTCTGGTGGAGCGATGCCCTTCTCATCCAGCTCTCCTGACCCCAGGTAAGCCAGCCATCGGGCGTCTCGCACTGCTTGTTGCCCAGGAAGCTCTGCCTGAACAGGCCGCAGTGGTAGGCAAGGCCGATCCCGTCGGCGGGAAGGCCGAGCGTTGCGCACGAGTCCAGGAAGCATGCGGCCAGACGGCCCAGGCCACCGTTGCCCAGGGAGGGCTCGCTCTCGAGCTCCTCGAGCTCCGCCAGGCTGCGCCCCGCCGCCGCGAGCTCTGCGCGAACCTGCTCGTAGAGGCCCAGGTTGATAAGGTTGTTGCTGAGCAGCTTGCCAATGAGGAACTCCGCCGAGACGTAGTACAGGCGCTTCTTGCCCTGGTTCGTTCCTCGCGCCTGGGCAGCGTCGCGCACCATGCGCAGCAGCGCGTTGAACAGCTCGAGGTTCGTGCAGTTCGCGATGGGCTTGCCCGCGTAGCGCGCGATGCCCGTGCCGGCGTCCCGCGTCTGGGTTACTGCATCTGCCATGGTTCTTCCTTTCGCTCGTCGGAACTAATGGCACTATAGTTGCGTCGAAGCGCTATTATGCTGCCAGATAGCAGCAAGAATTTGCACTAAGCTATCATTTCGCAGCTACAAGCAGAAAAAGGGGAGAAGTGCGCGGCGTTCGCGTCGTCCGCTCGCCCGGAAGGGGAGGCCGCACGTGGCCGAATCCGCCGCGATCGAGGGTCCCGCGAGGTCCGCCAGGCTTGCCGCCGGGACCGACTACGAGCGCTTTCGCGAACGCAAGCTGCACGAGCGCCCCGGCTTCGCCTACGTCACCTACCTCTGCACTATCCCCCTCGACTTCGACCGCGTGCCCGAGCACTGGCACGACCAGATGGAGGTCATCTACGTCAAGGCGGGCCGCGGCGTGGTCTCGCTGGACTTCGAGCGCCATGAGGTGGGGGCCGGGACCATCGTGGTGGTGTGCCCCGGGCGCGTCCACGCGATCGAGGGCGTCCCCGGCGAGCGCATGGAGTACGAGAACATCATCTTCTCGCTGGAGGCCTTCGACTCGCGCATGGAGGACGACTGGTGCCGCGACAACGTCCTGGTGCCCCTGCGCGAGGGGACGCTCTCGTTCGACTGCGTGCTCAGGCCCGGCGGCGCCCTGCACGACGAGGCGGCCCGTGCCCTGGACGCGGCCGATGCCGCATCCGCCGAGCGCGGGCCGGGCTACACCCTTGCGGTCAAGGGGAGCGTCTACCTGTTCTTTCGTGCGCTCTACGCGCACGCGGAGCGTGGCGCCGCTGTTGCGCCCAACGCGGTGGCCGAGCGCCTGAAGCCGGTGCTGCGCGAGGTCAAGCTCCATTTTGACAAGCCCATCAGCGTGCGCGAAGCGGCGGGGCTCGCCGGCTACAGCGCCGCGCACTTCATGCGGGTCTTCCGTCGCGAGACGGGCCAGACCTTCGTGAGCTACCTCAGGGCATACCGCCTGTCGGAGGCCGAGGCCATGTTGCGCCGCACATCCGAGCCGATCTCGGCGGTGGCCGAGGGCTGCGGGTTCGACAGCGTGCCGTACTTCACCCGCAGCTTCAGGGCCGCCTACGGCTGCGCGCCGCTCGCCTACCGCAAGAGGTGGGCGGCGGCCGCGGCCGAACCCGCGCCTAAGGCTGCGCCTGGAGGATGAGCGGCTCGCCCGCGCTGCGCACGACGCCGTCACTTACCTCGGCTCGCCCTCCCGAGACCAGGTCGCGGTAGCGTCCGTCGGGAAGGCTGACCTTGACCTCCGCCGCCTCGCCCGTGAGCGAGAGGACCGCCACCACCGAGGGATGCTGGTCCCCGACGCGGCCGCGACCCACGACGGCCACGTCCTTCTCGGCCGAAAGCGTCTGCGTCTCGAGGCCCGCGAGCGTCTCGTGCTTTATGCGGGCGAGAAGCGCGAGCAGGCCTGAGATGTCGTCTTTCGCTTCCCAGTCGATCGGGTCCTTGTCGAAGAGGCTGGGCTGGTGGGTCGCGCAGAGCTCTTGTCCGGCGTAGAGCAGGGTCGTGCCCTTCAGCACAAAGGCGAGCGCCGTCAGGTTGCCCAGCGAGTGGCCGCCAAGGCGCGAGGCGATGCGCGGCAGGTCGTGGTTCTCGAGGTAGCGCATCTTGTTCGCGCCCTCGGGGAAGACGAAGTCCTGGTAGTCCAAGAGGTCAAGAATGTGCGCGAGGGTCGCCTTGCCGTCCAGGTAGTCGTCGAAGGCCTCCTGAACGTCGTAGGAGTACTCGATGTCGAAGGCGTCGAACATCTCGCTGTCGCGCGCGCAGTACATGCCCCGGGCACGCGCGGCCTGGGCGAACGAGCGATGCACGGTTTCGGCCAGCCAGACGAAGCCGGGGTGGACGCGCTCGACCTCCGCGCGGGCGCGCCTCCAGAAGTCGACGGGCACGAACGAGGCGACGTCGCAGCGGAAGCCGTCGACGATGCGGGCCCACGAGCAGAGCGTCTCGACTTGGTAGTCCCACAGGGCACCGACGTTGTAGTCGAGGTCGATTATGTCGGTCCAGTCGCCCACGTGGTTGCCCGGCTTGCCCGTGGCGGTGTGCCAGAAGAAGCCCGGGTGCTCCTCGAAGAGGACAGAATCGGGGCTGGTGTGGTTATAGACAACGTCTATCATGCAGCGCATTCCAGCCTGATGAATCGCGTTCACGAGGTGCCTGAGGTCGTCGAGGTCGCCGTACTCGGGGTTGACGGCGCGGTAGTCGCGAATGGCGTACGGGCTGCCAAGCGTCCCCTTCCGGCTCACCTCTCCGATGGGGTGGATCGGCATGAGCCAGACCCAGTCGGCGCCGAGCGAGCGTATGCGCCCAAGGTCGCCCTCGAGTGCGCGGAAGGTTCCCTCCTGCGTGTGGTTTCGCACGAAGACAGAGTAGATGACCTGGCTCGATATTGTATCTCTGCACGTATGCGGCATGACAGTCCTTTCTTGACGGTTGGCGTGCCCCAGCGTGCGGGGTGGTGTCCGCGGCGGTTTTATCGCATAGCCGAGCACCTTGGCAACGCATCCCGTCGGCAAGATACCGCTCGCGGCCAAATTCGCTTCGCTCACAGCAAAAAGTCTCGGAAACGTTTCCAGACGATTCCGAGGCGGGCTATAACGATGTCAGCGGGAAGCCGGAAACGTTTCCAGTAACGTTTCCGGAATCGTTTTCGCCGCTATAGCCAATTTCAATAACGAAAGGGGAGACGGGATGACCATCAAGGATGTCGCTCGCTACTGTGGCGTTTCCGTCAGCACGGTCTCCCGCGTCCTCAACAACCACCCGGACGTGAGCAAGCAGGTTCGCGCCAGGGTCCAGGAGGCCATCGCGACCCTGCATTACGTTCCCAACAAGAGCGCCCGCGACCTCGTTGCCGCCCCCATGAACGCCATCGGCGTCGTCATCCGCGGCAGCGGCAACCCCTTCTTCACCCCCATCATCAACGCGATGGACGAGGAGGCTGACAAGCACGACTGCACCCTGATCTCCGAGCTCATCTCCGACCGCGACAACGAGATATCGGCCGCGGCGGAGTTCGTGCGCTCCAAGCGCCTCAAGGGCATCATCTTCCTGGGCGGTCGCTTCGACTACACACAAGACGAGATCGCCAGCATCGGCGTCCCCTTCGTCTGCTGCACCTTCGACAACCAGTTCGGCGACCTGGACGAGTCGTCCTTCTCGTCGGTTTCCATCGACGACGCGGCGGAGGCCCTCAAGGCAACCGAGTTCCTTTTGGAGCACGGGCACCGCAAGATTGCCATCCTGCTGGACTCCGTCGACTCCAACTCCGTCGGCGCGCTGCGCTACAGCGGCTACTGCGCCGCCCTCAAGGATGCGGGCGTCCCCGTCGACTGCGACCTTGTGGTCCAGACGGGCGGGTTCTCCATGTCCTCCGCCTACGATGAGACCCTCGCGCTCCTGGGCAGGCGTCCGGACGTGAGCGCGATCTTCTCGATCTCCGACTCCATGGCCGTTGCCGCGATGAAGGCCATCTCTGACCTTGGCCGCCGCGTGCCCGAGGACGTCTCGGTCATCGCCATCGACGGCATCGAGTCTTCTCTCTACACGGTTCCAACGCTCACCACGCTCTGCCAGCCGCAGCAGACCTTCGGAAAGACTGCGGTTCAGGTGCTGATGGGCGTCTTGAACGACGGTGCCCAAAACGAGCACCTCAGGTTGGAAACTACCCTGCGTGTCGGAGGGACCGTAGGGAGTAGGTAGCGGTTTCGCTGAAGGTAAGCGAAGAAAGAGAAGAGGTTTTGATTATGAAGGCAATTACGCGTAGGTCTTTCCTCGGTGGCGCCGCCTCTGCGGCCGCCATTGCCGGTCTCACCGCATGCAGCGGCGGCTCTGGCAGCCAGGCTTCTTCTGGCGACTCTCGCAAGGGCAGCGTTTACTGGCTCAACTTCAAGCCTGAGCTGGACGAGGCCGCCCAGGAGCTCGGCAAGAAGTACACCGAGAAGTACCCCGACGTCAAGGTGAAGGTCGTCACCGCCGCCTCGGGCACCTACGAGCAGACGCTCACCTCCGAGATGGACAAGGATGCCGCCCCGACGCTGTTCGTCATCGGCAACAAGGCTGCCGTGAAGGAGTGGGGCAGCTACGCCATGGACCTCAAGGACACCGACCTCGTCAAGGCCCAGAGCACCGACGAGTACAACCTGAAGGACGGAGACAAGGTCGTCGCGGCAGGCTACTGCTACGAGTGCTATGGCATCTGCGTGAACGACGAGCTGCTCGAGAAGGCCGGCCACAGCAAGGACGACATCAAGGACTTCGCGTCCCTCAAGTCCGTTGTCGAGGACATCCACAGCCGCGCCTCCGAGCTCGGCTTCGACGCCTTCGTCGCGACCGACCTCGACGACGCTTCCTCCTGGCGCGTCACCGGCCACCTTGCCAACCTTGAGTACTTCTATGAGGAGAAGAAGTCCGGCAGCGCCTGGGACGAGTGCCCCAAGACCATCACCGGCGAGTTCCTGCCGCAGTACAAGAACCTGCTCGACCTCGCTATCAACAACAGCACCGTCGCTCCCAACACGCTCGCGACCGGCGGCCACGACCCCGTCACTGAGTTCTCCACCGGCAAGGCCGCGTTCATCTTCTCGGGCTCCTTCGGCTACGCCGACGTGAAGGACGGCGTCTCCAAGACCTCCTGCATCCCGTACTACTGCGGCGTCGACGGCGAGGAGAAGGCCGGCCTCAACTGCGGCACCGAGAACTGCTGGGCCGTCAACGACAATGCCTCCGACGAGGACAAGCAGGCGACCCTGGACTTCGCGCTCTGGCTCGTCACCGACCCCGAGGCCTCCAAGACCATGGTCGACGAGCTCGGCATCCTTCCCTTCAACGACGCACCCGAGGGCTCGAACCCGTACCTGAACGACGCCGCGGAGTACGAGAAGAACGGCTGCT
This sequence comes from Olsenella sp. KH1P3, assembly GCF_900167315.1. Classification (NCBI taxonomy): domain Bacteria; kingdom Bacillati; phylum Actinomycetota; class Coriobacteriia; order Coriobacteriales; family Atopobiaceae; genus Olsenella; species Olsenella sp. KH1P3. Next base: position 299,154 of record NZ_FUWQ01000002.1, on the reverse strand, counting down.
ACACGATGGATTGGGCCACCAACTACCAGCCCAACGTCAACACCTACCGCGCCGCCCTGGTCTCCGCCCTCAACTCCTACACCGCCGATCCCTCTGACGCGAACTGGGATGCCTTCAAGACGGCCTTTGTCGACGGCTGGGCCCAGAACTACGGCAAGTCCAGCGAGTAGCGCGCGCCGGCTTCCTTTCAAACCATTCGTACTACCTCGCACTTTTGCAGTACCTTCGCACGCAGGAGAGGCCGGGTGGGCGTCCGCCCTCCCGGCCTCCTTTCAAAAGGCTCGTTAGGGGCAACCATGAGTAAGAAAGCAAAGGGAGGCAGCATCCGGCAGAACTCCATCCGCAGATGGGCGGGCCTGTTCATCTGCCCGGTCTTCGTGGCGTTCTGCATCGGCTTCGTCTGGCCCTTCATCCAGGGAATCTATCTCTCGTTCTGCAACTTCAAGCTGGTCTCCAAGGCCACGTTCGTCGGGCTCGACAACTACGTCGCGGCCCTCTCAGATGCAAGCTTCGCCCACTCGTTCTGGTACACGGCGGCCACCACGATCGTCAGCCTGGTCCTTATCAACGTGATCGCGTTCTCCGTCGCCTACGTCCTCACCCAGAACATCAAGGGCTCGCATATCTTCCGCACCGTGTTCTTCATGCCGAACCTCATCGGCGGCATCGTCCTGGGATACATCTGGTCGATGATCTTTGACGGCATCCTCCAGGCCTACAGCACCTCGATTCTGCTTGACACCACGCTCGGCTTCTGGGGCCTGATCATCCTTATGTGCTGGCAGCAGATCGGCTACATGATGATCATCTACATCGCCGGCCTCCAGGCCGTGCCCGAGGACATGATCGAGGCCGCCAAGATCGACGGCGCGAACAAGTGGCAGGTCCTGTTCAAGGTGATCATCCCGAACGTCATGCCCTCGATTACCATCTGCACGTTCCTCTCGCTCACCAACGGCTTCAAGCTGTTTGACCAGAACCTGGCGCTTACGGGAGGCCTGCCCTACATCATCCAGCCCAACGGCAGCACCATCAACACGACCGAGATGCTCGCCCTCAACATCTACAACACGTTCTACACCACGGGTGCGGCCGTGCGCGGCGTCGCCCAGGCCAAGGCGGTCCTGTTCTTCATCCTCGTCGCCGGTCTCGGCCTTGCGCAGCTCGCCTACACCCGCAAGAGGGAGGTGCAGCAGTAATGGCAACCAAGGAAGAGACGCTCGCCTCCGAGAAGCGTCGCAAGACCATCATGTCCGTCGTGCTGGCCGTCATCTGCGTCATCTACGTCCTGCCGGTCGTCGCGGTCGTCATCAACTCGTTCAAGCTGAACACCTTCGTCAAGACCGACACTTTCGCGCTCCCCACGAGCGAGAGCTTCGCCGGCTGGGACAACTTTGTCAACGGCATGACCTTCGGCAACTACCCGTTCTGGAAGTCCGCCCTCTACAGCGTCATCATCACGGTCTCCTCGACCTTCCTGATTCTGCTGTGCTGCTCCATGGCGGCGTGGTACATCGCCCGCGTGAACTCCAAGTTCTGCAAGGTCGTCTACTTCCTCTGCGTGTTCTCGATGGTTGTGCCCTTCCAGATGGTCATGTTCACGCTCTCGAAGACCGCCGACACGCTCGACCTCAACACCCCGTGGACGATTCCCATCGTGTACCTTGGATTCGGCGCCGGGCTCGCAATCTTCATGTTCGTGGGCTTCGTGAAGTCCATCCCCCTCGAGATAGAGGAGGCTGCCGCAATCGACGGCTGCGGGCCCGTCCGCACCTTCTTCTGCGTCGTGCTTCCCATGCTCAAGCCCACGCTCATCTCCGTCGGCATCCTCGAGATCATGTGGGTCTGGAATGACTACCTCCTGCCGTACCTCGTGCTCGACATCAACGAGTACCGCACCATCCCCATCCACATCCAGTACCTCAAGGGCTCGTACGGCACCGTCGACCTCGGGGCGACCATGGCGCTCATCCTGATGAGCATCATCCCTGTCATCATCTTCTATCTGGCCTGCCAAAAGCACATCATCAAGGGTGTCGCCGCCGGCGCAGTTAAGGGGTAGAGATGAGAAGATCCAGCGCAATCATCCTGCCAATCTACGCCCTGCCGTCTCCCCACGGCATCGGCACCCTGGGTCGGGCCGCCTACGACTTCGTGGACTTCCTGTCCGACGCACACCAGGCCTGGTGGCAGCTGCTTCCGGTTGGCCCCACGAGCTTCGGCGACTCCCCCTACCAGAGCCCCTCGGCCTTCGCGGGAAACCCCTACCTCATCGACCTTGACATGCTCGTGGAGGACGGCCTGCTGACCCGGCAGGAGGCAGACACCCCCGACTGGGGAGACGACCCCAGCAGCGTCGACTACGCCCTTCTCTACAAGAGCCGCGCCTCCGTCCTGAGGCTTGCCTTCGAGCGCGGCTTCGAGCGTGACCGGGGGGACGTGACGCGCTTCCGCTCGAAGAACGTGTCGTGGCTCGAGGACTACGCCCTGTTCATGGCCATCAAGCGCCACTTCGGCATGGTCTCGTGGCTCGAGTGGCCCGACGAGGCCATCCGCATGCGCGAGCCCGAGGCCGTCGCGGGCTACCGCGCGAAGCTCGCCGACCAGGTGGACTTCAACGTGTACGTCCAGTACCTGTTTTTCCGCCAGTGGGAGGCGCTGCGCTCCTACGCGGGCGAGAAGGGCGTCGGCATCATCGGCGACCTTCCCATCTACGTGGCGCTTGACTCCTCCGACGTCTGGGCCGAGCCCCAGTGGTTCCAGCTCGACCGGAAGAACATCCCCGTGGAGGTCGCGGGCGTGCCGCCCGACAGCTTCAGCGCCGACGGGCAACTCTGGGGCAACCCGCTGTACGACTACGACGCGATGGAGGCCGACGGCTACGGCTGGTGGAAGCGTCGCATCGAAGGTGCCTCCAGGCTCTACGACGTGATCCGCATCGACCACTTCCGCGGCTTCGAGTCGTACTACGCCGTGCCCTACGGCCAGAAGACGGCGCGCGGGGGCCGTTGGGTGAAGGGGCCCGGAATGGGCCTGGTCGGGACGCTCAAGAGGGCGTTTCCCAAGGTCGAGTTCATCGCCGAGGACCTGGGTTACCACACGCCCGAGGTCGAGCGACTTCTGGAGGACTCCGGCTTCCCCGGCATGAAGGTGCTCGAGTTCGCCTTCGACTCGCGCGACCAGAGCCTCTTTCTTCCCCACAGCTACGAGCGCAACAGCACCTGCTATGTCGGCACGCACGACAACCAGACGCTCATGGGCTGGAGGGAGGAGGCCGACCCCGCCGACGTCGAGCGTGCCCAGAGGTATCTGGGGCTCAACGCCGAAGAGGGCTTTGTCTGGGGCTTTGTGAGGGGCGGCATGTCGAGCGTCGCCACGCTCTTCGTCGCGCAGATGCAGGACTACCTCGGTCTTGGCACCGAGGCCAGAACCAACACCCCCGGCACGCTTGGGGGAAACTGGCAGTGGAGACTGCTGCCGGGTCAGATAACGTCAGAGCTCAGCGAGCGCATTGCCTCGATGACTCGCATGTATGGAAGGAGCGCGAGCTAGCCATGGCAGAGGTGAGCTTCAAGCACATCAAGAAGGTCTATCCGAACAACGAGCGCAAGAGCCGCAAGGGCAGGGGCGCCAAGGCCGAAAGGCCCGCGAACGTCACCGACGAGGGCGTCCTGGTCGTCAAGGACTTCAACCTGGACGTCGCCGACCGCGAGTTCATCGTGCTGGTCGGACCTTCCGGCTGCGGCAAGTCGACCACGCTGCGCATGATCGCCGGCCTGGAGGACATCACGGCGGGCGAGATCGCCATTGGCGGCAAGGTCGTGAACGACATCGCCCCCAAGGACCGCGACATTGCCATGGTCTTCCAGAGCTATGCCCTCTATCCCCACATGTCCGTCTACGAGAACATGGCGTTCCCACTCAAGCTGCGCAAGCTCCCCAAGGACGAGATCGACCGCAAGGTGCGCGAGGCGGCGGAGACCCTGGGCATCACCGAGTACCTCGATCGCAAGCCCAAGGCGCTCTCGGGCGGCCAGCGCCAGCGCGTCGCCATCGGCCGCGCCATCGTCCGCGAGCCCAAGGTCCTGCTGATGGACGAGCCGCTCTCGAACCTCGACGCCAAGCTGCGCAACCAGATGCGCGCCGAGATCATCAAGCTGCGCCAGAAGATCGACACCACCTTCATCTACGTCACACACGACCAGACCGAGGCCATGACCCTGGGCGACCGCATCGTCATCATGAAGGACGGCATTGCCCAGCAGATCGGCACCCCGCACGAGGTGTTCGACCACCCCGCGAACCTCTTCGTCGCAGGCTTTATCGGCGTCCCGCAGATGAACTTCTTCGACGCGGACCTGGTCCGCACGGGCGACTCCTATGTCGTCAGGCTCGGTGGCTTCGAGGTCGCGCCCAGCGAGGAGAAGCAGGGCAATCTCAGGGCCAAGGGCGTCGGCTCCCAGAAGGTTACCCTGGGCGTGCGTCCCGAGCACATCACGCTCGCCACGCCCGACATGCCCTCGCTCACCGGTACCGTCGACGTGTCCGAGATGATGGGCTCCTCGGTGCACCTGCACATGTCCTCGCTCGGACAGGACGTCGTCGCCGTGGTCAACACCATGGACGCGACCGATCCCACCGTCGCGCATCGCCACAACGTGGGCGAGTCCGTCAACTACGCGTTCTCCGGCAACGCCATTCACCTCTTCGACAAGCAAAGCGGAACAAACCTGGAGTTCTAGAGAGAGCCCCCTCTTTCTTCGCCTCGTGCCGCAGCTCGGCGCGAGGCATCCACGGCCCCGGCGGCGAATTCATTCCAGTTGCCGCCGGGGCCGCTCTTCCGTGTCCTTCTTGCTTTGTCGCGCCGCCGGCCATGGGATAATCGTCGCATGATCACCACGCAGCCCAGTCGAGAGGAGTCCCCATGAAGGTCGCCGTCGTAGGAACGGGAATGATCGTCCGCATGGTCGGGCCGCACCTGGCCTCGTGGGGATGGGAGGTGTCCGACGTCGCGGGCACGTCCCTCCAAAAGGCGCAGGCGGTCACCCAGGAGCTCGGGGGAGAGCCGCACGTCGACCTCGGACGGATGCTCGCGCTGACCTGCGCCGAGGTCGTCTACGTGGCCACGCCCAACCACCTTCACCACGAGCACGTCCTTCGCTGCCTGCGCGCTGGCAAGAGCGTCATCGTCGAGAAGCCTCTCGCGTCCAACGCCCGGGAGGCCGAGGACCTCGCCCGCGAGGCCCGCGAGCGCGGGCTCTTCCTGTGGGAGGCGACCACCGTCTACCACCAGCCCAACTTCAAGGCGCTGCGCGAGCTGCTCCCACGCATCGGCAGCGTGCGCCTGGCCCTCCTGAACTACAGCCAGTACTCCAGCCGCTACGACGCCTTCCGCAGGGGAGAAGTGCTTCCCGTCTTCGACCCGAAGAAGTCCGGCGGTGCGCTGATGGACCTGGGACTGTACTGCCTCGCGTTTGCCGTAGGGCTGTTCGGCGAGCCATCTGGCGTTCGCTACGAAGCCAACGTCCAGCGGGGGATAGACACCTCGGGCGTTGCGCTGCTCGACTACGGTGATTTCAAGGCGGTCTGCGCCTGCGCGAAGGACAGCGCCGCCCCGCTCGTCCAGACCATCCAGGGCGACGACGGCTACCTGAGCCTCCGGACGCCTCCCAGCCAGGTGGGCCCCGTGACGCTGTGCCTCAACGACGGCCGCGAGGAGACCGTCGACCGCAACCCCCAGATCCAGTGGGAGTCGGAGTTCCTCGAATTCGCAGAAGACTACGCGGCCGGGAATGCGGGCCTTTCTCGCTCGCGCGAGGCTCTTGAGCTCTCGCTTGCGGTCAGCAGGGTGCAGACCAGGGCGCGCCAGTCGGCCGGTATCGTCTTTCCCGCCGACTAACGCGGGCGAGCCGGTGGGCGTGCGGGAGCCCGGAAGGCTTCTGTGACAAAAGTCATATGGCGCGCGGATTACCGCTTCGCTAGAATCCTTGTCTGACCTAAGCCGGTCGCCCCTCCGCACGAGGCGGTTCGGGAGCCGGCCAAAAGGAGTGATTTGATATGAGTAATGAAAGGCACCTCGACAGCGAGAGCGGATGGCTCATGCTCTTCGCGAACGTCGTCCTGTTCCTTGCGACGGTGGTGAGCTTCCTCAGGTTCATCGCCTCGGACGGGGACGACTTCCTCTACCTCCTGATATTCCTGGTGTTCCTCGTCGCGTCCTTCCTGGTGTCGAACGGCTTCTTCACGCTGCAGCCTGGTCAGGCGCGCGCCTGCGTCCTGTTTGGCGAGTACGTGGGCACCGTGCGTGACGAGGGCTTGCGCTGGGCCAACCCGTTCTACGCCAAGAGCCTGGGCGCAAACGGGAGCTCCAAGGTCTCGACGCGCGCCCGCACGCTCAACGGCGAGCCCCTCAAGGTAAACGACAAGATGGGCAACCCCATCGAGATCGCGACCGTCGTGGTCTGGCGCGTCCAGGACACCGCCAAGGCCCTGTTCGACGTCGACGACTACGAGAGCTTCGTTGCGATGCAGACCGAGACGGCCCTTCGCCACGTCGCCAGCGTGTACGCCTACGACCACATGGAGGACGACGACGAGAACGCCGAATCCATCACGCTGAGGAGCAACATCGAGGAGGTCTCCGCTGCACTCAAGGAGGAGCTGAGCATCCGCTTCGCCCCCGCGGGCGTCGCCGTCGACGACGCCCGCCTGACGCACCTTGCCTACGCGCCCGAGATCGCCCAGGCCATGCTGCGCCGCCAGCAGGCCGAGGCCGTCATCGCCGCGCGCAAGAAGATTGTCGAGGGCGCCGTCTCCATGGTCGACATGGCCATCGAGAGGCTGTCTGAGGAGAGCGTCGTCGAGCTCGACAACGAGCGCAGGGCGCAGTTCGTGACCAACCTCATGGTCGTCCTCTGCGGCGAGTCCGAGGCTCAGCCCGTGGTGAATGCGGGCAACCTGTAGGGGCGTCCCTAGGCGGACACGCTGACATAGGCAGGGTCCCAGGCCCGACGGTACGCCCCGCGGCGGCCGCCGGGCCCTTTCGTGCCGCGCGTTAAGCGGGCCAGAAGGACTCTGCGCGCGCCGTTGCCACGAAGCGGCCGTTCACGCCCTCGAGCTCCCGCACGAGCTCGATGAAGCGCGAGCTTTCGCGCTCGGGATCGGTCTGCGTCATGCACGCCGGCTGCGGCTCGGAGGGGGCGCTGTCGTGCGAGAGGCAGCGCCCGCACGAGACCCAGCGCCCTCCCACGCTGGCGATGCGGGCGTTGACCGTCCCCGAGGTCCAGTTGCGCCTCGTCGAGATCAGGTCGCACGAGACCTCGAAGTCGCGGCAGGTCCGCGTCTCCCTCATGACGCTCAGCTTGCGCTTGGGGTCTTGGGCGATGACCCAGAACGTCGAGAAGAACTGCGTCCTGGCCAGCTCCTTCACCGTGGCGTCGCCCTGCGCGTACGCCTCGACGAGCGTCTGGGGCGCCTCCGGGAGAGGCTCGCCCGCGCGCTCAGCGGCTGTGGCCTGCGCGAAGTCGAAGTCGAACAGAACCCATTCGGTGAAGGCGGAGTTCACGGCGTTTATCTCCGCGACGGTGGGGTAGGGCTTGTAGTACGCCGCGGGGTCGACGAAGGCCACGAAGTGGTCACGAGCACGCTCGAAGGCGTCGGGATGGTCCTTCTCGGCTTGCGAAAGAATTTGCAGGCAGTCGCTCCTGCCCAGCACTCGCTGCTCGCTCTTGTACAGAATCATCTCTGCTCCCTTCGTCGTTGCGGAGAGGTGATTCTTGCACGGTGACCTTGTGGGTTGCTCTCAAAACTGGGGCGCCAGTCTGGCGCGAGGCCGTCGCGGAGGGCTGCCTGCAAGGCGACGCGGGTTCCGTCGTAGACCTCGGCGGCTTCGCGCCTTCCCTGCGAATGCTGGCGACTTGGGATGGCGCGTCGTATAGAATCACGTTGTCTACCCTGAAAGGAGTGGCATGACCCAGATGACTTCACAGGAACCCGAGGCCCGCAAGCGGGCGGGATCCGCCGAGCTCGACGCGCTTCGCACCGCCGAGGAACGTCGCGTTACCGACGAGGGCAACCCCGCCCGCCCTACGGGGGAGAGCGGCTCGATGATGCTCCAGCGCATGAACAGGAGCCATGCGGACGTGACCAACTGGGCCCTTGACTACCTCGACTTCGACTCGAGCGCGACCGCCCTGGACATCGGCTGCGGCGGTGGCGCCACCATGCGCCGCATCCTCGACAGGATGGGGCCGGGCAGCGGGGTCGTCGTGGGCGTCGACTACAGCGAGGTCTCCTGCGAGGAGTCCCGCCGCCTCAACGCGGACATGATCGAGGCGGGCAGCATGCGCGTGGTCCAGGCCTCCGTCGAGGACCTGCCATTCGACGACGCGAGCTTCGACCTCATCACGACCGTCGAGAGCTTCTATTTCTGGCCTGACCCCCTCGAGAGCCTCCGCGAGGTGCGCCGCGTGCTCAAGCGGGAGGGAAGCTTCATGCTGGTCGCGGACGTCTACCGCAAGGAGGGCCTGTCCCGCCAGGTGCTCGACAACATCGAGAAGTACCACCTTACCGTGCTGACGCCTCAGGAGTATCGCGACCTGTTCGTGGCCGCCGGGTTCTCCGACGTCACTGTGCACGTGAGGCCCGGGACCGACTGGATCTGCGTGGAGGGCGTCGCCTAGCGCGGGCCAGGACGGTCGCGCCTCTTGGGGAAGCACCCCCTCGCATGCCCCGTCGTCCGTTCGCGTCCGTGGATCGCGAGGCTAGAACCTTGCGACCTCGTTCGGCTCGGGGCCGAACGTGCTGAAAGTCGCACACGCGTCCTTGAAGTACAGGACGATGGTGTTCTCGTCGTTCTCGTCGTACATGTCGCGCAGGCTGGGGTAGGCGTCGAGCATGTGGCGCTTGGCCGCTACGCGGTCGTCGGGCACGAGCTCGCCCGAGACGCGCAGCCACTTGGGGCCCTTCCAGGCGCAGAGCTCGACCTTGGGGTTCGCGAGGATCTGCTTGTAGACGTCCTTGGACTTGCCGGTCTGGATGTACAGGTGCCCCTCAAACAGGTCGACCGTGCCAAAGGGACGCACGCGCGGCTGCGAGCCGTCGGCGGTTGCCAGGAAGTAGGTGGGGGACTCGTTCTTGAGGAAGTCGTATACGTCTTCGATGGTTGCCATATTAATGTCCCTTCGGGTCGTGGTTCCTGTTGCATTATAGGGGTCTGCCACTCGCCGCGTCACGTTACCGCGTAAGGGGTATGTTCTGCCGCCTAAAGGAATTGTCCGATTCCGTCGTTGAGGCGCGCCGTAAACTAGCATCGCTTGCGCCCGTGCCAACACCCCGCACGGGCGCACTCCTTTTATGTCGGCCCCTTGTGGCAGAATGTGCCCAGAAGACGACAGGAGGAGTCCCATGCCCTACAGCATCCGACGGTACGAGACCGTCAACGCGCGCTCGCTTCCACGCTCGTACGTCTGCTATGACCTCGAGACCACGGGGCTCGGCTCGGACTGCCGCATCATCGAGGTCGGCGCGGTCCGCGTGATCGACGGCTACGAGGACGAGGTCTTCTCGAGCTTCGTGGCGCTGCCCGAGGGCATGTGCGTATCCCCGGGCGCCTACGCCGTCAACCACATCTCGGACCAGATGCTCGTGGGCGCCCCGACGGAAGCCGAGGTGTACGCGGCGTTTCTGGACTTCGTGGGCGAGCTTCCTCTCGTGGGGCAGAACATCGTCTCGTTCGACAACCCGTTCATGGACCGCGCGGCCGAGCGCCTGGGCATGCCGCGCGTGACCCAGAACGGCTCGCATGACACCATGGTGCTCTACCGAAGGCTCGTGGGACGGCCCTCAAACCTCAACGCCATCTGCGCGTACTACGGCATCCAGAACGAGGAGGCGCACCGCGCGTGGGCCGACGCCCGCGCCACCAGCGACTGCTACCAGGCAATCATCCGCGACGCGGCCTCGCGCTCCGTCGACGCGCGCGACCTCTCGGCCGAGCCCATAGCCCACGAGCTCGACGGGCAGCTGCTCTGCTTCACGGGCAACACCTTCGAGTTTCCCAAGCGCGACTGCGAGATATTGGCCCTCGAGCACGGCGGCAAGCTGCACAACGGCGTGACCAAGCGCGTGACCCTCCTGGTTGACCTCGAGGGCCGCGAGAGCGCGAAGGTCCGCAAGGCGCGCCAGTACGGCACCGCCATCGTCAGCGGCGCGGCCTTCCTCAAGATGATCGGGCTTGCCCCCGAGGATCTGCGTCGTCCTCCCGTCCTGCCGCGCTAGGTCGCAGCCCGCGCCTCGCGACCGCGTGCCCGACGCTCGCGCGTTGCAGACCTAAGTGCAAGTGACATAGATTTTATCTTCTCCTCTGTATACGATTTTCCAAGTGGGGTATTTGTCATTGCGTATACGCCTCGCGCCGCCCATGCCAGGGGCTGCGCGTACTTGGAATCGCTGTTGAAGGGAAGTAGTGCGGCATGAAGCAGTTCAAGACCGAGAGCAAGAAGCTCCTCGACCTCATGATCAACTCGATCTACACCAACAAGGAGATCTTCCTGAGGGAGCTCATCTCCAACGCGTCCGACGCGCTGGACAAGCTCTCGTTCGAGAGCCTCACCCAGAAGGACGTCAACGTTGAGGGTGAGCTGGCCGTGCGCCTGGCGTTTGACAAGGACGCCCGCACCATCAGCGTGAGCGACAACGGCATCGGCATGACCGAGGCCGAGCTCGACAAGAACCTGGGCACCATCGCGCACTCCGGATCTGAGCAGTTCAAGGAGGAGAACTCCGACCACCAGGGCGAGGACGTCGACATCATCGGCCAGTTCGGCGTCGGCTTCTACTCCAGCTTCATGGTCGCCGACAAGGTGCGCGTCGTCAGCCGCGCCTATGGCGAGGACGTCGCCCACGCTTGGGAGTCTGACGGCGTGAAGGGCTACACCATCGAGGAGGTTGCTGCCGACCAGCTGCCCGAGGACCTCTCCGGCGAGGGTGCCCACGGCACCGTCATCACCCTGTATCTGCGTCCGTCGACCGACGAGGACGACACCGACCAGTACCTGAGCGAGTGGAAGCTCCGCGAGCTGGTCAAGCAGTACTCCAACTACGTGCGCTACCCGGTCCAGATGATGGTCCAGAAGTCCCGCGAGCTGCCCAAGCCCGAGGATGCCGGCGACGACTACAAGCCCCAGTACGAGAGCTACGAGGAACTCGAGACCATCAACTCGATGACCCCGATCTGGAAGAAGCGCTCCTCCGACGTCGAGCAGAAGGACTACAACGAGTTCTACAAGTCGACCTTCCACGAGTGGAGCGACCCCGCGCGCACGGTCTCGTTCCACGCCGAGGGCGCGCTGAGCTATGACGCGCTGCTCTTCATCCCGTCCGAGGCCCCGTTCGACCTCTACAGCAAGGACTACGAGAAGGGCCTGGCGCTCTACACCTCCAACGTCCTGATCCAGGAGAGGTGCGCAGACCTCCTGCCCGACTACTACAACTTCGTCCGCGGCATCGTTGACAGCCCCGACGTGACCCTCAACATCAGCCGCGAGACCCTGCAGCAGAACTCCCAGCTGCGTGCCATCGCCCGTCGCGTCGAGAAGAAGATCCACTCCGAGCTCGAGTCCATGCGCGACAACGACCGCGAGGCATACGAGAAGTTCTTTGACAACTTCGGTCGCGGCCTCAAGTTCGGCATCTACAGCAGCTACGGCTCGAAGGCGTCTGACCTTGCCGACCTGCTTCTCTTCTGGTCCGCGCGCAAGCAGAAGATGGTGACGCTCAAGGAGTACGCCGCCGCCATGGCAGACGGCCAGGACAAGGTCTACTACGCCGCCGGCGACGACCGCGAGCGCCTCTCGAAGATGCCCATCGTCAAGACCGCGCTCGACCACGGCTACGACGTCCTGCTGTGCACACAGGACGTGGACGAGTTCATGTTCCAGTTCATGCGCAGCTACCACGTGGACGCCGTCGCCGGCGACTCCGAGAACAAGGGCACCGACGCCCGTGACGTCGAGTTCGCCAACGTGAGCGCCGCGGACCTCGACCTCGCGACCGACGAGGAGAAGAAGGAGGCCGAGGAGGCCAGCGAGAAGAACAAGGACCTCTTCGAGCAGATGGCCAAGGACCTGGGCGACAAGGTCTCCAGCGTCAAGGTTGCCGCCCAGCTGGGCGACGCGCCCGCCCGCATCTCGTCCGAGGGCCCCGTCTCGCTCGAGATGGAGCGCGTCCTCGAGCAGGGTCCCGATGCCGGCAAGGCTCCCAAGGCCCAGCGCGTGCTCGAGCTCAACGCCGCTCACCCCGTCTTCGGCAAGCTCGTCGCCGCCAAGGACGCGGGCGACGAGAACCGCCTCAAGCTCTACGGCGACATCCTCTACAACCAGGCGCTGCTGGTCGAGGGCATGCCGATTGACGACCCCGTCGAGTTCGCGCGCGAGGTCAGCGAGCTCATGTAGGGCGAAGATCGTTTGCTAGACTGGTGGTCGTGGCGGCCGGACGGGCCGCCGCGTCCGTCAGGAGGCAGGTCATGCAGTACAGCGCCACGTCATGGTCACTATCCCGCAGGAGCTTCGTGGCGGCATCCGCGCTTGCTGCGTCCACGGCCGCGACCTGCGGTCTGAGCGCCTGCGGACAGAATGCGAATGACGCCGAGGACGCCCGTGAGGGCGGCGAGGTGGGGGAGCCTCTCGACCAGAAGGTCGGGCGGCTCCTCTCTTCTCTCTCGCGCGAGCAGAAGGTCGCGCAGCTGTTCGTGGTCCATCCCGAGGCGCTCACGGGCGTGGGCACGCAGACCTCCGCCGGCGACGCGACGCGCGAGGCACTGGGCGCCCATCCCGTGGGAGGCCTGATTCTCTCGGCCTCGAACCTTGTCGATCCCGCACAGACCGAGGAGCTGGTCGCGCGCCTCAAGTCCCTGGGGCGCGAGGCTGCCGCCGGTCTGGTGCCGCTCGTTGCCGTGGACGAGGAGGGAGGCACGGTCTCACGCGTTGCCTCGAACCCGGCCTTCGACATCGCCAACGTCGGCAACATGAGCGACGTCGGGCAGACGGGAGATCCCGCCCGCGCGCGCGACGCGGCGGCCACGATTGCCGCCTACCTGGGCGGCTACGGCTTCGGGGTCGACTTCGCCCCGGTGTGTGACGTGGTGAGTGACCCGGCGAACTCGAGCATGGCGCTACGCTCCTTCGGGTCGGACCCGGACGTGGTGTCGGCGATGGCCTCGGCGCAGATCGAGGCCTTCTGCGAGGGTGGCATCTGCTGCTGCGCCAAGCACTTTCCCGGCATTGGCAACGCCCAGGGCGACTCTCACGAGCAGATGATCTCCTTGGGCAAGGACCTCGACGAGCTCAAGGCGCTCGAGCTGAGGCCGTTCGCCGCCGCCATCGAGAGCGACGTTCCCATGGTGATGGTGGGCCACCTCAGTTGTCCCGCGGTCGTGGGGGACAAGACGCCCGCATCGCTCTCTTCGGTCATGGTGCAGGGCCTCCTGAGGTCCCAGATGGGATACGAGGGCGTCGTCATTACCGACTCGCTCGACATGGGTGCCGTTGCGACGTGGGTCAGGAAGGACTGCCAGGGCGTAGCCGCGCTGGCGGCGGGATGTGACCTCATCCTGACCCCTGTCGACTTCGACGAGGCCTACCGGGGCGTGCTCGACGCTCTTGACTCGGGCGAGCTCTCGCAGGAGCGCCTGGACGAGTCCGTGCGCCGCATAATCGCCCTCAAGCTGCGGTTCTCTCTGGTATCGGAGGATGCCTGACCCTAGAGGAACATGTTCCTCTCCTTGAACTCGGCCTGTACCGTCTTGAACATGAGGTCGACGTCGTCAAGGCCCAAGTGGCGCTCGGCCTCGTCGGCTCCCAGGACGCCGCGCCTCTTGGCCCAGCTCTCGAGCGCCGCCGGTCGGGAGTCGTGAGGCAGGGTCTTGTACTCGGGGTCGCAGCGGCGGCAGATGTCACGTGAGTCGATAATCACGATCTGGCCGGACTTGCGCGCCTCTGCGTAGCCGTTGAGGTGCATGCAGAGCCAGGAGTCCTCGAACGCGGCGTTGTGCGCCATGATGGGGAACGCCTTGAACGCGGTGAGAAGCGCCTCCTGCTCGCGCTTGGCCTCGCGGAAGGGCCGCTTGCCCTTGAGGTCCGACCAGGTGATCTGGTGGATGTCGGACAGGGGCACGCCCTCCTGCTCGTACTGGGCGGGAATGCCGAAGTAGGCCGTGTGGCCGTCGTGCGGCTTTGCCTTGGGGGTGAGGTCCATGAACTCCATGCCCAGGTTGATGATGTAGCCGCGGTCGGGGTAGCGGTCGGTGGTCTCGATGTCGATGCCCATGATGGTTCCCGAGACGGGCGCCTCGGTGTAGGCGATGCCGAGGTCTTGCACCATGGGGCCAGCGGTCGCGGCGACCTCATCCATGCTGCGGTGCTGCATGGTCGCCACGGAGCGGATGAGGTCCTCGTCGGAGAGCTTGCGGGCGAGGTTCGAGCCGTTGGTGTCACGCAGGCGGCTGGCGCCGTACTTGTCGCAGATGATGCGGTTCTGGTCTGCGAGGTTCTGGATGATGCCGAACGAGAAGGGCTCCTGTCCCGCTGGCGCGCTCCACCAGGCGTCCAGAAGCGCGGTGATGGCCTCTTCGTTCTTCCTGCGCTCGTCGGTGAGCGCGCCGTCATCCATGAGGAAGCCGGGGAAGGCGAGGGCGTTTGCGTGTTCGAGTGCCTGTGCGAGGTTCATGCTGGTCCTATCGTGTGCGGCCGTAAGGCCGGTGTTGTCTTAGGGACAACAGTTTAGGGCACTTCCGGTGGCTCGCACCCCGCGCACGCGATACTGCGCCGAACATCCCGCACGTGTCACTACGACGTTTACTAAAATGCAGTCTTAACTTAAGCAGACGCTTGAGAAGGGCTTTCCTTCCCGTAGTGTAGGGGCTGTTCCTAAAGGGTCACATCGAGCGGGCGCCGCCAAGGCGCGCGGATACGGAGGCATGCATGGGCGCGACATACAAGACGCTGAGCGTTGCGGGAGACATGGGTGCGTGGATCAGGAAGGTCATCGTCGACCTGCCCGTCGAGGTCGGCGCGAACGACGTCGACGACGCGAGCTTCGGGGTCTACGTGGAGCGCATCGACCCCGAGACCGGCGAGGTCGCCCTCTCGAGGGAGCATCACGGCGACCCGGTGGCCCGACCCTCCAAGGGATATCCCACCGTCGAGGCCGCCTACGTGTGCGACGAGGCGGGAAGGCCCGCGGACAGGGGTTCGCACGTGGCCTTCGACCTGATCGAGGAGCGCCTCTCCAAGCGCTTCGACGGCAACGTGATGGGCACCAAGCGCAGGATTGCCAACTACCGCATCACGCAGCTCAAGGCCCTGCCGGGAAGCGAGCCCGGCGAGAAGGTCGTCGGTCTCGTGTTCGACGAGTGCGCGGGCGACATCTTCCCCGAGCTCGAAGGCTGGGATACCACCGGCTTCGGCACCTTCGACGGCATCGACATGCACTACGCGCTCTTCTCGCCCGACGTGCAGAAGGTCAACGCGCGTCGCACGGCCTCGCCCTTCGGCGCCAAGGAGCCGCTTCCCCAGAAGCTCCCGCTCATCGTGTGGCTTCACGGCGCGGGGGAGGGTGGCGACGACCCGTTCGTCACCATCTGCGGCAACAAGGTCACGGGCCTCTCGTCCGAGCACGTGCAGGACGTCATGGGCGGGGCCGCCTACGTGCTGGCGCCGACCTGTCCCACGTACTGGATGGACGACGGCGTGACGCCCATCGCCCAGACGAACGTTTCCATCTACACCAAGGCGGTCAAGGCCTGCGTCGACGCGGTGGTGGCCTCGCACGACATCGACCCCGACCGCATCTACGTCGGCGGCGACTCCAACGGCGGCTTCATGACCATGCGCCAGATCATCGACTACCCGGACTTCTACGCCGCGGCCGTGCCCGCGTGCTCGCCGTTCTACAGCCGCAACGTCACCGACGAGTACCTCGACCGCCTCAAGGGCCAGCACATCTGGTTCGTCCACAGCGACGACGACGAGATCGTCGATCCCACGCAGACGGCCCTTCCCATCTACCACCGCCTCAAGGCCGCCGGCGCGACTGACGTCCACCTCACCTACTACGACCACGTCGAGGACCTCTCCGGCCGCTACACCGACGACGACGGCTGCCACCTGCGCCACATGGGACACATGGTCTGGGTCCCGCTCTACGACGACTACCCCAAGACCGACCTCGACGGCTCGCGCGTCATGGTCGACGGCCGCCCCGTCACCGTCTGGCAGTGGTGCGGCCTCCAGCGAAAGTCGCAGTAGCGACCCCGGCCCCTGGCGCGACCGCGCTCGCAACATCGCCCTCCACTCCTTGGCGGCGTCACCTTCCTCCCGGTGGCGCCGCCGACTCCTATGTCGACCGGGCGAGAGGAGCGTGCCGCCGTGCCCCGCACCGCGCCGTCATATGAAAAGGGGGCCAACCACGCGGGCCGGCCCCCAGCAAGGGCGCATGCTCTTCTCGGCAGCGCTAGTCCAGGTCCTCGCCGTTGCTCGCGATGACCTTCTGGTAGTAGAAGAAGCTGTCCTTGCGGCTGCGGGCCAGCGTGCCCGTGCCGTCGTCGTGCTTGTCGACGTAGATGAAGCCGTAGCGCTTGCGCATCTCGCCGGTGCCGGCGCTCACGACGTCGATCGGGCCCCACCAGGTGTAGCCGATGAGCCCCACGCCGTCGTCGACGGCCTCGCGCATGGCGGCCACGTGCTTGCGCAGGTAGCTGATGCGGTAGTCGTCGTGGATCGAGCCGTCGGCCTCGACCTCGTCCTTCGCGCCGAAGCCGTTCTCGACCACCATGATCGGCAGCTGGTAGCGGTCCCAGATCTCGTTGAGGGCGATGCGCAGGCCCGTCGGGTCGATCTGCCAGCCCCACTCGGAGCTCTCGAGGTACGGGTTCTTGCCGCCCTGGGTCATGTTGCCGGCCGACTCCTCAAGCGTGCCGTGCGTGCCCACGACGTTGCTCATGTAGTACGAGAGCGTGTAGAAGTCGATCGTGCCCTCGCGCAGCAGCTCCTCGTCGCCGGGCTGCATCTCGATCTCGATGCCGCGCTCGGCCCACATGCGCCTCGCCCACGAGGGGTACGCGCCACGCGCCTGGACGTCGGAGGAGTACCAGTTGAAGTAGCGCATGCCCTCGAGGTTGGCCCACTGGTCGGCGGGGTCGCAAGTCTCGGGGTAGCTCAGGATGAAGCAGTCCATGTTGCCCATCATGGTGCCGGGGTGCGCCTCGTGGGCGTACTTGACGAGCTTCGCCGATGCCACCAGCTGGTTGTGCAGGGCGTTCATGCGCAGGTTGATGTCATTGGGCAGGTCGGCCATCGTGCCGGTGTAGCCCTGCACGGTGCCCAGCGACAGCGCCGCGCCGAAGGGTGCGCCCGCCACGTTGATCTCGTTGAACGTCAGCCAGTGCTTGACCTTGCCACTGAAGCGGTCGAGAAGGGACTTGCCATAGCGGAAGTAGAGGTCGATGAGCTCGCTGCTCGCCCAGCCGTTGTACTTCTCGACGAGGTGGTAGGGCAGCTCGTAGTGCGAGATGGTCACGAGCGGCGTGATGCCGTGCGCGAGGCAGCAGTCGAACACGCGCTCGTAGAACGCGAGGCCCTCCTCGTTGGGCTCGGTCTCCTCGCCGGTCGGGAAGATGCGCGTCCAGTTGATCGACATGCGGAAGATGTTCCAGCCCATCTCGGCGAAGAGCGCGATGTCCTCCTCATAGTGGTGGTAGAAGTCGGTGGCCTCGTGGCTCGGGTAGAGCGCACCGGCGTCAAGTGTGGCGTCGATTTGGCGCGGCGTCTCGAAGCTGCCGCCCCTCATGTGGTCGGGCAGGCTGTCGCCCTTGCCGTCCACGTTCCATGCGCCCTCGTACTGGTTGGCGGCCGTCGCGCCGCCCCAATAGAATCCCTTGGGAAATCCCATCTGTCGTGTCCCTTTCGTCCGTCTACTTGGTCTTGATGCCCGCGGAGCCCGCCGTCACGGTGTCGGTGGCGACTACGGCGGCCTCGGGGTACTCGTCGGAGTTGGTCACGATCGTCATGATGACGTCGTGGTGGCCGGCCGCCTGGATCTTCTCGCGGTCGAAGCACATGAGGGGCTCGCCGGCGCGCACGTGGTCGCCCTTGCCCGCGAACAGAGTGAAGCCGTCGCCGGCCATCTCGACGGTGTCGATGCCCACGTGGATGAGGACCTCGACGCCGTCGTCGCCCGCGATGCCCACGGCGTGCGGCATGGCGCTCACCACGGTGCCCGAAACGGGCGAGAAGAGCCTGCCCTCGCTCGGCCAGATGGCCAGAGTGCGCCCCATGACCTCGCCCGCGAACACCGGGTCGGGCAGCGTCTCGACTCCCTCGACGCGGCCGCTGACGGGCGCGAGCACGATGTTCTCGCCGGGCTCGACGTCGAGCGCGGCCGGGCGCTCGGGGGCCTTGCTGCGCTCAAGCAGGTTGCTGATGAATCCCATGTTCTCCTGTCTCCTTCTCTCGTATGCTTCGCCGGGCGCAGCGCGGCCCCGGTGGTTACTCGGCTAGGGTGCAGACGCTCTCGCGCTCGACGATGGTCGGCAGCACCGCGACGCGGATGACCTCGCCCAGCATGTCGCCCTTGATGCGGTCAACCAGGCGCTTCACGGCGAGCTCGCCCATGGCCTCCTTCGACACGCCCATGGTCGAGAGGTGCGGGGTGACCATGGTGCAGTGGATGGTGTCGTCGAAGCCGATGATCGAGACGTCCTCGGGGATGCGGATGCCGTGCTCCTGCAGGGCGCGCATGCAGCCGACCGCGATGATGTCGTTGTCGGCGAAGTAGGCCGTGCAGAGCTCGGGGTTGGTGTCGAGGTAGGCGTTCATGCCGTCGTAGGCGCTCTCGGTGCTCGCGCCGACGCGTACCACGTGCATGGGCGCGTTGTCCTCGACCTCCATCGAGCGCACGGCGGAGTAGAAGCCCTCCTGGCGCTCGAGGAAGTTGCGGATCGAGACGCCTGCGTGCAGGTAGCCGATCGAGCGGTGGCCGCGGGCGGAGAGGTAGC
The DNA here is from genome assembly GCF_900167315.1 of Olsenella sp. KH1P3. Taxonomy (NCBI): domain Bacteria; kingdom Bacillati; phylum Actinomycetota; class Coriobacteriia; order Coriobacteriales; family Atopobiaceae; genus Olsenella; species Olsenella sp. KH1P3. The sequence goes on along the minus strand of NZ_FUWQ01000002.1, from coordinate 280,103 downwards.
GGACGGCCTCCCAGGCCGCGCGCGTGTTGTCGATGACGACGGAGTCGAGGCGCTTGGTCGGGAACCAGCTGTCGAGAAGGACGACGGGCACCCCCAGACGCTCGAACTGGGAGATGTCGGGCGCCAGGGCCTCGGTGGCGAGTAGGATGATGCCCGCGCACTTGACCGAACGCAGCGCCTTGATCTGCTCCCGCTCGTTCTCGTGCGCGTAGAAGTACGAGACCGAGAGGCGGTGGTAGCCGTGCTTGTAGGTCGCGTCTGAGACGCCCTTGATGAGCGTCTCGAAGAACGGCGTGTCGCCGACGACCTCGCCGTGGCGCTTGTAAACGATCAAGAGAATCGTGCTCGTCGAGCGCATCTGGTCGGGTGCGTCGTACTCGAACCCAAGGCGCTGTGCGCACTTCATGACTCGGTTGCGGGTCTCGCGCCCGACGCCGGGCTTGTTCCTGAAGACGAGCGAGACGGTGGCGGGGGAGACCCCTGCCTCGCGTGCCACGTCGCGTGCCGTCACCTTCATGAGCCCAATCCTTTCCCTCGTGTTCTAGCCCGACTGTAAAACGCCGTTCGATTTAGTTCGAAAGATTTAGTAAATCCGATTGGCGACGGTCGGGCCCTGCTCTCTTCCTATTATCGGAAACGCAACGTAGACAGGCAAAACAAAGTCTGCGAACAGCCGTTAAACGAACGGAATCGCAGGTCGGAAAGTTTAGTTAGGAGAGAGGGATGGACACCATCAAGATCGGCTATGCGCCCACGCGCCGCAGCATCTTCTCGGCGCCCGACGCGCGCAAGTACCGCAAGATCATCGCCGACAAGCTCGTCGAGCTCGGCATCGAGTTCGTCGACATCGACGACATCAACGAGGAGGGCCTCCTCTTCGACGAGGACGACCGCGTCAAGGCGCTCGAGAAGTTCCGCGCCGCGGGCGTCGACGGCCTCTTCCTGCCGCACTGCAACTTCGGCACCGAGTTCATCTGCGCACGCCTCGCCAAGGACCTCGGCAAGCCGGTCCTGCTCTGGGGCCCGCTCGACGAGCGCCCCGAGCCCGACGGCACCCGCCTGCGCGACACCCAGTGCGGCCTGTTCGCGACCGGCAAGGTCCTGCGCCGCTTCCAGGTGCCCTTCACCTACATGACCAACTGCCGCGTCGACGACCCCGTCTTCGAGCGCGGCCTGCGCGACTTCATCGCGGTCTGCAACGTCGTCAAGACCTTACGCGCAGCCCGCATCCTGCAGATCGGCCCCAGGCCCTACGAGTTCTACTCCACCATGTTCAACGAGGGCGAGCTGCTCGAGCGCTTCAACATCGAGTGCGTCCCCGTGCCGCTGCCCGAGCTGACGCGCGGCGTCGCCGACGCGAAGGCCGAGGCCTCCGGTGACGGCACCTCCGACGTCGAGCGCCAGCTCGCCTGGATCGAGGAGCGCTACGACATCGACTGCACCCGCGAGCAGGTCAAGACCGTCGCCGCCATGGCCGTCTCCATCCGCCGTATGCTCAAGAAGTACCACTGCACCGCCGGCGTCATCCAGTGCTGGAACGAGCTCCAGAGCGAGCTCGGCATTATGCCCTGCGCCGCCAACTCCATCCTCAACGAGGAGGGTACGCCGATCATCTGCGAGACCGACGTCCACGGCGCCATCACGACCCTCATGGTCGAGGCCGCGACGATGGGCGAGAAGCGCGCCATGTTCGCCGACTGGACCATCCGTCACCCGGACGAGCCCAACGGCGAGCTGCTCCAGCACTGCGGGCCGTGGCCCTGCAGCGTCGCCTGCCAGCGACCCAAGATCTGCGTGCCCCTGGCCTTCGACCACAACGGCGCGGTCTCGGCCGAGGCCAAGCACGGCGACGTCACCATCGCCCGCTTCGACGGCGACAACGGCGACTACTCGCTCCTGCTCGGAGGCGCCGAGGGCATCGAGGGTCCCAAGGGAATGGGCACCTACCTCTGGATCAAGGTCGACAACATCAAGCGCCTCGAGGCCAAGGTCGTCGAGGGGCCCTACATCCACCACTGCGCGGCAATCCACGCCAGCGTCGTCCCCGTGCTGTACGAGGCCTGCAAGTACCTGGGCATCCAGCCCGACCTCTACGACCCGATCGAGGAAGACGTCAAGGCATACCTGAGGGGAGAGTAGAGAATGACTAGCATTGAGGAGCTCGAGTCCCTGCGCTGGGACCTTCGCCAGCGCTGCGTCGACATCATTATGGCGGGTGGCGGCGGCCACATCGGAGGCGACATGTCCGTCATCGACGCGCTGATGGTCCTGTACAAGAACCACCTCAACGTGTCCCCCGAGAAGGTCGACGACCCCGACCGCGACCGCTTCGTGCTGTCGAAGGGCCACGCCATGGAGGCCTACTACGCGGTCCTCTGCGAGCAGGGCTTCCTCGACTACGAGGACGTGCGCGACCGCTTCTCCAAGTTCGGCAGCCCCTACATCGGCCACCCCAACAACAAGCTCGCCGGCATCGAGATGAACTCCGGCTCGCTCGGCCACGGCCTCCCCGTCGCGGTGGGCATGGCGCTCGCCGCCCGCATGGACTCCAGGAGCTACCGCACCTACGCCATCATGGGCGACGGCGAGCTCGCCGAGGGCTCCGTTTGGGAGGGCGCGATGAGCGCGGCCAACTACAAGCTCGACAACCTCTGCGCCCTCGTCGACCGCAACCGCCTGCAGATCTCCGGCGGCACCGAGGACGTCATGGCGCAGGACTCGCAGGAGGAGCGCTGGGCCGCCTTCGGCTGGAACGTCATCTCCATCCCCGGCAACGACGTCCGCGCCATCGACTCCGCGCTGACCCTCGCCGAGCAGACCTCGGGCAAGCCCACGGTCATCATCCTCAACACCACCAAGGGCCTCGGCTCCTCCCTCATGGAGAACAAGGCGTCCTGGCACCACCACCTCCCCAACGACGAGGAGTACAAGCAGATCTCGGCCGACTTCGCGGCCCACAAGGAGGCTGAGCGCAATGCCTAACACCATCGCAAACCGCAAGGCGATCTGCGACGTCCTGCTCGAGAGGGCACAGTTCGACCGCGACATCGTCGTCCTCTGCTCCGACTCGCGCGGCTCGGCGTCGCTCACGCCCTTCTTCGAGACCTTCCCCGAGCAGTCCGTCGAGGTTGGCATCGCCGAGCAGGACCTCGTGGGCATCGCCGCCGGCCTCGCCTCGTGCGGCAAGAAGGTTTTCGCGGCCAGCCCCGCCTCCTTCGTCACCACCCGCTCCTATGAGCAGGCCAAGGTCGACTGCGCCTACTCCGACACCAACGTCACCCTCATCGGCATCTCCGGCGGCGTCTCCTACGGCGCCCTCGGCATGAGCCACCACTCCGCGCAGGACATCGCCGCCATGAGCGCGATCCCCAACATGCGCGTCTACCTGCCGAGCGACCGCTTCCAGACCGCGTGCCTCATCGACGCACTCCTTGCCGACGAGAAGCCCGCCTACGTCCGCGTGGGCCGCAACCCCGTCGAGGATGTCTACGCGGCCGACGGCTGCCCCTTCGAGATGGGCAAGGCGACCACCCTCGCCGAGGGCGACGACGTCGCCATCATCGCCTGCGGCGAGATGGTCGCCCCGGCGCTCGCGGCCGCCAAGTCCCTCGAGGACAAGGGCGTCTCCGCCACGGTGCTCGACATGTACTGCGTCAAGCCTATCGACGCGGACGCCGTGCGCGACGCGGCCGCCCGCTGCAAGGTCGTCCTCACGGTCGAGGAGCACAGCCCCTTCGGCGGCCTCGGCTCCCAGGTCGCCCAGATCGTGGGCGAGTCCTGCCCCCGCCTCGTGAGGAATCTCGCGCTCCCGGACGCCCCGGTCGTGACGGGCACCTCCAAGGAGGTCTTCGCACACTACGGCCTCGACGCCGACGGCATCGCCGCCTCCGCGCTCGAGCTGCTCCAGAAGGCGGTCGACTAGCATGGGCACCGCCAAGCGCTCCCTCGTCCTCGCGATCGACCAGTCCACGCAGGGCACTAAGGCCGTCCTCTTCGACGCCGAGGGAAACGCGGTCGAGAAGTGCGCACGTCCGCACACCCAGATTGTGAACGAGCAGGGCTGGGTCAGCCATGATGGCGAGGAGATCATGACCAACGTGCTCGCGGTCGCCCGCGACGCGTGCAAGCGTGCTGGGGTGGTCTCGGGCGAGGTCGTCGCCGTGGGCATCTCCAACCAGCGCGAGACCTGCCTCGCCTGGGACCGCGAGACGCGCGAGCCTCTTGCCGACGCAGTCGTCTGGCAGTGCGGCCGCGCCAAGGGCCTTTTGGAGGAGCTCGCCGCACGGCACGCCGGCATGGCCGAGCGCGTGAGGGAGCTCTCCGGGCTCGCGCTCTCGCCGTACTTCTCGGCACCCAAGCTCGCCTGGCTCCTTGAAAACGAGCCCAAGGTCGCCGCGTCACTCGAGCGCGGCACGCTCTGCCTGGGCACCATCGACTCGTGGCTCACGTTCAAGCTCACCGAGGAGCACGCCTTCGCGACGGAGCCCTCGAACGCCTGTCGCACGCAGCTGCTCGACCTGGGGGACGCCCGTTGGAGCCAGGAGCTCTGCGACCTGTTCGGTGTGCCCATCGACTGCCTGCCCGAGGTCAGGCCCTCGGATTCCGTGTTCGGCCACACGACCATGGGCGGGCTCTTCTCACAGGCCGTGCCCGTCTGCGGCATCCTGGGCGACTCGCAGGCCGCGCTCGCGGCGCAGAACTGCCTCGCGCCCGGCGACCTCAAGGCGACCTACGGCACCGGCTCGTCGGTCATGATGCAGGTGGGGGAGAGCCCGCGCGAGAGCTCGCACGGGCTGGTCTCCTCGATCGCCTGGGAGGTCGGCGGTACGCGCTCCTACGTGCTCGAGGGGAACCTCAACTACACGGGAGCCGTGATCAGCTGGCTGAAGGACGACATGGAGCTCATCTCGGACCCGGGCGAGGTCGAGGGCGTCATCGCGCGCGCCAACCCGGACGACCGCGCGTACTTCGTGCCGGCGTTCACGGGCCTCGGCGCACCCTGGTGGGACGCTGACGCCACCGGCATGCTAACGGGCGTCACGCGCACCACGGGACGCGCCGAGATGGTCAAGGCCTGCGCCGAGTGCATCCCGTACCAGATCGCCGACGTCATCGAGGCGTTGCGCGAGGACTCGGGGCTTGCGATAGGGGAGCTTCGGGCTGACGGCGGCGTCACCAGGAACCGCTACCTCATGCAGCTGCAGGCGGACGCCGCGGACCTTACGGTCGTCACGTCGAGCCTGGAGGAGCTCTCCGCGGCAGGCGCCGCCTACGTGGCCGGCCTCTCGTGCGGCCTGTACGAGGGCAACGCGATCTACAAGCGCGTCTCGCACGGGTCCTACTCGCGCGAGATGGGCGACGCGGAGCGCTCCCGGCGCCTGGACGGCTGGCACGACGCGCTCTCGCGGGTTCGGTCGTCTCGCGCCTAGCGATGGCCGCGCTTTACGCGACTAAACCGCCGCGTGGGCGCCCGCGTGGACGCAAGCGTGTCGGAATGCCTGCTCGTGAGCGGTGTTCCGGCATCCGGAGAAGGACTCGAAACTAGACGGGACTTAAGGATTTATTAAACCCCCATCGCACGGTTTTCCAAATGTGACGATTCTATTCTCTTCTCAGCAAGACAAGGCACCGGGCATGACGCCTTGAGAGGCACCACAAGACAGATTCGTATATAAGTGTTCTGGACAACAAGGAGGAAGGCATGGCAGTGGATAACGAGAAGATCGCCAAGGAGGTGCTCGAGTTCGTCGGTGGCGACCAGAACATCGCGTCTGCGACCCACTGTATGACTCGACTGCGCCTCACGATCTCCGACAAGGAGAAGGTCGACGGCGACTCGATCAAGAAGATCACCGGCGTCCTGGGCATCAACTGGGCCGGCGAGCAGCTTCAGGTCATCATCGGCCAGAACGTGCCCAAGGTCTACGACGCGATCGTCGCCCTGGGCGTCTCGGGCGCGGGCTCTATCGACGAGAACCTCGACGAGGATCTGCCCAAGGAGAAGCTGACGCCCGCCAAGGTCGGCAACGCGATCCTCGACTACCTATCGGGCTCCATGGTGCAGCTGATCCCGGTCGTCATGGCCGCGGGCCTCTTCCGCACCTTCGCCGTCCTGCTCGGGCCGGAGGTCTTCCACCTCGTCTCCGACACCGACCCCACCTACACGTTCTTCAATACGACGCTCTACGAGGCCGGCTTCTACTTCCTGCCGATCTACCTCGGCTACTGCGCCGCCAAGAAGCTCAAGTGCAGCCCGCTTCTCGGCATGCTCTGCGGCGGCATCCTCGTGGCGCCCTCGATCGTGTCTGCAGCCGCCGACGGTGCCCAGATCAGCGTCTATGGCATCCAGATCGCCGCGGCCAACTACTCGCAGAGCGTCCTGCCGATCATCCTCACGATCCCGGTGCTCGCCGTGGTCGAGATGTTTATGAGGAAGCACGTCCCCGACGTCCTCTCCACGCTCTTCGCGCCGTTCTTCACGATGATCATCGTCGTCCCCATCATGCTCGTCGTGCTCGCGCCGCTCGGTAACCTCCTCGGCCAGGGCATCGCGCAGCTCCTCTTCGGCCTTCAGAGCCTCGGCCTCTTCGGCACCGGCATCGCCATGGCCCTCCTCGGCGCCTTCTGGCAGCTGTTCGTTGTGGCCGGCATGCACATGCCCGTCATCATGCTCGCCCAGGTCCAGATCCTCCAGGTCGGCTACGACCCGTTCCTCTTCGTCTCCACCAACTGCGCCATGACCGCCGTCTGGGGCTGCGCGCTCGGCGCCTTCCTGCGCATCCGCAACAAGCAGGAGAAGGGCATGGCTGCCGGCTACGTCGTCTCCGCCCTGGTGGGCGGCGTCACCGAGCCCGCGCTCTTCGGCACCGTGCTCCGCTTCCGTCGCACCATGCTCGGCATGATCTGCGGCGGCGCCGCCGGCGCGCTGGTCTCCTACGTCCTCGGCGTCACCCTCTACCCGGGCGCCATGGCGACCAACTTCCTGATCTTCCTCGGCTACATGCAGGGCGGCATGGGCAACACCATCAACGCCATCATCGGCATGGTCGTGGCCATGATCGTCTCGACGATCGTCACCTTCCTCTTCGGCTTCAGCAAGGAGGAGCTCGCCGAGCTCGACAACAAGTAGTTCCTGCCACGTCAAGCGGCTTGGACATGCATCCAGCAGTGCCTACACTGCATGGGCGGCCGGGGGAGACCTCGACCGCCCCTTTTTCTCTATCACATCGACGAGAGGAGCCACCCATGTGCCAGAGAGCCGTGACCTGGCGCGCGACGACCATCGACCTCGAGGCCGCGCACGCCTACCCCGACCCCGTGAGGGACTGCCGCATCAGCGTGACCTTCGAGCACGAGGGCGGCGCGCGCGTCGTGCGAGAGGCCTACTGGGACGGCGGGGCAACCTATCGCGTGAGCTTCGCGCCCACCGCCGACGGCATCTGGCGCTGGGAGGTCGAGGCGCCCGCGGACTCGGGCCTGCGTGGGCGCGAGGGCAGGCTCTTCTCGGCGGCGTACGAGGGTGAGCTGGGCGTCTTTCGCCATGGGTTCCTGCGCGTGGGCGCCGGCGGTCGCCACTTCGAGCACGCGGACGGGACGCCGTTCTTCTGGCTGGGCGACACCCATTGGGAGTTCGCGTGGGGCGAGCGCTGGGACGAGTCGAGCCATCCGGGCATGGCGAGCCAGTTTCGCGGCATGGTGGACCGGCGCGTGGCGCAGGGCTTCACCGTGTACCAGACCAACCTGCGCGCGGACCTGGCCGGCGAGGGGCGCTTCTGGCGGGAGCTCGACGGGGCGCGCGGCCCGGTGCCCAACGTGGAGTTCTTTGCGGACGAGCTCGACCGGCGCATGGCCTACGTGGCCGACGCCGGCCTCGTGAACGCGCTCGGCATCGCGTGGGGGTTCAACCTGGGGCGCGGCCTCACGACCGTGGACAACATGTGCGAGCTGGCGCGCTACGTGGTCGCGCGCTACGGGGCGCTTCCCGTGGTGTGGACTCTCGCCGGCGAGGTGGCCGGCTACGACGACGCCGCGCGCGACGAGCTGATCGCGGGGTGGCGCGAGGTCGCCCTCGAGATCGAGCGCCGCGACGGCTACGGGCAGCTCGCCACCGCGCACTACACCAACGAGCGCCCCTTTGCCGACTACTACTTCGACGAGCCGTGGTTCGACTTCGCGCTCAACCAGGCAGGCCACGGCGACTACGTGGTGGCCGAGGGCGACTACCGCGCGTGGCTGGCGCGCCATGAGGGCAAGCCGCTGGTGGAGGGCGAGGCCCTCTACGAGCTGTGCTCGTCGCTCGAGGAGATGGGGCCGCGCAAGGTCGACGCGGCCATGGTGCGCCGCGTGGCGTACATGGCGATCCAGTGCGGCTGCGCCGGCTACACCTACGGGGCGCAGGGCATCTGGGACAACGCCTGGGAGAAGGGCCTGCCCGCCGACCCCATGGCCCGCATGGTGGCGCAGGTCTTCAATCGCTTTGGCGTGACCTGGGACGAGGCGATCGACGCGCCGGGCGCCGAGCAGATGGGTCATCTGCGGCGCCTGTGCGAGGACGTGGGCTGGTGGCGGATGCGGCCCTACGGCTCCGGTGGGTCGGCGCTTCTGGGCAGGCACCGTCCCCTGGTGACGGTCGCCCCCGACGGCCGAGAGGTGGTGGCCTACTATGCGTCGAACGTGCGCAAGCGTCTGTCTGTGGAGGGCGTCGAGCCGGGGGCCTGGGAGGCACGCTGGTTCGACCCGCGCGAGGGGCGCTACGGCGAGCCCTTCTCGCTCGAGGCGGTCGACGGCGTGCTCGAGCTGCCCGAGAGGCCCGACATGGAGGACTGGGCGCTCGTGGCCCGCGCGAGGGGATAGGGCTAGCGGGTGGGCCCCGGGCGCCTACTCGTCAAACAGGTCGCTATGCGTCCAGGTCTTCAAAGAGCTCGTCGGCGCTGTGATAGCCGTGGGCGTTGGGGTCTGTGGCAATGTGGTCTGCTTCGATCATCGCCGCACGCGTATCCGCATTGGGGACATTGCGAGAGGGCTTGAAGGGAAGGCCCTGCTCGCGTACGGCCTGGCGGAGAAACGTGTTGACGGCGGTAGAGAAGTTCATGCCGAGGTCGGCAAAAAGCCGATCTGCCTCGCGCTTGAGTGCTGCGTCCGTCCTGATGCTTGTGGTAATGGTGCCCATGACAACCTCCTTGTAATGCAGAGTACATCTCATGTATTGCAAGGAAACCGATCTATTCGCTCTCAGGTCGATTATTGCGAGGATTCGCCTGCGACGGCCCTAGTCCTCTTCGCCGTAGCGCCTGTCGGAGAGGCCCTCGAGCGCCGCCTCGATCGCCCTTTGCTGCTCGGCCGAGAGCGGACGGTGGCAGAGGTCCTGCCATGGCAGGTCGCGCAGGGGTGTTGCGTGGAGTTCCATCGGCGTTATGGTCAGGTGGAGGTGGGGCACGATGCCCTCGATCGCGGCGACGGCGGCGCTGCTTTCGAGCACGTCCGCAAGGGGCGAGTCGAGCGACAGTGCGTGGCGCAGGGCGATTGTGGCCTCGTAGTCGACGGCGTAAGAGCCGTGCGGAAGCTCCACGACGGCTTCGCCGGCCGCGTCGCCTGTGGTCACCTCCACGGTCACGCCGCCGCTTGCCGCAAGCGTGCGGGCTGCGCCCCCGGGGGCGTGCGGCAGCCTCACGCGCGCGGTGCAGCCAAGGGGGACCACAAGCTCGAGGTGAACGCTCCTCTCGCCCGAGACGGACCAGGCGACGCGCCAGGTTCCGTGGGCCGACTCGTAGGTCGCCTCGAGCTCGCCCAGGCGCCAGTCTACGTGCGGTGCAACGGTGGCGAGCGCGAAGCCGGGGGCTGCGGCGTCGGGGCGCAGGCCGGCGGCCCAGCCGAAGAGCCAGGCGCAGATCGAGCCGTAGGCGTAGTGGTTGAGGCTGTTCATGCTCGTGCCGGTGATGCGGCCGTCCTCGTCGAGGGAGTCCCAGCGCTCCCAGATGGTCGTGGCGCCCTGGATGACGGGGTTGAGCCAGCCGGGCTGGCGCTCGCGCAGCAGCAGTTGGTAGGCGTCGCGCTCGTAGCCGGTGCGGCAGAGGGCCTCGCAGATGACGGGTGTTCCCACGAACCCGCAGGTGAGCTGGCCTCCCATGGCCTGAACGAGGTCGTGGAGGGCGCGCCCGGCGCGGCGCGCGTCGGCAAGGCCGTGCACGATCGTGAGGGCGTGGGCCGTCTGCGTATCGATGCAGCAGCGGCCGTTGGGCGAGAAGTACTCGCTGCGGATCCAGCTGAGAAGAGCCTCGGCCAGCGCCTCGAACCGCGCCTTGTCAGCACCCTCGCCGAGCACCGCGGCCGCCCGCGCCATGATGCGGGCGCTCTGCAAGTAGGCGACGTAGGCGACGAAGCCCTCGTCGGTGGCGCCGAAGCGCTCGTCCTTACCGGGGCGCGAGTCGAGCGCGAGCCAGTCGCCCAGGTGCGCGGCGGCGCTGGGCCAGCCGTGGTCGTCGCCGTCGAGCGCGGCCACGTGGTCCATCCACGCTCGCATGGCGCCCCAGTGCTCGCGCAGCACCGCGTCGTCTCCCGAGAACAGGTAGAGGTTCCAGGGGATGACCACGGTCGCGTCGCCCCAGACCGAGCCCGCGCCCACGACGCCAAAGCTCGGCACCACCATGGGCATGGCTCCGCCCAGGGCGCGCTGCTCGAGCGCCATGTCGTGCAGGTACTTGTGGAAGAACGCGTAGGGCTTGCCCAGGTAGCAGGCCGTTGGGCTGAAGATCTGCGCGTCGCCGGTCCAGCCCATGCGCTCGTCGCGCTGCGGGCAGTCGGTCGGCGTGTCGACGAAGTTGTCGCGCATGCCCCAGCGCGTGTTCTCCACGAGCCGGTTCACGAGCGGGTTTGCCGTGCGCATGCGGCCGGCGCCCGTGTCGATGTCGCTGTACCACGCGACGCCCTCGAAGTCGGAGGGCCTGAGGTTGCGCACGCCCTCGACCTTGACGTAGCGGTAGCCATAGTAGGTGAAGCGCGGCCGCAGCACGTGCGGCTCGCCGTCGCTCACGAAGGTGTAGGCTGCCTCGGCGCTCCGCAGGTTGTCGTGGTAGAAGTTGCCCTCCTGCAGCACCTCGCCGAACTGCAGGCGCACGGTCGCTCCAGCCGGCTCGTGCACGCGCATCCTGAAGCCGCCGGCGATGTTCTGCCCGAGGTCGAGGACCTTCTCGCCCGCCGGCGTCTCGATCAGCGTGGGCGAGAAGAGCTCATGCTCTGAGACGACGGGGGAGAGCCGGTCGCAGAGCCTCGCGGTGCGCGCCGCGGCCTCCTCGGGATCGAGCGGTCGCGCCGGCTCGGGCGCGACGGCCGGCAGGGTCGCGTCGACGCGCTCGCCGTCGTAGATGTTCGAGAACGTGACGTTAGAGCGGCCGACCTGCCACGACTCGTCGGTCGCGACGACCTCGTGCGTGCCGTCGGCGTAGGTCAGGTGGACCTCCGCGATGAGCGACCAGTCGTCGCCGTAGTAGCCGCCCCTGGTGGGAATGAACCCGAAGCGCCCCTTGTACCAGCCGTCGCCCAGCGTGACGCGGAGGTCGTGCTCGCCGGGCGCCGCAAGCGCGCCGGTCAGGTCGATCGTCGCTACCTGGAGCCACTTGTCGTAGGCGCAGGTGCCGGGCGCGAGGTGCTCGGTCGAGGCGAGTCGCCCGTCGACCTCGACCTCGTAGAGGCCAAGGCCGCACACGTAGGCGCGCGCCGCCGCGAGGGGCGCGCCCGGCCGCGTCGTGATGGTGCGCGCGAGCGTCGGGTGGCGTCCGTCGGCCTCGTCGCAGCAGAGCCACGCGGCCTGCCACGGCTCGCCCATCTTGCCGGTCTCGAAGGAGTGCTCCCCGCCCTCGGCAACATGTCCCGCCTCGTCGCGCACGCTGACCTGCCAGGTGTAACGCGTGCGGGGGAGAAGAGCGAGCCCCGGCCTCGTGGCGGCGCAGTCAAGCTCGGCCCAGCCGGTGTCGCAGACGGCGCCCGCCTCCGAGCGCACGACGAGCCGCGACTCGATGCGGCCCCGTGCGACCCAGCCCTCGTCGTCGACGACCCACGAGAAGGTCGCCTCTCCCAGGTAGAAGCCCAGGGGCTCGTCCATGTGGTTCACCCTGCAGGAGCGGACTCTCATGCATGCCTGCCTCTCAAGAAAGGCGCCCCGCATGAGCGGGGCGCCGGTCGTCTTCTTTGTTCCTACGCGCCCACGGTGATGATGACGCGGCGGTAGTTGACCATGTAGGTCTCCCTGCTCGGCTCGTCGGACGCGCGGGCGACGAGGTGGATGGTGTCGCCGGGCTTGGCGTCTGCGGGGACGGTGAGGCTGACGCACGCGCCGTCCTCCCGTCGTTCGACGTCGAGGACGAGCTCTCCCTCGTATCCGTCGGCATCGGCGTAGCGCGTCCAGGTGACGCACACCTCGTCGCCGTCGGGGTCGGTCGCGAGAGCGTGCAGCGTGACCTCCTGACCGGGGGCTGCGACCACGTCGACGCCCTCCTCCACGCTGACCTCGGGGGCGTGGTTCACGCTCTTCTCGTCCGGCGTCGTGCACCAGGTCGCGCGCGAGGCGAAGTCGTTCATCCAGTCGCCGATCCAGCGCGTGAGCTGCAGGGCGTCTCCCTTGGTGGGGCCCTGCGCCGCGTCGGTGGCGTTTTGCCAGTAGTCGGCATCGGGGTTGAACTCGTTTTCGGCGTTGCGGACGAAGCGTCCGCCCCAGCCGCCGAAGGTCGGGTCCTCCAGGCTGCGCAGGCCCTTGTCGATCAGGTACAAGAACGACGGCGAGTCGCCCTCCGAGATCATGTCGTAGCGGTTGCGCGGCTGCTTGCCCCACCAGTTGCCGCCCATGAGCTCGGCGTTCGAGCCGAACTGCGAGCGGTCCTCCTCGCCGGGGTAGACGTGGCCGTCGCCCCAGGTGTGGTAGCGCGCGAGCAGCGGCCCCTTCTCCAGCAGGTTGGGCTTGATCCAGCTGCCCCGGAACATCCTCAGGTCGGCGGGCGGGATTACGGTCTCGTCGAACATGAAGGCAATGCCCTGGATCGACGTGCAGTGCAGCATGCGCAGGTCAGGCCAGGTGCGGCAGATGTAGTCGCGGTAGGTGTCGTCCTGCGTGACGACCATGAAGATGATGCCCTTTTGACAGACCTGGCGATAGACACTGTCCCACTGGTCGGTTCCGCGGAAGTCAAGTTCGATGTGCTTGAGGGCGCGGGCGATGGTGTTCGTGCCGCCTCCGGCCAGGAGCCACAGGGGTCTGGGGTCGCTGGTCAGGAGTGCCTTCCTGATGAGCTCGGAGCCCTTGGTGTCCTCCGACATCTCGCCGATCGTCTTGACGTTGCCGACCGCGGTCACGCTCCGGAGGTATTCCGGCGTGGGGTAGCTGGGGTCATGCGCCACGAGGTTGGGGTAGACCCTCTCGTAGGCGTCGATGTCCTCGAGCATCCACTTCGGGTCGGCCCATCGCTTGGGCTCGATGCCCTGCTCGGGGTCGCCCGCGTAGTGGAAGATCGAGCTCGACGCCACGAGCCCCTCGATGTCGATGTCGTTCGCGTAGAGAAGCAGGTGGACAAAGGAGTTCATGTCGTCGCATTCGCCATCGTTGGTGAAGATGGCGCGTGCCTTCTTGCTGTTCATGGGCATATCCAATCGCCGTCGCGTTTTTCACCATTGTCGGTCCGGCGTGGGCGTTTAGCTGCGAGTTCGAAATTTACTAAACCTTCGTCTAGTAAATGCCCACCTCGTATGGGCGTTGGGTTTGGCCTGCTCTACAGCCCAATGACGAGCCCCTCGAACGCCTTGGCGGCCTGGTCCTCGTCCTCTCCCTCGACCACGATCTCGATCCTCTCGCCCTCCCGGACGTCGAGCAGCATGAGGCCCATCATGTCCGTCGCGTTGGAGCGGACGCCACGCGTGACGATGGTCACGTTGCTCTTCCACCTGTTGGCCTCGGCCGTGATCGTCGATGCGATGCGCGCGTGAAGCCCGCTGGGGTCTTTCAGCACATGGGTGATCGTCTTCATCGTTGTCTCCCTCGCGTATGTTTCGGGACGCTCCGCCCCGGTTGGTGTCTTGCCTAACAGTATCTTCGACGCGCCGCGTCAGACGACTGGTTATACGTGCGAGAACCCGGTCTAGTAAATCCATTTAGGATTATTTAGCAACGTGGCACCGCGCCCGCCGACGCGTCGGCGGGCCGCATGGCGCGCACTTCTCCCCGTGGGCGCTTGCCCGAGCGAGCACCTGCCGCCGGTCCTGCGCTCCAAGCGGAAAGGGTGAGGTCTGCGTGCGTTTGCTGATGGGGCGGGGTCCGACGCGCCCCGGCGCTACACTCTTGGGGGCGCCGCTGCGTCGCGGCGGCCACACCAATGGAATCCGAACGTCGGGAGATACCACATGTCAGAAACCGTGGGCGTTGAGGCCTCGCGGGAGCTTGTCGACTTCATCGGCAGGAGCCCCAGCATGTTCCATACGATTGCTACCGTTCGCGCGTACCTGGACGAGAAGGGCTTCGCCTTCCTGCCCGAGGGCGAGCCCTGGAGCGTCGAGCGTGGCGGCTCGTACTACACCGTGCGAAACGGCTCGAGCATCGTCGCCTTTACCGTCGGCACCGAGCTCGACGACTACCACTTCCAGATTGCCGCGTCGCACTCGGACTCTCCCACGTACAAGGTCAAGAGCGTGCCCGAGCTCGAGGGACCCGGCGAGTACCTTCGCCTGGACGTCGAGGGCTACGGCGGCATGATTGACAACACCTGGCTCGACCGCCCGCTGAGCGTGGCCGGCCGCGTCCTGGTGCGCGAGGGCTCGCGCATCCAGAGCCGCCTGCTCTACATCGACCGCGACATCCTCGTCATCCCCAACGTCTCCATCCACATGAACCGCGACGTCAACAAGGGCATCGAGCTCAACCGCCAGGTTGACCTGTGCCCGCTGTTCTCGGCGGGGAGGCTCAAGCGCGGCGCCTTCGACGCCATGGTCGCCCAGGAGCTCGGCGTCGAGCCCGAGCAGGTCATCGCCAAGGACCTCTTCCTGGTCAACCGCCAGGAGGGCCGCGTCTGGGGCTGGGAGGACGAGTTCGTTTCCGCCCCCAAGCTCGACGACCTCCAGTGCGCGTTCTCGTCGCTCAAGGGCTTCCTCGCGGCCCGCAACGAGCATGCTGTCAACGTCTTCGCGTGCTTCGACAACGAGGAGGTCGGCTCGAACACCAAGCAGGGCGCCATGTCCACGTTCCTGCATGACGCGCTGGTGCGCCTGAACCTATCCCTGGGTAAGGACGTGCAGGACTACTACCGCGCGGTCGCGGGCTCGTTCCTGGTTAGCTGTGACAACGCCCATGCGGTCCACCCCAACCACGGCGAGAAGACCGATGACATCAACTGCTCGGTGCTCAACGGGGGAGTCGTCATCAAGGAGGCTGCCAACCAGAAGTACACGACCGACGCCTTCAGTCGCGCGCTCTTCTCGGCCGTGTGCACCGATGCCGGCGTCCCCGTCCAGACCTTCGCCAACCGCAGCGACTCCGCGGGTGGCTCCACGCTCGGCAACCTCTCGAACACCCAGGTGAGCGTCCATGCCGTGGACATGGGGCTGGCTCAGCTCGCCATGCACTCGAGCTTCGAGACGGCGGGCGCGCTCGACACGGCCTACGCCATCAACGCGCTTGCCGCGTTCTTCTCGACCAACCTGCTGATCGACGGATTCGAGTCTGCTCGGATCTAGGCGGCCGCGTGGGCCCGTCGCCACAGGGTGGGCCCGGTGCCTGACTCCTAGACGCACAAGAAAAGGGGTGGTGCATCAACGATGCACCACCCCTCATGTCTGCGAGCGCTTGTTCCTGCCGCCTCGCGTTCCCGTCGGGAACTAGAGGAGCATGATGCCGGCCTTCTCGCAGGCCTCGGTGGTCTCCTCGTCCCAGAGGGATGCCTGGACCTCGCCGATGTGGGCCTTTGCGAGCAGCAGCATGCAGACGCGGCTCTGGCCGATGCCGCCGCCGATGGTGTAGGGGAGCTCGCCGGCGAGCAGGGCCTTGTGGAAGGGGAGCTCGCGACGGTCGTCGCAGCCGGCCATGGTGAGCTGCTTGTCGAGCGACTCGGGGCTGACGCGGATGCCCATGGAGCTCACCTCGAAGGCGCAGCCGAGGGTCTCGTTCCAGAACAGCAGGTCGCCGTTGAGGCCCCAATCGTCATAGTCGGGAGCACGGCCGTCGTGGGGCTCGCCGCTGGCAAGCGGGGCGCCGACGCCCATGATGAACGTCGTGTGGTGGTCGGCGACGAAGCGGTTCTCGCGCTCCTTCGGGGCAAGCTCGGGATAGAGGTCCTCGAGCTCCTGCGTGGTGATGAAGGTCACGTCGCGGTCAAGGTCGACGTCGAGCTGCGGATAGGTCCACTTGAGCTCGTCGAGGGTGCCGCAGATGGCGGTCACGATGCGACGGACGGTATCCTGCAGGTACTCGATCTTGCGGTCCTCCAGCGAGATGACCTTCTCCCAGTCCCACTGGTCCACGTAGATGGAGTGCAGGTTATCGAGCTCCTCGTCACGACGGATTGCGTTCATGTCGGTGACGATGCCCTTGCCTACCTTGAAGTCGTAGCGCTTGAGAGCGAGGCGCTTCCACTTGGCGAGCGAGTGAACTACTTCGGCATCCTTGCCAATCGCAGGGACGTCGAAGCCGACGGGACGCTCGACGCCATTGAGATTGTCATTGATTCCTGTAGCGGGGTCGACTGCAAGCGGGGCCGTCACACGCACAAGGTGCAGTGCGGCGCAAAGCTTTGCAAGGAAGATGTGTTTGATGCGCTCGATGGCGCGCTGAGTGTCATACGTATCGAGCTGCGATACGTACCCGTCGGGGATACTGATCATGTTCCCACTCCTCTTCTGTCGGTACTACAGGACAAGCGCAGCATATCCCACCTTTGCCGGTGGCTCGCCCCTTGCCTGTCGTTGTTTACCCCCACCTTACATAGCCGCAACGTTTAGGCAGGGGAGAAGAGCGTGTATCGAAATCTGCCGAGGTAGATGCTATCGGTCGGTTGCCAGGCGCCATTTGGCGACCACGTCAATCTGTCACTTGCTGTTACAATTGGCCGGAAATGGTTGGCGCCTCGCCCGCGAGGCCCTGTCCGATGGAGGAGTTACATGGTTTCTGGCACCACCGAACGCTCGGGCGTCGGCAAGCTCGTGGGCGCCGTAGTAGCGCTGGCCGCCCTCTACGTCCTTCCGAGCCTCGTGATCTTTCCGCTCGTCGACTACGCCAACGACAGCGACTCGCTCAGCCTCCTGGTAGAGCTCATTGTCGCCTCCATGTCGGTCGGGGCCCTGTGCCTCCTGGGCGGGACGCACATGCTCGACTACGAGAGGGGCGACTTCGCCCGCGTGTGGAAGTACACCGGCCCCATCATGGTCGTCTCCCTGGTCATGGGCGCGCTCTCGATCTTCGAGTACGTCTCGTCAGGTACGGAGGTCTCGCCCTACTGGCTCTCGAAGCTCGCGCTGTATACCATGCTGTGCCTCGGCATCGGCTTCTACGAGGAGTCCTACTGCCGCGGCATCGCCCTGGGCGGGCTCCTGAGCGCGTTCGGCAGGACGCGCGCGGGGTTCATGGGCTCGGTCCTCGCGACCGCCGTGTTCTTCGGCTCGCTTCACATCTCGTGGGGCGCCCTTGACTTCTCGAGCGCCTCCCAGCTCGCGCAGGCGCTCCTGAAGATGGCCCAGACGGGCATGTACAGCGTCTGTCTGAGCGCCGCCATCCTGGAGAGCAACCGCCTTTCCGGCGCGGCCTTCTTCCACGGGCTTGACGACTTCCTGGTCATGTTCGGCCCGTACGTTCTGTTCGGCGTCGAGCAGGACACCAACTATGTCTCGTCGGGCGAGGACGGCGCGCTGATGATCGGCATGTACGTCGTGCTCGTCCTGCTCTACCTCCCCTCGTTCATCAAGGCGCTGCGCGCGCTGATCATCATGCCGCTTCCCCGCAGGGGCGGCCTCTACGGCGAGGGGGCCCTTCCCGCCAGGGAGCTCGAGGTCGCCTATCGCGCCGTCGTCGACGCGCGCTCTGCGGACCGCGCGGTGGCCAGGTCCTACTTTGACCAGTGGGTCGCCTACTACAAGTCCCTCGAGGCGTACCAGGGCCAGCAGACTTGGGCTGCACAGCAGGCTCCGGCGGCGCGGCAGGCCTGGCCGGCGCAGCCCCAGCAGGTCTCGTCTGCCCATCCGGCACATCAGGCTCCTGTCGCGCCTGTTGGCCAGCCCATGCGCGTCATGCCCGTTCCCCCGGAGGGGTATGTCCCCAATCCGACTCGGGTCGCCGCGACGCAGGCACCCGCGCCCGTGGCGTTCGTGCGCCCGCAGCCGCCCGTGCCGCCCCAGGCGCATCCGGACGCCGCAAGCTCCGGCCTCCCCACGCCTCCTCTGGGGTGGGCACGCTAGGGTTCTCGACGGCCGCACGCCCGCGACGGAGCCCTTGCGGAGCCGATGGGCGCAGGTTGTTGACGGCACGCTCAAACCGTCGAAGAATCGCAGATAAAAGTAGGAGAACGGGCGAGAAGGAATGCACTTCTCGCCCGTTTATTCGTGGTATTCTGCGAACGGTAAAACTGCTTGTGGCTGCGTCTTAACAAACTGCTAACATGGGCGTGGCGGCTTTAACGTAGCTTAAACAGGCCTTTGCCGACCTCTGTTGTTCAACTATGGCCATAGATGCTTTGGAAGGGCATGGCATATGAGTCGAGTAAAGCGTAAGGAAGACATCTTCTTCACCCAGTTCAAGGAGTTCAGCGAGCTTACCGTTTCAGCCGCAGAGCTGTTCCTCGACATCGTCGAGAACTACTCCGAAAAGGCCGACCTGATTCCCGAGGTCAAGGAGTACGAGACCAAGGGGGACGAAGAGGTCGGGAAGATCATGACCACTCTCAACTCTTCCTTCATCACGCCGTTCGACCGAGAGGACATCTCGGCGCTCGCACTTCAGATGGACGAGATTGTCGACGGCCTCGAGAACGTTGCCGCCCGCTTCAAGCTCTACGACATCGACGCCATCCGACCCGAGGCGGTCGACATGGCCCGTCTGATCGTCAACGCGACCAAGCACCTGGACATCGCGTTTGAGAAGTTCCCTGACTTCAAGAAGGACGCCTCGATCCTGAAGCACACCAAGGCCGCCAACGACGTCGAGGACGAGGGCGACATCGTCTACCGCGACGCCCTCGCGAGGCTCTTTCGTGAGCACGGCGACACCATCGAGGTCGTCAAGTGGAAGTCGCTTCTCGACAAGATCGAGGACACCCTCGACGCCTGCAAGGATGTCGCCAACGACATCCGGAATGTCATCGTGAAAAATGGTTAGCGCACTTCTCGTCTGTGTTCTGGTCGCCGCCCTCGTCTTCGAGTTCATCAACGGCTTCCACGACACGGCAAACGCCATCGCCACGACGGTCTACACCAAGGCGCTTCCCGTCAGGACGGCAATCGCCATGTCCGCCGTCATGAACTTCGTCGGCGCGCTCACCAGCGAGAAGGTTGCCCTCACCATCTCGAAGGGCCTCGTGGACATCCAGCTTGACCTCTACGTCATCCTGGCGGCTCTCATCGGCGCTATCGTCTGGGACTTCTTCACCTGGTGGCGCTCTATCCCCAGCTCCTCGTCGCACGCGCTCATCGGCAGCCTCATCGGCGCGACGATCGTGCACACCGGCACCACGCAGCACGTTATCTGGGACGGCGTCGTGGGCAAGGTCGTCATCCCCCTGTTCACCTCGCCGCTCATCGGCATGGCCTTGGGCTTCCTGATCATGAAGCTCGTGTTCGAGCTCTTCGCCAACTGGACGCCCCACAAGGCCAACGGCCTCTTCCACAAGCTCGAGATCGTCTCGTCCGCGTTCATGGCCTACAGCCATGGCAACAACGACGCACAGAAGACCATGGGCATCATCACGCTCGCGCTCGTCTCGGCCGGCCTGGCTGACCCAGCGCTCGGCGTTCCCCTGTGGGTCAAGATCACCTGCGCCGTCACCATGGCCATCGGAACCTCTATCGGCGGCCAGCGCATCATGCGTACCGTCGGAGACGGCGTCACCAAGCTGACCCCGGTCATCGGCTTCGTCGCGCAGACCTCCTCGACCGTCGCCATCGAGCTCATGACCGCGCTCGGCGCTCCCGTCTCGACGACGCAGGTCGTCACTACCTCTATCATGGGCGCAGGCTCCGCCCGCCGTCGCAGCTCCGTTCGCTGGGGCGCGGCGCGCAAGATCATTGCGGCCTGGTTCATCACGCTGCCGATCACCATCCTGCTGGGTGGCCTGAGCGCCTTCTTCATCGGTCGCGTCCTGGGCATGGCCTAGTCTTGCGACGAGGGCGAGAAGTCCTCCCTGTTCCGCTCCCTTGCGACCCTGGCCCCGCGGCAATGCCGCGGGGCCTTTCTTGTGCCGACCGTTCGCCGCCACCTTTGAGGCGGTAACTGTGTCGAAACGCTTTGGTTGTTACCATGGCCCCACGATTCGTGCGAGGCTCGGACCTCGCGAAAGGGGTGGTCCATGGCAAGGAAAGACGACGTCCTTACGATGGGACGCGACCAGATTGCGGCGCTTCAGCTCGAGGGCATCAAGAAGACAGTCATCTGCTGCTACGAGAACGTTCCGTTCTACAAGAGGAGCTTTGATGAGGCCGGCTTCGACCCCTATGGGGTCAAGTCGCTTGATGACCTTAGGAAGGCTCCCTTCGTCACGAAGCAGGACCTGAGGGACAACTATCCCTATGGGATGCTCGCCGTCCCGATGGAGGACGTGAGGGAGATCCACATGTCCTCCGGCACCACCGGCGTGGCCACGGTGGGCGCCTACACTGACCACGACCTCGACTTCTGGGGAGACTGCTTCGCGCGCGGCATCAGCTACGCGGGCTGCGGCAGGGGCGACGTCTGCCAGATTTGCTACGGCTACGGCCTCTTCACGGGTGGCCTGGGCGCCCACTACGGATCGCTGGCCTCGGGGGCGACCACGATTCCCATCAGCGCGGGCAACACGGAGCGCCAGATACGCGTCCTGCGCGAGATGGGCTCCACCATCCTGTGCTGCACGCCCAGCTATGCCATGCACATCGCCGACACCGCCATCGCCATGGGGCTCGACCCCGTGCGGGACTTCAACCTCAAGGTCGGCATTCACGGCGCCGAGGCGTTCTCGGACGGCTTCAGGGCGCAGCTCGAGCAGAAGTTCGGCTACAAGGTGCTCGACGTCTACGGCCTCACGGAGACCATGGGGCCTGGCGTCGCGGTCGAGTGCCTCGAGCAGGATGGCCTCCACATTGCCGAGGACCACTTCTACTGCGAGATCGTCGACCCCGAGACCGGAGAGCCCCTTCCCGACGGGGAGTGGGGCGAGCTCGTGGTCACCACGCTCGACCGCGAGGCCAGTCCGGTCGTGCGCTATCGCACGCGCGACATCACGCGCATTGTTCCGGGCACCTGCGCCTGCGGAAGGACCCACCGCCGCATCGACCGGCTCCATGGCCGCACCGACGACATGCTGATCATCCGCGGCGTCAACGTGTTCCCGAGCCAGATCGAGAACGTCATGCGCGAGTTCGACCAGGTGTCCAGCTGGTACCAGATCGAGCTCACCACCAGCAACTCGCTCGACGTCGTAACGCTCAAGGCCGAGGTCGACCCCAGGTTCGACTTCGACTCAACCGGCGCTATCGACCAGCTTCAGAAGTCCATCCAGGCCAGGCTCAAGACGGCACTCTCCGTGGGCGTCCGCGTGAGGCTTGTCGAGCCCATGAGCATCTCGCGCTCCGAGGGCAAGGCGAAGCGCGTCATCGATCTGAGGGGGTAGCCACATGATTGACCAGCTGACCGTGTTTCTGGAAAACACCGAGGGGCGCCTGGCAAAGCTGTGCCGCGCGCTCGCCGATGCCGACGTGAACATGAAGGCGCTCACCATCGCCGACACCGCAGAGTACGGCGTGGTGCGCATCATCTGCGACGACCCTGCCCGCGCGCGCGACGAGCTGCAAGAGAAGGGCTGGCGCGCCATGGTCACGAAGGTTGCTGCCATCGAGGTGGCGAACCGCCCCGGCGGTCTCGCCGACCTCCTGGGCGTACTCGACGACCTCGACATTCCCGTCGAGTACGGCTACTGCTTCTCGACCAAGGGCGATCGGGCCGTGGACATCCTCAAGGTCAAGGTCTCCTCCGAGGCCGACAGGGCGGTCCAGAAGCTCGAGGAGGCCGGCTTCAGGGTGCTCGCGCAATCCGAGGTGTAGGCACTTCTCCCGGGCGTTCCCAAACGAAAGGACGCGGGGCCACCGGGCGCTCTTGGGCGCATCCGGTGACCCCGTCTTCGTCGTTACCGCTTGTCGCTTTGCGCGAGGCGCGTCCTACTTGTGCACGTACACGGTGTCGCCGACCTTGACCAGCGAGTAGAGCTGGGCGGCCGCGTCCGTCGGCAGGTTGACGCAGCCGTGGCTTCCGCCGTAGACGTAGATCGTGCCGCCGAACTTGCTGCGCCAGCTCGCGTCGTGGAGGCCCACGGCGTTGCCGATGAAGGGCATCCAGTACGTGACGTGGCTGCGGTAGTCTGGCTCGCCGTCCCCGTCCTCGTCTGCGCCGACGAGTGTCTCGTTCTGGCGCTTCGCGTTGATCCGGTAGGTTCCGGTGGGCGTTGACCTGCCCTCGCTGACCTTGCCTGACACCAGGTAGCTGCGCCAGATGACCGTGCCGTCGCTGTCGTAGAAGCGCGCGTACTGGGTGGTGAGGTTCACGTCGATGTGGCGTCCGCGCGTCTCGTGCCCCTCGGACTCGGGAGGGCGCGAGTTCACGATGGCCAGGGGAATCTCGATGGAGTCCGACTTGAGGTCCCTTATGCCTGCGGCAACGGACTGCGCGATGCCGGCGGCGTCGAGCGCGTAGTCGTTCACCTCGTCCGACTTCGCCACCTCGGCGGCGAGCGAGTCGTTGGCCCACTGTGCGACGGACTCCTGGCTGACGCTGACGGAGAGGTCCTCGCCGATGCAGATCCACGAGCTAGAGCTGTCCCTCGTGACGCGCGCGACCTCGGTGCCGTCCTTGGTCAGCGGAATCTCGACGGCAAGCATGGCGTTTGCCTTCTCGATGGCGCTGGCGAGCTCCGGGCTGTCTGCGCTTACGGTCGGTTGCACCAGCTCGTCGTTTCCCAGCGTGACGGAGGGGGAGAGCGCCTTCGCCTCAGCCGCGACCTTGCTCGCCGTACGCTCGGCGTCCACCGCGGTTCCCAGTTTCTGCTCCACGACCTCGAACTGCCTGGTGTCTCCGTTGTAGGCACCCGTGGCGTTAATTGGCCCGGTCGCATCCGCGTTGTGCACGTCGACCGCGGCCGCGATGGCTTCCAGCAGCTTCCCGTCGTCCACGCTCATGCCGCTTTCCGTGCGAATCTGCTGGTGGCTTATCAGGTTGATGGGCCAGGCGCGCGCGTCGGTGGCCTCGAGGGCGTCCTGCGCCAGCGTGTCGCCGTCGGCCTTCAGGCCGATGTCCGTGGCACTGAGCTCGAGGCTCATGCCGTCCCCCGAGACGCTGGCCTTCCACGTCGTCGCGTCCCCGTCGACGGCCTTCGCGAGGTCCTCTACCGACATGTTCGAGACGTCGCGCCCGTTGACGGTCGTTCCGGGCACGAAGTGCGACGAGAAGTACGCGCATCCCATGCCCCAGACGGCAATGAGCGCCGCGGCGACGGCCAGATAGATGCGCGGGGCCTTCCCCTTGGGGCGCTTCGTGGCCTGGGCGTCACCCCTGGGATCGGGCTTGCCCGCGCCGGTCTTGTCGGTTTCGGGGGTGAGGGCTGCGGTGGCGATTCGGTCCATCTGCTGCGTTTGTGACAATGTCTTCTCCGATGTGCATGGTGTTTGCTCGCTGTGGCTTTGTGCCTAAGGCAAGATTCTACATCACAGATTATCCAAAGTGTCACTACGGCATGCTCTTGCTGCGTATTCGTTAACCAGAGGAGCGGAATGGAATTAATGTCCCTTAGAACATTTATACTTAATGAAACTGTCGGTCACTTTCGATGGGTCGGGAATTGGATTCCAGTCAGGCTCGAAAAATCGCGTTGTACCTTGGCTTGGGAAGGCGCGAGGAGTACGTCGCGCGCGGGATGTCCGAGCAAAACCTGGGCGTGGGCGCCCTCATGGCCATCTTTACCACGGTGGCTTCGGTTGTCGGCGCCCTGTTCTTTCCGCTCGAGGGGCATACCATCTACCTCCTGACGTCCGTCACGGGCATCGCCCTCATCGTCGCGTCCGTCTACTATCGCCAGACGCGCAAGCGCCTGGGTCTCTGCACCGCCGCGCTTGCGCTCTACATCAGCGCGAGCGTCATGTACGGCATCTTCTTCTCCATCGTGAGGACGGGCGAGGGCGATCACTTCATGGTGCTGATCGCAATGACCGTCTGGGCCTACTGCATATTCCTCGTCCCTCCCGTCCTCGCGGTCCCCTCCATTGCGTTTATCTATTCGAGCTGCATTCACTTCGCGGAAACCGGGGTCTTTGACGAGGTGCGCGTCAGCAGCATGGCCATTCTTGGCACCTGCGTCTCAATCGCCTCCATGATCCGCTACATGACCACGCTGCAGTTCTTCAGCACCGAGAAGCAGCTTCGCATAGCCAACGACGAGCTCGGAATGCTTAACCGCAAGCTCGAGATGACCTCGAGGCGCGACGCGCTCACGGGCCTCTTGAACCGCTACTCGCTGCGCAGGGACTTCGAGGGCTACGAGGGTTTCGAAATCTGCGTGATGCTTGCCGACATCGACGAGTTCAAGCGCGTGAACGACACCTCGGGACATGAGTCGGGAGACCACCTCCTGGTGGCGCTTGCCGACCTCATGCGCCTGCACTTTGGTGACTCCTGCTGCTACCGCTACGGCGGCGACGAGTTCCTCGTCATCTCGAAGATCGACTCGGGCGACTTCGACGAGCGCGCCCACCGCGTCCTGGAAGAGTTCTGCGCCCAAAGCGGGGACTGCGAGGGGGCACGCGTCACATGCAGCATGGGTTACGTCTATGGCCTCTGCTCGTCCGCGGAGGACCTCCGCGACTTCCTGCGCGCGGCCGACGCACGCCTGTACGAGGCAAAGGGTGCCGGCAAGAGCCGCATCGTCTCCTCGTGCTACACCGGCGAGGACGACGCCTGAGGGCGTGCCCCGCGCCCGATGTGCGGTGATGGTTTTTTCCTGCCATCCCGCAACGGCGAGCCCTTCTCGGCGCGATTATTGAGACCCGACACTAGCCATGGGGCGAGACCCCGTTAGAGAAACCGAGAATCGCATGGCGGACATGACACTTGCGCAGGCTGAGATCGGCGAGACCGTAGAGGTCGCCCGGGTGGGTGGCGACGGCGCGCTTCGCCAGCACTTCTTGGACATGGGCGTCATCCCCGGCGCCCACATCACGCTTGAGAAATACGCGCCCATGGGTGACCCCATGGAGTTTCGCGTGCATGGTTACCAGCTGACCCTGCGCGTCGCCGACGCGCAGAAGATTGCCACCAGGCCCGCGGTCGGCCGCCACGCCTATCCTGACGCGCCCTCGCAGCGCGTCACCCACCACCCTGGTCTCGGCGAGACGGACTCGCCGCAGGCGGCCGCAGACGCGCGCACCAGCGACCACTCCAACCCCGTTCCCAAGGGAGAAGTGCTCACCTTCGCGCTTGCCGGCAACCAGAACTGCGGAAAGACCACGCTCTTCAACGACCTTACCGGCGCCAGCCAGCACGTCGGCAACTTCCCGGGCGTCACGGTCGACCGCAAGAGCGGTCCCATCAAGGGCCATCCCGACACCGACGTGACCGACCTGCCGGGAATCTACTCGCTGTCTCCCTACAGCCCCGAAGAGATTGTGAGCCGCGAGTTCATCCTGGAGGAGCACCCCCACGGCATCATCAACATCGTCGACGCCACCAACATCGAGCGAAACCTCTATCTGACGATGCAACTCATGGAGCTGGGCGTTCCCATGGTGCTCGCCCTCAACATGATGGACGAGGTCCAGGGCAACGGCGGGACCATCGACGTCAATGCCCTCGAGGACATCCTGGGAATCCCGGTCGTTCCCATCTCGGCCGTCCAGAACGAGGGCGTCGCCGAGCTCGTCGAGCACGCGATGCACGTCGCACGTTACCGCGAGGCTCCCGCTCGCCAGGACTTCTGCGCTCCCGACGACAACGGCGGGGCGGTCCACCGCTGCCTGCACGCCACCATGCACCTGATCGAGGACCACGCCCAGCGCGCGGGCATCCCCACGCGCTTTGCGGCGACCAAGCTCATCGAGGGAGACGAGCGTGTCTCGGCCGCCCTCGAGCTTGACGCCAACGAGCTCGAGATGGTCGAGCACATCGTCTCCCAGATGGAGGAGGAGCGCGGCCTTGACCGCTCAGCGGCCATCGCCGACATGCGTTTCTCGTTCATCAAGCGTATCGTCGCCGCTACCGTGGTGAAGCCGCGCGAGAGTCGCGAGCGCGAGCGCAGCCGCGCGGTCGACAGGGTTCTCACGGGCAAGTGGACGGCCATTCCGACGTTCGCCCTCATCATGCTCGGCGTGTTCCTGCTGACCTTCAACGTCATCGGCGCGTTCCTCCAGGGCCTGGTATCCAGCGGCGTCGACCTCTTCACGGTGGCGTCGGACGAGGGGCTCACGGCGGTTGGTGCCAACCCCGTGGTACACTCCCTTATCGTCGACGGCGTCCTCAACGCCGTCGGCACGGTGCTTCCCATCGCGCCGATCATCGTCACCATGTTCTTCTTCCTGTCGCTTTTGGAGGACACAGGCTACATGGCGCGCGTCGCTTTCGTGATGGACAAGCTCCTGCGCAAGATCGGCCTGTCAGGTCGCTCCATCGTCCCCATGCTCGTGGGCTTCGGCTGCACCGTTCCCGCGGTCATGAGCGCGCGCACCCTGCCCTCCGAGCGCGACCGCAAGCTGACCATCGCCCTCACGCCCTTCATGAGCTGCTCGACCAAGATCACCATCTACGGCTACTTCGTCGCGACCTTCTTCCCGGGGTGCGGCGGGCTCGTCATGTGCGCCCTCTACCTCCTGGGAATCCTCGTGGGCGTCCTGGTCGCGCTCGTCGTCCACAAGTCCGTTGACAGGTCCGAGGCCGTGCCCTTCGTGATGGAGCTTCCCAACTATCGCCTGCCCAGCGCCAAGTCCGTCCTCATGCTCGTGTGGGAGAAGACCAAGGACTTCCTGACCCGGGCCTTCACCGTGGTCTTCGTGGCCGCCGTGGCCGTCTGGTTCCTCAAGAGCTTCAGCCCCTCGCTCCAGCTGGTCGACTCCGCCGGCGACTCGATCCTCGCCCTCGTCGCCTCCGGGCTTGCCCCGTTGTTCTCGCCCCTTGGCTTTGGGGACTGGCGCATCGCCACGGCGCTCATCGCGGGCTTCATGGCCAAGGAGGTCGTGGTCGCCATGCTCACGGTGCTCTTCGGCACCACGGCAGAGCTGCTGGCCGTCCTGACCCCGCTGGGCGCCTTCACGCTCATGGTCTTCTGCCTCCTGTACACGCCCTGCGTCGCTGCCATCGCAGCCATCAGGCGCGAGCTCAGCGGCAGGTGGGCGGTGGGCATCGTGGCGTTCCAGTGCGTCGTGGCGTATGTCGTCGCCCTTCTCGTCCACGTGGCCGGGGTCCTGCTGGGCCTTGGCTGACGCGGGCCCCTTCCCAGGTACAATCGAGACCGCGTCGTTTGATCGGCTGTTGGGAGGCCCCATGGCATCGCTCGCTGAGCTGCTGTCAAATCAGGAGGAGGACTCGCTCGTCCTCGTCGACATGCTCGACCGCGAGGTCGGCACCATGCCCAAGCTTGCGGTGCACGAGGAGGGCCTCCTGCATCGCGCGTTCTCGGTGTTCCTCGTACGGAGCGGGGAGCTCGGGGTCGAGGTCCTGCTTCAGCGCCGCGCGCGCGAGAAGTACCACTCGGGCGGGCTTCTCACCAACTCGGTGTGCTCCCACCCGCGTGCAGGCGAGGAGCTCGGCGCAGCGGTGGCCAGACGCCTGCAGCAGGAGCTCGGCGTCAGCGGGGCCGAGTGCGCTGAGGTCGGCTCCTTCGTGTACCGGGCGGCTCTCCCCAACCACCTTGTCGAGTACGAGTACGACCACGTGTTCGTGGGGCGCTACGACGGCCCGGTCAGGCCCGACCCCCACGAGGCCGAGTCCGTCGCCTGGGTCTTGCTCGACGAGGTCCTCGAGGACCTTCGCCTGCATCCCAGGCGCTACACCGCGTGGTTCGTCACGGCGTGTCCCATGGTCGCGCGCTGGCTGTGGGGGAGCCGAGCGTAGGGGGCGGTCCCGCGTGGCGCCCTCCCGTCGGCATACGGGGCCGCCGAAAAACGCCTGTTTTCCCTCGCACACGAAGCAATCGCGTCCGCTGCTCGAATTCAAGTTGACAAATCGCCAGTATTTTTCATCTCAGTGTTGACACGTCAACATATTGCCGTACACTGATTCCCGTTTCTTGGCGACCGCACGCATCCGCGCGTGCCCGACTCACCTTGGAGAATCATCGTATGAGCCAGCGCTTCGAGAACTTCGTGGGACTGATCTCGGCCATCAACAAGGAGGTCACCCGCATCAAGACCGACGAGATGCGTCGCTACGGCCTCCACGGCACCGACGGCATCGCCCTCTACTACCTCCAGAAGGAGCCCGCGGGCGTCACCTCGGCCCAGCTCGCGCGCATGATGAGCGTCGACCGCGCGGTCGTCTCGCGCTCGATCTCGCGTCTCAGCTCGGGCGGCTTCGTGACCGTCGATCCCGTCGGTGGCGCGCGCGGCGGAAAGCCCATCCTGCTGACCGACAAGGGCGACCAGGTCATCCAAGAGTGCGACGACTTCCTGGGCAACGTCGTCAAGAGCGCCGGCAAGGGTCTCGACCTCGAGACGCGCGACGCCATGTACTTTGCCCTTTCGATCATCAACAAGAACCTGTCTCACATCTAGATTCCGATGCCGCCCGCGGCCATCGCTCGCCGTGCGGCCCCAACGATCAGCCAGAGGAGAAGAGCAAGCATGTCAGTTCGCATCATCACCGACTCCGCGTCGGACATCACGCCCGAGGAGTGTCCCGCAAACCTCACGGTCGTGCCGCTTTCCATCACCTTCGGAAGCAAGGTCTACCTCGATGGCGTGGACCTCGACCACGACCGCTTCTACGAGATGCTCATCGAGAGCGACGGCCTGCCCACGACGGGCCAGGCAACGCCCTATGAGTTCTCGCAGGCCATCGAGGAAGCCCAGGGTGCGGGCGACGAGGTTGTCGTCATCACGATCTCGTCCAAGCTCTCCGGAACCTACCAGAGCGCCTGCATGGCGGCAGACGCCGCGAGGGGCAATGTGCACGTGGTCGACAGCCTCAACGCGACGGTCGGCGAGCGCTGCCTGGTCGAGCTTGCCCTGCGCCTCGTCGACGAGGGCAAGTCCGCCGCCCAGATCGCCGAGGAGCTCGATCGCCGCAAGGGCGACATCTGCCTGGTCGCGCTTCTCGACACGCTCGAGTACCTACGCAAGGGCGGCCGCATCTCGTCGGCGGCCGGCGCCGTGGGCGCAATGCTCTCCATCAAGCCCGTCATCACCATCGACGACGGTGCCGTCGCGATCCTGGGCAAGGCCCGCGGGTCCAAGAACGGCAAGAACCTGCTCAACCAAGCGGTCGAGAAAAGCGGCGGCATCGACTTCGACATGCCCCTGTCCCTGGGATACACCGGACTGTCGACCAAGCTGCTCGACAAGTACGTCGAGGACAGCCGCTACCTCTGGGAGGACTACACCGACGCCCTCCTGTGCGTGAGCGTGGGTGCCGCCATCGGCACACACGTGGGCCCCGGCGCGATTGCGCTGGCCTATTTCCACAAGTAGGGTGGACCCAGAAGTCGCGAGGCCCCTGCCGTTCCTGCTATCCTCAGGATATGGCTGAGCGCAGCGGCACAGAGGAACCTCGGGCGAAGGCACCCGCCGAAACGCCGGCACAGGCGGCCGGCGAGGCGGGGCTTCGCCTTGGCGGTGCCGTCGCCGCAGGCGCCCTGGTGGCAGCCGCGGCGACCGGTGCTCCCGTAATGCCGGTCGAGGCCAACGCCGACGAGCTCCGCCGCCGCGAGACCAAGGTCCAGCGCGCCGAGGGCTCGACCCTCGGTGAGCACGAGAGCGCCCGGGAGGCGGCCGCATCCGTCCTGCGCGCACAAGACGAGCTCTCCCTCGCGGCGCATGCCATTCTTGCCCAGGAGGGCGTCCTCCAGGGCATCGCCGGCCAAGCGGACCCCGAACTCGAGTCCGCGCGGCGCGAGCGCGTCATCGCCACGGCCGCCTTGCACGTTCCCGTCGAGGGGGACGAGGAGCATGCCCCAGAGGGGCAGCGCTTCTGGAATTCGGTCGGTCGGCTCGCTGCGGCGTCCGCCGACTACACCATGCTGGGCGGCTACAGCGAGCAGCGCGACAGCTCGGAGTAGGCGAGGGCGCCGCCCGCCGGATGGTGGCTCCACATGAGCGAGATCCCGTCTACGCCAAACGACGGGCACTTCTCGTCCGCGCCCACCTCTGCGGCAAGGCCGAACTCGCGGCTCCTCCTAAGGAGAAGGTCCTCCATGCTCTTCTCGCCCGTCCCCGGCGCCACACGACAGCCTCGTGCCAGCGTGATGTGGGGTCTGAACGGGCGTCTTTCGGTCTTGAGTCCTGTCAGAACAAGCTCAGCCTCAAGTAGAGCCTGAAGCTTCATGAGGCTTCCGTAGCCCGCCCGTGCGCTGCCCGTGCGCCTGAGACCCATCCAGACCACGGAGCGGCTGCGCCTCTCGAAGCAACCCAGGTCGCCCAGGCTCAGCCGGAAGCTCGTCCCTCCGGCGTCCGCGAACGCCCGCGTGGCCGCGCGCATTGCCCTCGTCGCGTCCGCCTCCTGCCGGAGTGTCTGCTCGCCCAGGAAGACAAGCGTCAGGTGCAGGTTGTGCCGCGACGTCAGGTGGGGGTGCGCAAGGTCGGGCAAAAGGAGCCCCTGCACGCGTTCGAGCTCGTCGCGCGTCGACTCGTCAAGGGTCAGCGCCACGAAGAGCCTGCGGCGCAGGGACTCTGCGGTCTCTGGGTGGTTCGGCTCCCTCATGGGACCTCGATTCCGCCTGGGTGTCGTGGGGCCTACCTGTGGTAGAAGCTTCCGCGCTCGAACTTGGGCTCGCAGCACACGTTGATGCCGAGCTTCTTGTAGACGGCCTCGTCGGTGCGCGAGATGATGACCGAGAAGTACGCGTCGCAGCCCCTGAGCTCCTTGGTGGCGGCGATGACCCTCTGGGCCAGGGGGTTGGTGGCGGAGCTGATGGAGAGCGCCAGCAGGGTCTCGTCGGAGTGCAGGCGTGGGTTGCGGCTGCGCAGGTACGAGGTCTTGAGGTGGCCGATGGGCGAGAGGGCCTCGTCGGAGACGACGTAGGTCTCGTCCGCGACGCCGGCCACGCGCTTGAGTGCGTTGAGCAGGAGCGACGAGGCCGCGCCGAGCAGCTCGGTGGTCTTGCCGGTGACGATCGACCCGTCCGGGAGCATCATGGCACCGGCGGGCAGGCCGGACGCCTCCTCCTTGAGGAGGGCGGCCGCATGCGCGGGGTTGTAGTTCTCGTCCACTCCGACCTCGCGCATGAGAAGGCCGATCTTCGCGAGCTCGCCCTCGCACTGCCCGCCGCGCTCGATCTTCTCGGCGGCCTGAAAGTAGCGGCGAATGATCTCGTTCTTGCTGGCCTCCTGGCAGACCTCGTCGTCGCAGATGCAGTTGCCGACCATGTTGACGCCCATGTCGGTGGGGGACTGGTAGGGGCTCTCGCCCAGGATGCTCTCCATCATGGCCTTCAGGACGGGGAAGGTCTCGACGTCGCGGTTGTAGTTGACCGTGACTTCGCCGTGGGCCTCCAGATGGTAGGGGTCGATGATGTTGTTGTCGTCCAGGTCGGCGGTCGCCGCCTCGTAGGCGACGTTGACTGGGTGCTTGAGGGGGAGGTTCCACACCGGGAAGGTCTCGAACTTGGCGTAGCCCGCCTTGACGCCGTGCTTGTGCTCGTTGAAGAGCTGCGACAGGCAGACGGCGAGCTTGCCCGAGCCGGGGCCCGGTGCCGTCACGACGACAAGGGACTTCTTGGTCTTGACGTAGTCGTTCTTGCCGAATCCCTCGTCCGAGACGATCAGGTCGACGGCCGTCGGATAGCCCGCGATGGGGTAGTGGCGGTAGACGCTGATGCCCATCTGGGAAAGGCGGCTCTCGTACGCGACCGCCTTGGGCTGGCCCGCAAAGCGGGTGATGACGACACCACCGATGGCGAGGCCCATGCCGCGGAAGACGTCCATCAGGCGAAGGACGTCCTCGCCGTAGGTGATGCCGATGTCCGAGCGGCGCTTGCCCTGCTCGATGTCGTTTGCGTTGATGGCGAAGACGACCTCGGCGTCGCAGGCCAGCTGCTCGAGCATGCGGGCCTTGGAGTCGGGGGCGAACCCGGGCAGGACTCGGCTCGCGTGGTAGTCGTCGAAGAGCTTGCCGCCAAACTCCAGGTAGAGCTTTCCGCCGAACTGCGCGATGCGCTCGCGGATGTGCCTTGCCTGCATCTCGATGTACTTGTCGTTGTCGAAGCCAATCTGCATGGGTCCTCCGGCTGACGATGGTTGCAAAATATGTACAGATGGTACCTTGGCCGGCAATGCTTTGGGAATGCCTTCTGGCGGTATTCACATGGGACTTTTATAAAGTGACATGGGGTTTGACCTGCGTTCCCTCGCGCTCGAGCCCGTGCTCTGCTCGCGTGTGGCTCGCTCGCGTCGCCCCCTCGCGCCGTCTGGTTTCAAATGTGAGGCTAGTACGATATCGAAAAGTCGAATGTATTAAATCAAATTGTGCCGTTTGCGCTCACATATATACCGCTTACTCAAAGGACTACTATCTCGTGTACATTTGCGTGCAATAGCCGGACGCAATCGGGTAGGATTGAGTCAACAGAAGAAGCACTGGTTCTTCTCAGGGCAAACCTTTAGAACCGCATAGATTCAGCTACCAAGTCCGCTGTGGCAGGCATCGCGAGTCCCGTCTACTCCCGCAGGCCATAGACCTAGAGGCCAGGTAAGCGGCACAAGCGCCGTACAAGTCTCCGAGAAGACAGATGGAAGTACCGGTGACATGCCACAGCGGACCGTGGGCGCCAATCGATAAGGCGCCGTTTTTGTTCTCCGTATCTATAGGATGGGTTCTACCTCACGCGAGGACTACCCGACTTAAGGGGGAGAGTCCAAAGGGTACATAACGAGTTACCCGGCACGGGCGGCCTTCGGGCCGCCCGTTTTTTGTGCCGCGGGGACGGCCGTTTGCTGCACGTTGGCCGATGTGCGGAACGAAGGCCTCGGACACTGGTACCATTGACTGAATTTTTGAATTGCAATGCCGTAGCACGAATGGGAGGACGCACCACATGAGCACGATGAACCTCACTCGCCGTCAACTTTTTGCCGCAGGCCTTGGGTTGGGAGGGGCGTTTGCACTTGCCGCCTGCTCGCCCGTCTCGAGCGACCCCGCACCTTCGGCGGAGCCGGAGGACGTCACCGTGCGTGTCGCGTCCCTCAAGGGGCCCACGACTATCGGGCTGGTGTCGATGATGGACCAGACCTCCGGCATTCCCGAGGCGGACTCCTCGCAGGACGACGAGAAGTCGGATAGCTCCGCAGGGGATGGTGTTAGCTACCAGTACGCAATTTCGGCCTCTCCGGACGAGGTCCTGCCCCAGGTCATCTCGGGATCGGTCGACATCGCACTCGTTCCCTCCAACGCGGCCGCGGTGCTCTACAACAAGACGAAGGGCGGCGTCCAGACGATCGACGTCAACACTCTTGGCGTGCTGTCCGTCGTGACGGGAGACGCCTCCGTCACGGACTTCGAGGCACTTGCGGGCAAGACCGTGTACGTCTCGGGCAAGGGCGCGAGTCCCGAGTACACCCTGAACTACCTCTTGGGCAAGGCCGGCATCTCGGACAAGGTGAGCGTCGAGTGGAAGAGCGAGCACGAGGAGGTCGCGGCCGTGTTGGCGAACGATGCCAACGCTGTCGGCATCCTGCCCGAGCCCTTCGCCACGGCCACCATCGCCAAGAATCCCGTTGTCTCGTCCGTCGTGAGCCTGACTGACGTCTGGAAGCGCTACGTGGACGACGGGAGCCAGTTCGTCATGGGCGTCACGGTCGTGCGTTCCGACTTCGCGAAGGACCACCCCGAGGTGGTGAGAGACTTCCTCCAGAGGCATGCCGCCTCGGTCGACGCCGTGAACGACGACCCCGAAGCCGCCGCGAAGCTCGTGGTGAAGGCGGGAATCGTCGCGAAGGAGCCCATTGCCAAGAAGGCCATTCCCGGTTGCAACGTGGTGTGCCTGACCGGAACCCAGATGAAGGACGCCCTCGAGGGCTACCTGCAGGTCCTGTTCGATGCCGACCCCACTTCTGTCGGCGGGCACATGCCCGCGGACGACTTCTACTATCTGGGTGAGTAGGTTGTCTGAGCGAGCTTCATCCGCCCTGCGCTGCGCGGTCGCCGTGCTCTTCTGGCTAGCCGCGTGGCAGCTTGCCAGCATAGCTGTCGGAAACGCCATTTTGCTGGCGGGTCCTGCAGAGGCTCTCGCGCGCCTCTTATTGCTCCTGACCGACTCGGCCACGCCTGGCGTCGTCTGGTTCTCGCTCTCGCGCATCGCCTGCGGATTCGTCGCCGGATTTGCACTGGCCATAGGCCTCGCCTGCCTGGCCCACGAGAGCGATCTCGCTCGCGCGCTCGTTGGCCCCGCGGTCTCGGTGCTTCGGAGCGTGCCGATCGTCTGCGTGATCGTGCTGCTGCTGATGCGGGTCGGCTCTCGGGGCGTCTCCGGCATAGCCGTGTTTCTGGCCGTGTTTCCGGCCATCTACCACGCATACCTCGAGGCCCTGGACAGTGTTGACGCCAAGGTGGGGGAGATGCTTCGCTCGTTTGACGTGCCAAGGAGGACGCGCTTTCTGGCCCATACGTGGCCCGAGGTGCTGCCCGCGCTGGTGGGCGTCAGCAGAAACGTCTGCGGCATGGCCTGGAAGGCTGCCGTGGCGGCGGAGCTCATCGGAAGTCCCGTGGGATCGATCGGCGAGCGCATCTACCAGGCGAAGGTCACGCTCGAGACTGCCGACCTCCTTGCCTGGACGGCAGTCATCGTCGCGTGCTCCTGGGCCTGCGGGGCCGCCTTCGTCTTCCTGCTCGAGCGCTCCGGTCGCTGGACAACCCTCCTGGCGCCTCACCTCGCGTCCGCCCGCCCGGCTCCCAAGGGGCCCGCGCACCTTGCCCTTTCGGACGTGAGCCTCGGCCACGGCCGGTCTGTCGTTCGCGCCCACCTCTCGCTCGGGCTCGCCGATGGACGTGCCCTGGCGTGTTGCGACGAGTCCGGCGCCGGAAAGACGACGCTCCTCCACACGCTCGCGGGCCTCTTGCCGCCTGTTGCGGGCGAGGTCCTTCCCGCGCAGGCGCCTTGCGTGGTCTTCCAGGAGGCTCGGCTCATAGAGGACATGAGTGCCGTCGACAACGTCGCGCTCGTCATGGGAGGTGCCCGCCTGCGACCCCGTGCGCGCGCCCTTCTCCGCGATCTTTTGGACGAGAAGTGCCTGGACGTCCCGGTCCGCAGGCTCTCGGGAGGGGAGCGTCGCCGGGTCGAGCTCGCGCGTGCCGTTGCGGCAGAGGGGGACGCGCTCCTCCTGGACGAGCCGTTCTCCGCGCTCGACGAGGCCAGCCACCTGCGCGCGGTCTCGTTCCTGCTCGAGCACCGCCGCGGCCGCACGCTCGTGGTCGCGACGCACGATCGCCTGGACGTCGAGCGTCTGGGGGCGCGCGAGTTCAGCCTCGGAGGTCCCTCGTCCGAGCACGTCGCCTAGGGCCGTCGGCCAGCGTCGGCGGTCGCGTGAGGACGTGGCGATTTGGTGTGCTTGGATCGTTCGATGCACCATAGGGGGCCACATGCTGCTGCGTGCCCAATTGTTGCCGTGGCTATGTGACTTTATGCGTTAAAGTGTCCCAGTATTGTAAACGAATCAGGGATGTGACAATGACGGACCAGATTATGCAGATTGCTGCAAATGAGTATGAGGTCGACCCCGCCATAACGTTTCGT
Source organism: Olsenella sp. KH1P3 (assembly GCF_900167315.1). NCBI lineage: Bacteria > Bacillati > Actinomycetota > Coriobacteriia > Coriobacteriales > Atopobiaceae > Olsenella > Olsenella sp. KH1P3. Next base: position 243,984 of record NZ_FUWQ01000002.1, on the reverse strand, counting down.
CCGTACCAGGACGCGGACTTCGACGACGTGGCGAAGATCTGCGCACGCATATGGGTCCCCAACGTCGAGGGCTACTTCGACCGCATCACCTTCGGCCGCGTCATGACCGCCGGCTCGCTCAAGCGCTCCCAGTTCGCCATGGTCGCGGTCCGCGGCCTGCACGTCGTGGGTGCCTGTCTGGGCGGCTTTGCCAAGGACGGATCCATCATCCACGACCACAGCATGGACGAGACCTATGCCAGGCTCATGGAGGCCGCCCGCAAGCGCGCGAAGCTGGGCGGGCCCGACGTGGAGGAGATGCTCTTCCGCCGCCTGCGCATGTACACCACGGCCGACGTCTTCATCTCTCGCGGCTACTCCAACGCCGAGGCCGAGCTCAACCTTCTGGTGGTCAACCCGGCCGATCAGGGAAAGGGCATCGGAAGCAGGCTGTTCGAGGCCGCCGTCATGAACTTCTGCGAGCACGGCGCCCATGGCTTCTTCACTATGATCTCCGACGTCCCCAACTTTGACTTCGTCGAGCACCGCGGCCTCGACCTCATCCAGAAGAAGGAGGGTCCCTCGCGCAAGAGCGACAAGGGGTCGATCTACCTGTACGGGCGAAGGCTGTAGCCCTTCTCCCCGATGCCTTCCAGTGCGGCCCCGGCGAACGTCGCCGTCGGGCACTTGACCAAATCGATATCCCCCTGCAAAATAGAACGCGTGTTCTAGTTTGCAGGGGGTTTGCTATGGAGAAGGACTTGGGGCCCATGGGCGAGGACGCACTTCGCGGGCTCAACGCCGAGCAGCTCGAGGCGGTCACGACCACCGAGGGCTACGTGCGCGTGATCGCTGGCGCCGGGACGGGCAAGACGCGAACCCTGAGCCACCGCTTCGCCTACCTCGTGAACGAGCTTGGCATCTTTCCCGGCAACATCCTGTGCGTCACCTTCACCAACAAGGCCGCCAACGAGATGCGCCAGCGCATACATCGACTCACGGGCGACGACGACACCGGATACGTCAACACCTTCCACGGCTTCTGCGTGAGCGTCCTGCAGGAGGACTCGTACGCCGTTGGCTACCCCAAGAACTTTCTGGTGCTCGACAACTCGGACATCGACGCCATGCTGCGCATCATCTACGAGGAGCGCGGTCTCAGCCTGCGCGACATGACCTTCTCCCGCGCACGCGACATGTTCGAGATGCGCAAGTGCGTGAGCGAGCGCGACTACTTCAGACTGATGGTCGGACCCAGCGCCGACGAGCTCCACGAGCGCTACCTCTCGGCGACCAAGGTCGAGGACATCCTGTTCTACGGCTACCTCTACCAGCAGAAGAAGTGCTTCGGGCTGGACTACAACGACCTCATCGTCTTCACTCTGCACGTGTTCGCGAGCAACGCGGAGGTGCGCGGCAAGTGGCAGGGCCGCCTAGAGTACATCATGGTCGACGAGTTCCAGGACATCGACCCCTTGCAGTACGAGCTGATGGAGGTCCTCCAGGCACACCACCGCAACCTGTTCGTCGTGGGCGACCCCGACCAGACCATCTATACCTGGCGCGGCGCAGACATCCGCTTTCTGCTCGAGTTTGCCGACAGGTTCTCTCCTTGCAAGACCATCGAGCTGAAGCGCAACTACCGATCGACGCCGCAGATCGTCTCGGTGGCCAACGACCTCATCTCGAAGAACACCATCCGCTACAGGAAGACCCTGAGCACCGTTACTCCGTCCGGCCTTGCGGTGAGGGGGCACCACGCCCACAGCTCCGCCGACGAGGCCGCCTGGATCGCCGAGCGGATAGCGGAGCTCCACGCGGGAAGCCTCGAGGAGGGAAGAAACCCCGTCGACTATCGCGACATCACCATCCTCTATCGTGCGCACTACGTGACCCGCGCGATAGAGGAGGCTCTCGTCAAGAGGAAGATTCCCTACGTCATCTACTCTGGCGTGCAGTTCTTCGAACGCAGCGAGGTGAAGGATGCCCTCAGCTACCTGCGCGTGGTCTGCTACCGCGACGACCTCTCGTTCATGCGCATCGTGAACCGCCCCAAGCGAAACGTCGGCGAGCAGCGCATGAGGTTTCTGCGCGAGTTCGCGGCGGGGCAGCGCATCAGCCTGCTCGAGGCGCTGCGGCGAAGCCTGGACGACCCCTTCTTCAGGGGCACGTCCGCGCGCGAGTTCGTCCAGATGGTCGACAGGTACTCGGCCGACGCCAGCCACAGGACGGTCTCCGAGCTCCTGGCACGCCTTCTGGACGAGAGCGGCTACGAGCTCGCGCTCAGGACCGAGGGCAGTCAGGAGAGGCTCGACAACCTGGCCGAACTTCGCCAGTCCATATACGAGTACGAGACCAGCTGCGGCGAGGAGGCCACACTCGAGCGCTACCTGACGCACGTCGCGCTCTTCTCCAACATCGACCAGGGGATGGAGCGCGACAAGGTCAGGCTCATGACCGTGCATGCCGCCAAGGGGCTCGAGTTTCCCCACGTTTTCGTGGCGGCGCTCAACGAGGGTGTCTTTCCCTCGCGCAAGGTGCGCTCGCGAGAGGGGATGGAGGAGGAGCGAAGGCTCGCTTTCGTCGCGATGACGCGCGCCTGCAAGGGGCTCTACCTAGTGGACGCCGAGGGTGCCGCGCAGGAGGGGATACCCCGCTATCCGTCGCGCTTCATGCTCGACCTGAAGCCAGGCCTCGTGGAGTTCGACGAGCCACTGCCCGACTCGCTCGTGGCTGAGGCACGCGACTACTACAGGCTCTCTGACAGCAAAATCGCCGCCGCAGAACGTCTGAGGTCGGCTCCGCGCTTCAAGGTGGGGGAGCGCATCCGGCACCGCGTCTTCGGGGTCGGGAGCGTGCGCGAGGTCGACGAGGGACGCCGCGCCTACCTCGTCAAGTTCGACGACATGGGGACCATGCGGACCATCACCTTCCGCGTACCGCTCGAGCGGGTGGAGTAGGGGGCGCTAGCCTGGCACGCCTGTCTGGTACGCTGGCCTTGCGCTTGGGGCTACCGCTTGCTCCTGAGCGCTTGCCGCTCGCGTCCGAGCTGGTGACATGCCGTGCGATATGTTAAATTATCTATACGCATGTTTGTACGTATCCACACGCGCCTAAAACGAAGCAGGTATTCGCATGCCAGCACCCCACAGCGTTTCTAAGCGTGCCACGAGGGCTCCCTGGCTCTATCGTGCCGCCCTCCTGGTGCTCGCCCTCTGGCTTGCCAGTGGCCTCGCGTTCGTCGTCGCAGCCTTCAGCCACTAGGACGACTTTCGCCATATGCCCGAGGACTGAGCTTCGGGCCTGCCGTGACGGCCGCCGCGCTCCGGTGCCGGCGCGCGGCCTCTTGTGGCGTCCACGCGGACGCGTCCGGGGTCGGCCTACTCGGCCCCGTCCCTCGACCCAGCGAGCTCGTCCAGCTGCCTCACGACGCGCTCGGTGGCGGGGATGTTGTTGATCATGACGTCCGCGATGCCGCCGGGGAACACGCGCGGAACGTACAGCCAAATGGTTCTTCCGCTGGTCAGCGCAACCCTGGCGACGGAGCGCATGTCCGCGAGAGAGGAGATTCCGACGCTCTCGACCTCGCTCAGCTCTACGCGCTCACTGTTGACCTCGATGTGGGCGCTCTCACCCAGCCCCTCAAGCGAAGCGTCTATAAATTGGATATTTGGGTCATCCTCAGACCCCTCATAATATAGAATCCTCATTCCGCATCCAGACATAGGCATCAGTTGTTTCATGTCTACTTTAGCACCTTGCTTACAGGCCACGAGAAAAATGGCGAGGTTGGGGATCTCATGCGCTTGCAAACGGAATTGATACATCGGTAAGCGGATGGGTTGTCGTTCCAATATCCAAAACTTATCAAATAATATGCGATATCACTTGGGGAGAAGTGCATACTAAACCTGGGCCCCGACGACAGCCGGGGCCCAGGTGCGGTCTTGCGCCTGTGCGGATGTGGCCTTGCGTGAGCCGCACGGCCCGTGGGACGCTACGAGATGGTGGCACGGTCCTTGCAGTCGTCGGGACCCTCGTAGCCCGTTAGCGTGGCGTTCTTGTTCTCGTCCACCGTGAAGCTGTACGAGCAGGTCTTGCGCACGGCGTCTTCCTGCCAGGCACGGGCCAAGGTGAACTTGACCGTGACGTTGCCCTTCTTCACGGTCGAGAAGTGGAAGGTGTCCTCGAGGCTCCCTCCGTCCACGTCCTTGTCGGACTTGTCGACGGTCTCCTGCGTTATGAGCTCCAGGATGGAGTTGTCCGTCTCGCACATCCAGTTGTATCCGGTCCCGGCGCCGTTGGGAAGTGTTATCTGGACGTTCTTGCCTGAGGTGGGCTTCTGGGATCCGCCCGCGCAGCCCACGAGACCCGCAAGGGCGATGGTGCCGGGAATAGCGACGAAGGCGCGGCGGGAAAGTGTTATGTCGGCATGGAGGCTTCTCACGTTCTTCTCCCTCGGGTATAAAGACAGACGTCAGGCTGCCGGCAGCGGCAGCAAGTTCCCATTATAGTTGCGTCGCATGGCACGTCGGCGTCGTGGAGGGGCCTCATGAACCTGAAACAACTCGAGTACTTTATGGCCATCGCCGAGGAGCACCAGCTGACCGCTGCCGCGAAGCGCCTTCACATCACCCAGCCGCCGCTTTCCTACGAGCTCCAGCAGCTCGAGAAGGAGCTGGGGGTCCGGCTCGTGAACCGCGGGCCCCGCATGGCGGAGCTCACCGACGCGGGAAAGCTGCTCTACATCAGGGCCGCGCAGATCATCGACGCGACCACTTCCGCCACGCGCGAGGTGAAGAGCTTCGGCAAGGGCTCGCGTGGCACGCTCTCCATCGGCATCATCTCGTCGTCCGGAGGGCTGTTCCCCACGCCGAGCATGCGCAGCTTCGCCGAGGACTACCCCGACGTGAGCTTCGAGCTGCGCGAGGGGAACACCTACGAGGTGCTCGACATGCTCGAGCGCGGTGTGGTCGACGTGGGCGTGGTGCGCACGCCGTTTCTTGTCGGCGACCTCGAGTGCCGCTACGCCAAGCCCGAGAACATGGTCGCGATTATTCCCGAGCAGATGAGCTGCGGACGCGACCCCAAGCGTGTGGCGCTCGAGGACCTCTCGGGCAAGCCACTGGCTATCTACCGCCGCTTCGAGAAGGTTATCTCAGAGCTGATGGAAGAGAGGGGGCTGCGGCTGACCCCCTCCTGCGTAAGCGATGACGCCCGCACGACCTGCGTGTGGGCGTCGAGGGGCATGGGCATAGGGCTGGTTCCGGAGTCGTTCCTCTCCACCACGCGCGTCGAGCGCGCCTCGGTCAAGGTCGTCGACTGCGAGAAGCTCGTCACGCGCATGGCCGTGGTGTGGCGCCGCGGACGCTACGTCTCGCCGCTGGTGGAGCGATTCGTCGAGCTGTTCGAGGCCGACGCGCAGGGGGCGGGCGGCGGCGAGCCGACGGGTGAGGACTAGTCCTCGCTCTCTTGCGAGGACTTTGGGGCCGTGTCCTTCTCGCCCTCCTCCTCCATGCCCTCGCGGATGTTCTTCACGGTCTTTCCAAGGGCGCTTCCGAGCTTGGGAAGGTTCTGGGGCCCAAAGATCAGCAGGGCCACAAACAGAATGACGATCATCTCTGGTACGCCGAGTCCGGCTATCATGTTGCTCTCCTTTTTTGCTGTGGCGCATGGCGCCCGGACGGAGTGCCCAGCCACGCCGGGCATGTGGCAAATCCTAGTTCGCACCTGCGGACATGTTAAATACATATCTCTCTGGGCGCGTATTCAACGCTTGAATCACGGCAGGTCGTCGTCGGTGTCAGGTCGAAGTTCGGCGCCGCCCGGCGTCCGCTTCGCGACATGCCCTCAACATGTGGAGCGCGCACTCCTTGGCCCTCCTTGGGCCCCTGGGTGCGGTAGACTTTTCGAGCGCTCGCCTGCGCGGGCGCCACGCAAGCACGTACGGACGGGCGCCCTGCGCGCCAAAGGATTGACGGTGAGTCTCCCATGATGCGAATCAGTCATGCCATTCTGCACGCCTTCGACTTCGAGAGCGGAAGTTATTCCTTCTCGCAGCGCGAGCTCGACGTATCCGAGCGCGCCATCAAGTCGTACGTCCAGAGGCATATGCGCAAGATCAGCTCGAGCGTCGAGAACAAGCACGGCCAGTTCTCGGAGGGCAGCGGGTTCGCCGACGCGCTCCACGGCTACGTAGGCGGGCAGATCGACTTCGTCGAGATCTCCCAGCAGGTCGCGCAGTACCTGTGGGAGGAGCTGCGCCGCTGCGACGACCTGGAGGAGTGCGACCTGCTGGTGTGCGACTTCACCGACACCAAGGACATGAAGGTCCGCGCCGAGGAGGCCGGAAACGGCGCCGTGGCGGAGGCCATGGTCGAGGCCGCAAACGAGGGCGAGGATGGGTTCGAGGACCTCTCGCAAGAGTTCTTTGCGGCCGTCCTGCTGCCGCGTCGTCAGGCCTTCGTCCACGAGCTCGGTTCCGACGCCGTCGGGGCTCCCTCCAACGGCATCCTCAGGCATGACTCCACGCTTCCCAACCCGACCCAGAAGGTCGACAGCTACGTCGTCGTCGACCTGTCCGACTTCTCCATCGACTTCCACGACAAGGTCCGCACGGTCGGCTCCCAGGAGCGCATGGTCATCCCCGACGGCCTGCTCCAGTGCTCCGTCCAGGCGTCCAGCAAGGAGGTCGTCGAGGCGGTCGAGAAGATCGTGGCCGACGTCGCCGAGGAGTACGGCGCCAACGTCACGGAGGCCGTGGCCCAGGCAAAGGCAGTCGTCCGCTCCAGTGCCGACCGCGAGGAGTCCTTCACGCCCGAGGAGGTCGGCCGCCAGGTCTTCGAGGACCGCCCCCAGATGAAGGAGCGCTTCGAGGAGGTCTCTCGCCAGCAGGACCTGCCCGAGGAGGTGCCCGTCAAGCGCGGCGTCGCCAACCGCCTTGCCAAGAACCACAAGATCAAGACGGACACGGGAATCGAAATCACCTTCCCGTCCCAGTACGCCGCCGACGACAACTACATCGAGTTCACGACCGACGCCGATGGATACGTGTCCATCGTCATCAAGAACGTCGGCAAGATCGAAAACAAGTAGGCGCCTCCGCCCGCGGGCGTGCGTTGGTGTCGTCGGTCATCTCGTAAATTGTGCTCTTTGCGAAGATTTGGCGTTTGCTTTTCAGGAACGTTAACAAGGTGATTCGAGTTTGTACACTCGTCGATAATTAGCCCGCAAAACGAGGGGAAGACGAGGGCGCATGCTTAGAGAGTTCATCAACCGCCACGGAAGGGCGCTTCGCGAGGGAGCTCACGACGGTCTTCCCATCGCATTGGGCTATCTTGCCGTCTCGTTCTCGCTCGGCATAGCGGCGCGTAGCGTCGGACTCGACCCCATCCAGGGCTTTCTTGCCAGCCTGCTCAACAACGCCTCGGCGGGGGAGTATGCCGCCTTCGCGCTCATGGGGGCCGGTGGCACCTACTTCGAGATGGCCATCGTCACGCTTATCGCGAACGCGCGCTATCTCCTCATGAGCTTCGCCATCTCGCAGCGCCTCGACCCAGAGGCGAGTCTCGTCCAGCGCTTCCTCGTGGGCTTTGACCTTACGGACGAGATCTTCGGAATCGCGATCGCCCGTCCCGGCAACATCGACCCGTACTACTCCTATGGAGCCATGATTCCCGCCCTCCCCGCGTGGTCCCTGGGCACGGCTCTCGGCATCGTCGTCGGCAACGTCATGCCGGCTCGCGTCGTGAGCGCGCTTTCCGTCGCGCTCTTCGGCATGTTCCTCGCCGTCATCGTGCCGCCCTCTCGCAAGAATCCCGTCGTGCGCGGCTTCGTGATCGCCAGCTTTGCCGCGAGCGCGCTCTTTGAGTTCGCCCCGCTCGTCTCTGGGCTCTCCGCAGGCACGCGCACCATCGTCCTGACCGTTTCGCTCTCCTCGGTGGCAGCCCTTCTCTTCCCCGTCAAGGACGGCGAGGCCGAGGAGCCTTCGCAGGATGAGTCGCGCGAGCGGGGACGTCTCCTCGCCTCCGATTCCGAGGCCATCGGGCAGGGCGTGCCCGAGGCTTTGGGGGACGTGGCATGAGGAACAACCCCTACGTCTACATCGCGATCATGGCTGCGGTCACGATTGCCGTCCGCGTGCTCCCCCTCACGCTCGTGAAGGGGCAGATCAAGAGCCGCTTCCTCCAGTCGTTTTTGTTCTACGTCCCCTACATCACGCTTGCGGTCATGACCTTTCCCGCCATCATCGAGGCGACGAACTCTCCCGTTGCGGGCGCGCTCGCGCTTGTGGCCGGCATAGTCGCTTCGTGGTATGGGGCGAGCCTCTTCCAGGTCGCCGTGGGCTGCTGCTCGCTGGTGTTCGTGCTCGAGCTCTTCCTCGTTCGCTAGCCTCGCGGCTCCCGTGGCAGTACCGCTTGCCGTGTTTCTCCCGAGGGTGGTCGCGTCGCGCTTTCGCGCGGGGCTAGACTAAATGGGTTGGCGGCAAGGGAGGTCACATGGCGAGTGGGTCACCAGGGCGCGGCACGGCAGAGGGACGGCATACCGAAGGCGCGGTGGGCTTCAAGCCGTATGCCTCCGCCGACACGTCCTCGGCCTTCGACGGCTCGCGCTTGCGCGGCGATGCCCATGCGACCATGGGCTCGAGCCCCTCCGAGGGCAGGGGAGTCCTCAGGTTCCTTGTGGGGCTATTCCTGTTCCTGCTTGCCCTCGCACTGATTCTTGTGGGGAAGGCCGTGGTGCTCGACGGGGCCCAGCTGACGGTGGACTCCGTAATTCAGACCATAGCCGCGTCGTTCGGGCTCTAGGGCTCGGCGCGCGCTTCTGCGGCGCGGTACCCGCCCAGGTCGCAGGCTACGCGCTCGAAGCCAAGCTCGCGCAGGCGCTTCTCGATGGCTGCCCTCGTCTTCGACTCCAGGAGTCGCGGCAGGTCCTCCTCGGGGACTTCTATCCGCGCTAGGGCGCCGCCCGCATCCTGCGGGCTGACGCGGACACAGCCGAATCCCAGCGCGCGAAGGTATGCCTCGGCCGCGCTCGCACCCGTCGCGAGTGCTCGGTCCCTGTCGCGCGGCCGCGGCGCGACCTGCGTCTCGCAGAGGCTCGAGCTGCGCTCCCATGTCGGTATCCCAAGCCTGCGCGAGAGCTCGCGCACCTCCCGGCGGTCGAGCCGCGCGTGCCTGAGCGGGCTCTTCACTCCCAGCTGGGAGAGCGCCCGCAGGCCCTGACGGTTCCTCTCGAGGTCGCTCAGGTTCGAACCCTCCGCCAAAAATGTGAACCCCTGCGCGTTCGCCACGCACTTCATCTGCGAGAAGAGCGCGCTCTTGCAGTCGTAGCAGCGCTCCTCCGCGCTCATCGCACACGTTGCCTCGGGTTCGTCGAGCAGGACGAAGACGTGAGGGACGCCAAGGTCCTTGCAGTGGCGGCGCGCCTCTTCCTGGCCGGGGGCCTCGGCGTCAGGGGGCCGCGCGGTGATCGCTATCGTGTTTCCGCCAAGCGTCTCGCTTGCGACCTTTACAAGCAAGGCGGAGTCAACTCCGCCCGAAAACGCAACGGCGACGCTCCCCAGCGACTGGATGTAGCGCTTTAGGTCGTCGAGCTTCTCTTGCAGGGTTAGGTCGTAGGCGCCCATGCTGACTCCCCTCGACGGTTCTTGTATGGAAGTGTATCCAGGGAGATGACATTTTATGCAGTCGCGTTCTGCGGCTGGCACCTCAGGGGTACCATTTAGAAAAATGCCTGTCTGGTACCAGCTGGGCGATGCTACTGTTGGCCCTGTATACCAACGCGGCCTTGGGGGAGATCGTCACGCTGGCCTACGCCCTCACATACCTGCTGACTGACGTCACGTGCCTTGCCTTGAGCCTGGCTTTGCTCGTCCGCATGTCGTCCGATTTGGGGCATAGTCCGGACGGAGAGGCGCTTCGCTGCGTGGCGTGCGCCTACCTCTCCTACCTCGTAGTGGACTTCCTGTGGTTCTTTACCGGATACGCGCTCGTTCCCGTTCCCGCCTCGGTCGCTTTCGCCGTCTCTGCGCTCAGCCTCTTCCTATTGGCGTACATGTACTATCGATGGCTCGTCTACGTCGAGGTGATGCTCGAGTCGCGCCTGCTGCAGTCAAGGGCGGTCCGCATCGCCTGCCGCCTCGCGCTTTTGTCCTGCGTCGTGGCACTCGTGGACTCTTGGTGGACGGGGGCCGTGTTCTATGTCGACGAAGCTGGGCTCTTCCAGCACGGTCCCTACTACATGCTGGTCCTGGCCCCCTCGCTCCTCTTCGTCGCCGTCTCGTTTGCGAGCATCCTGGCGTGCATCGCGAGGGTGCGCTCCCGCATCCGCTCCCTCCGCTGCCTCAACCTCATGCTCTGCGGCCTGGGGCCGCTCGTCGCGGGCTTCTCCCTCGTCGTGGCCGGCGTGTCCGGCATTGGGTCTCTGGGCATGCTCTGGGCCGTCGTCATGGCTTTTCTCTCGCGCCAGAGAGCGGACATCTACCTCGACGCCCTGACGGGACTCAATAACCGAAGTCGTGCGGACGACTACTTCGAGAGCCTCTCGTTGGAGGTGTCGGTCGACAATCCCATCCACGTGTACATCTGCGACCTCAACCACTTCAAGAGGATCAACGACGAGTTCGGCTACGCTGCGGGGGACAAGGCCCTCCTTTCGGTCGCCTCCGCCCTCAGGATGGTCGTCGAAGACGTGGGGGGTCTCGTCGCCCGCTGGGGTGGCGACGAGTTCGTCCTGATCCGAACGGGGCCGACCGCGGGGACCGTGGTGGCCGAGAGTCTGGCGAACGATGCGCTCAAAGCGGCCTGCGAGCGCGACGGGCTCGATTTCACGCTCACGCTTTGCATGGGCAGCACCGACGTATGCGATTCCCGCACCTCCCTCGACGAGGCGGTTGCCCGTGCCGACAAGGTCCTTTATGACCGCAAGATGCTCTTTCGCAAGAGGAGTGCCTTCAGCAAGGAGGGCGAGAAGTGATGGACGTCTCCTCCGTACACCTTGCCGCATTGGTATCGACCGAGGTCTTCTGCGCCCTGGGCGCACTGTTCATGGCCGTGAACGTGTCGAGTGACATGGGCTCCATGTTCGAGGTCAGATCGGTCCGCACGATGCTCCTCTGCTACGTCGCGTACTGTCTCCTGGACACCTGCTGGAATCTCATCTATGCGGGGAAGTGGACGGCCGAGCCCGTTTTGTACGCCCTTCTCTCCTGCGTCATCCTCGTTCTGATTTGCCTCATCAACTTCTGGTGGGCCGTCGGCCTCACGACGCGCCTGAGCTCCGTGCGCATCGGGCGCGCTTCCTCGATCGCCCTGCTCGCGGTGCCTCTACTTGCCCTGATCGTCCTGGTCCTGTCCTCCATGTCGACCGGACTCGTGTTCACGCTCGACTCCAGCGGCGCCTATTCGCGCGGCCGCTGGTTCTGGCTTGCCATGCTCCTGGGCAGCGCCTACGCTCTGGTGCTTTCCGTCCGCGCGATCTGGGGGCTGGCGACCGACGCCCTCCAGGAGAGGCGCGCCCTCTTTGCCGTGGTCCTGCGCTTTGCCGTCCCGCCCCTGGTCGCGGCCATGTTCGACTCCGTCTTTCCCGGCACGCCCGCCTATCCGCTCGCCCTGCTGTGCTCGTTCGTCATAGGCTTCGCCACGATGCAGGAGCGCCTTGTCCTCAACGACCCCCTGACCGGCCTCAACAACCGCCGGCGGGCCGACAAGTACCTGGCCCAGCTGTTCGCTCGCGACGACGGCGTCGAGCAAAGCCTCTTCCTGTTCGATATCGACCGCTTCAAACAGGTGAACGACGTGTACGGCCATGCCGTGGGCGACGTCGCGCTGTGCTGCGCGGCCACCGCGGCGCGTCAGACGGTCGGCCGCTTCGGCGGCTTTGCCGCGCGCTGGGGAGGGGACGAGTTCTTGCTCGTGATTGACGACGCCTCTCTTCGCGAGGGTGGTCCCGAGGCGGTCGAGAAGTACTTCCACGCCGTCCTCAACGTCCAGGCGCTTCGGGGGGAGCTTCCCGTGGCGCTCCACGCCACCTGCGGGTACACGAGGATCGTCGCCTCGGACGAGACCCCGGCCGGGGCGTTCGCGCGCGCGGACCAGATGTTGATGGAGCGAAAGGGGCTCCTGTACAAGTCGCTGGGTGTCGAGCGCCGCCTCGACTGACCCGTCGTCGAGTCCAAGGCCCCGGTTCCCCCACGCTTGACGGGATGGATGCCCCCAGAACCTGCGATTCTGCGAATGTGTCCCCGGTGCGGTGCTATTATTTTCAGTATCTATGCATGCTGGACTAACCGCGCGAACGGAGGGTCATGACGCGGCGCAAGGACAGGACAAGGGCGACGCTCGGCTTCACCATGGCCGAGATGATGGCTGCTGTCTCGATACTCGCCGTCATGATGGCCATCGCGATACCCAACCTCATGGCGATCCAGCGCAGCCTGCGCATGATGCAGCTGGATGCCGAGGCCCAGGTTGTCTACAATGCCGTGCAGAGCCGCCTCTCGGCGCTCTCGTCCACCGGACAGGCGGACATCCTCGCGGGCAGCCTCTCGTCGAAGCCTGGCAGCAAGGTGGTGGCGATGCCCGCGGACTACCCCGACAAGTCCGCCTCGTGGGAGGACTACGGGCTATTCCAGCTCTCGTCCTCCGATGAGGAGACGACGGCCTATCTCGTCACGAGCGAGGCCAACCCCATCACGTCTGCACTGCTTTCGGGGAGCTTCGTCGTCGAGGTAAGCCCCGCGACCGGCGAGGTCTACTCCGTCTACTATTGGGAGGGCGATGCGAAATGCCCCAGCGGGGGAGACGTCGACTACTCGTCCATCAGCGGCCTGCGCTCCCGAGAGGAACGCTCGCCCTATCTGATCGGGTACTACGGCGGGTCAAAGCTCACCAAGCGCGCGCGTACCGCCGAGGAGGAGCAGCGCGAGCTCTTCTCGGACCTTGACCTCTCGCTGGTCAACTCCGAGGAGCTTTACGCAAGCGTCAAGACCAAGGGCCTCGGCAAGGTCGCGGGCGACAGCCAGAGGCTGGCCTCGCTGCGCATCGACGTCACCGTCGAGGGAGAGTCGTGCCGCAACTGGGGTGCCAAGGAGGTCTGGTCGCGCTCATACTCGCCCGTCAGCGCTGACCCCAGCACGCGCATCGCGCTCTCCAACGGCGACGGCGAGCTCGACTTCATCCTGGACAGTATGCGCGACGGCCTGAGGTTCTCGGACATCGTGAAGGACGTCATGCCCGGATCCGACATCACGGTGACCGTCTCGCTCTTCTGCGACGTGGGCCAGGACGACCCCTCGCAGCCCATCCGTACGCAGGAGTTCCAGACGAACAGCCTCTACGAGAGCAGGGACACGTCGAACTCCGAGGCGCCCAAGGTCAGCGTCTCGACCCTGCGCCACCTGCGCAACCTCGACCTGCGGGCTGCCTGCGCCTCGGCCAACATCGACAACCTCGACGCGTTCACCTATGGCTTCGCGCGCTATACGGATGCCGAGGTGACGGGCGACATCGATTTCGACGGGACGACGTGGGAGCAACATCCCGAGTGCGTCTCTATCCAGAGCAGGAACGAATCGAGCGGAAACGGCTTCAACCCGCTGGCGTCCTTCTCGCCCATCTCCGCCTCGAAGGAGATGGAGGCGACGCCTTCCAACGTCATCAACGGCAACGGCCACGTGCTCAAGAACTTCAGGATTTCCAGCGACTCGAACGAGACCGGCCTGTTCGGTGACCTCTTCTGCACGGTCGACTCCCTCAACTTCGAGGACCCCGTCGTCAGCGGCAAGGGCGACGTCGGAACGCTCGTGGGCGTGCACAGGACCGGCTCCGTGCGCGACTGCCACGTATTCGAGACCGCTGACGGCAAGGGTCGGGTCTCGGGCACGGGCGACTGCGTGGGCGGCCTCGTGGGAAGAATCGAGGGCTGGAACAACATCGAGAACTGCTCGAGCGCGGTCAACGTCTTGGGCGCGAGCTACGTCGGCGGTTTGGTGGGCGATAATCCCAACAGCGTCTCGCTCGAGAACTGCAATGTCGGCTACTACAAGAACGACTTTGGCCGCAGCTGGCACGTCACCGTGACGGGCACGGGCGACTGCGTCGGAGGCATAGCCGGTCGCAACGGGTCCTCGCTCGATGGCAACCGCTCCCTCGCCGACGTCTCGGGCGCCAACTACGTTGGCGGCCTCTGCGGCTACCTGGGCGACAACGGCTCTATCAACGGCTCCATGGTGGGCGAGAAGGACGCGCCCAGGGTGGTGAGCGTCGTGGGCACCGGCAACTGCGTCGGTGGCCTTGCGGGCAGCAACTCCCAGGGCATCAACGGCTGCGCCTCGATGGCCAACGTCTCGGGCGCCAGCCACGTCGGCGGCGTCACAGGCGAGGTGCGCAGCTACAGCGCCATCTCCAACACCACGGTGGGCAACACGGCCAGCAACACGGCGGTCACCGTGGTCGGCCAGGGGGACAACGTAGGCGGCCTTGCGGGCTCGACCCCGGGTGAGGGCACGGGCGACGTCGTTCTGGCCTCGGTCTCGGGCGCCAGCAACGTTGGCGGCCTCGTGGGCGACCTCTCGTCCGGCTCGTTCAGCAACTCTCGTGTCGCCTGCCGCTCGGGCATCTCGTATGATGGCCGCGAGGTCGTGCGAGGCTCTGGCTACAACGTGGGTGGCGCGTTCGGCCGCCAGGCCGGCTCCGCCAACGGCGTCACCTCGGCGGTCGACGTCGTCGGCGGAGCCGATAACGTGGGCGGCCTCTCGGGCTGGTCCTCGGGCGCCATAAACGCGTGCTCCGTGCACCAGGACCCCGGCTCCGGCGGCACGATCGAGTACACGCGCGTGACCTCCAGCGGCAACAGCGTCGGCGGCCTCGTGGGCTACCGCGACTCGCAGAACATCAGCGGAAGCTTTGCCGCGGTCTACGTCCGCGACGGGGACAACAACGGCAACTGCTTCGGCGGACTCGTGGGCTACCACAACGACGGCGGCATCGACAACTGCTACGCCACCGGCGACGTGGGCGGTTGGTCATTCGTGGGAGGCCTCGCGGGCTACCGTAAGGGCGGCTATTGGAACCAGAACATCGCGGCCGTCAACACCTCGGGCGCCGACTACGTGGGCGGCATCGCCGGCTACGACGAGCTTCAGAGCGACTGGGGCATCCAGAACTGCACGGTCCTGGGCATGTCCCAGGGCTGGAACCACGTGGGCGCGCTTGCTGGCGGCGTCGGCAGCGGGCATGCCTACCAGCCGGGTGCCAACGTCCACTACTTGTGGAGCTCGGGCTACAACGACCACAACAACTCCTGGGAGCTCTCGTGCCGTCTGAGCTACGACCAGATGGCCGCGCAGACGCAGCCGAGGCTCTCGGTCGCGGACACCCATCCCTATTCCTCCTCGCTCGTCGGTCGCGCCTTCCCGTTCGGCGGAGTCTGGGCGAACGGGTCTCTGCTACCGTACTATGGCGACTGGCCGATCGTGGGATAGGGGGGCGAGCGATGACGTACGCATGCGAGAAGTGCAAAGGCAGGTTCGCTGGAGCCCGCGCGCTCCTGCGCGCCGACCGCGGTGCCTCCTTCATCGTCGCCCTGGTCTTCCTCTTGGTCTGCACCATGGTTGCCACCGTGGTCATCGCCTCGTCCTCGGTGAGCGTCGAGCGGAGCAAGAAGACGACCAAGGAGCAGCAGGCATACTTTGCGGTCTCCTCGGGCATCCAGACCGCGCGCTCCCTTGCCTGCGAGCGCGGCTCCATCGCCAACCTCATCCTCACGCGCGCGAAGCCTGCCGACCAGCTTGATCCCGGGACGACCTCTGACGGATCGGCCCTGGCGAACTGGGCGACCCAGGCTGCCCGGTCGATTGCGTCGGGAAGCACTTCTCCGCAGGAGATGGTCACCAAGATCGACTCTTTCACGGTGGAGGGGGCCACGGTCCCCGAGGTCAAGCTCACCTATAGCATGAAGACCGAGGGCGCCGAGCAGTACTACATCACCATCAAGGCTGAGCTTGCGGATGGCGGCGACTACGCCTACACGCTCTCGACCACCGTGCCCGCGATGCTCGAGGGAAGTACGACCGAGGGCGGGCTCGTCATCCACTGGGGACCCAATTCGACTGAGATTCCCGTGGAGTACACCGGACCCGTTGCTGGCATGAGGCTCTCTACGGAGCTTCAGGCCCAGTGCAACGTCTGGGGGACCACGCGGGACAGCTGGTATACGAACCAGTGGGCAAAATGCACCTGGAAGGCAACGGCCAACAGCGAGCTCATGGTCCTGTCCGACTCGAGTCACTATGTCTGCATGGTTTACTACCAGGGCAAGTACTACGTTCCCGTATGCACCACCCACACGGGCATAACCATCATCATCATTACGCTGCGCTACGACTACTATGGCTGGGACATGGCAGTCAAGCTTGGTAGCGGCAACTACGAGGGCAGCCTGACCGCGATGCCCGCCGACGGCACGTATTCGTGCCAGCGCCGCGCCAAGACGGTTGGCGGCGACGACGATGACTCGCAGCTGACCGGAACGAGGAACTTCGGCGTCCAGTGGGTGGAGGTGGCGTGATGCGACTTCAACGCAAAACTCAGGGCGGGCCTCCTGTCCACCACGCACCGCGATGCCGCGTCGGAAGGGGCGAGCGGGGAGAAACCCTTGCGGAGACTCTGGTTGCCATCTTGATCTGCACTCTCGCGTCCGTCATGCTCCTTGCGGCATCGGCGACCGCCGCAAGGCTCAGCAGGCAGGCGGAGGACCGCGAGGGTGACCTGTGGGAGCAGCGCCAGGCGGCCGAGTCGGACCGCTACGTGGGAAGCCGGGGGAGCGACCGAGCGACGGTGCAGGTCGACGGCCGCAGCCACACGATGCTGATCTCCGGCGGGGATGACATCGTGTCGTATCGACTCACGGGGGAGGAGCCATGATCGCGCGTCACATTGCGTCACGGCGTCTCCCAAGGTCGGGCTCCGGCTTCACGCTGGTCGAGCTTCTGGCCGCACTCCTCGTGCTCACGCTGCTGACGAGCGTGGTCGCAGTTGGCACGTCCGGCGCGCTGGACGTGTACCGACGCGAGCAGTTTGCCTCTCAGGCCCAGATGCTTTCCGGGACGGTGGACAGCTCGCTGGCCGACCCGTTCAGGTTCATGACCTCGACGCTTGCCGAGGACGGTCAGGAGGTCGACACGGTCGTCTTCCACCGTCAGACCATCTCGGCGGCTGGGGGCGTGCGGCTCGTCTCTATTGACGGCCAGCTGTACCTGCAGGGCGACCAGGGCGACTTCCCCCTGCTCAACGGGAGCGCCTACGGTAACTGCAAGATCGAGCTGGTCGACGATCCCACGGATCCCGAGGACGACTACTCTTGCACGTCCGTTTGCGTCAAGGGGGCCTACCGGATCACCGACGCGAGCGACCCGTCGCTCAGCAGGACCTATCGCTTCTACTACACGCCTCTGGGAGAGAGCTACACGCGCGAGCTTCCCATTCCCACGTCGTAGCGGCGCGCGCGAAGGCCCGCGCCGCCAGCCGACCACGACGTCAACGCTTAGGAGTTTGAAATGAAGTACACACGTCTCGGAGACCTTCTGATTGACGCGGGCGTCATCGACGAGGAGCAGCTGTCGAAGGCGCTCGCTGCGCAGAAAGAGACGCACCAGCGCCTGGGAGAGACGCTCATCTCGACCGGCGTCATCACGCGTCGCCAGCTCATCGAGGCTCTTCAGGTGCAGCTGGGAATCGACTACATCGACCTCTCCGAAATCGAGATCGATCCCGAGATGACCAAGCTCGTCCCAAGGAACCTTGCCAAGAAGAACTCGATCGTTCCGGTTCGCACGCGCGGCGACGAGCTTTACCTTGCCATGTCCGACCCCCTCAACTTCATCGCGACCGAGGAGGCACGCGCCGCCTCGCGCAAGCGCATCGTCCCCATGATTGCCACGCAGAGCGGCATCGATCACGCCATTTCGGTTCTGTACGGAACCGTCGGCGCCAAGCGCGCCATCCGAGAGATGCAGCAGGAGGCCGAGCAGTCCGACGTGAACGGGGCCTACAGCCTCGGCCTCCACACCAACGATCTCGACAACGGCCGTGGGTCGTCGGCGCCGTCCATTCGCCTTGTGGACAACATCATCGAGCGTGGCATCACCGACAGGGCCTCCGACATCCACGTCGAGCCGCAGGACGGGGGCGTGCGCGTCCGCATGCGCATCGACGGAGTCCTCCACGAGGAGTTCCAGATCCCGAAGGAGCTCCAGCAGTCTCTCACGAGCCGAATCAAGGTCATGTGCGGAATGGACGTGACCGAGAGGCGCGTGCCCCAGGACGGAAGGGCCATCGTCAGCCTGCACGGCAAGGAGGCCGACCTTCGCGTGTCGACCCTTCCCACGGTACATGGCGAGAAGATCGTCATCCGTATTCTCGACCGTGACAACAAGCTCGACACTGCCGAGGAGCTGGGGTTCTACGGACACAACCTGGAGGAGTACAACAGGCTCGTCTCGTATAGGCAGGGGGTCATCCTCCTTGTTGGCCCCACGGGCTCGGGCAAGTCCTCGACCCTCTTCACCATTATCGGTCGCCTCAACACCGAGGGAGTCAATATCATCACCCTGGAGGACCCGGTCGAGTACAGCATCGAAGGAGTCACCCAGGTCCAGGTCAACGACAAGGCCGGGACCACTTTCGCCGACGGTCTGCGCTCTGCACTGAGACAGGACCCCGACATCATCTCGGTGGGAGAGATTCGCGACTCCGAGACCGCCGACATCGCCATGCGTGCGGCAGTCACGGGGCACTTGGTCCTCTCGACCATTCACGCGAACGACGCCATCTCGACCCTCGACCGCCTGAGCGACATCGGCGTCGAGCCGTACATGCAGGCAACGGCACTTCGCGGAATCGTCAGCCAGCGCCTGGTCCGCTGCATCTGCCCCCACTGCAAGGAGGCTTACGTGCCCGACGCGGACGAGATGCGCTCAATTGGCATTGACCCTGCGGTTGTGGGTGAGGACATCAAGTTCTATCGCGGGCGTGGTTGCCCGGAGTGCTACGGCACGGGCTATCGTGGGCGCACGGTCGTGGCCGAGGTGCTGCGCGTGACTGGCGACGTGCGCGCGGCCATCCACGAGGGGGACCGCAACCTGATACTCGAGGCCGTCAGGCGGACGGACTTCGAGCCCATCAACGTGAACGCGCGCGAACTCGTCCTTTCGGGCAAGACGACCGTCAACGAGGTGCTGAGGGCGGTCTACGTGTCCGACTAGCTCGGACGGGGACACTACTGGCAGGAGCTTTCATCGGTTGGCTTTGACGGGAAGGGGAGTGACGTGAACGAACTCGAAGAGATCGTACTGGCCGCGCGTGAGGCCTCAGCCTCGGACGTGCACCTCTCGCCCGGCGCCTTCCTGCGCTTCCGTATCCACGGGAGCCTCGAGTCCCGCGGCGATGCGCCCCTGAGCGCGGAGGAGTGCGAGGGGCTGGCGCGCACGGCGCTGGGAGGGCGCTTCGACGACCTGGCACGTACGGGCGAGTACGACTGCGCCTCCGACATCGCTGGCGTCCGTGTGAGGCTGAACGCGTATCGTGTGGACGGTGGCTATGCAATGGCCCTCCGACTGCTTTCGGAGCGCATCCCCGCTATGTCCGAGCTGGGACTACCGCCCGTTGTCGCGGACTTCCCAGCGTATCAGAAGGGCATCGTCCTCGTGACAGGCGAGACGGGGTCGGGAAAGTCGACCACGCTCGCGTCAATCATCAACGAGATCAACCTCACGCGGCCAGACCACATCATCACGCTCGAAGACCCCATCGAATACGTGTACGAGTCGGCGCGAGGCCTCGTGACCCAGCGCGAGGTGGGGAGAGACACGCAAAGCTTCTCGGCGGGCCTTCGCGCCATCCTGCGCGAGGATCCTGACGTTATCCTGGTCGGTGAGATGCGCGACCTCGATACCATCGAGACCGCCCTGGTTGCCGCGGAGACCGGCCATCTGGTCTTCGCGACCCTGCACACCCAGTCCGCCGCCGACTCCGTCGACCGCCTCATTGGGTCGTTCCCCGAGGACCGCCAGAGGCAAATCCGCACGCAGCTGTCCATGACGCTCAAGGCAGTCGTCTCGCAGCAACTCCTGCCGCGCCTGGGAGGCAACGGCCGCGTCCTCGCCTGCGAGGTTATGGTGGTGAACGCTGCCATCCGCAACCTCATCCGCGAGGGCAAGACCCCGCAGATAGAGAATTCCATCGCCACGACCGCCGCCCTGGGCAACGTGACCATGGACGCCTCGATATCGAGGCTCCTGCGCAGCCGCCTGATAGACGCCCGTACGGCTGCGAGCGCCGCACGCGATTCCGATGCGTTTTTGCGCCAGGGCAGATAGCATTGATTCACCGAGGAAGGGCATACGAACGTGAAGACCTTTAAGTACACGGCACGGCGTCTCGCGTCGGAGGGCGTCCAGGAGGGCGTGGCGGAGGCCAACACCCAGGACGAGGCAATCAGCCAGCTCAAGGATCAGGGACTGATCGTCTCGGACATCGAGGAGATACAGCCCTCCCACGACATCAACCTGCGCCTGGGACCGCGCCGCGCGAAGGAGAAGTCGCTGGCCATCATGTGCAACCAGTTTGCCATCGTCTTGCGTGCGGGCCTGCCCATTGTGCGTACGATCGCGCTGGTTGCGGAGCAGACCGAGGACGGGGCCCTTAAGGCAATTCTGCTCGACGTCGCGGACGAGGTGGCGGCCGGCCATGGCCTGGCTGATGCCTTCGAGAAGCATGCCGGTGGACTTCCCGTCACCTTTATCGAGACGGTGCGCGCCGGTGAGAACTCGGGCAACCTCGACGTGGTCTTTTCGCGCCTCTCCACGTACTACGACAAGCGCTCGAAGTCCCGCTCAAAGGTCAAGAGCGCGATGATCTACCCCTCCTTCGTGATGGGCGTTGCGGTCATCGTCGTGGTCGTCATCATGGTGATGGCCGTCCCCACCTTTAAGAAGACCTTTGAGTCGATGGGCGTCGAGTTGCCGCTTCCCACCCTCGTCATGATTGCCGTGTCAGATTTCATGACGCGCTACTTTGCGGTCATATTGGGCGTCATCGTGGGAATCGTCGTAGCCATCAAGATGCTCAAGCGCTACAGCGAAGACTTCATGTTGTGGTGGTCGAGGCTTGGCACGCGGCTTCCCGTCCTGGGAAAGATCAACGTCATGAGCTCGGCGGCACAGTACGCGGGCACGATGTCAGTCATGATGGCGGCCGGACTTCCGGTCGTGCAGGCCGTCGAGGCCACCGCGCGAACGATTTCCAACCGCTACATGGCCCATGCTCTCGCAAGCATTGAGCCTGCCGTCGAATCAGGCAAGCCCGTTGCGGCATCGCTTGCCAAGACGGAGGCCTTTCCGGACTTGGCCGTCGAGATGACGGGCGTTGGCGAGGAGACGGGAACGCTTGAGAGGACCCTGGACGTCATCTCGGACTACTACGACAACGAAGTGGCTACCCAGACCGCGCGGGCGGTCGCGCTGCTCGAGCCCGCCACGATCGTGTTTCTCGCCCTGATCGTGGTCATGATCCTGCTTGCGGTCTACCTTCCCATGTTCAGCATCTACGGGAGCTACAGCTCGTAGCGGGCGCCCTGGCATCGCGTTCGGCGGACAAAACTTAACGTATTCCAAAAAAGATACTAGATTAGTGACAAAACTACATTTGGTGCTTTATAATACTACGTACGTATGGTTGAACATGGCCTCCTCCGTGTCGTATTCTTCAACGGAAGGAACGCCAATGATGGAATGGGAGGCACTGCATGGAGAAGATTATCATGGCAAAGAACGACCTCAAGAAGCGTGGCTACAAGGGCTTTACCCTGATGGAGATGCTCATCGTCGTCGCTATCATCGCTGTCCTCGTGGCAATCGCGATCCCCGTGTTCTCGGCTCAGCTCAACAACGCCAAGGTCGCTGCCGATGCGGCGAACATCCGTGGCGGCTATGCTGCAGCCACGGCTGACGTTGCGGGCAACAAGGATGCTGCTTCGGGTGACACCTACTACCTGAAGAAAGACGGTACCGTTACCCAGACCCAGAGCGAGGGCGACTTCAAGACCCAGGGCACTGCTTCCGATGCTCAGGACGTCGCCGGTCAGGACCTGACCTGGGGCGCCGACAAGAGCGTCACCTACACCTACAACGGGTCTTCGATTACGATCACGATTGGCTAGGAACTAGCCGCGTAGAACCAAGACTCTCGGCATTGGTTCTGGCCCCGCGAAGCGATTCGCGGGGCTTTTTTATGCCCTTCTCCGATAAATTTGACCCTCAACTGCTCCTGTGGCGGAGAACAAGTGCTGATAATGAAGCTCGATGACGTACAATTTCATCAGCTATGCGACGCTACGCCGCACTAACACAGCTCATACGAACCAGGGGACATCATGGCTCGCTCATTCGTTGGATTCGATATAGGGACGGACAACGTCAAGGTCGCCTTCCGCGACCGCGGCCTTCGCTTCCTGTCCAGACGCCTGCCCGAGAACGTGATGAACGAGGAGGGAATCGTCTCTCCTCAGGTCATGGCGGAATTCCTCAAGAAGCTTCGCGTCGAGGAGGGCATCCGTGACAGGGACTGCGCCATCGTCCTGACCGAGCAGCGCTCGTACTTCAGGCATGTCTCGCTGCCACCGATGACCACGTCCGAGCTCAAGATCAACCTCCCGTACGAGTTCCGCGACTTTATCACCGAGGACCCGGACGCCTACGCCTACGACTATGCCGTTGATGACATGGTCTGCGACGAAGATGGCAGGCTGGCGCGCATGGAGCTCTACGCCTCTGCGGTCAGGCGCAGTGTCATGGACACCTACGCCGACATCCTCAAGCACGCGGGGTTTAGGCTTCGCGTCGTGACGCCCTCCTCGATGGCGTACATGCACCTGATGCACGCCCACAACGTCGAGCATCCCGAGGACGCCGGCCGCGACATCGTCGTGGTGGACATTGGCTACAACCAGATGAACATCTCGCTGTTCGAGGACGACCGGTTCATGGGATCGCGCGTGGTCGACTCGGGATGCGTCGACGTCGACTCTGCCATTGCCGAGATGAGGGACGTCGACCTCCACGTGGCGGGAACCTATCGCGACTCGAACTTCGAGGGCGTTCTGGACACGGACCGCTGCCGCTCCGTGTTCGACCGTCTTGTGTTCGAGGTCAGCAAGGTCGTCAACTTCTACAACTTCAGCAACCCCGACAAGGACATCAAAGGCATCTACCTCTCCGGAGGCGGAGCGGCCATCCCGCAGCTCGTGAGCGCCATGGGCATGGACTTCGACTATCCCGTCTGGTACGTCAACGCGTTCATGCCTGACGAGGTACGCACCAGAACCGACAACATCGTGTGCTCGCTGGCCTACGCGGCGCTCGTGGCTGGAGAGGAGGCTTCTCGTGGCGCTTGATCTTGGCAAAAAGATAAGCCTTGACCTCCTGACGAAGAGGGGCCGCAACAAGGTGGAGTACCCCACCAAGAGGACGATGAACCTCTATCAGGTGGAGGGCTCCGGTGCCGTTCGGCGTCGCGTCATAGTGACTGCCGTGGGAATTGCGGTCGCGGCCATACTCTTCCTGAACTTCGCCGTGTTCGGCCCCCTGGCGAACGTCGCCAAGAAGCAGTCGGAGCTTGCGAAGGTTCGCGCTGATCTCGAGCCTGTCCAGCAACGCGTCCAGGAATACGACGACATCCTGAGCGAGTACGAGGCATATGCCCCCATTAGCAGCTCATCCGGAGTGGACGCAATGGGCGTGCTCGACATGGTCGAGTCAAAGGTCAGGCCCAACTGCACCGTCAACCAGGTGTCCCTCGAGGACACCAAGCTGACCATCACGCTCTCCAACGTCTCGCTGGAAAGCGTCGGCTCCATCGCCAAGGAGCTTGGCCAGCAGGAGGGCGTCGACAGCGTCTCGGTCTCGACGGCCCAGTCGAGCGACGAGTCGACGGGCGTCGTCGCGACCGTGACCGTCAGACTCAAGGTATCTGGCAGCTCGAGCGAAACGGGGGAGAAGTAGATGCTTACGTACACATTCTCTCGCCGCGAGAAGGTTCTGATGGTCTTTCTGGCCATCTTTCTCATCCTCGTCGTCTGGTACCAGTTCGTGTTCACCGCGACGCAGGAGCAGCTTGCCGACCTGACGTCGCAGATCGATGCCGCGAACGACCAGATAGTCACCGACACGCTCAAGATCAAGAAGATCGACGAGATGGAGGACGCAATCGCAAAGTACAAGGCTGAGGGCACCGTTCCTGCCGTTGTCCCCGAGTACGACAACGTCCAGGCGCTCATGGCGAGCCTGAACGCGGTCCTTTCGGGAACCGCTGACTACGACATGACCTTCGAGGACGTCGCTGTCAACGAATCGGGACTCGTGCAGCGAGGCGTCCAGCTCTCGTTTGAGTGCGGCTCCTACGAGCAGGCGCGCTCCGTCCTCGACGCGCTCGTGAACAGCGGCTTTCCCTGCTCTGTGGACGAGTACACCATCACGGACAACGAGGCGCAGCGATCGGGTAACGCCCGCAACGCCGGCTCGGGCTCGGGCACAAAGCAGCAGCCCTTCTCGGTTGACGTCCATCTGACGTTCTATGAGAAGGGCAACGACTCCGTTCCCGCCGACGTGGCCCAGGCGACGGGGTCTGCAAGCGGCGGAAACGACCTCTCGAATTCCCTTGGCTAGGCCGTCATGCTCTTCTCGACTCCTCTCATAACCGGGTACTCGCTGCTCGTCACCGGCCTTTTCGGCCTGGTGATGGGCAGCTTTCTGAACTGCCTCGCGTGGCGGCTCACGCACGGCGAGAGCGTGCTGCGCGGAAGGAGCCACTGCATCTCGTGTGGGCACGTGCTTGCCGCGCGCGACCTCGTGCCGGTGCTCAGCTGGCTTTTCACGAGGGGGAGGTGCCGCTACTGTCACGAGCGCATTCCCGCTCGCTACCCCCTGACCGAGCTCTTGTGTGCGGCCCTGTACCTGTCCGTCGTCGTGCGCTACGACCTCACGCTCGAGACCGTCGAGATGCTGGTCTTCGCGAGTACGCTTCTTGTCCTCTCGCTCACGGACCTTGACGAGTGCATCATCCCCAACTCCTGCGTTGCCGTGGCCGTCGCCGCGCGCGCCCTCTACGGGCTGGCCCTCCTTGCGACTGGCTCCCTTCCCGCGGGCTTTGACATCGTCTCGGCCGTTGGTTACTACGTGGGCGCTGCCGTCGGGGTTCTGGTTGCGCTTATCGCGCTCGCGCTCGTTATGGACCGCGTGCTTGGCCGCGACAGTATCGGCGGAGGAGACGTCAAGCTCCTTGCGGTTGCCGCCCTCTACTTTGGTGGCAGCCAGCTGCTGCTTGTGGTGTTCGTCTCCTGCGTGTTGGGCATCGTCTTCGGGCTCGCGCGGATGGGCGCGGGCGACGAGGCCGACGACGCGGAGACCGTGGATTCGGAAGCCGTGGATGAGGAAGCCCCCGAGCGGGTGGACCCCCACGCCTTCCCCTGGGGGCCCTCCATCGCCCTTGCCTGCTGGTTCTGCATGCTCTTCGGCGAGCAGCTCGTTGGCATGTACCTGGGATTGTTTGCGCTGTAGACGCGGTCCTAGCCGCCCATCCCGAAGACGCCCCTCCAGAAGCTCAGGAAGCCGTCCCACCAGTTGCCCGATCCGCCTTGGGACTCTGTCGCCTCTCGTTGGCCTGACGCGGCGCTTCCATCCATTGAGAATGCCGTCTGCGTTCCGTACTCCTCGTCGAACGCGCTGCGATCGATGGCCTCGCTTGCAAGGGACCCGGCCGCCGAGGCGTCGTAGTCCGTGGAGTAGCTACCCGAAACGGTGACGGTGATGCCGGAGTCTCCCTGCACGACCGTCTTGCCGCCGGCCATGATCGTGACCGTCTTGCCGTTGGTGTCGACCACCCTTCCTCCGCTCTCGACCGTCAAGTTCGATACAGTCGAGTCGGCCGCCACGACCCAGCTCGAGCTGGAGTCGACGCTTACGCTCAGGGGGCTGTCGCTGGTGGACGCTGTGGCGTTCTCGCTGATCTCTGCCGCTCCCGTCCAGGTCGTTCCCTCTGTCAGGAAGACGTCCACCTGGCTGATGGTGTCTGACTCGATGTTGCCCTCGAGCGTCTGGCCTATGCCCGTGAGCCTGGCGGTCGCGCCGTTCTTGCCTGCGGTGCCCCAGCCGTTCGAGTCGTTTCCCGCGGCAATCAGGAGGCTCGCGGCGCTTGAGTCGAAGTCGAGCGTGGTGTTAGAGAGCACGATGTCTGCCGACGTGTTGGTGAGGTAGAACATCGACCCGGATGCGATCGCACTTCTCAGCGTCGAGTCCTTGGCCTGGAAGGTCGCCGTCTTTCCGGTCGAAGCCTCGGCGTCGCCTGAGGTGGACTGATAGATGATGATGCCGTCGGCGATGGGGTCGGACGCGCTCTTGCCCTCGAGCGTGCCCTCGAGCGTCGAGTTGCCGATCAAGACAGTGTTTAGTCCCTCCATTGCAACGAGCTGGCTTCCCGTGGCGGTGCCCGCGCACCCGTTCAGCTCGATGTCGCCGGTCGAGTACACCAGGGGAGAGCCGACGCCGGCCGTTCGGAGGGTGGAGTTCGTGACGCTGACGCGTCCGCCTCCGCGGTCCGTCGCGCAGGCTGCGCAGTGCGCGCCCGCGGTCTCGATCGAGAGGCCGTTTGCCACGATGGTCCCGCCGTAGGTTGCATCGAGCCCGCGTGAGTTGTCCGCACTGGTGCGTATCGTCACGCCGTTCGCCCAGATGGTTCCCGAGTCCGTGGCGAACAGCGCGTTCGAGCCTGTGGAGTCCGAGGTCAGCGTGCTGTCGGAGACCTTCGCGAGCGAGCCTTCGCCCACGGAGAGCAGGATTGAGTTGACGCCGTAGAAGTTGCACCTGTCGCCGTCGCCGTCGTCGCCCGTCTTGCCCAGCGTCGAGCCCGAGACAGTGAGGGTGCCGCCGTTCTGGACGAGCGCGGCCACAAGGTCCGACGCCGTGGACGTCGCGATCTGGTCCTCGGAACTCACGCTCTCGCCGTCGGCCGTGAGCGTGCCCGCATAGCTTCCCTGGTAGTCAAACGACTGCGCGTCTGTCTGTCCCGTGCCGCCGGGGGCCTGCGCGTCCGGCGCGTCAGAGGGAGAAACGCCGGGGGTGCTGCTTGCGCCCGCTCCGTCGGGTGAGTCGCCTTCGGGCTTTGCGGGAGGCGCGCCCTCGTCCGGCTGGGCGCGCTGCCCCTCCGCGGCCGTCGCAGAGCCCGCCGAGCTTCCGTCGGACTCCAATGCAATCGCTGGCGCGGGGAAGGGCGACAGCACGAGCGCTCCGGTCGTGACGAGGACTCCCATGCGCGTCAGGGCCTGCTGTCGTCCCGCATGGCCTCGGCTCCTGAGGCATCCCTCGCTGAGCATGCGCTGGGTCGCCCTGACGTCCATGTTCGTTTTGTCCTGCGTTGGCCGTCCTGAAGTGGTCATTGGAGTCTCCTCTCGTCGCTTCCTTGATGTCAAAGTACCAACTTCGACGCCACTCAAGACTCCTACCGGGTCCGATGCTACGAGGGAAGCATGACGTTTGAGGGAAACTGTAAATCAACTTTTGGGAACCTGAAAAAGAGCGATTGAGAAGGGCGTGGCCAGTCTGGACGGATTGCCCTTTGCGTCAATGAAGTTAAACATCGGGTAGTATGGTCTGACGCTATGAGAGCATGTTAGGAATCAAACGAGCTGATACGCAGGCGTTGTGCCTGGGATTGGAGCAAGAATGAGCTCTATTGAGACTCGCTGTGTGCAGGGTGGCTACGTCGCGGGCAACGGGGAGCCGCGCCAGGTTCCCATCGTCCAGTCGACGACATTCAAGTACGACAGCTCCGAGGACATGGGCAAGCTCTTCGACCTCGAGGCCGAGGGCTACTTCTACACGCGCCTTCAGAACCCGACCAACGACGCGGTCGCGAAGAAGATCTGCCAGCTCGAGGGTGGCTCTGCCGCCATGCTGACCTCATCGGGCCAGGCTGCCACGTTCTTCTCGCTGTTCAACATCTGCGAGAATGGCGGGCACGTGGTCGCCAGTTCCGCGATCTACGGCGGCTCGTACAACCTCCTGGCCCACACCATGGCCAAGATGGGAGTCGAGTCCACCTTCGTGTCGCCCACGTGCTCTCGCGAGGAGCTCGAGGCCGCCTTCAGGCCCAACACCAAGGCCGTGTTCGGTGAGTCCATTGCCAACCCGGCGTTGGCCGTGCTCGACATCCAGATGTTCGCGGAGGCGGCGCACGCCCACGGGGTGCCCCTGATCGTGGACAACACCTTCCCGACGCCGGTCAACTGCAGGCCGATCGAGTGGGGTGCGGACATCGTCACGCACTCGACCACCAAGTACATGGACGGCCATGGCAGCGCGGTCGGCGGCGCCATCGTCGACTCGGGCAACTTCGACTGGATGGCCCACGCCGACAAGTTCCCCGGCCTGACGACTCCTGACGAGTCGTACCACGGGATCGTCTATGCACAGAAGTTTGGCCAGCAGGGTGCCTTCATCACCAAGGCCACCTCTCAGCTGATGCGCGACTTCGGGTCCATCCAGAGCCCGCAGAACGCCTACTACCTTAACCTTGGCCTCGAGAGCCTCCACGTGCGCGTGCCCCAGCACTGCAAGAACGGCCAGGCTGCGGCGGAGTTCCTGGCGACGCACCCCAAGGTCGCGTCCGTCCGCTATCCCGGCCTCAAGGGCGACCGCTACTATGACCTCGCCCAGAAGTACATGCCGAACGGGACCTGCGGCGTCGTCTCGTTCGACGTGGCCGGCGGCCGCGCGGCGGCCGAGCGCTTCATGGGCGCGCTCAAGATCTGCAACATCGAGACGCACGTGGCGGACTCGCGCACCTGCTGCCTGCACCCTGCGAGTGCCACGCATCGCCAGATGAGCGACGAGGAGCTCGTCGCCGCTGGCATCAGCCCCGCCATGGTGCGCCTTTCCTGCGGTCTCGAGGGGACCGACGACATCATCGCCGACCTCGAGCAGGCGCTGGCAAGCATCTAGAGCGAGCCGCCTTGCGTCGCGCCATGCGCCGCAAGGCGCCGCGCGCGTCCTTCTCCCCCGCGTCCGAAAGCGTCCGAAAGCGTCCGACCCGTCGTGGAACTTGTGCGATGGACATGGTGCGTTTTGGGCGCGGGGGAGTATCATATCCCGTAACCGAGATCGACCTTCTGAACGCAGCTCAATCGAACAAGGGGACTGATTTTGGATTCCAGGAACTTTAGCAGGAGAGACGCGCTCAGGCTTTTGTTGGGTACCGGTGCCGCGCTCAGCGTACCGAGTCTTGCCTGGGGCGTCACCCAGGATGACATCGACGCCGCCAACAGCAGCCTTTCCGACGCACAGGCGCAGCTTGACTCGGCTCAGGCCACGCTTGACGCCATCGCCGCCGACTACGAGAGGCTCTCGGAGGAGCAGTCGAAGACCCTCGGCCAGATCGAGGACAAGCAGAAGCAGATCGACGAGGTCCAGGCCGGCATCGACAAGAAGCAGGAGGAGCTCGAGAAGAAGCAGGAGATCCTCTCCAAGCGCATCAGCGCGGCGTACAAGGCCGGCGGAAACGACTTCCTCTCGGTTCTGCTGTCCTCCACATCGCTCGAGGAGCTCGCGTCGAACATCTACTACATGGACAAGATCAGCGAGAACGACCGCGAGATGATCGAGTCCGTCAAGTTGCTCAAGCAGCAGCTCGAGGACCAGAAGCGGCAGCTCGAGCAGGAGAAAGCCGACCTCGAGGCCCTGAGTGCCCAGCAGCAGGAGCAGCTGGACCAGATGCAGGCCAAGCAGGCCGAGGCCCAGAGCACCATCGATGGTCTGAGCCAGGAGGTTAAGGACCTCATGGCGCAGCGCGACTCCGAGCTTGCCACCATGGCCCAGGAGCGAGCCGCCCAGCGGGCGGCAGCCGCGTCGTCGGGTTCTAAGGCGGTCGACGTCACCGGCAGGATCGTCGACCCGGGGTCGACCACCGGCTCGCAGGCGGCGGTGCTGAACGCCTGCGCCTCTACGCCGTCTCCCGGTCCCGGCCTCTGCGCCATGTGGGTCTCGCAGGTGTTCTCGAACGCGGGCTTTGGCTATGCCTCGGGCAATGCCAACGACATGTACAACTCGTACTGCCACAGCTCCGACAAGTCGGCCATCAAGCCAGGCATGATCGTGGCCGTCTCGACGCACGCGCACACGACGGCCGGGCGTATCTACGGCCACATCGGCATCTACATTGGCGGCGGCATGATGATGGACAACGTCGGCTACATCCGCACCATCAGCCTGGACAGCTGGATCAGCTACTACAGCACCACCGTCACCCCGCGCTGGGGCTGGCTCATGGGAATCGCGCTCGCGTAGGAAGCCCGACGCAAGCAAGCCAAGCCGACATACGTCACGAGCCTCGTGGTCTTGGGACCGCGGGGCTCGTTCTCGCTTGCGATGGCCGTTTGATTGGGCGAGAGGGACGAGGCCTTCCTAGGAGAGGAGCCTGACTCCGCTCAGGAGGAAGTCCTTGTCGGCCGGTGCGGGGCGGTCGGTCAGTGCGATGCCGCCCTTGTCCTTCCGCTTGGCCTCGTAGAGCGCGTAGTCGGCCACCGAGAGGTAGTCCCAGACCTTGTTGCTGCTGATGGGCAGGGAGTTCCTGATGCCCTGCGTGATCTTGATGTCGCCGGGCTCGATTCCCCTGCAGGTGATCGACGCGACGTCGTCCCGGATGCGCTCCGCGATCTTGATGACCTCCTCATCGGTCTTGTCCCGGTAGAGCATGACGAACTCGTCGCCGCCGTAGCGCGCCGCGAAGACGTTCTCGTTGTCTGCCACGACGTTTCTCAGGACGTCGGCGACGCGCGTGAGGACGACGTCGCCCATTTGGTGGCCGTGCGTGTCGTTGAAGCGCTTGAAGTCGTCGATGTCGAAGATCTCGAGGCCGAGCTTCGTCTTTGCGTGGTAGGCGAGCTCGAACTCGTCGTTCGAGACGTTGGTCAGAAGGTATCTGTTGGGAAGCTTCGTGAGCGCGTCGTATTCCGCCTCGCGGGCGAGTCTCGCGTTCTCCCTGAGGAAGTGCTCCTCCTTGTCGCGCATCTCCTCCATGGACTTGCGGAGCTCGATCGCGTATGCCGTCGAGCGCTTGTGGTCCTCGTCGAGGCGCTCGTTGAGGTCGAAGTAGTCGTTCATGAGCGGGCAGAGGGTCTGGACGTCGCCCACGAGCCGGGCGTGGCGAATCTGCTGCTTGATGAGCACGAGGGTAAGGAAGGGTATGTCGATCTTCTTGACCAGGGGCTCGGCTGCCACGAGGAGCCCCTCGGCGCTTTCGGAAAGACGGGCGTCAATCAGGTCTGATGCGATGACGCAGACGTCCTCGACCAGGTCGGGGGAGAGCCCGTTTCTCTTGATGTCCTGCGTGACCTCGCGTGCCTCCGCCTTCGCCTCGGTCCTCGTGCCATCGCTCAGGCAGAGCTTGATCTTGAGCAGGCTCATCATAGTGCGGTCCGCCAGTGCGGCATTCCGACCAAGGGAGCGCTCGAAGCTACTCGCCCTCTCCAGATCCCGTCGCGCGGCGTCCTTCTCGCCCAGATTCAGGTGGTAGACGCCTTCCATCACTATGGTCGAGAGCGTGTTGGTGGGTACGCCCTTCTCCTCGTATCCGCGGTAGAAGCTCTCGGCCATGACCATGTGCTCCAGTGCGTGACGATATTCGCCAAGCTCGCCGTAGAGATAGCCCGTGTTGTAGCTGATGACGCCCGAGAGCATGGCACCCTCGAAGCTGTCGGCGTCGATGCAGCAGTGCTGAGCCTCAAGAAGGTAGTCGAACGAGAGCGCCTTGTCGTTGTGGTTTGCGGCGTCGGCTGCGAGGAAGTTGTAGGAGCGACCGAGCATGATGTTCTCGTCAGCGCGCTTCTGGCTGGCTATGGCCTTCAGGAGCACCTCCGCGTACTCGCCGGTGCAGGGATGCAGGTTGTAGAGCGCCTCGGCCAGAAAGTAGTAGCCAAACGAGAGTATGGCGTCATCCTGACGTGCGGTCCCCTGACGCACGAGTTCCCGCGCGGTCTTGAGGTAGTCTGCCCCCGCCTCATAGCGCTGGTACTGCGCGCGCACTATAAGCCGGCGAATGCTCTGGTCGATGACGTTGAAGTCCATGCGGTGGCTGTCCTAGCTAGATGATGAAGATGAGGGCGGAAAGAGTGATGCACGTGGCGCCCGCGAGGACGAAGAGGTGCCACACGAAGTGCAGGTAGGGAACCTTCTTGGCGAGGTAGAACGCGCATCCGATGGTGTAGCAGAGGCCACCCGCCAGAAGAAGGCCGAAGGCCGCGGGGTCAAGCAGCTCGACGATGTCGCCTATGTGGAAGAGGACGAGCCACCCCAGCGCCAGATAGATGGCGACGCTGACCCAGTGCGGCTGTCGCTCGCGCAGGAGGCACTCGAGGACGATGCCCGCAGCCGCGACGGACCACACGAGCACGGCGAGCCCCATGCCACCGCGACCGGCGAGCGTGATGAGCGCGAAGGGGGCGTAGCTGCCTGCGATGAGCAGGTAGATGGCACTGTGGTCGAAGATGCGGAAGACGCGCTTTGCGCCGGGGTGGGTGAGTGCGTGGTAGAGCGTCGAGAACAGGAACTCCAGCACGAGCGAGATGCCCATCAGGAGCGCGGCGGCAAGGTGGGTCCCTCCGCCGTGGATGCAGGCGAAGACGATCATTACGACGAGGGCGGCAACCGACAGCAGCGCACCTACGCCGTGCGAGACCGCGTTGGCGATCTCTTCTCCAATGGAGTACCTGCGCTCGGACCCTAGGGTTGCGGCGTTCTGTGCCATGCGAACCTCTCCCTGTCTGATGCTTTGGACACCGTGCTATTTTCCATCAAATGCTGTCATTTTGCGAGGGGCAGCCACTGCTCGGGCCAAAGTGGCGGGAGGTGGCTGCCCGGTGGTGCCGTGGCGCCTTGGGCGTCGCTATCCGTCGCTTCGCGCGAAGCCGTTCTTCATGCCGAAGCTGGCGGTAAGAAGGACGCTCGAGAGGCACTCGTCGGTCTTCTCGCGCAGCATGGCGGCGACGCGCTCGTTTGCCTCCTCGAGCGCGGACGCGGCCTGGTCGTAGTCCGGATCATCGGACTGCTCGCAGAACTTCGCGTCGGTCTCCCTCAGAATCTGGTGACCGTAGGAGCCCACGGCCTCCTGGTAGCGCTCGATGTGGATCGAGCAGCTGTTGAAGTGCGCGTCGGCCATCGCCGCGATCAGGCGGTTCGTCCAGTAGAAGCTCTCGGTCGTGACGTGCGGGCAGGTGTTGGCGAGGTACTCGGGCGTCCTGTTGACGTTGGCGTAGAACGGTGCCAGCGCGTTGAAGGCGTTGGAGCCGAAGGCCATCCACTGGATTGCGCGGCAGGCCTCGGGGGCGTAGGGGCGCAGCTGGATGACGGCGAGCTGACCGTTGCGGTTGATGCCGATGGGACGGTAGGCGTTGCGCGTCGCCTCGGTGCCCGCAGCGCCGTAGGGGTCAAACGGGGTTCCCTGGTAGTGCAGCGAGAGCGCGTACTTGACGTCCTCGATGGTTACCTTGCGCTGTGGCGCGAGGCTCCAGGGCAGGTCGTCGTCCTCCGGGCCCCATCCGTCGGAGCCGACGGCGAAGCCGCTGTGGGGGTTGAGGAAGCGGTGGATTGCCCAGGCGCGCGGGGTGTTGTAGACGTGGTCGGCGTCGCTGTGGCTCCCGAAGGCCTCGCGCGGGTTGAAGAAGTGGATGCCCTCCTGGGCGTCCTCGCCTGCGATCGTGAGGTCGAGGTGATTCTCCTCCATCCACTCGCGAAGATCGGCGGAGCACATGTAGTTGCGCTTCTGGCCCATGGCGTCGTCGAGGTCAAAGGAGTCGATGCCCAGCTGGTTCGGCATGACCACGTAGGCGTCGTCGGGCACGCGCGCGGCGATCCAGTGGTGGCCGCCCACGGTCTCGAGCCACCAGATCTCGTCGACGTCGCTAAAGGCGATGCCGTTCATCTCGTAGGTGCCGTACCTCTCGAGGTAGGAGCCCAGAAGCTCGACACCCTCGCGCGCGGACGAGATGTAGGGTAGGACGATGGTGGTCATGTCCTCCTCGCCGATTCCGCCAGCCACCTCGGGCTCGTAGCCCGGCTGGCCCTCGGTGCCCCTGGCCTTCTTCAGGCACACCAGCGGGTCCGCGCCCAGGACGCGCTCGTTCGAGGTCAAGGTCTCGGTGGCGCTCATGGCGACGTTCTTCTGGTTCACGCCGGCCTCGGCCCAGATGCCGTCCTTGGGGGTGGCGTCGGGGACAGAGCTATAGCGCATGGGGTTGTCGGGAAGGTCGATCTCGACGTGCGAAAGGACCGAGCGGTAGCGGCGCGGCTGCTCGTCGGGCTGGATCACGACGAACTTCTTGGGGGTGAAGACGGTGCTGGGGGAGTCCTCGTTGCGCGCGATGATCGTGGACCCGTCATAGCTCGCTTTCTTGCCGACGAGCAGGGTGGTGCAGGGCATGCTGCCTCCAATCGATTCGGCCAACTACATGGCCGTTTGCAACTGTTTCCCTTTGTATACTAGCCGTTGGCACGACATTTATCCGTGCCGCGGGACCCCTGCGGTCGGCTTTGGGGAGGAATCATGCGCAAGTTTGCGCCAACATCCACAAATCGGCTTTTCCTGGGCGAGAAGTGCCTGCGCCCGTGCCTGGCCCTGGCCATCGCAACGCTGACGGTCGCCATGGCCGCCACCCTTTCTGCCTGCGCCGTGGGCGCGGGTTCGCGGGCGGACGGAGGCTCCGGTTGCCAGGAGCTGCAGGAGCAGCCGAGCGAGTCGTCCGGCCCGGACATCACGGCGGGAAGCGGCTACTACACGGACCACCCCTCCCAGGCGGGCGCGCTGCGCGTGGAAGGCACCAGGCTCGTGGGCCAGAACGGCCATGACGTGGTGCTCCAGGGCGTGAGCACCCATGGCCTCGCATGGTATCCGCAGTACGTGAAAGCCGAGCTCTTCTCGGAGCTGTCTGACGACTGGAACGCAAACGTCGTCAGGCTCGCCCTGTACAGTGCCGGAGACGGCGGGTACTGCACGGGTGGTGACCGTTCGAGCCTGCGTCAGCTGGTGCTCGACGGCGTCGACCGCGCGACCGCGGCGGACCTCTACGTCATCGTCGACTGGCACACGCTCTCTGACTCGAACCCGCTCGAGCACGTCGAAGAGGCGAAGGAGCTCTTCGGCGACCTCTCCGGGCAGCTCTCAGACCACGACAACGTCATCTACGAGATCTGCAACGAGCCGAACGGATCGACGACCTGGGCGGACGTCAAGGCGTATGCCCAGCAGGTCATTCGCGTGATCAGGAAGAACGACCCCGACGCTCTCGTTCTGGTGGGGACGCCCGAGTGGTGCCAGCGCATTGACGAGGTCGTGCACGACCCCATAGACGACGACAACGTCATGTACACCCTGCACTTCTATGCGGCTACGCACGGCCAGCAGCTTCGCCAGCGCCTGAGCGATGCTGTGGCCGAGCAGGTTCCCGTGTTCGTGAGCGAGTATGGCGTCTGCGAGGCGAGCGGCAGCGGCCGTCTGGACACCGCCTCGGCCGACGCCTGGTTGGACGAGCTCGACGAGCTGGGAGTAAGCCGCTGCATGTGGAGTCTCAGCAACAAGGACGAGGCCGCGTCCTGCATAGTTCCCGGCTGCGCCAAGACCTCGGGGTTCGCGGCGGAAGACCTTGCGCCTGCGGGCGCCTGGCTCAAGGAGCGCCTCTCCTATTATGTCCAGGGTTCCGTTCAGGGGGAGTCCTCAACGCCGGCGGGCGACGAGCGGGCGGGCGGCGGGCCAGCGGGCCAGGCGGTCGTCGCGCGAGCCGCGGATGGGAAGGTCGCAACCTTCGAGTCGGGAGGCCTTAGCTGCGAGCTCAAGGTCAAGGGCAGCTGGCAGGCGGGCGAGAGGACCTGTTACCAGTACTCGCTTTCCGTTACCAATCCCGGCGAGCCCGTAGAGGGCTGGCGTATCTCGATTCCCTTCTCGGAGGACGTCGAGCTGACCGACGGATGGAACGCGTCCTTCGAGGCGAACGGAAGCGCGCTTTCAGTTTCGAGCGTTGCCTACAACGGCCGCGTACCACAGGGGGCGAGCGTGGTCGACATTGGGTTCCAGGTGACGGCGTCTTCGGAGCTTGGCGTCGTCCTGAGCTGACGGCTCGCCCGGCACTCCCGTATACAAACAAAGAGGCGGCGCGTCCCTGGGAACGCGCCGCCTCTTTGTGATGTGCGGGCAAGATGTTCCGCGAGGGCTAGAGGCCCAGGAGGACGCCAACGTAGACCATGACGGCCATTGCCGCGGCGAACCCGAAGGCGTACTTCGAGATCTTGCCCATGATCTCGCCGTCCTTGCCGACCAGGCCGCAGGCCGCGGTTCCGATGGCGATGTTCTGGGGCGAGATCATCTTGCCGGCCGAGACGCCCAGCGAGTTGGCCGCGCACAGCCAGTAGGAGTCGGCGTTGATGGAGCCCGCCGCCTGCTGCTGGACCGCGCCGAAGAGGACCTCCGAGGAGGTGCCGGAACCGGTGACGAAGGTGCCCAGGCCGCCCAAGATGGGGGAGATGAGCGGGTAGAAGGCACCGAGCGTGCCGACGAAGAAGGCCGCGACGCTCGCGATCATGCCGGAGTAGCCCATAATCTTCGCACAGGCGAGGATGGAGAGCATCGTGAGGATGGTCTTCGACATTTGCTTGACCGTGGCGCCCAGGACCTTGAGCATCTCGGGGAACGAGCAGCCCTGGACGAGTCCGCCCGCCATGCCGCAGATGAGGATGAGAACGCCCGGCGTGTTGATCCACGAGAAGGTCAGGGTCGCGTTCGGATCACCGCTGTAGATGTTGACGGTGCTCTTGATTGCGGAGAGCGGCTCGTGAATGAAGGGCACGAGCTTGGAGGTGAGGACGAGCACGACGAAAATCAGGATAAAGGGGCACCAGGCGTTGAGGGCCTCGGCCGCGCCCAGCGGCTCGTCGTCCTTCTCGTCGGACTTGACCTCGAGCGCGTACTCGGCGGGGACCTCGCCCCTCATGCCGAGGGCCATGGCGAAGGTCACCAGGAGCGAGACGACTGCAGCGACGACCATGGGGAGGTCGGCGCCGATGAACTGGGCCGAGGCGACCTCGGCGACGACCACCGAGATGCCGGAGGCCAGGGTGATGGGAAGCACGCCCCTGAGCGCCTTGAAGCCGCCGCCGACCATCACGACCATGAGGATCGGGGTGACGATGACGAACGGGGCGACCTGCAGGGCCTGCATGACGGCGAGGCGGACCGGGTCAAGGCCGGTGATGCCGGCGAGCGTCGTCGTGGGGATGCCGATGGAGCCGAACATGGTGGGAACGCCGTTGGCCAGCAGGCAGGACAGGATGGCGAGCATGGGGTTGAAACCCAGAGCCATCAGCATGGACGCGGGAATCGCGACCGCGGTGCCGAAGCCGGCCATGCCCTCGAGGAAGCCTCCGAAGCACCAGCCGATGAGAAGGGCGAGCACGCGCTTGTCGGAAGACACCGAGGTCAGCATGCCCTTGATCTTCTCCATGGCGCCCGTGTGAACGGTGAGGTTGTAAGTGAAGACGGCGGCGATGATAACGATAACGATGGGCCAGATGGCCATTGCCACGCCCTCGAGCGCTGCGGTTGCCATGTTGACGACGGCCATGTGCCACACGAGCATGGACAGGACGGCCGCGACGACGAAGGCGCCGAAGCTCGCCTTGTAGGCCTCCATCTTGAGGCCGCAGAGTGCGGACACGAGCCAAATGATTGGCATTAGGGCTAGTACGAACATCAAGAGCATTTCAGCCATGATCATCCCTCACGGTAGCTGCGAACAATTGCTGTTTACGATTTTATGCCCCCGTGGCCTGCAGCTTCGCCGCCACGGCGAGGGTGGGAAATTGTCCACAGTCGTTTGGAAAAGGCACGGCTATCGGCGACAAGTGAAGAAGGCGAACACAAACCTGAAAGACTGTTCGAGCCTCCTGCTCATGTCACTCGGCACCTCCGTCGTGAACTCAAAGTGAACGCAAGCTGATACGTGGCCTTTGTGCCCGCATTTCTGGGTACGCTACAAGTGTCGCAAACGCTTGAAAGGCAACGCATGCTGCAGCTTAAGGACATTCGCAAGGCTTACGTGACGGACTCCTACGAGCAGATGGCCCTTGACGGCGTCTCAGTCACGTTCAGGGACAACGAGTTCGTGGCGGTCCTGGGGCCGTCCGGATCGGGCAAGACCACCATGCTCAACATTCTTGGCGGACTAGACCACGCCGACTCCGGTGACATCGTCATCAACGGCGTCTCGACCAAGGACTACTCTGCCAAGGACTGGGACTCTTATCGCAACCATCGCATAGGCTTCGTCTTCCAGAGCTACAACCTCATTCCCCACCAGTCGATTCTCTCCAACGTAGAGCTGGCCCTCACGCTTGCGGGCGTCGGGCTGGCCGAAAGGCGGGCGCGTGCCCGGACGGCGCTCGAGCGCGTCGGCCTGGGCGATCACGTCGGGAAGCGCCCGAGCCAGCTATCCGGCGGTCAGATGCAGCGCGTCGCCATCGCGCGAGCCCTGGTGAACGACCCCGACATCGTGCTTGCCGACGAGCCCACGGGAGCGCTCGACACCGAGACCGGCATCCAGATCATGGACCTTCTCAAGGAGGTCGCCCGCGATCGCCTGGTCATTATGGTCACGCACAACCCCGAGCTCGCCGAGAGCTATGCGACGCGCGTCGTTCGCCTGCATGACGGCAGGCTCACCGACGACACCGACCCGTTCGTGTCGGAGATTGCCGACGGCGTCGCGACCAAGGTGCTTGACGCTCGTCCCAAGAAGCGCTCGCGCGACCGCGCCTCGATGTCGTTCGCGACCGCGCTCGCGCTCTCGTTCAACAACCTCATGACCAAGAAGGGGCGCACTGCGCTCACGGCGTTCGCCGGCTCCATCGGCATCATCGGCATCGCGGCCATCCTGGCACTATCCAACGGTGTCAACGACTACATCGCCAGGACCGAGGAGGACGCGCTCACGTCCTACCCGCTTACCGTGACCAAAAGCAGCTTTGACGTCTCGTCGCTCCTCTCGTCTGGCGTTATGGGAGGCATCGGCGGCAGCTCGGGCGAGGCCCAGGGCGCAGGTTCGGACCAGGACCCCGACTCCATTCCCGAGTACACGGTCATGACCGACATGTTCGCGAACGTCAAGAACAACGACCTCGGCTCGTTCAAGAAGTACCTGGACAGCGGCGACTCGGGCATCGAGCCCTACGTGAACACCATCCAGTACTCCTACGGCATCAGGCCCCAGGTCTATCGCACGGACACCTCCGGCGGGGTGGTCCGCCTGAGTCCCTCGAAGATGGAGTCGACTCTCACGAGCGGCGTCATGGGATCGGCGCTCATGGGAGGGACCGCGACCAGCTCATCGTTCACCGAACTCGTTGACGACGCGGACATGCTGCGCTCCCAGGCAGACCTTGTGGAGGGAAGCTGGCCCACGAACTACGACGAGGTCGTTCTCATCCTCGACAGTCGCGGCCAGGTAAGCGACTACACGCTCTACAGCATCGGCTACTACGACCCCGAGATCATGAACGAGATGACCCAGAACGCCCTAAAGGGGGAGGAGGTGAGCGCGCCCGAGACCGCCTGCGACTTCACGAAGGAGAAAGCCCTCGGCATGACCTTCACCGTGGTCCCCGCCTGTGACCTCTACCAGAAAAACGAGGGACAGGGTACCTGGAGCGACATGACGGGTGACACCGGGTACATGAAGTCCGCCATCGAGAAGGGCATCCGACTCAAGGTCGTGGGCATCGTCCGGCCCAAGGACTCTTCGGTTCGCCTGATGGAGGGAATCGGCTACAGCCCCAAGCTCACCCGGGAGCTCATGCGCCGCGCGCAGGAGTCCCAGGTGGTGAAGGATCAGCTGGCCAACCCCGACGTGGACGTATTTACCGGCAAGACCTTCGAGGAGCTGCAGAGCGAGCAGGGAGCCTCGTTTGACATGAGCAACCTGTTCACGGTTGACACAGACGCGCTCAGAAAGGCCTTCTCGTTCGACACTTCCGCGCTCTCGAGCGTGGCGTCCTCGGGCTCCGGTCTCGACCTTTCGGGAATCGGTCTCGACTCGTCAGCCTTCGACCCGAGTGTCATGAAGGTCGACCCATCGGCCATGCAGGGCGTATTCAGTGAGGACTCCCTTCGCCAGATCATGGCGGGGGCGCCCAAGTTTGACCTTGAGTCCGCTGGCATAACCGATGCGGCGAGCGGCCTCACGGATGAACAACGCAAGGCGATAAACGACGCGTCCACGCGCCTGGCGGCCGGCTATGCCGCTTGGGCCATCCAGAACCCCGAGGCGGCAAAGGCCGACGACTCTATGAGCAAGTACCTGGCCA
Source organism: Olsenella sp. KH1P3 (assembly GCF_900167315.1). Lineage (NCBI taxonomy): Bacteria > Bacillati > Actinomycetota > Coriobacteriia > Coriobacteriales > Atopobiaceae > Olsenella > Olsenella sp. KH1P3. The sequence goes on along the minus strand of NZ_FUWQ01000002.1, from coordinate 203,558 downwards.
CCCCCGAGGCGACGGCGATCACCGGCCAGCTCTCGGAGGAGCTGGGGACGAGCATGAACGACATCATGAACGTTGCGCTCCAGAAGTACATGAGCGAGCAGTTCGCTCCGTACCTTTCCAAGCAGATGCAGGCGCTCATGCAGTCTGCGGCCCAGATCATGGCGCTCCAGCTCGCCCAGCAGATGCAGACGCAGATGTCCGTCGCGACCGCGCAGCTCGGCTCGCAGCTCTCTGCGGCCATCTCCGGCCAGCTCCAGGGACAAATGGCCCAGCTCTCTGGCGCCCTGAAGAATGGCTTCAGGGTCGATCCCAACGCATTCGCCAGCGCCATTCACCTCAACATGGACCAGAACGACCTTACGTCCCTGCTTACGAACTACATGAACGCGGGTGACCTCTCGTATACGGGCAACCTCGACAAGTTGGGCTATGCGGACGAGAGCGAGCCGAAGTCCATCAGTATCTACCCCAAGGACTTTGCCGCCAAGGAGTCGGTCCTCTCCATCATCGACGGCTACAACGGTATGCGGAAGGACGAGGGGCGCGAAGACGAGACCATCCAGTACTCGGACATCGCTGGGGTGCTCATGAGCTCGGTCACCGACATCGTCAACATGATCTCGCTTGTCCTCATAGCCTTCGTGTCCATCTCGCTCGTCGTCAGCTCGATCATGATTGGCATCATCACCTACATCTCGGTGCTCGAGCGCAAGAAGGAGATTGGCATCCTGCGCGCCATGGGTGCCTCGCGGCTCAACGTGGCCAACGTGTTCAATGCCGAGACCGTCATCGAGGGGTTCATCTCGGGCGTGTTTGCCGTCGCCTTCGTGTATCTCGTCTCCGCCGGCGTGAACGCGATCGTCTACGAGACCCAGGGGATCGAGGGAATCATGTCCTTGCCCCTTGGCAGCGCATTGGCGCTGATTGCGATATCCGTCTTTCTGACCTTCGTCGCGGGCATCATGCCCGCCGCCAACGCGTCTCGCCGCGACCCCGTCGAGGCGCTCAGAAGCGAGTAGCCAATCTGGCTTTCTGGAGTTTTCGTCTGTCCGTAGGCATGCCCTGCCTCCCTGCATGATATGCGGGGAGGCTTTTTGCGGCAGTCGGAAAAACTGTCGTACAATTGTTCTAATTTCTATCGTACGAGCGCGTCGACCTCTGACGGCGCTTCAAGTGGCGGGAGTGAATCATGTTCAAACAGGCAACTGACAAGCGCGTTGCGGCCTTCTTCGCGAACGGGCTCGAGGAGTGCGAAGCGCTCGTCGTGTGCGACCTCCTGTATCGCTCTGGCATCCCCTGCGACAAGGTCGCGCTTGGCGACAACCTTGCCGTCGTCTCGAGCCACGACGTCACCGTGGTCTGCGACCGCGCGACGTCGGACGACGACTTCTCGTACGACGACTACGACGTGCTGTTCCTGCCCGGCGGCATGCCCGGGACCACCAACCTTGGGGAGTCCCAGGAGCTCTGCGACGCCGTGCGTGCGCACGCGGCTGCCGGCCGTGATGTCGCCGCGGTCTGCGCCGCACCCTCGGTGCTGGCAAAGCTTGGTCTTCTCGACGGCAGGAATGCTACGAGCAATCCAAACTTCCAGGACGTTCTCGCCCAGAACGGCGCCATCGTGAGCCAAGACCCCGTCGTGGAGGACGGCAACCTCATCACGAGCCAGGGTCTCGGGACCTGCGTCGAGCTGGGCCTTGCCCTTGTCCGTCGCATTCTCGGCGAGGAAGCGGCCGAGACATGCAAGGACAAGATCGTCTACATGCGCTAGGCCTGCGGGGGGAGTATGGGCAGTGCGCGACAGTACCTTGTGATCGACCTCAAGAGCTTCTACGCCTCGGTCGAGTGTGTGGAGCGGGACCTCGACCCCATGACGACCGACCTCGTGGTGGCCGACGCGTCGCGCACCAGCAAGACCATCTGCCTTGCCGTTTCACCATCCCTCAAGGCAAAGGGGGTCCGGAACCGCTGTCGCCTCTTCGAGATTCCGTCCGGGCTCGACTACATCGTCGCGCCCCCGCGCATGGTCCGCTACATTGAGGTCTCCGCCGACATCTACGAGGTCTACCTCAAGTACGTCTCGCCCGACGACATCCACGTCTATTCAATCGACGAGGCCTTCCTGGACGTGACCGGATACCTCACGCTCTACGGATGCTCAGCGCGCGAGCTGGGCGAGCGCATACGTGCGGACGTCGTGGCCACCACGGGCATCCCCGCGACGTGCGGCCTGGGCACGAACCTGTACCTTGCCAAGGTGGCGCTCGACATAACCGCAAAGCACAGCCCCGACTTCTTCGGCATCCTGGACGAGCAGTCCTACCGAGAAACCCTTTGGTCCCATACTCCGATAACCGACTTCTGGCGCGTGGGCCCCGGCACCGCAAGGCGACTTGCGGGGCTGGGCATCCATACCATGGGCCAGCTCGCCGTTCATCCGCAGGATCCCATCTACCACCTCTTCGGCGTCGACGCAGAGATCCTGATTGACCATGCCTGGGGCCGGGAACCAGTCACCATTGCGGACATCAAGGCGTATCGCTCACGCAGCAAGTCCCTCACCAACGGCCAGGTCCTTGGCTGCGGAAAGGACTATGCCGGGGGTCTGCTCGTCACCAAGGAGATGACCGACGAGCTCGCCCTGCAGCTCGTCGAGCAGCGGCTCGTTGCGGGCTCGCTATCCTTGTCCGTCGGCTATCGCCTGTCGGCTGAGGAGCGCCAGGCCCTGATGGAGCAATCGCTTCCCGGCCGAGCCGGCGAGCACGGCGTCCGGTCGCGTTGGGGGCAGTTCATGCAGGGCGGCACCGTCCGCTTTGACGTGCCCACCAACTCGCGCGCGACCATGCTTCGCGGCGTCTGCCGGCTCTATGGGCAGGTCGCCCTCAGGGATCGGACCGTCGCCAGGCTTACGGTCACGGCAAACGACGCCCGTCCGGAGGGGCGGGGCCAGCAGCTGGGGCTCTTCGACGACGCCGAGGGACTTGCGCGCGAGCGGAGGAGGCAGGAGGCCATCAGCGCCGTCAAGCACAAGTTTGGGAAGAACGCGCTGCTCAAGGGCATGGATCTTCTCCCTGAGGCAACGCAGGTGGAGCGCAACGGCCAGATTGGAGGCCACCGCAGTGGAGTATGACTCTAGGCGCAGGGTCGTGGCGCGGCCCCACATGTCGATGTCCGAGCGCGCCAAGATCTTCATCCCGTTCGACGCCCTCAAGGGCTTTCGGGAGGAGCTCGAGCGCCGCGAGCACAAGGTCATGGCCTCAGACGCGCCTGAGCTCATGGAGGAGCGCTGTGACGAGATATCGCGTGAGCTGGCGTCGCTCTCGCGGGGCGACGAGGTTGTCGTTGCGCACTTCTCCGATGGATACTCACGGCGAACATTGGGAAGCTTCAGCTCCCTTGACCAGGCGAGGGGCGAGGTTCTGATCGCGGGGGAGAGCATCGCGCTCTCGTCGATAGTCGACCTGTCCGTGCTCGGGCGCGACTGCGAGGATGCTTGACCAACTTGCCTCCACCCGGGGAAGACGGTTTGCGCAGAGTCTGTATGGTATCGCCCGCGACAGCCCTGCGCTGGGATAATGTGCCAAGGACACTTCAATCGGCAAGAGGAGCCTGCCTTGATAAAGCTAGTTCTGAGTGACATGGATCGCACCCTTCTGCCCCACGGCAGTTACGTTGTCCCCAAAAGGACGATGGAGGAGATCCACGAGCTTCTTCAGGCGGGGGTCCTCTTTGGCCCCGCCAGCGGTAGGGACTATGCTTCCATCCTCGATTCGTTCTCGGGTGACCTTTCGTGCGTCCAGACGGCCCTGCTGTCGAATGGCAAGAAGGTGTACCTGGACGGGCGCCTCGTCCGCGTCACGACCATGGACCGCGCCGCGACCCTCCGTCTTGCCGAGCTCATCGCGCAGTATCCCGGCTGCTACGTCGCGGGTCGTGACGTCGAGGGCACAGGCTTCGTGCTGGGCATCACGGCAGACCAGCTTGCCCGCTGCCACTGGGGCGCAAGCCGCATGGGAGAGCTTCGCGCGGACCTGCCCCAGGCGGAGCTCGTCACGCTTGCCCTTCACTTCGAGGAGGGAAGCGAGGGCGTCGACGTCGACGAGGTGGCGCGCAAGGCGCGTGCGGCATGCCCGGAGTTCGACTTCCTCTCGCCCGGCACCCGCATGTTCGACGTCGTTCCCAGCGGGTTCAGCAAGGCTGTCGGCGCTCGCCAGCTCTGCGAGCTTTTGGGGATCTCGCCCGATGAGGTCGTCGTGTTCGGCGATTCCGACAACGACCTTGCGATGCTCCAAGTCTTCCCCAACTCGGTGTCGGTCTCCAACGCGAACGAGCGCGTTCGTGCGGCCGCGCGCTACCACATCGGCAGCTGCGACGAGGACGCCGTGGGACAGGCCCTGCTCCAGATCGCACGGGCGGTTTCCTGGGGAGAAGTGCCTGCGTTCATGAAGCGCGGCAACAAGGATGCAAGGGGAGGCGCCCAGCTGGGCGACGAGTCCGTGGCGCCTGCGCCCAGGACGCATTACCTCTTGAACATGCTGTGCGGCGTGCTCGTGACCCTCGCCAGCGTCAGGGTGTACGTCACCGGACAGCTGGAGACCTTGCCAAGCATGTTCGTGCTCGTGGTGGGCCTCCTTGCGGGCGTGGCCCTGTTCTACCTTGGCCTGGGGCAGCGCCGAGATGCCCGCAAGGCTCGCAAGGACGGCGGGAGGCGCAAGCCGCGCGGGTAGGCTTGTGAGCGACCTGCTCGTTTGGGGACTATTGGCCCTGGGGCCTACAAAGAGGGGCGCCGCCGGCTGAGCCGTGCGGCGCCCTGGCGTTCGATTGAGCGACTTCGTCTGCCTCCGGTCGCGGTTAGGCCTCCTGCTTTGCGCCTGGTACGCGTGCCATGAACACGAAGCCGATTGCGAAGAGGACGGCGAGCGAGGCGACGCCGAGCGATCCGTTGCCTGTGAGCGCCGTCATGGTACCCACGATGAAGGTGCCCATGATGGCCGCGTACTTGCCGAAGATGTCGAAGAAGCCGAAGTACTCGTTCGCGTGGTCCTTTGGGCAGAGCTTTCCGAACTCGGAGCGCGACAGTGCCTGGATGCCGCCCTGGAACAGGCCGACCATGATGGCGAGGAACCAGAACTCCGCAGCGGTGTGCAGGAAGAACGCCGCGAAGAACGTGATGAAGGTGTAGCCTGCGATTCCTACCTGCAGCATGGTCTTGGTCCCCAGCCTGGTTCCCAGCTTGCCGTAGGCGATTGCGGAGGGGAAGGCGACAAACTGCGTGACGAGAAGGGCGAGCACGAGCTGCGTGCCATCGATTCCCAGGTCCGACCCGTAGCTGGTCGAGAGCTTGATGATGGTGTGCACGCCGTCGATGTAGAAGAAGTACGAGAGGATGAAGAATCGCAGCTGCCTGTCGGCCCAGATGCGCTTGAGCGTGGAGCCGATACCGCCGACGGCCTTGGCGACGGCGCGCTCCTGCAGGGGCTTGTAGTGCGTCTGCTCGACGTTCCTGAGCATGGGAATCGTGAAGCCAACCCACCATGCCGCGGTGATGACGAAGGCGATCTGCATTGCGGTCTGAAGTGCGAGGCCGAGGCTGTCCCTCATCAGGACGACCGCGAGGCACACGACGAAGGGCACCACGCTTCCGATGTAGCCCCAGGCATAGCCCTGGCTCGAGATCTCGTCCATTCGCTCGTCGCTCGTCGCGTCGACCAGCAGCGCGTCGTAAAAGACCATGGAGCTGTTGAGCATCACCGACGAGACAATGTAGATGACCAGAAACGCAATCGGCTCGGTGGGGAGGCCCAGCGCTACCGTCGCGACCACTCCGGTGGCCACGGTGCCGACGATGAACTTCTTCTTCATGCCGCGCATGTCGGCGATGGAGCCGAGGACGGGCATGAGAAGCGCGACCACCAAAGAGGCGATGGTCTCTCCGTAGCTCCACGCCACCAGGGCGGGGCCGTCAGCCAGTGACTTGAAGTAGATGGGAATGATGCTGGTCGCAAGAAGTACGAGGGCCGAGTTTCCCACGTCGTACATGATCCAGCTCTTCTCGGCCTTGCTCATACGCTGTTTTGCCATAGTGTTCCTCTCCAGAAGTGAAGGCCCGCCTTCCGTGGGGCGCGGGCAGCCAGAGACGATGATAGTTTCCCTCCGGCCTCATCGTGCAATAGCAACGCAAGCGAAAAGTATGCTGGAGCGTGTTGATACGTCAACTGTCATTTTTTGGAGAAGGCACTTCTCCTCTGCGTCTTCACGCCCTTGCGATTGAGGGACTCCGTCGCCGCGACCATCTGCCATACTCGGTAGGGCAAAACGAAGCGGTAAAAGGAGCGATTCATGCCCGCCATCATGACCCATGACTTCTTCGGCAGGGATGCCTATTCCGGGGTGTCGGCCCAGCTGCTCTTGAGCACGCCCGAGGAACGCGATGCCTTCCTTCTGGGCAACCAGGGGCCTGACCCGCTGTTCTACCTCGTCGCGGACCCGCGCGTGGGGGAGCAGAACCGGATCGGCAACGTCATGCATCACGTGCGGCCCGCCCGTCTGATCTGCGCCCTGCGTGACGCGCTCTCGATGCTTGGAAGCTCGGAGCGCAAGGTCGGCGAGGCGTATGCGGCGGGATTCCTCTGTCACTACCTGCTTGACCGCTCCGTGCACCCGCTCGTGTTCTCGAGCGAGTACGGAATCTGCGACGCCGGTGTCGACGGCCTTGACCGCCGCGACGGCAGCGAGGTCCACGCCGAGATCGAGCGTGACATCGACGAGATGGTGCTCTACATGAAGTGCCACCAGACCGTGCGCACGTATCGCCCATACCGCGAGGTGCTCTGCGGAAGCGACGAGGTGCTCGCCACGATCGACAAGCTTTACTTCTATATGGGTCTCTGGACCTACAGCTGTACGCTTGACCTTGATTGCTACACGCGTGCGGTCAAGTCGTTTAGGCGAGTCCAGCGTCTGTTCTATACTCCGAGCCTCGCGAAGGCGCGCATCCTCGCGCCCGTCGAGAAGGCCTTCGGCCACAAGCGCTACTCGCTCTACCGCGCGATGGCCCATCGCGACCGCGCGGAAAGCGTCTCGGATTTCGGAAACGACGAGCATCGTCCCTGGGAGAATCCGTTCACCGGGGAGGTCTTGACCGACAGCTTCTGGGATTTGTACGAGGAAGCCCTCGACCAGGTGTTCGAGGCCGTGAACCGCTTCTTCGTGCCGAGCTTCGACCTTGCGGACGCCGAGCGCCTTACGCACAACCTCAACTTCAGCGGACAACCCACCTCAATGAACGACCTCGACGCTCCCGAGGAGCCCAAGCCGCAGATGCGAGGCTAGGTCGATGGTGAGTCTGGCCACGCGCCACGTGATGCAGGCGAACAAGAGCAAGAACACCAAGCCCGAGCTCAAGGTGCGTGCCGCGCTGCGCGCCGCCGGCCTTACCGGTTACCGCCTCCATTGGAAGAAGGCGCCAGGCAAGCCCGACATCTGCTTTCCCGGTCGCAAGATCGCCATCTTCGTGAACGGTTGCTTCTGGCATCGCTGCCCCCACTGCAACCTCGCACTGCCCAAGTCCAACGTCGACTTCTGGGTGGCCAAGTTCGAGCGCAACGTCTCGCGTGACGAGCGCGACCGGCTGCTTCTGGCCCAGGACGGCTGGACGGTACTGGTCATCTGGGAATGCCGGCTCAAGAAGGGCCGCTTCGACGCCACCATGTCCGACCTGATCCGCCAGATCCGACGTGCGTCCGCGCCCGGGGCGCGGACGCAGGCGCGCGTTATCGAAGTGGGCGCGACCGCGCCTTGGAAGCTCCGCGAGCGTCGCGTCCGTGCGCGAAGGCGCAATAGGCGCTAGACTTAGGCAGACGCGGCGATGGTGCCGCTCGAAAGGGAAGGTCCCGCATGGCGACATACGTTTTCTCGGATGTTCATGGGCACGCAGCAACCTTGGACAGGCTGCTGAATCGCGTTGCCCCTGCAGACGAGGACCATGTCTACATGCTGGGCGACATGATCGACCGCGGCCCCGATCCCGTCGGCGTGCTCAGGCTGTGTCGCAATCTCACGGAGCACGGCGGCTGCGTCCTCATGGGCAACCACGAGGACCTCATGCTCAACTACCTCGAGGTTCCCGACGATCCTCTCAATCTCATCAACTGGCAGGGCAACGGGGGAGAAACGACGCGCGACGGTCTGGCCACGCTTCCCGAGCACGAGTGCATCGACCTTCTCAACTGGATCGGCGAGCTGCCTCTCTTTGCGTACGAGTTCGTCGGCTCACGGCCCTACGTCATGACTCACGCCGGCATCAGGCCCCACGTTCCCTTCGACCGTGCTCTCGAGCCGCGCGCCGCGGGCTGGAGCGAGGACGACCTCATGGCCATGCTCGAGGCGCAGGCTCCCGAGGACCTGCTCTGGATCCGCGACGACTTTTGGGGCGTTCCCACCGACCTGCTTGACATGAGCGGGGAGGGTCCCGTGGTCGTCGCCGGTCACACGCCGACCGCCTACCTCGAGGGCATGGCCGATCGTCCGAACCGTCGTCCGGTAGGCGAGGATGGCCTGTGCCGCATGGTCGAGGTTGGTGCCTGCTCCGCGACCGGCGACGTCGCCGACAGAATCGATATCGACTGCGGAGCCGCGGGTGGCTCCGGCTTCGGACAGTTGCTCATGCTCCGCCTCGACGACATGCAGGAGTTCTACGAGCCCGTGCTCGAGGGTGAGTAGCGTGGCCGAGCGCATCTCTTCTCCGCTCGCCCCCGTCTTCGACGAGGGAAGCCGCGTGCTGATTCTGGGAACCATGCCGAGTCCGAAGTCCCGCGAGAGGGGCTTTCACTACGGAAATCCCCAGAACCGTTTTTGGCGCGTCATGGCGGCGCTCTGGGGCGAGAAGGTCCCGGCCAGCGACGTCGAGAGGCGCTCCTTCTGCCGCCGGCACCAGATTGCCCTGGACGACGTCCTGGAGAGCTGCGTCATCGAGGGCGCCTCTGACGCCTCCATCAGCGACCCCGTGCCCAACGACCTTCGAGGGCGCGTTCTCTCCCATGCTCCCATCAGGAAGATCTTCTGCACCGGTGCGACGTCGCACCGTCTGTACCGGCGCCTCATCGAGCCCGAGCTGGGCGTGTCTGCGACCAAGCTGCCCTCAACGAGTCCGGCCAATGCGGCATGGAGCCTCGACCGCCTTATCGACGCCTATTCGGTCGTACGCGAGGCGGTGGAGGTGCCATGAGTGGCTCTTCGCCATGGCCCGACGTTCCCTTGGGACAGGCTCCGGCCGAAGCTGCCGGCCGCGTGCCTCTGCTCTTGCACGCGTGCTGCGGACCCTGCTCTCTTGAGCCGGTAAAGTACCTGCGCGAGGAGGGCTTCGAGCCGACCATATGCTGGACGAACCCCAACATCCAGCCTCTTGAGGAGCACGACCGCCGACTCGAGGTGCTGAAGGCGTGGGCCGCCGACGTCGCCCACGTCGAGGTCATCGTTGCCGGTGACGACCGCGACGGGTGGGAGCGACTCGTCGCCCCGGCGTGCTTCGACCGCAAGCGTCGCTGCAAGGCCTGCTATGCCCTGCGCCTCGCGGAGGGCTGCCGCGTTGCGCGCGAGCGAGGCTTTGAGTACGTCTCTACGACCCTTGCCGTCTCGCCCTACCAGCTCTTCGACGCATGCGAGGACGCCCTTGTGGGGCTTGCGCGTGCATGGGGGCTCACTCCCGTCTGGCGCGACTTCCGCCCTCATTATCCTGAGTCCGTCACGGACTCCCGTGAATTGGGCATGTATAGGCAGAACTACTGCGGATGCCGCTTCTCGGCAGCCGAGGCTGCGGTCGAGCGGCATCTGGCCCGCGACTGGCGCAAGGCCGCAAAGCGGGCCCGGAGCGAGGGACGCGAGGTGCCGCCTCGCCCAGACTTCCTTCCCGGATAGCGGGTTGCGGCGCCTGGAGCTTGCTCCTTTTCTGACCTCTCTGCGACACGGGGCGAGCATTGCTGCTCTTGTCCTACAATCGTGCGCTGGATACAGACAAAGCGTGGTAAGAGGAGAGGTTCATGTCCACCATGCGCACCGATGACTTTGACTACACGCTCCCCGAGGAGCTGATCGCCCAGGCGCCTGCCGAGCCGCGCGACGCCTGCAATATGCTCGTGCTCCACCGCGAGGACGGATCGGTCGAGCACAAGCACTTCTTCGACATCATCGACTATCTCGAACCCGGCGACCTGCTGGTTGCCAACAAGACCCGCGTCATGCCTGCGCGCCTCATGGGTCACAAGAAGGGCACGGGCGGCGTCGCAGAGACGCTGCTGCTCAAGCGCCGCGAGGACATCGATGCCCTCGGTCACGTCTGGGAGTGCCTCGTGAAGCCCGGGAAGCGCCTCAAGCAGGGCGCCGTCATTGAGTATCGCCCCGGTGGGGCCCACGCCCCCATGAGCGCGCCGGTCTGCCTCACTGCTGAGGTTATCGACTACGTCGACGACAACCGCGGCGGTCGCCTGGTGCGCTTCACTCCGGCCGACGGCATGGAGCTCGACGAGGCGATTCACGAGGCCGGACGTGTGCCTCTGCCTCCCTACATCACCGACTACGAGGGCGATCCCGAGAAGTACCAGACCGTCTACGCGATGGACGAGGAGCACTCGGCCGCCGCGCCGACCGCCGGCCTCCACTTCACACCAGAGCTCATCGAGCGCCTGGAGGAGAAGGGCATTCAGTTCAAGACCGTGGAGCTCGAGGTGGGCATCGACACCTTCCGCCTCGTGGAGGAGGACGACCCCACGCAGCACGTGATGCACACAGAGCGCTACCACGTGAACCAGGACGTGGTTGATGCCGTGCATGCCACGAAGGCAGCGGGTCACCGCGTCGTCGCGGTGGGCACGACCTCCGTGCGCTCGCTTGAGAGCGCCTTTGACCCCGAGGCTGTCGCCTGGGAGAGCCCCTGCGTCGCGCGACGCTTCGAGGGCAGGGACGACTCCGCCGACAGCCTGGGCAGGGGGGACATTGTCGAGAGGCGTGATGCCAAGACCAGCCTCTACCTCATGCCTGGCTCCACCTTCCACGTCGTCGACGCGATGATCACCAACTTTCACGTCCCGCGCTCGACCCTGATGATGCTTGTCTCCGCGTTCGCCACGCGCGAGCAGATCATGGCCGCGTACCAGGCCGCGATCGAGAAGCGCTACAGGTTCTTCTCGTTTGGAGACGCAATGCTCATCGTCTAGGGGATTGCGCCTGGGGGCCTGCCTCTTCCAAACGGTCCGACAATAACTCAGGACCCGCCGCGATCGACTTCGCGACGGGTCCGTTCGTGTCTCTTGCACTGCTCTCCCAGACTAGTGTGGAAGCGCGAAGAAGGAGACGATCAAAACGATGATCACGATGGCAACGGCGGCCACGCCGATGAAGAGGAAGCGCTGGGCGCGCGTGGACTCACGCAGCTGTCGCTCCTCGGCGGCGAGGGCGTCGACCTCGCGCTGGCGCTTCTCGAGCTCGACCTTCCCGGTGGCTATTGCGTCCTGAAGGTTCTTGGTCACCTCGGGGGTGGAGTGGATGTCGTCTGCCTCGTCGACGAGGGCCTGGGCGTCAAAGACCACCTGGGCCTGCTCGGCGCGCTCCGTCTGCCGGGCATCGATGTCCTTCTCGACTTCGGCGATCCGGGCCTCGATCTCCTTCTGCCCGCCCATGGCCTTGTTGTAGAGGCTCTCGTACTCCTCGCGACGGCCATCGGCCTCGCGCTTGGCGTCGTCGGCAGCGCGCTCTGCGGTCTCGAGGGACTGCTTTTGCGTCCAGAGGTGCGTCTGGGCGTTGTCCACGAGCTGCTGGCACTCGGCGGTCACGCGGCCGACGTCCTCGCGTGCCGCGTCCAGGTGTGCGCGCTCGGCGACGAGCTCGCTCTGCATCTTCGAGAGTGCGTTGGGAGACGCGGTGCTCGATCCCTTGAGAGAGTTAAGGTCGCTCTCCACCTTGCGCAGGCGATCCTGTGCGTTGTCCACGGCGCGGTTCGCGGCGGCGATGCGCTGCTCGCGGCGCTTGGCCGTGTCTGCCACCTGTTGGTCTGCGGTCTTGACCGCGCGACGAATCTCCGCGAGCGCTCGGGCGGCGTCATCGGAGCGGCCCTTGGTGGACTCCATGAGTTCGCGATAGGGGCGGATTGCCGCCTCGTCGTCGGCCTTCTTCTGCGCGAGCGTGGCGTCGAGCTCGGACTTCTTGGTCTCGAGCTCCTCGATGGCAGCCTCTGCGCGGGCGATGCCCTCGTTGCCCTTCTGGATTACGGCCTTCTGCTCGGCAAGGATTTTGTCGTAGTTCCTGTCAACGTCAAGTCGGTGGGCAAGGGTTTCCTTGCTCTTATCGAGCTCCTTCTTGAGCTGCTTTGCCTGCGCACGGGCGTCCGAATGCTGCTTTGCGGCGGCACGAACCGCCGCGACGGCGTCCAAGCCGCTCTTGAGCGAGTCAAGTGCCCCCGTCTGCATGCGTCTGGGCGTGGTCGTGCCGTCCTTTGCTGAGATGACCGGCAGGGCCTCAAGTTCCTCTACGTTCTCTTCCTGGGCAGTCGCAATCTCCTCGGGGGTCGCGAAGTCCTCGTCCACGAGGGGCTCGCTGCTCTCTTGGCTATCGCTCATGCTGATTCCTCCTGAGGATGCGTATATGCCGCGATGATGCTGCAAAAACCTACAGTCTACCTTGTCTATTTTGCCCCAAAGGAAGGACCCTCTGGCAACAATCCATATATGTTCGGTGAGATGCTTCTCATAAAAATGGTGGCTTTGGCTCAATTTCCTCGATTGTTTGTTAGAATGGCACCACAATGCATGTGGCGAGGGGGTTACCCCCTAGTTAAATCAAAGGAGTGCACCATGGTTTCGAAGCAAGTGACCATCGTCAGCGCAACCGGTCTTCACGCTCGTCCGGCTTCCCAGTTCGTTCAGGTTGCCAAGGAGTACCAGTCCGCTGTCACCATCAAGGACGTCGACAAGGGCACCGCTCCCGTCAACGCCAAGTCGATTATGATGATCCTTGCTGCCGGCCTCGGCACCGGTTCCAAGGTCGAGATTTCCTGTGACGGTCCCGATGAGCAGGACGCCCTCAACGCTCTCCTCACCATCCAGGACGGCGACGCCAACCTCTTCTCCGAGTAGGCCATTTGGCACCTCACTCTCAAGAAGTGACTTCGCAAGCCCGATGCCCCGACGGCATCGGGCTTGTTTTGCTTGACCTCGACGGAACCGTCCTGCGCGGCTCGTCGATGGTCTCGCGACCCGTGCAGGATGCACTTCTCCGCTGCCACAACGCAGGAATCGCCTTGGCCGTTTCGAGCGGACGGCCCTATCGCATGGTGCCGCGCGTCATTCGCAGGCTCGGGGCGATGGACTACTACGTCTGCACCAATGGGTCGGCCGTGAGCGACGGCAGTGGGCGCAGGATCTTCTCGCAAGGCATGACCCCCGAGCTCGCGCTCAAGATCATGGGGCTCGTCGCCCATCTGCAACCGGGCTGGAACGCCTTCGTGAACGACCGCGGCTACGCCGAGTTCCGCAACCACAGCTACATGCTTGGCGCGATCTCCTCGGGAGACATGCGCTCTTCGGGTGTGTCTCTCATGGTGTTCCTGCGGTTCGTGCTCTCCGGCCTTACGGGGACGGGCTTCAGGGACGTGCTCTCCATCCGCCGCGTGGTGTCGCGCGCTAAGCGCGTGGACAAGCTCGGCTGCTCGTTCTCCTCGTCAGGGCGGGCCGACGAGGCACAACGAATTCTGCTGGAGTCGGGCCTCGCCGAGGTCGCCCGCATGAATGCCCGCGAGCTCGAGATCACGACGTCCGGCGTCGACAAGGGAAGCGGCGCGGCTTGGCTGGGCCGTCACCTTGGGGTGGGGAAGGAACGCATGGTCGCTTTCGGCGACGGTGCCAACGACCTTCCCCTTACCTCGGCGATCGGGTGCTTCGTCGCCATGGGAAACGCGGACAAGCAGGTCAAGGCTCAGGCTGACGACGTCTGTCCCGCCGTGTCCGACGACGGCGTCGCCCAATGGCTCAACGCATGGCTTGACGAGCACGACCTCTAGCCCCGCCCACAACCACCGCGCCCCCTTGTGCCGGCGCGCCTTGCAGTCAGGAGTACGAAAGATGAGCGAGTACAAGAACCCCCGCGACCTGTGGTTTACCTACGACATAGTTGCAGAAGACCCGACCACGCATGCGCGTGCCGGCGTGCTCCACACGCCGCACGGCGACGTTCCCACGCCCATCTTCATGCCCGTCGGGACCAAGGCAACGGTCAAGGGCATCCTTCCCAGACAGCTCGAGGAGCTCGGGACCAAGATCCTTCTGGCCAACACCTACCACCTTGCCAACAGGCCGGGTGCCGACCTTGTCGCCGAGATGGGCGGCCTTCACGACTTCATGCAGTGGCACGGTCCCATCCTGACTGACTCCGGCGGGTTCCAGGTGTTCAGCCACGGCGACTTCACGAAGCTCACCGACGACGGCGTCACCTTCAGGACCGTCGACTACGACGGGACCTACGTTCACTGGACGCCCGAGACCAACATGGACATCGCCCAGAAGCTCGGCGCCGACATCGTCATGCAGCTCGACCAGTGCCCGGGCTACCCCTCGCCTCGCTCATTTGTGGAGCGTGCGGTCGACCTGTCGAGCATGTGGGCCGAGCGCTGCTGCAAGGCCCACACCCGAGAGGACCAGGCGCTCTTCGGCATCGTCCAGGGCGGCATGCACCTTGACCTTCGCCTGCGCTCGCTCGAGAGGCTCGAGAGCATGGGCGACTTCCCGGGCTACGGCATCGGCGGCTACTCCGTGGGAGAAGACCACGAGACCATGTTCGAGACTCTTGCGCCGCTGGCGAGCGAGTACATGCCCGAGGGCAAGCCGCGCTACCTCATGGGGGTCGGCAACCCCACGACTCTGGTGCGTGGCGTGTCCTGCGGAGTCGACATGTTCGACTGCGTGCTTCCCACCAGGACCGCGCGCATGGGAACGGCCTTCTCGAGCGAGGGGCGCCTTAACTTCAAGAATGCCTGCCACAAGCGCGATCACCGCCCCATCGACCCCGAGTGCGGCTGCCCCGTCTGCACCGGCGGCTACACGCGCGCCTACATCCACCACCTCGTCAAGCAGAGGGAGATGGTCGGTTCCATACTCCTCTCGCTGCACAACGTCTACTACCTTCTCGACCTCATGCGCCGTGCCCGTCAGGCGATCATCGAGGGACGCTACGGAGCCTTCTTGAGCGACTGGATGGGCTCGCCGGCCGCAGGTGACTACTAGGGTGCGCCGGCGGGCTTGCGCTATGCGTGGGACGTAGGACCAATGATGAGCCACGTTCGGCCTGTGTGTGCTGGTAGGCGGCATTTTATGTCCGCAAAGTGTTCTATAATGTGCCCTTGATTATCAGCCGGAGCCCCTGGCTCCCCATACAGAAGGTGCATACATGGCACGAGACAAACGGTCCTCGGAGCCCAAGAGCGGCCTCGCAAGCTGGAGTGCCACTGAGGGTTCGTCCGCGGACGCATCGAAGCGTCCCAAGAAGTCGAGTTTCAAGAATGGTGGGAAGCGAACTGGCGGCTCCCGCCTGAACCCCACGGCCCGCAGGTGGGCGGCCACGCTGGTCATCCTTGTGGTTACCTGTGCGGTCTGCGTCTTCGGCTTCACTCCCATCGGCCAGAAGATCACGCAGGGCCTGGACATCCAGGGTGGCGTGTCGGTCATCATGAAGGCTAGCAAGACCGACGGTTCCCAGCCGACCGGTGAGGACATGGCGACGGCCACGGCTATCGTCCAGAACCGCGTCAACTCCCTCGGCGCCTCCGAGACCACGGTCCAGCAGCAGGGAACCGACTCCATCTTGATTCAGATTCCCGGCGCGACCAATGCGGACCAGGCCATCCAGACCATCGGCCAGACTGGTCTGCTCGAGTTCGTCCGCCTGGACGAGATCGGCGACGCCGATGCGCTTGCCAAGATTTCTGCGGGCACCACTGACGTAAAGTTGAAGGAGGGAACTTACACCTCCTTCATGGACGGCTCGCATATCTCTCGCGTCACCGTCTCGCAGGCGAGCAACTCTGCGACTGGCGCCTATTCCGTCAACGTCACCCTCGATGACGAGGGGTCCAAGATCTTCGCCGACGTCACCAAGGAGCTCGCTCCTACCAAGGGCCAGATCGCAATCGTCCTCGACGGCGTCGTGAGCTCCGCTCCCTCCGTCCAGTCCGAGATTACGGGCGGCGAGGTTTCGATCACGGGCAACTTTACGCTCGAGAAGGCCCAGAGCCTCAAGACCGTCCTCGACTCCGGCTCGCTTCCGGTTACCCTCACGTACTCCGAGAGTCGCGTTGTCGGACCAACCCTGGGACAGGACTCGCTTAACCAGGGCGTCTTCGCCATCGCCATCGGCGTTGCCATCGTTGTCGTGTTCCTTTTCTTCTTCTATCGCGGCCTCGGCCTGCTCACCATGGGCTCCCTGGCAGTGTTCGGCATCCTGTACCTCGGGCTGCTTGCCTTGCTGTCCCACTTCGGCGCGTTCGCGCTCACCCTTCCGGGGCTTGCCGGCGTCGTTTTGACTACGGGCTCCGCCGCTGACTCGTCGATCCTTGTTCTAGAGAGGTTCCGCGAGGAGATCCGCATGGGTCGCTCGGTCAAGAACGCGTCGGTCTCCGGCGCTCGCCATGGCATTACGACGTCGCTTGACGCCGACGCGGTGCAGCTGGTGACGGCCCTCGCGCTCTTTTTCGTCGCCGTCGGTTCGGTCAAGGGCTTTGGCCTCACGCTGGCCCTCGGCATCGTGTGCGACGTCGTTACCATGTTCTGCTTCAAGGCGCCGGCCCTTCGCCTGCTGGCCCTTGGTCCCATTTCCCGCCACCCCATGTTCTGGGGCGTCGACCAGGATCTGAAGGAGGCCGAGGCTGTCGCAAGCGAGCGTGCCGTGAAGGGAGGTGTCGCCCATGCGTAGCCACTTCGCTCATGAGATTCCCTTTATGAAGCACAGGAGGAAGCTTCTCTCCGTATCCGCGACCCTGGTCATTCTTGCCATCGTTGGACTCCTTACGCGTGGCCTCGTGTTTGGCATCGAGTTTCAGGGCGGCACCGAGATCGACTTCACCGATACCGGCTCTGTGACCATCGAGCAGATGCGCGATGCGCTCGTTGCGACTGGCGAGAGTGATCCCACCGTCCAGACCACCGTGAGCGACGGAGCCAACGGCTTCCTCGTCCGCACGACGACGACTGACCCCACCACGTCCAACCAGCACGCTCAGGCCGCCGCCGAGTCCCTCGGGCTGAACGAGGACCACTACACCGTGACCACCATCGGTCCGGACTGGGGCGCCGACGTCACGCGTTCTTCGGCTACGGCCTTTGGCGTCGCCATCCTGCTCATCATCGCGTACGTGTCCATTCGCTATGAGTTCAAGATGTCCATCACGGCGGTCATCGCCCTTCTCCACGACCTCATCGTCACGCTTGGCGTGTATGCCTGGTCCCAGACCGCGATCACCCCTAACGTCGTCGCGGCGCTCCTGACCATCATGGGCTACTCACTCTACGACACCGTCGTTGAGTTCAACCGCACCGACGAGAACGCCAAGAACCTCAAGGACGGCGTCCACCACACGTACTACGAAATTTGCAACTTCTCAATCAACGAGGTAATCGTTCGTACCATCAATACCACCATCACCACGGTGGTGCCCGTCATCTGCATGCTCTTGCTCGGTGGCGCAACCCTCAAGGACTTCGCTTTCGCCATGCTCGTCGGCGAGCTCCTTGGTTCCTACTCGAGCTTCGCCGTCGCCAGTCCGCTCCTCGCCATCTGGAAGACTCGCGAGAAGAAGTGGGCTCGCCTGGAGGAAAAGTACGCCCCCAAGGCGCCCAAGCCGGTCGCGGCCGGAAAGGGCGCTGAGTAGGATTGACGGGAATTGAAACAAGCAGGCGCTGGGAGCTGCTTCCGCAGGATCCCGAGGCGGAGAAGGTCCTCCAGCGCGAGTGCGGGGTTTCGGCCATCGTGGCGAGGACGATGGCCGCCCGTGGCATCACGTCCGTGGACGAGGCCCGCAGGTTCCTGACCCCCTCTCTCGAGAGGGACTGGGCCGACCCCTTGGTGATACCGGGCATGGGCGAGGCCTGCGATCGCGTCGAGAGTGCGCTTGACCAGGGACAGCGTATCGCGGTCTTCGGCGACTTTGACGTGGACGGCATGTCTGCGACCTGCCTTCTCACGCTTGCCCTGCGCGAGCTGGGCGGCGATGTCTACCCCTTCATACCGCATCGCTTCGGTGAGGGCTACGGCCTTTCGCTCGAGGCGCTCTCGCGCGTCATCGAGGGTTGCGACCCCGAGCTGATCATCACCGTCGACAACGGTATCGCCGCGAGGGGCGAGGTTGCGTGGCTTCGCGAGCACGGCATAGACGTCGTGGTGACCGACCACCACGAGCCAGCCGAGCTCGTCCCCGAAGGCGTGCCGGTAACCGACCCCAAACTCGAGCCCGGCTGCGTCTCGAGGGAGCTCGCAGGCGCTGGCGTCGCGCTCAAGATGGTCCACGAGCTGGGCCGAAGGAAGGGCAGACCCGAACTGTGGCGCGACTACACCGAGGTTGCCACGCTCGGAACCGTCTCAGACATGATGCTTCTGACGGGGGAGAACCGCGCCCTGGTGTGCGACGGCATTGCCAGCATGCGACACACCAGAAGGCCCGGCCTGCTCGCGCTCGCCGCCACGGCGGGTGTCGACATATCGTCCATAAGTGCAGACGAGCTTCCCTTCTCCCTCGTCCCCAGGCTAAACGCCGCGGGCAGGATGGGTTCCACGGACACGGCGTTTGACCTTCTCATCGCCGATGACCATGCCCAGGCCGCCATACTTGCGGCCAGCCTTGAGGAGACGAACCACGAACGTCGTGATACCGAGTCGGCGCTGACCGATGCAGCTATGGAGCAGGTGCAGCGGATCTATGACGGCAGCCGCGTGATCGTCGTCGCGGGAGAGGGCTGGCACGAGGGCGTCAAGGGCATCGTCGCGAGCCGCATCACCAACCGCTACCACGTGCCGTCCATCGTCTTTTCCGTAAAGGACGGCGTTGCGCGCGGCTCGGGCAGGTCCGTGGGCTCCGTCGACCTCTTCAGGGCCGTCGAGCAATGCTCCGACCTCTTGGTCCGCTTCGGTGGACACTCGGGTGCCGTTGGCGTAACCTGCGAGGCCGATAAGCTCGACGAGTTCAGGCGTCGCCTGGGCGCGGTCATGGCACAGCTTCCTGCCGAGGATTTCGAGGACTGCGGCGAGGTCACGGCTGTGGTCGGCTTGGATGAGATGACGGTTGCGGGCATCGACTCGCTCGAGGTCCTCCAGCCGTTTGGTCAGGGCAACAAGAAGCCCCTCTTCGCGGTCTGCGGCGTGACCATGCGCAACCGCGCGAGCGTCGGCGCCAACGGCAACCACTTCAGGTTCGTGGCAACAGATGGCTTCAGCAGCGTCCCGGCCATCATGTTCCGCGCGCCGGACATCGAGCGTGCCGTTGGCTGCGAGAGCGTCGTCGACGTCGTGTTTGAGCCGGTCAGCGAGACCTGGCAGGGAAAGACCAAGCCGAAGCTCATGGTGAAGGACATCATCTACCGCGACGAGGACCGCGTGACGTCCGTCCCTGCCAGCGAGGGGGAGAAGAGCTCTGCCACGCTCGCCGACGAGCTCTTCGACCGCGCCGAGTCAATCATCTCGCGCGACGCCTACGCCGACATCGCGCAGGCCGACCGCTTCATGACAAAGGTCGTCGGGGTTAGCTTCGAGGGCCGTCAGGCGGTCGTGGAGTCGCTCTCCGAGGGAGATGAGCTCGGCGTCGAGCGTGATGCGGACAACGAGGCGGACCCCAACGCTGTGCGCGTCTGCGCGTCCGGAGCGCAGATTGGCTATCTGCGCAGGCAGATTGCCGCGTCACTCGCCCCCGCCATGGATGCCGGAGTCGCATACCAGGCAAGGGTCGTCGAGGTCACCGGCGGCGAGGGCGACAAGCGCTCGCTTGGCGTGAACATCGAGGTGACCAAGGTGTCGGGCGAGCCCGAAGAGGACTCGCCCGAGGGCGTCGCGAACAGGGAACGCGAGCGCCTCTCGCACATGAGCCTCTCTGAGCTTACCGACGAGCTGCGCGGCCAGATGATTGGTGAGCACTCGCTGCTTCCCGCGCAACAGGCGGCCGTCGACCGACTTGCGCGGGGCAGGTCGACGCTCTGCGTCATGGCGACGGGCAGGGGCAAGTCCCTCGTCTTTCACATCCATGCGGCCCGCGAGGCCATACTCAAGCACCGTGCGAGCGTGTTCGTGTACCCGCTGCGCGCCCTCGTCTCGGATCAGGCCTTCCACCTCTCCGAATCGTTCGGCAAGCTTGGCATGAGTGTGCGCGTGCTTACCGGCGAGACCTCCCAGCAGGACAGGGACGACATCTTCCGAGAGCTCTCCGAGGGAGGGGTGGACGTCCTTCTCACCACGCCTGAGTTCCTCAGCATCCACGTGGACCGCTTCGCCCAGTCGGGCCGCATCTCGTTCCTCGTGGTCGACGAGGCCCATCACGCCGGCGGTGCAAAGGGCGGCAACAGGAGCGCCTACCTCTCGCTGCCTCAGGTCCTGACGACTCTGGGCAATCCCGTCGCGCTTGCGGTCACGGCAACTGCCGAGGACGCCGTCGCGCACGAGATCTGCAACTTGCTCTCCATCGACGAGGATGACGTGGTCGTTGACGCGAGCGTTCGAGAAAACCTTCGCGTGCGCGACTACCGCGAGCTCCGCGACCGCGAGGCCGCGCTCGTCTCCGTCGTCGCACATGGCATGAAGACCGTCGTCTACGTCAATTCGCGCGAGCAGTCGGTCTCGCTCGCGCGCATGCTCAGGCGCAACATTCCCGAGCTGGCGCACAGGATCGCCTTCTATAACGCGGGGCTCACTCGCACGGAGCGCTCTCGCGTCGAGGAGGCGTTCCGAAGCGGCGAGCTGATCTGCATTGTCAGCACGAGCGCCTTCGGCGAGGGCGTCAACCTTCCCGACATCAGGAACGTCATGCTCTACCACATGCCCTTCGGGTCGGTGGAGTTCAACCAGATGAGCGGGCGCGCCGGTCGAGACGGTGGCCTTGCCGACGTCTACCTCCTGTTCGGTGCGCGCGACGCGCGCATCAACGAGAGGATCATCGGCGCCTCGGCCCCTGATCGCAGCGACCTCGTGTGCCTCTACCGCTGCCTGCGCTCCCTTTCCGACGAGGCGCGCGAGGCCGACGGGTCGGACTCGTTCGGTATGTCCAACGCCGACATCGCCCAGCGTGCCGTCTTGGCGAACCCGCGCTGCTCGCTCGACGACCACTCGGTCTCTTGCGGCGTCTCGGTCTTCGGCGAGCTGGGCTTCCTGCGGACCTCGGGCTACGGCAGCGCCAGGCGCATTCATATGGTGGACGCGCCCGGCCGCATGAGGCTGGAGGATTCAATCCGCTATCTTGAGGGTATGCGTTCCAGAAATGAGTTTTCCGAATTCCGTGATTGGGTACTCTCCTGTAGTGGGGAGGAACTCCTCGATAGGATCAACAAGCCCATCACGCCTGCCTTTGGCGTATTGGTGAGCTAAGGAGGATGTTATGAGCGAGTCAGCAACGGAGAAGGGCCCTTCTCGACGACGTTGCATTCCGCAGGCCGACAACTGGCGCGTGCTTCAGGTCGCCTGCTCTGAATACTTGGACGGGGAGTCGGTCCAGAAGGTCGTGGACGCCTATGAGTTCGCGGCCAACTGCCATCGTGACCAGAAGAGGCGTTCGGGCGAGCCGTACATCAACCATCCCGTGGAGGTCGCGTTCATTCTGGCAAAGGACCTGCACATGGATGCGGACCCCATCTGCGCCGCCCTTCTCCACGATACGGTCGAGGATACCGACGCGACGCTCGATGACCTGACCGATCGCTTTGGTGCCACCGTGTCAGAGCTCGTCGACGGCGTCACAAAGCTGACGTCCATCGAGGTCAACTCAATGGACGAGAAGCAGGCTCTCAACCTCAGGAAGATGTTCCTGGCGATGTCGAAGGATATCCGCGTCGTCATCATCAAGCTCGCTGACCGTCTGCACAACATGAGGACGCTCGCGGCACTTCCCGCAGAGCGCCGCAAGTTCAAGGCTCGCGAGACCATGGACGTCTACGCGCCGCTTGCCGACCGACTGGGCATCAGCTCGATCAAGTGGGAGCTCGAGGACCTGGCTTTCTTCTATCTCGAGCCTGACGAGTACGAGAGAATCGCCCGCATGGTGCAAGACTCTCGTGCACAGCGCGAGCGGAACACCTCCGAGGCCATCAAGATAATCGACAACGAGCTCAAGCGCGTGGGACTCTCGGGCTACCAGATCACCGGCCGCCCGAAGCACCTCTGGTCCATCTATCAGAAGATGACCAGAAAGGGCAAGGAGTTCTCTGACATCTACGACCTGATTGCCCTTCGCGTTCTTACCGGCACGGTCGGCGACTGCTACTCGACGCTGGGTGCCGTCCACGCGCTCTGGCACCCGCTGCCCGGACGCTTCAAGGACTACATCGCCATGCCGAAGCCCAATGGCTACCAGTCGCTCCATACGACGGTCATTGGCTCCGACGCACGTCCCATCGAGATCCAGATCCGCACGTACGACATGCACGAACAGGCCGAATATGGTATCGCCGCCCACTGGCTCTACAAGAAGGCCGGCAACTCGAGCGGCAACATGTCGGCCGACGACAGGGACATCGACAGCCAGATCAACTGGATCAGGCGAAGCCTGGACTGGGCGACTGACGACGAGATGGGCGATCCGCACGAGTACCTCAACAGCCTGCGCGTCGACTTGTTCGAGGACGAGATCTTCGTGTTCACGCCCAAGGGAGAAGTGATGAGCCTCAGGCGAGACTCGACACCTCTCGACTTCGCGTACGCGGTTCACACCGAGGTGGGCAACCACTGCGTCGGTGCCAAGGTCAACGGTGCCGTTGCCCCCCTGACCAACAGGCTCCAAAGTGGCGACCGCGTTGAGATTCTGACGAACAAAAACGCCAAGCCCAGCCGCGACTGGCTGAACATTGTCGCGACGCCCTCGGCAAAGGCGAAGATTCGCAAGTACTTCACCGCGGTCTCCAAGAGCGACGATGCCGAGCAGGGCAGGAGCGACGTCGCTCACGAGCTCAGGAAGCGCGGCTACGGCATCTCCACGCAGCGTACTACCAAGGCGCTCGACGAGGTAATGCACCAGCTCGACTACGTTCGCGTCGACGACCTGTTCGCCGCGGTCGGCACGAACAAGATCTCGGCCAAGCAGGTGGCCAACAAGGTCGAGGCCGAGCTCGAGAAGAACTCTCCCGAGCGCATCGCCGCCCGCGAGCGCGCGGCCGCCAAGGCCGCCGAGCACGAGCGTGCCATGAGCGAGGACATGCCCCTGGTCAGCAACGCGAGGAAGATCGCTTCCGGCAAGCGCCGCCGCAACAACTGCGGCGTCGTGGTCAAGGGTGATCCGGACCTTCTGGTTCACCTCGCGCACTGCTGCAACCCGGTGGCCGGAGACGACATCGTCGGGTTTATCACACGTGGCCGAGGTGTCTCGGTCCATCGAGCCAACTGCCCCAACTGCAAGGGGCTCATGGCACATCCAGAGCGCATGATCGCCGTCGAGTGGGACACGACCGGCGCGACGGAGTTTCAGGTCGAGATCGTCGTCGAGGCGACGGACCGCATGGGCCTGCTGAAGGACGTTACCATTGCGATTGGAGACGCTGGCGCCAACATCCTCTCGGCGGCCACGCAAACCTCCTCCATGGGCATGGCGCGCCTCCGCTTCCTCGTGGCCATTTCCGATGCTTCGTTGCTTGGCACCTTGCTTGCGACCGTCAGTCGTGTACCATCCGTCTACGATGCTCGCCGAATCATGCCTGGCGAGGGCGCAAACCAGATGAAGAGGAGGGCCAAGTAAATGGCTGAAGAGATCGAGGGCTGCGGCTGCGGCCACCACCACGACGAGGGCCACGAGGGCTGC
>NZ_FUWQ01000002.1:0-179452 GCF_900167315.1 Olsenella sp. KH1P3 | reverse complement strand
CCACGAGGGCTGCTGCGGCGGCCACCACCACGACGAGGGTCACGAGTGCTGCGGCGGCCATGGAGGCTGCTGCCACGGACACGGTGACCAGATTGCGATGTTTGTCGTAGGTCCGATTGAGACCAACTGCTATGCTTACGTGTCACAGGACGAGTGCATGGTCGTCGACGCCGGCAATTCCGGCGCGGCCATCGCTGAGCACCTTCCCGAGGGCATTCGCCTGAAGTACATCGTCGCCACGCACGGCCATGGCGACCACGTGGGCGGCGTCAAGGCCCTGCGTGAAGCTATGGGCGGAACGTGGTGCATCAACGCGCGTGATGCCGAACTTGCGCAGCACGCGGGGGAGCCGAGTGAGCAGGGGCGCTCCTACGACGACAACGCTCCCGAACCCGACATGACGCTCTCTGAGGGTGACGTGCTCGAGGTGGGCACGGCAAGGTTTCGCGTGATTGAGGCTCCTGGACATACGCCCGGCGGCGTCGTCCTCCTGGGCGAGGAGACCGCCGAGCACGTCTGCTTCGTAGGTGACACCTTGTTCCAGGGTTCGTGTGGAAGGACTGACCTTGCCGGTGGCGACTCGGAGGCTCTCAAGGCGACCCTCGAGCGTCTCAAGCGTGAGATTCCCGCGCAGACCAACCTTTTCTGCGGCCACGGTGAGCTGACCACGATGGAAGACGAGCTCCAGAGCAACGCTTACCTCAAGTAGTTGGCTTGGAATCTGCTATAGTCTTCGAAGCGGGCCTTGGCCTGCGTTTTGCCTGAGTGGTGGAATTGGCAGACACGACAGACTCAAAATCTGTTGTCGGCAACGGCGTGTGGGTTCGAGTCCCACCTCAGGCACCAGAGATATCAGGGGAGGGGGCCAATGGACCCCTCTCTTTTTATTCGGCCGTGTCTGAAAAATGTGAATCGCTAGAAATACCTCGCATCGGGCTTGCGTCTTCGCTCTGGCGGTGTACCATATCCAAAGCACGATTTGAAAGCGGGATTTCATCCCCACCTAAACGGCGCCATCAGGTAGCTGTCTGGTCAGACAATTTTTCTCGCCCGCTCGGGTGCCTGTCTCCTGGATGCTACTGTGCCGGGGGATATTTTTTATGCGGCCCTGCCGCATCGTGAAGGGAAGGTGTCCAAGATAGCCAAGAACGAGGGTCCTCGCATCAACGGCGCAATCACGTCGCGCACCTGCCGACTGATTGGTGTTGATGGTTCACAGCTTGGTCTGTTCGGTGTTCGCGATGCCCAGCGCATCGCCGACGAGCAGAACCTTGACCTTGTCGAGATCGCTCCCAATGCCGAGCCTCCCGTGTGCAAGGTAATGGATTATCGCAAGTTCAAGTACGAGCAGGATCGCAAGGCCAAGGCCGCTCGCAAGAAGCAGGTCAGGGTCGAGGTCAAAGAGATGAAGTTCAGACCCAAGATTGACGTGGGCGACTATACGACCAAGAAGAACCACGTCATGCGTTTCCTCAAGAAGGGCGCTCGCGTAAAGGTCACGATCATGTTCCGTGGCCGCGAGATGGCTCATCCTGAGCAGGGTCTTAACGTCCTCGAAAGGCTTGCTGAAGACCTGCGGCCTTATGCCACGGTCGAGCAGCAGCCCAAGATGGAAGGTCGTAACATGCACATGCTCGTTGCCCCGATTAAGGGTGCCTTCGACGAGAAGGCAGATGAGGGCGACGCCGAGAGTGAGAAGGAGAACTAGCATGCCCAAGATGAAGACGCACAAGGGTTCGGCAAAGCGTTTCCGCCGCACCGGCACTGGCAAGATTATGCGTGCCAAGGCTTTCAAGAGCCACATTCTGACCAAGAAGTCCCAGAAGCGCATTCGCGGTTTCCGCAAGGAGGCCGTCCTCACCAAGGGTGACGCACAGGTTGTCTCCCAGCGCATGGGTTCCAAGAACTAGGCGCGCCGCGTCATTTCGTTTGCATTTTTCCAAGGAGTTGATTAGATATGGCACGTGTTAAGCGCGCAGTCGCCGGCCGTAAGAAGCGTCAGACGCTCGTCGAGCGCACCAAGGGTTACTACGGCACTTCCTCCCGCACCTTCCGCGGCATGAAGGAGCAGGCCCAGCACTCTGGTCAGTATCAGTACCGTGATCGTCGCAACAAGAAGCGTGACATCCGCGCACTCTGGATTCAGCGCATCAACGCTGCGGCTCGTATCAACGACCTCTCTTACAGCAAGTTCATGCACGGCCTGAAGCTTGCTGGCGTTGAGCTTGACCGCAAGGTTCTCGCTCAGCTCGCCTATGAGGACGAGGCTGCTTTCGCCGATCTCGCCGCAGTAGCCAAGAAGGCTCTCGACGCCGAGTAGTCTTTGGCCTAAGGCTTTGGCTACATGGGACCTGCCACTTGTGGCGGGTCCCATTTCTTTTGCGCTTGAATGGCATGCCTTTCCCATGGCCCTTGTACCGGGGTCCTGATTCGTGGAACTCGCCGTCTTTCGGCGCTTTCAAGGCTCAACGCCTATTCGGCGAGGTGTTCTTTGCGTCTGAACAACTTGCGGTTGATGCTCTCTTCGCCCGCCCGATCGTTCATGGCCGCTTCTCGTCGCGCTGACGATGGGGGCGCTTAATGGCGTCGGGCGGACGGCTGCCCTTCCTGCGACGTACCAGTATCTCCAAAAGAATGCGCCCCCCTCCCTTAGTCAGGGCAGAAGGGCGCGTTGCGTGCCGTTGGTTGCTGCAGTGGGCCGACCAGGAGACTAGGATCCCAAGTGGTGCATGTGGCGCTTCTCCTCCTCTTCGAGGAGCTTCTCTTCCTCCTGCTTGAACTCGGGGTCCTGAGGCGATACCAGCTCATCGTCTCCGGTCTCAGGGTTCATGTGGTGCAAAAGGACCGGGTGGAACAGGTGGAGCTTCATCGCGATGACGGCTGAAGCCACAAAGAGCGACGTGAATATCACGATGCGAGGAATGACGCTTACCTGAGTCATTACGAAAGTCCCCAGGCAGAGAAGTGCCGACCATCCGTACATTAGAAGTACGGCCTGGCGCTGGTCGAAACCCTCGTCGATGAGCCTGTGGTGAATGTGGCCGCGGTCGGCCTGCCCAATGCTGACGTGGGCGCGCTTGCGTCTCACGATGGCGGAGAACGTATCGATAATGGGTATGCCGGCGATGACGAGGGGGACGATAATCGTCGTGAGGCCCGCGACGCGCGTGACCGAAAGGAGCGATACGATGCCGAGCGTGTAGCCGAGGAGCAGCGAGCCGGAGTCGCCGAGGAAGATGGACGCTGGGTGGAAGTTGTACCTGAGGAAGCCAAGGGTCGCCCCGACGAGCGCGATGGAGAGCGACGCGGCGTCCATGCGGTGCGCCATGACGGAGAGCACGAACATCGTGAAGCCCGAGATGCAGGCGATTCCGGAGGCGAGTCCGTCGAGACCGTCGATGAGATTGAAGATGTTTACGTACGCCACCAGGTAAAGAACGGTGATGGGATAGGCGAGTGGTCCCAGCTGCAACGCGCCCTCGGTGAATGGGTTGACGATGACACCGATCACCACGCCACTCGCAACGGCAATGGATGCTGCGACGACCTGTCCGAAGAACTTCTGGAGCGGCGTGAGCTGAAACACGTCGTCAAGCGCGCCGGTGACGAATATTGCGAAGAAGCCCAGGGCGACCATCTGGTAGTTGAGGGAGTGGAAGTGGGGCGCGGGGGAGAGGATCACGGGCCAGCCAAGATGCATGGTGCCGACGTACTGGACGACGAAGGCTGCGATGATGCCCAGGAAGACCGCTATGCCACCCATTCGGGGGATTGCAGTCTTGTTGATGCGGCGCTTGCCTGGGCGATCCACGGCGCCGAGCTGCCAGGCGATCCTGTGGGCGACGGGAGTCATCATGAGCGACATGATGAGCGCTGCTAGAAAGAGGCAAAGGTAGGGAACCCATGGTGAAGGCTGCATCGGCATGCTTTCGGGAGCCCTCCAAACATGAAAGTAGGTCTACATGACGTTTCAATAGTACTCGATGAGACCCCGCTGCTAAACGAGCCGGAGGTGGCTACGAAAAAAGAGCGCGGCACGCCGCGCACATCTTCTAATGTTGCCCATTTGATGCCATAAGTCAAGACTGGCATCTGCGGGAGAGTTCGATATAGTTTGAGGTGTCGTCCCCCTGCGGAAACAATTGGGTGAACCGACAAGCGTTTTGAGGGAGCCCATATATCGTCCCCATTACAGGCATCCTCCGTTGATGAGGAAGCTGGAAAAGGCGACGCGGGCACCCACCTTATGGAGGTGGGTTCATTTCGCAACCGCAGGGGGCGACTATTTCTTACATAACGTGAGCCCAAAATTCTTGTTGACATTGTTCAGACTAATTGCAAAAATGCTTCTTGCGCGTTTTCTTGGGGATGTAGCTCAGTTGGGAGAGCGCTGCCTTCGCAAGGCAGAGGCCGAGGGTTCGAATCCCTTCATCTCCACCATTTAAACCGTCGCCCGGGTGCCTAGCATTCGGGCTTTTTTATTAGAGGCGATTGTGTGACCTATCCCGAGTACGATTCATGCGAGCTCTGTCCCAGACGCTGCCACGCCAGGCGCAACGAGGGCAAAGCGGGATTCTGCGGTGCGACCTCGACACTGAGGGTCGCTCGCAGCGCCCTTCACTTTTGGGAGGAGCCGCCAATCTCCGGCGAGGCCGGAAGCGGTGCGATCTTCTTTACGGGATGCCCTCTGAGGTGCGTCTTCTGCCAGAACCACGAGATTTCGCAGGAAGGCTTCGGCCTCGAGGTCTCTACCGCCCGCCTTGCACAGATGATGATCGAGCTGCAGGAGCAAGGTGCCCTTAACATCAACCTGGTGACGCCCCTGCACTTCGCCCCGCACATCAGGGAGGCGCTGTCTCTTGCGCGTGCGGCGGGACTCTGCCTTCCCATCGTGTGCAATACCTCTGGATACGAGACTGTCGAGTCGGTGCGTGCGATGGCCGACCTCGTCGACATCTGGCTTACGGATTGGAAGTACGAGGATCCCAAGGTCGCGGGGTCGCTTTCTGCCGTGAAGGACTATCCACAGGTCGCCGCGGGCGCGCTTGCCGAGATGCTGGCATCGCTTCGTCGCGCGGGAGGGCGAAAGGTCGACGACGAGGGCGTCATGCGGCATGGAATCATTGTGAGGCATCTCGTCCTGCCGGGCCATGTGAGCGACTCCCTGCGCGTTCTCGACCACGTGTGGCAGATCTGTGGAAACGAGTGCGACCTTTCCGTCATGAATCAGTACACGCCCAACGAGCGCTGCCGTAAGGCGGGCGGCAACCTTGCACGCGCCCTGAGCAACGTCGAGTACGAAATGGTCCTCGACCACGCCGATGACCTTGGCTTTGAAAACCTCTGGTGGCAGCAGGGCGGAACGGTGTCCGAGAGCTTCGTCCCCGGCTTCGACGCGACCGGCGTCGAAGGCCCCGAGGTCTCGGTTGGGCGACCGTAGCCGAGCGCTTGCCTCCGTCGCATCGAAATGGCGCGTTTTGACATATAGTTAGGACGCAAAACCAGCGGGATGACCCGCCTTCGATTGGAGAAGAGATGGCTGACGACCCCCAGGGTCTGAGCGACGAAGAGCGTGCGGAGCTCGAGCAGCTTCGCGCCGAGAAGGCCAAGCGCGACGCGGCCGCCCGCGCACAGAGCGAGCGCGCCGAGCTCGAGCGCCTCAAGCGCGAGCAGCGCCGGGTTGACGAGCGCGCCGCTGCCGACGAGCGCACGCGCAAGATTCGAGAACGCAACGCCAAGCTCATGGAGCCCGACGACGACCTTCGCATGCCCGTGGGCCAGAAGATAGTCCTCCTCGCCGTCCTCGCTCTTGTAGTCATCATCGTCATCGCAATGAATCTGGGAAGGTAGCGCCCCGCGAGTCCCTTGGGCTTCACGCGAGGGGAGACGCCCTTCTCGACCGATGCCCAAGAGTGACTCGGGCGCCCCTCTTTCGTGTCCGCTGCCCACAAGGCGGCTAGGGGAGAAGAACAAATGGCTCTGACCGATTGCGCCAAAGCGACCGACGTCGCACTCAACACCGACCTTTACGAGCTCACGATGGCCCAGGGCTTCTGGGAGTCCGGCCTGGTGGACGTCGAGGGCTGCTTCAACGTGTTCTTTAGGGAGAACCCCTTTGGCGGGGGCTACGCCATCGCCTGCGGCATGGGGCAGATCGCCCAGCTGGTCGAGAACTTCAGGTTCGACGACGATGCGATCGAGTACCTGCGTGGGGTACAGGCCCCCGGCGGCGGTCCGATGTTCAAAGAGGGCTTCCTCGACTACCTCGGAGACTTTCGCATGCGCGTGAGCGTCTGGGCGGTTCCCGAGGGCGATCTTGTGTTTCCGCGCGAGCCCATGGTGCGCGTCGAGGGCCCGCTCATCGACTGCCAGCTGCTCGAGACGGCCCTACTCAATCTCGTGAACTTCCAGACCCTCGTGGCCACCAAGGCCGCCCGCGTCGTCCAGGCCGCGCGGGGTCGAGCTGTGTCTGACTTCGGCCTGCGCCGCGCACAGGGTCCCGACGGCGGCCTCGCGGTTGCGCGCGCCTCCTACATCGGCGGCTGCAACTCGACCTCCAACGTCCTGGCGGGAAAGATCTACGGCATCCCCGTGTTCGGGACCCATGCGCACTCTTGGGTCATGGCGTTCCCCTCCGAGCTCGAGGCCTTTCGCGCCTTCGCGGAGTCCAGCCCCAAGAACTGCGTTCTTCTTCTCGATACCTACGATGTCCACCAGGGCATCAAGAATGCCATCGTCGTCGCGAAGGAGATGGAGGGGCGCGGCGAGCGCCTTGCCGCGATTCGCATCGATTCGGGTGACCTCGCCAAGCTGTCCAAGGAGACCAGGAGGGCGTTTGACGCCGAGGGTCTCGGGTACGTGAAGATCTCGGTCTCGAACGACCTGGACGAGTACACCATCCAGTCCCTTCTCGCCCAGGGTGCGCCCATCGACTCGTTCGGCGTGGGCACCAAGCTCGCGACCTGCGACCAGCAGCCCTCCCTCGGCGGCGTCTACAAGCTCTCGGCCACGCGTGCCACGCCCGATGCGCCCTGGGAGCCGGTCATCAAGCTCTCCGAGGTGGCCTACAAGCGCACCGTTCCCGGCATCCAGCGCGTCATGCGCTACTTCGACGGCTCGGGCGCTCCGGTCGCCGACATGATCGTTGACGACTCCGTCGCGCGTGGAGACGCGAGCACGATCGTGGACGTTGTCGACGACCTCACCTCCTACGACGTCTCGGGCGCGGAGTCGCGCGAGCTGCTCGTCCAGCTGGTCGAGAGGGGCCGTCGCCTTGGCCCCGACGAGGACATCGAGCGCGCCAAGAGCCGCTGCCGCGAGGCGCTCTCGAGTCTCGACGTCGCCCACCGTCGCTTCCTGAACCCCCAGACCTATCCCGTGGGTCTCGAGATGGGACTCGCCGCGCTCAGGTCCGACCTGACGCGTCGCGAGCGACTCGGTTCGGGACGCAGCTCCAAGTAATCACCTTTGTGATTAAAGCTAAGGAGCTGATGTCACTTTTTTCGGAGTTGGGTTTCGCTTGATACCCGCTCTGCTAGACTTTTCGTCGTGAGAAATCCGGGGAGCATCCCGGTTAGGAAAAAAGAAGGAGTTAGTATGCCCGAGACCATCGAAGAGCTTGTCAAGCAAGCTATCGCTGCCGCGCAGTCCGCAGGCACTCTGCCAGAGTTCGAGATCGAGGATTGCGGCATCGAGCGACCTGCTGACACCACGAATGGCGACTGGTCCTCGACCGTGGCCATGCGTTCCGCTCGTCTCGCGCACATGGCTCCCGCGAAGATTGCCCAGGCCATCGTCGACAACCTACCCTCCGACCCCTCTGTCGCCAAGGTAGAGGTCGCGGGACCCGGCTTCATCAACTTCTACATGAGCACGTCCGCCAACAA
This sequence comes from Olsenella sp. KH1P3, assembly GCF_900167315.1. Classification (NCBI taxonomy): domain Bacteria; kingdom Bacillati; phylum Actinomycetota; class Coriobacteriia; order Coriobacteriales; family Atopobiaceae; genus Olsenella; species Olsenella sp. KH1P3. Next base: position 171,566 of record NZ_FUWQ01000002.1, on the reverse strand, counting down.
CGACGTCTTCCGCGAGGTTCGCCAGAAGGGCGACGACTGGGGCCGCGTCAACGTTGGCAACGGCCTGCGCACCCAGGTCGAGTTCGTCTCTGCCAACCCCACGGGGCCGCTCCACGTCGGACATGGTCGCTGGGCCGCCCTGGGAGACTCCCTCTGCAACGTCCTGGAGTTCGCCAACTTTGACATCCAGCGCGAGTACTACATCAACGACCACGGCTCCCAGATGGACGTCTTCGGCCGCTCCGTCGCCATGCGCTACCTGCAGCTTGGCCAGATCGCCAGCGAGAAGGGCATAGACATCGATGCCGCCGCCCAGGTCCTGGTAGAGGACCGTGGAAACTTCGTCGAGGACGACGCCGACGAGCACCCCGAGACGCACCCCTACATGGACGCCTTCAACGAGGCGCTGGGTGGAAACTCCTACGGCGGCGACTACATCGTCGACATCGCCAAGGAGTTCTGGGCGCACGACGGCGACAAGTGGATGGAGGCCGACCAGCAGGAGCGCGACGATGAGTTCCGCGAGCGCTCCTACCGCTACATGCTCGCCCGCATCAAGAAGACCTGTGACCAGTCCCGTTGCGTGTTCGACGAGTGGAGGAGCGAGCGCTCCTTCTATGTGAAGGACGAGAACGGCATGAGCATGGTCGACCGTGCCTTCGACACCCTCCGCAAGGAGGGCTACGTCTACGATGACGAGGAGGGTGTCGTCTGGTTCAAGTCGACGGCCTTCGGCGACGACAAGGACCGCGTCCTCATCAAGCACAACGGCGAGTATACCTACTTCGCATCCGACGTCGCCTACTGCCTCGACAAGTTTGACCGCGTCGACTACGAGATCAACATCTGGGGCGCCGACCACCACGGCTACATCAAGCGCGTCCAGTCCGTCGCCGAGGCCTTTGGCTACCCCGGAAAGTACGAGATTCTCCTCGGCCAGTTCGTCAACCTCCTGAGGAACGGTGAGCCCGTCCGCATGTCCAAGCGCAAGGGCACCATGATCTCGTTCCAGGAGCTTCTGGACGAGGTCGGCACCGACGCCACGCGCTACACGCTCATCAGCCGTTCCTCCAACCAGACGATTGACTTCGACATCGAGGCTGTCAAGCAGAAGTCGAACGCCAACCCCGTCTATTACGTGCAGTATGCGCACGCGCGCATCTGCTCCATCCTTCGCCGCGCCGCGGGCGTCACGGAGGACGAGGCCCTTGAGATGGGCATGGACGCCGTTGCTGCCAAGGCAATCGGCGAGGACTATGACCTCTCGCTCCTGACCGACCCCACCGAGGCTGCGCTCGCGCGCAAGCTCTCCGAGTTCCCGGACCTCATTGCCGGCGCTGCTCGCGACCGTGCCCCGTTCCGCCTCACGCACTTCTGCGAGGAGCTCGCTGCTGCCTATCACGGCTTCTATGCGGCCTGCCAGGTCCTTCCGAGCGAGGGACGCCCCGTTGACGCAGGGCTTTCCAAGGCGCGTCTTGCAGCCTGCGATGCCGTCCGCATCAACCTTGAGGTCGCTCTCAAGCTGATAGGCGTCACGGCTCCGGACGTCATGTAAGGTTTCCTTGGCGTAAAAATGAACTAAAATCACCTATCGGTGATTTAGCATTTTTCGGAGCGGGCATCATTGCTTTATGGATGTTTTTCGTCTGGGTAGCGTAGATAGCTATTTAGGCCCCACCAAGCCATTGGTGGGGCTCCTTTCATATTCGAGCATGGGAGGTATGGGTGGAGCTTCGTGAGTACACGTCGATACGACGTGCCTACAACCTCGTGCGGCAGCGCGTAGACTCCTCGAGTCGCCTGACCTTTGCCGAGTTCGCCATCCTCTGTCGTCTTCTCAACGTTGGAACCAGCCTCAAGACCTCCGAGATTGCCGAGTATCAGGGGTCGTTGCGTCCGACCATGACGCACAGGACCAAGCATCTTTCGAAGCTCGGGCTCATAGAGCGTGACAAGGGCGACTCCGACAGGCGTAACGTCGTCTGTACCATATCTGACGCTGGCGTCGCCTACGTCCACGAGCTGTGCGAGAGCGCCTGCAAGGAGATATCTGCGGGTCACGCCCTTGCGAGGACGACTCCGGAGCGCATCTGCCGATACGCCGACGCCATGGGCTCCGTCCCCTGCGCCGCCGGCGAGCTCACGCTCCTCGGCCTGTACGAGGCGGGCGTGGGCTCTCGCAGCATCTCCCAACTCGTCGAGGACCTTGGCCTGCTCCAGCCGACTGTGTCCATGTCGGTTGCCGCCCTCGAGCAGGAGGGGATGATCACCCGTGTGAGCGAGGGCGAGGCGAAGACCCTTCGCGTCGCGCTATCGGAGGCCGGTCGCAAGGCCGCCGAGGACCTCATCGACATAATCACTGACGTGATTGTTCGCAGAAAGCCGCGTAAGCATTAGCTTCCGATGGTATGGGCAGGCATTTCTCGCCTGCCTTTTTTCTTGTGGCGACCCTTTGCTCCGATAGACCGTTTATGCTATGGTCACGTTGTTTTGCGCCCTGCGCATTTTTCTCTGGCGTTTGCCAACTACTATCTGTTTTTCATTTTCATTTTTTGTAAGCCCGGGTTCTGCGTGCGTTCACGCGGGATGGCCGTGGGCATGACTGTCTGAGACACAGCTCCAGAAAGGTTTATACGATAATGGCGGAAGAATACGTCGAGTCCGTTTCTGCGACCGCTGCCGTTGAGGCGGAGAAGGCTCCCCAGAAGCCCAAGCGTCGCCGTACCAAGAAGGCCAGCGAGAGCGCTGAGCCGGCTGAGGCGAGCGCGGCAGAGGGTGGCGAGGAGCCCAAGAAGCCTCGTAAGCGTGCCACTCGCAAAAAGAAGTCTGACGAGGGCGAGGTCGCGGAGCCCGTTTCCGAGTCCGGCGAGGACGTCGCGGAAAAGCCAAAGGCGAAGCGCACGCGCGCTCGCAAGGCAACTTCGAAGAAGGAGGGCGCCGCGACGAAGGAAGAGGCTGCTGCCGAGCCGAAGGGCGACTCCGAGCCTGTCGCACAGGGCGCCGCCGAGGACGCGGAGGCTCTCAAGAAGAAGGCGCGTCGCTCTCGCAAGGCGGCCAAGGACAAGGGAGAGGACTCAGCCGAGTCCGAGTCTGCGTCTGCCGCTGAGACGGAGCCTGCGGGCGGGGAGGGATCCGATAAGAAGGTCCCCTCGAAGACGCGCTCGCGTCGCAAGAAGGTCTCTTCGGCAGAGGGCGAGGAGCTGGACGTCGAGAAGCTGAACAAGCTTACCCAGGACGCCACCCACGCCTCCTCCCAGGTGCAGGACGCGCCTGCGACGACTCTGGGCGAGGCGGACGGTGCAGCGCGCCCGGCATCTGCCTCCAAGGGCGAGGACGATGGGCGAAAGGGCCATGGCAAGCAGGAGGGCGAGGGCAGGCGTCGCCACAAGAGGGGGGAGCGCGATCGCGACCGCGACCAGAACTCCCGCAATGACTTTGGCGGCAAGCGGCAGGGCAGGAGCCAGCGCCGCCGCAACCGCAGGAACCAGCAGGAGGTCCTCGAGCCCAGCCTCTCGCGCGAGGAGCTCGAGGGCATGAAGGTCGTCGAGCTTCGCTCCAAGGCTGCAGAGCTCGGCGTGGATCACGTTGGAGCTCGCAAGGCCGAGCTCGTCGATTCCATCTATCGCGCCGCCGCCCTCGCAGAGGGCTTCCGTCCGGTCGAGGGAGTCCTCGACTTCCAGAACGAGGGCTACGCCTACGTGAGGACCGGCAACTACATGGCCGGCGAGTCGGACGCCTTCGTCCATCAGCAGGTCATCCGGCAGTACGGCCTGCGTCCGGGCGACTGGATCAAGGGCAGCGTTGCCCCGTCCAAGGGCAACAACAAGTATCCCCCTCTCAACAAGGTCGAGCTCGTCAACGGGCACGCGCCCGAAGAGATGAAGTCCCGTGCCCGTTTCCGCGACCTGACGCCCATCTATCCCAACGTCAGGCTTACCATGGAGCACGGTCGCGAGTCCATTACGGGTCGTGCGATCGACCTCGTCGCACCTATCGGCAAGGGCCAGCGTGGACTCATCGTGTCGCCTCCCAAGGCGGGCAAGACGACTGTTCTCAAGAAGATCTGCCAGTCCATCGCGGCAAACAACCCTGAGGTTCACCTGTTCTGCCTGCTGGTCGACGAGCGTCCAGAAGAGGTCACCGACATGGAGCGCTCCATCAGGGGAGAGGTCGTCGCGTCGACGTTCGACATGCCCGCGAGCAACCACACAGCCGTAGCCGAGCTCGTTATCGAGCGCGCAAAGCGCCTTGTCGAGCTGGGCGAGGATGTTGTCGTCGTTCTGGACTCAATCACCCGTCTGGCCCGCGCGTACAACCTCGCGCAGCCTGCGAGCGGCCGCATCCTCTCGGGCGGCGTCGACTCGGCGGCGCTCTATCCCCCCAAGAAGTTCCTGGGTGCCGCGCGCAACATCGAGAATGGGGGCTCACTGACCATCCTGGCGTCCGCGCTCGTCGACACCGGGTCGAAGATGGACGAGGTCATTTTCGAGGAGTTCAAGGGCACTGGCAACATGGAGCTCAAGCTCGACCGTGAGCTGGCGGACAGGAGGATCTTCCCTGCCATCGACCCGGTCTCCTCGGGCACCCGAAACGAGGACCTTCTCATCGATGCGGAGCTCCAGCCTTTCGTTTGGGGCATCCGACGCATCCTGGCCAACATGAACAGCACAGAGCGAGCGGCATCGGCGCTCGTAAAGGGCCTCAAGGGCACGAAGGACAACGAGGAGTTCCTTATCAGGTCCGCCAAGAAGGCCCAGCAGACCGAATACTTCGGCGCTTAGTTCCGAAACACGGTTACGATTTCGTGGGGGGGTTGCTCGCACAGGGCGACCCCCCACCTTTGTCGACACTTTCCCACAATTGACACTGTTTTTGCGGCAGATGCGCTTGCAAATGCCTCGATAAGCGCTACTATTTGTTCAGTCTGAGGTTTGTTATGCCTTGGGCGCATCGCGACGGTACACGAAGATAAATCACACCAAGCCGTTGTATATGGGGGCTCGCTCGTTCGAGAAGACCATCATCTACATACTTGATTCCTTTATCTCCTTTGCTGTTTGCTGCGCTTTCGAGGCGTTTCGGGGGAGGAGTGCTCTATGTGTCAAGAGAAGAGGAATCCGGCAGTCGTCGCAGGTCTCCTTGGGGTCGTGGCATTCAGCGCACCGCATGTCGCGCTTGGGGCTACCCAGGCCAGCGTCATCGATTCCCCGGTAATTCCGTTTGCCTTGGGTTGCGTCTCGGGTGCCGCATTTGCCGGTGCCGTTGGAATCATAGTCTCCCGCATCGCACATTCCCACGAGCGCAGCAACGAGGAACTGTTTGACTTCCCCGCGGCGGCAGGCGTCGCGGCCAATGCCAAAGAGGACGCGACGAGCGACCTTGCGGCGGAGGAGCCCACGGTCGTCTCCAACACCAATGTGACGAAGCCCTCTGCGGGCCAAAGCAGCCTTGTCGATCTTCCCTCGGTCAACCTGCCGGCACCGGCTTCCGCTGGCGTCACGTCTTCCGCTCGCGCCACCCGCAACCTTGGCGCACGCATCCCCGAGGTTAACGTCGACGCCCCGCGCGCCGCGTCCGTCTCCCGGCCTTCGGCGGCTGGAGCGACTCGAGCAGCTGAGGCTCCCGCGGTCGTGCAGGCCCAGGGTCCCGCGCACGCAACGAACGACTATGGCAAGATTGCCGAGAACTATGTCCGTCGCCAGACCTTCAAGGAGCGCATGGCGTCCCGCGCCCGCGGTGTCGCGGAGGTCCTCTCCGAGCGCCTTGGCGGCGACCGCTTCGAAGGCCTTCCCATCATCGAACGCGCCGACGGAACCGTTGGCGACGTGGGCACCGGCTGGTGGAACGCGCGACTGGGCGACTCCGTCCTGCGCGTCGGCGAGGTCTCGCCGACGGCTACCATGGGCGACCTCACCATTCCCGACTGGATGGGTGACGTCTCCAGCGAGCCTGTCGCTCGTTCGGCATTCGCCCAGGCCCCCGTGTCGGAAGAGGCGGCCAAGCGTCAGGCGCAGGCGCGCTCCGTCCGCATCGCACAGGCCGTCGCACCCGTGAACCAGGGCGTGTATCCCGAGAAGCGCAGCGTCGACGAGCTTGACCACGACGACGTCTGGGAGAGTGCCCTCCAGGCGATGGGCGAGAGGATCGCGCAGTACTCCTCCGCGCCCGTCTTCGAGGACGTCATCGGCGGCGTCGACACCATCGACGAGCCCGACAACCTCGAAGAGGCCACGAGCTTCATCCCGTTCAGGACTCCTGCGGGCCACCCTGAGGTTGTCGACACCGCTAGCTACGTTGATTACCTCATCAGCGAGGAGTTCTCCCGCAGCTCCTCCAAGGCCGTCCGCACCTCGTCGCGCAGGTACCTTCGACTCATCAGGGGCGGAAGTCAGAGCCTCAAGTCGACGGTTACCCTTCGCAGGATGGGTTCGCATCGCTCGTCGCACAGCGAGAAAGCCTACGTGCCCAGGCACATGGCCGTTCCTGACGCCGCCCAGGAGGCCTAGCCCTTGTCACGTGGGAAGCGACGGGGCGCCGCGGTCTGGTTCGCGCTGTCGCTTGCGTGGACCGCGCTCATCTGGGTCCATTCCATGGTTCCCGGCCCCGCCTCGACGTCTGAGAGTAGCTTTGTCGTGCAGCTCCTCGCCCCGCTCTTTGGCATGGCGGGGGTCTGCGACCGCACGGTCATGACCCTTCTGGTCCGGAAGTGTGCCCACTTCAGCGAGTACGCGCTTCTCGGCTTCCTTACCCACGGGCTGCGCTCGTCCCTTCCTCGCGAGAGCCTTCTGCCCTTTGGGCTGAGCGTCGTCTGGGCGATGCTCGCGCCCTGCCTCGACGAGACCATCCAACTATTCGTTCCCGGCCGAGCCGGGCTTGTCACGGACGTGCTCATCGACCTGGGTGGCGTGCTCGTCGGCACGCTCTCCTGCCACGCGCTTCTGCGTCGCGGCCGCTTGAAAAGCATCTGACACCGTCTGTCTTTACGCCACGCTTCAACTGTTAACGAGATGAAACGCCTTCTGCAACCAGGAGGCCATTGGCAATCTCATGCCTTACAGTCAGTCTCACCAATGCGCGGGTCAGAGGGATTCGCGCGCGTCCTGCGAAAAGGAGGGGCTGGCATGAGATTTGAAAAAATATCGCGTAGGAGCTTTGTGAGGCTCATGGGCGTAACCGCGGCTGGAATGGGGAGCTCTGTCGTAGTAACTGCCTGTGGCGGATCGTCCGGCGGCTCCTCCGACACCATCAAGATCGGCGTCATGGGACCGTACTCCGGTGACGTCGCGCAGTACGGCCTTCCGTGTCGCTATGGCGCGGAGCTGTACTTCGAGCAGATCAACAGTCAGGGAGGAATCGGCGGCAAGCAGGTCGAGCTCAACGAGCAGGACGAGAAGGGCGATGCCACCGAGGCCGTCAACGTCTACAACAAGCTCGTCGAGGACGGCGTCGTCGCGATTCTCGGTGACATCACTTCGACTCCCACCATCGCTGTCGCCCAGGCGTCCGTCGCAGACAACATGCCCATGGTGACTCCCGTCGCCACGGCAGCGGACGTCGTCAACCAGGGTGGCAACAACGTGTTCCGCGCCTGCTTCACGGACCCCTACCAGGGCAAGCTCATGGCTGACTTTGCGGCTGAGAGGGGCCTCAAGACGGTGGGCATCATCTACAACGTCGGCGGTGACTACGAGGTCGGCGTAACCGAGGCGTTCAAGGACGAGGCCGCCAAGAAGGGCATCTCCATCACCTCCGAGCAGGCCTACCAGGCCGGTGACGCTGACTTCAACAGCCAGATCACCTCGATTCTTTCGACATCTCCCGACGCGATCTTCTGCCCCAACTACTACCAGGACACGGGCAAGATCATTACGCAGGCCCGCAAGCAGGGCTTTTCGGGCTCCTTCATCGGAACCGACGGATGGACCGCGATCTCCAATCCCGAGGGCCAGTCCTACGCCTCCGGACAGGACCTGCAGAACTGCTACTACTGCGCCGCGTTCTCGGCAAACGACGAGGACGAGAAGGTCCAACAGTTCGTGTCCGACTATAAAGCCAAGTTCAATGAGACTCCCACGTCGTTCTGCGCCATGGGCTACGACGCAGCCATGGTCCTTGCCGAGGGCATCAAGGCTGCGCTCGATTCCGGCGTGAGCGACCTGGCCTCCGATGACGGCAGGCAGGCGATTATCGACGGCATCAAGAACGGTACCGTTGACGGCGTCTCGGGCCAGATCTCCTATCCCAAGAACGGCGACCCCGCGAAGTCCACGCTCATCATCGGCTTTGAGCCCGATGGCACCGAGAAGGTGGAGGAGAGCGTCCCCTACCAGGAGTAGTGCTCGGCTGTGTCGGCTTATGGCAAGCCACCCCTCTACAGGTCAGAGGGTCGGCAAGAGTCCCCGTGGCCGTCATCGTTATGTGATGGCGGCCATATGATGTACCTCAGGTTTTCTTGCTGTTACGGAAAGGCAAAGGTTTCCGGGGATGCATCGGCCGTGACAAAGATGCCTCTACAGTAGCCCCTAACGCGTGGCCACAAGGCCGCACGCCTGTTGACAACTAGGAGGTTGAGCATGGCTAACGCATTTTGTAGGCGCGACTTCGTTAAGTTGAGCGGCATTTCCGCCGTCGGTCTGGGCGCCGCTTCGATTCTGAGCGCGTGCGGGGGCTCCGGGTCTTCCTCGAGCGATACCATCAAGGTTGGGCTCATGGGGCCCTACTCGGGTGACGTCGCCCAGTATGGGCTCGCGGTTCGTAAGGGCGCGGAGCTCTACGTCAAGCAGCTTAATGCGGACGGCGGGCTCGACGGCAAGAAGATCGAGCTCGACACCCAGGACGAGAAGGGCGATGCCACCGAGGCCGTCAACGTCTACAACAAGATGGTGGAGGGCGGCGTCGTCGGCATCATCGGTGACGTAACCTCGACGCCCTCGATAGCCGTCGCCCAGGTCGCAGCCGGGGACAACATGCCGCTCGTCTCTGCGGCAGCCACGGCAGCCGACTTCGTCTCCTTCGGTCCGAATGCCTTCCGTGCGTGCATCACCGACCCCTACCAGGGCAAGCTCATGTCGGACTTTGCCGCCAGTCAGGGCTTCAAGACGGTTGCCACCATCTACAACAGCGGTGGTGACTACGAGAAGGGCGTTAACGACGCGTTCGTGGCCCGATGCAAGGAGATCGGCCTTTCCGTTGCCACCGAGCAGGGCTACCAGTCTGGTGACGTTGACTTCAAGGGCCAGCTGACCAGCATCATCGCCGTCAAGCCTGATGCCGTTCTCTCCCCGAACTACTACCAGGAGGACGGCCAGATCGTTACACAGGCTCGCCAGCTGGGCTACGCCGGGGCGTTTCTCGGCGCCGACGGCTGGTCCAACATCGTCGGCGGTGACCAGGAGTATGCCTCTGCGGAAGACCTCGAGGGATGCTTCTACGACTGCTCGTTCGTCATCGAGAACGAGTCCGAGGACGTTCAGAAGTTCGTCAAGGCGTTCCAGGACGAGTACGGCGAGGCTCCCACGAACTTCTGCGCACTCGGCTACGATGCGGCGATGGTTCTGCTCGGCGGTATCAAGACTGCGCTCTCCAAGGGCGTCGACCTCTCGTCTGACGATGGTCGTCAGGCAATAGTCGACGGAATCGCGCAAGGCTCCGTTGACGGCGTCACCGGCACCATCAAGTACGATGGCAGCGGAGACCCCGTTAAGCCTACTCTGGTAATCACTTTCGAGGGTGGCTCCCAGAAGGTGTTTGACGAGGTCGGCGCCTAGGTTCTTCTTTGCACTACCGTTGGAACGTCGGGGCATTCGGGTCCCGACGCTCCCGCGTCTTTCTAGTACGTTCTTCGTTCTGCCGCCAGGCCCGCGCGGTCGTTGCTCGCCTGGTTCCAATGTCCCATCCGTCGCTCGTTAATTAACTATGAGAGAGGAAGTGTTTGCCGTGACGTTTTTGACGCAGGTGCTCAACGGCCTCCAGCTTGGCAGCATCTACGCGCTCGTCGCCCTGGGCTACACGATGGTGTATGGCATCATCTTGCTGCTTAACTTCGCCCATGGCGACATCATCATGGTGGGTGCGTATATCTCCTGGATCGTCATGGCCCAGATGGGCTTCCATCCCGCGATTGCGATCTTGCTTTCCGTCGTGGGCTGCACGCTGCTTGGAGTCATGATCGACAAGGTCGCCTACGCGCCGCTTCGCAACGCCCCGCGTCTTTCCATCCTTATCACGGCCATTGGCGTTTCCTACTTTCTCGAGAATGGCGCCCAGCTCGTCTTCGGCGCCGACGCGAAGGTCGTGCCGCCGTACTTTGACGCCTCACCTCTCTCGTTCGGCAGCGTGCAGCTGTCACCCATCGCCCTGCTCACGATTGCGGTGACCGTCGTCTCCACGGCCATTCTGACGTTCCTCGTCCAAAAGACGAAGCTCGGCAAGGCCATGCGCGCCGTGTCCGAGGACATGGGTGCAGCGCGCCTCATGGGCATCAACGTGAACACGACCATCTCGTTCACCTTTGCCGTCGGCTCGGCGCTTGCCGGCATCGGTGCGGTGCTCTACGCGATGGCCTACACGCAGGCGACGCCGACAATGGGCATCATGCTGGGCACCAAGGCCTTCGTCGCCGCCGTCCTAGGTGGCATCGGCTCGATCCCTGGGGCCGTCATCGGTGGTCTCCTCGTCGGCTTTGCCGAGGTCTTCGTCTCGGCCATCGGCCTTTCCGTCTGGAAGGATGCCGTCGTGTTCCTACTTCTGATCATCGTCCTCATCGTGAGGCCGACGGGCATCCTCGGCCGCACCATGAACGAGAAAGTCTAAGGGAGGCGAACCATGGAAGAGAGCAATCTCAGCGAGGCGGTTGAGTCTTCGGCGGCGTCGACCTCTGGCTCTTCTCGCAAGAAACTGTCCATGCCCGTGCGCTACCTCATCAACGCCGTCTTGGTCGCCGTGTTCATCGTTGTTGGCGAGCTCATGATTGGCTCCGGTACGATCACCCGCTACCAGACTACCGTTCTCGAGCAGGTGGGCATCTACATCCTTATGGCCGTGTCGCTCAACATCGCCACGGGCTATCTTGGCCAGCTGCCGCTTGGCCATGCCGGCTTCATGTCGGTGGGCGGCTACTCCTGCGCGCTGTTCATCATGCATATGCAGGGCACGCTGGGGCTCACCGTGCGCGACTTCGTCACCGGAAGCCCCGCCGCCGTCGTCCTCTTCTGCGCGGGCCTGCTCTTCGGCGGTGTCATGGCCGCAATCTGCGGTCTCATCATCGGCATCCCGGCGCTTCGTCTCAAGGGTGACTACCTTGCGATCATTACGCTCGGCTTTGCGGAGATCATCCGTGTCGTAATGCTTAACATCGACGGCGTCCTGGGCTTCGAGCTGACGGGTGGCGCCAGGGGCCTTACGGGCATTCCCAGCTACACCAACTTCCTCAACACGTTCCTGGTTGTCGTCATCTCGCTCTTCCTCATCCACACGATGATGAAGTCGCGCCACGGTCGTGCAATCCTGGCCATCCGCGACAACGAGATTGCCGCCGAAGCCTCGGGCGTCCACACCACGTACTACAAGACGCTAGCGTTCGTTGTGTCCGCCTTCTTCGCTGGCATCGCCGGTGGCCTTTACGCCGGCTGCATCGGCGTCATGGCGCCTGCCAAGTTTGGTTTCATGAAGTCGATCGAGATCCTCGTCATGGTCGTCCTTGGTGGCATGGGTTCCATGCTGGGCTCCGTGCTCTCCGCCACCGTCCTGACCATCCTTCCCGAGGCGCTGCGTGCGTTTGCCGACTACCGCATGGTCGTCTACGCTGTCGTGCTAATCATCGTCATGATATTCCGTCCGCAGGGCCTTCTGGGCACCTATGATTTCTCGCTCACCGGTACCCTCGAGCGTGTCATCAACGGCGAGCTCCCCTGGAGGAAGCCGAAGAAGGAGGTGGACGAAAATGACTAGCGAGAAGAAGCGCTCGGTCCTCGTTCAGATGGAGGAGCCCAACCTCATTCCCGAGCGCGACCTTGGGCACATTCCCGTGCTTCAGGCAAAGCACCTTGGCATCGACTTTGGCGGCCTGACGGCGGTCGACGACTTCAACCTTGCCATGGGGCGAACGGAGATATCGGGTCTCATCGGACCTAACGGAGCCGGCAAGACCACCATCTTCAACCTGCTCACCAACGTGTACAAGCCCACGCGCGGGACCGTTCTTTTGGACGGCTACGACACCGCCGGCAAGAGCATGGTCCAGGTCAACAAGATGGGAATCGCGCGCACCTTCCAGAACATCAGGCTTTTCAGCCAGATGACGGTCGAGGAGAACATCCTCGTGGGTCTCGGCAACTCCATGTCTACCAAGCTCGTCACGGACCTCTTCCGCCTTCCCCAGCATTGGAGGCAGGAGGCAGAGTTCCATGACAAGGCCATGGACCTTCTCGCCATCTTCGACATGCAGAAGTATGCGAAGGCGCAGGCCGGGAGCCTCCCGTACGGCGCACAGCGCCGCCTCGAGATCCTGCGCGCCCTGGGAACGCGTCCCAAGGTCCTGCTGCTCGACGAGCCCGCCGCTGGTATGAACCCCGCCGAGACGGAAGAGCTGATGGAGAACATCCAGAAGATTCGCGACGAGTTCCAGATCGCCATTCTGCTCATCGAGCACGACATGAGCCTGGTCATGGGCGTCTGTGAGGCGGTTGGCGTCCTCGACTACGGCAAGATCATTGCGAAGGGAACGCCCGAGGAGATCCAGAACGACCCGAGGGTCATCGAGGCATATCTGGGAAAGCAGGGGGTGAACTAGGATGGCGGCACTTCTTTCCGTTAGGGACCTGCACGTCTCGTATGGCGCCATCAAGGCCGTGCAGGGCGTCTCCTTTGACATCAACGAGGGAGAGATCGTCACGCTCATCGGCGCCAACGGCGCAGGAAAGTCGACCACGCTCAACACGATCTCGGGCCTCATCAAGCCTGACAGCGGTTCGATCGACTTCAAGGGCGAGAGCTTGGTGGGCATCAAGCCTCACAAGATCGTCGAGCGCGGCCTGGCGCTCTGTCCCGAGGGACGCCGGGTCTTCACCCAGCTTTCGGTTGCCGAGAATCTCGACATGGGCGGCTACACAAGGACCGATGCCGAGAATGCCGAGACCATAGAGCACGTCTACGAGCGCTTCCCGCGCCTGAGGGAGAGGGTCAACCAGTCCGCTGGCACGATGTCCGGCGGAGAGCAGCAGATGCTCGCCATGGGTCGCGCGCTCATGAGCAGGCCGGACCTCCTGATGCTCGACGAGCCCTCGATGGGGCTCGCTCCCATTCTGGTCGACGAGATCTTCGAGATCATCAGGGCTCTCAACGACCAGGGCACGACCATCCTGCTCGTCGAGCAGAACGCGTCGATGGCTCTGTCTGTTGCAGACCGTGGTTACGTGCTCGAGGTGGGTCACATCAGCAAGACGGGCACGGGAAGGGACCTCCTGCACGACGACGACGTCAGGAAGGCCTACCTGGGAGGCTAGCAGGTCATCCTGGGACACTCCCGGAACCCGGGGCGCTTGAGCGCGCCCTTGGTCTCGCGCGAGCCCACTCATGCGAAGGGGAGCCGACCCACCTCCACGTGGGCCGGCTCCCTCTTTGCGCCGGGGATACGATTTCTTCTTTCCCGTGGCTGCGTCAGCGTAGGCTCCTAGGCTAGAAGTCTGGTGGCCTGGTCGTCGTCACCCTCGAGTGCGGCGAGGGCACGGTAGAGCCATGCGACCTCCGTCTCGGTTATCATCTGGATGTCCGCGGCGCTCGCGCGGCTCTGCAGCTCGTCTGCGAGCCGTCTCTGGGCGGGGGAGAAGGACTCCACATCCGCGGCCGTGTGCACTGCCACGCCGCGATGGTCTGCCACGTGCGCTGCGAGCTCGAGCGTCTCGGCAATCCTCTGCTCGACGCCTGTGTCGTCTTGTGCCGAGCACGTGCGGAGCCCCACGAGAATCATCTGCGCCGGCGTCGCGCAGGGCGTGAATCCCGGTGCGTCGTCCATGGCGTCCGCGATTGTCGCGCCAAGCGCGACCACGGCCCCAAGCAGCCGGTTCTGTTGGTCGGTCATGCGGGTCTCCTTCTGTCTGCGGGCCATGCCCGCGTGCTTGCGATACCCCGCAAGCGTAGGGGAGCTGCGTCCCGCAGTCCGTTGCGACGGCAACGCTGGTCCTTCTCCCCGGACCGAGCTCGCTGCCCGTGGCCTTGCTCGGACGTTACGCGATGGCATCGAGCTTCTGCTCGAGCATCTCCTGGGGGAGACGTCCCACCAGGTTGTCGATGACCTTGCCGTCCTTCACGATGAAGAAGCTTGGGATGCTCATCACGTTGAAGGCCTTGGCGAGCTCCTGCTGCTCGTCGGAGTTCACCTTGCCGACTTTGACGCGGCCCTCGTACTTCTGTGCCAGGCTCTCGACGATGGGCAGCATCGAGCGGCAGGGGCCGCACCAGTCGGCGTAGAAGTCGATGAGGACGGGGATATCGCTGTTGAGCACCTCTTGCTCGAAGTTCTCTGCGGTGAACGAATACTCCATGGCGGTGTTCCTTTCGCTTGTGGCATGTCTTGCTTCTATCTGACATCGAGTCTACGTGGTATATAATTCTGAGCAAGTACGCAGTTTAAAGAAATGTGGTAAGGAAAAGCTGACCATGTCCGGAGCAAATGACCTCATGAGCTGTCTCGGCAGCGCGGACCCGTCTATCACCGGGGCGGGCTGCGCCCTGCGCCGCGTCCTCAACGCAGTGGGCGGAAAGTGGAAGATCCTCTTGTTGGTCGCCCTGTCCCAGGACGAGGAGCTTCGGTATGGCGAGCTCAGACGACTCGTCTTCGGCATCACTAACACGATGCTCGCCAACTCGCTTCGTGAGCTCGAGTCCGACGGGCTCGTCTCGCGCAGGCAGTATGACGAGATGCCTGTGCGCGTCGAGTACAGCCTCACCGACACGGGCCGCAGCCTCATACCCATCCTCATGGAACTGAAGGACTGGGGAGAAGAGAATCTCTAGCCGGCCGTCGCGCCTGCCTCTCGGCGAGCCTGCCTCGACGCTATGTTTCGCCTTTGCTGCGCCGCATTGCGCCCGGCCCGCCGGCGCGAGATGATGCGGCTGTCATGGGGCTCTTACAGAAGGGGCTAGAATGCTTCGTGCCAACTACCACACCCATAGCACGCTGTGCGACGGCTCCGACACCATCGAGGACATGGCGCGCCGTGCGAACGAGATCGGCTTTCTGGCGCTGGGCTTCTCGGGTCACATGGACCCCGACATCCACATGGACTGGGGAGCGTACGTCGCCGAGGTGGCGCGCGTGCGGGAGCTCTATCGCGACCGCATGGACATCCTCATGGGCGTCGAGCTCGACAACGCCTACGATCCCGCCTGCTGCCCGGGGGCCGAGTACGTCATCGGCTCTACGCACTTCCTCCCCGTTGACTCGCCGGTTCCCATGAGCGTCGACAATACGCCCGAGCTCTTCTCGCAGCTCTGCCGCGAGTACTACGGCGGAGACTACTATGCCCTCTCGAAGGCCTATTACGAGTTCGAGTCACAGGTGTACGACCGGACGCGCTGCACCTTCGTCGGCCATTTCGACCTCGTGGTGAGGTTCAACGACCAGATGCACGTGCTGGATGAGACCGACGCCCGCTACCTCGGGCCCGCCCTCGACGCGATGGAGCGTCTTGTGTCCCAGGGGGTCCCGTTCGAGATCAACTGCGGCGCCCTCAACCGCGGCAGGAAGGCGGAGCTCTATCCCCGCCAGGAGCTTCTGATTGCCCTCCGGCGCTTTGGGGGAGAAATACTCATCTCATCCGACGCCCACCAGCGCGAGCTGCTCAACGGCGGGTTCGACGTCGCCGTCGAGCGGGCGATTGCCGCCGGCTTCACCCACGTGAACGTGCTCGAGCATGACTCGCTCGGCGACGTCGCCCTCAGGCAGGTCGCGCTCGACACGCTGTGATCCAGGGACTGGCCGCACGTCCCGCTAGGCGACCTCGACGGTCGCGCCGCACGCATTGGCGTCCAGCACGCGCACCCACACGCCGTCCACGTGGTTCTCGACCATGTTCTCGACGGCATCCGCGACCCTCTGCGCGGCAGCCTTGCCGTCGGCGATGGCGAGCATCGTCGAGCCCGAACCCGAGATGAGGAAGGTCGCTGCGCCCGCGGCGAGCGCAGTCCTCCTAAGGGGCTCGTAGTCGGCAATGAGCGCCGAGCGATGGGGCTCGTGGAGCTTGTCCTGGCAGGCGCGGGCGAGAAGGGCCGCGTCTCCCGATTCGAGCGCGTTCACCGCTGCGACGGCATGGCCAATCTGCCACACCGCCACGTCGGTCGAGACGCTTTCGGGCATGACCTTGCGTGCGTCCGCGGTGCGCACCTCGTAGGGTGGCGCGATGACGACGAAGGCAAGGTTGTCTGCGATGTCGAACCTAATCGAGTGCGTTCCCTCCGCATCGGCGAAGGAGCTCACGAGGCCGCCCATGATGGCCGGGGCCACGTTGTCGGGATGCCCCTCGATACGGCAGGCCGCCTCGAGGGCGGACTGCGGCTCGTACCCCCTGCCGCAGAAGACCTGCGCTGCCGCGACGCCGGCGACGACGCAGGTGGAGCTAGAGCCTAGTCCTCCGGAGAGGGGGATGGGGGAGTCGATGGTTATGTGCAGGGGAATCGGCTTTGCCAGCAGGTTCTTGCAGGTCTCGAGATAGCTCGTCCAGACGAGGTTGTCCTCGCCCCTGAAGCGCTCCTCGCAGCCGTCGATCAGCAGCTCGCGCGCGGGTTCGAAGGTGAAGCGGGCCGGAAGGTCGAGCGCGAGGCCCAGGCAGTCGTATCCCACTCCGACGTTTGCCGACGTAGCAGGTACCGTTACGACGACCTTGCGGACCTCGTCCCTTGTGTCGCTCATGCGAAGACCCTCTTGCAGGACGACTCGACGAAGTCGGGCATCTGGTCGCGGTCGACGACGTCCTTGTGAAGGACGTCCTTGCTGCGGAGCGTGGAGAGCTGCGTGGGCGCGGCGATGCCGGTCAGCCTCTGGAGCTCGTCCATGCAGGCGAAGCCGTCAAGGCCGTCGACGCTGGCGCCCAGGGCGGAGAGCACGTCCGCCGAGAACTTGTAGGGGCTGGCGGTGGACAGACAGACGCGCTGGTTGCCGCCGTGCTCCTTGCGGTCGAGGACCGTCTTGGCAACCGCGGTGTGCGGGTCTATGAGCACGTGGTGCTGCTTCCACGCCGAGCGGATGGTCGCGCGCGTCTCGTCGTCGGTCGCGAAGCCGCAGTCGAAGGTCTCGCGAAGCTTTGCAAGAAGGGCGCCGGGCAGGGTGTAGAAGCCCCTCTCTGCGAGGTCCCTCATGAAGGACGAGACCCTCTCGCAGTCGCCGTCGGTCAGGTAGTAGAGCATGCGCTCGAGGTTCGAGGACACCAGGATGTCCATCGAGGGGGAGATCGTCTTAACAAAGTCGCGGCGGCGGTCGTAGGTTCCGGTTTCGAGGAAGTCGGTGAGGACCTTGTTGGTGTTGGAGGCCACGATGAGCTTTCCGACCGGAAGGCCCAGGCGCTTCGCGTAGTAGCCCGCGAGCACGTCTCCGAAGTTGCCGGTGGGCACGCAGAAGTCGACGGCGTCGCCGACGCTCAGGCTCCCGTTGCGCACGAGCTGGGCGTAGGCGTCGAAGTAGTACGTCACCTGGGGAACGAGGCGGCCGACGTTGATGGAGTTGGCGCTCGAGAGCATGGTCCCGCGCTCGGCCAGGCGCTGTGCGAGCTCCTGGTTGGCGAAGATGTGCTTGACCTCGGTTTGGGCGTCGTCGAATGTTCCGCGAATTGCGCAGACGGCGACGTTCGAGCCTTCCTGTGTTGCCATCTGGAGCCTCTGGATGTCGGACACCTTGCCGTCGGGGTAGAAGACCGTGACGCCGCAGCCCTCGATGTCGGCGAAGCCCGCGAGCGCGGCCTTGCCCGTGTCTCCCGAGGTCGCGGTGACGATCATGACGTTGCGACCGTCACCCTTGCGGGCGCAGGACATCAGACGGGGGAGCATCTGGAGCGCTACGTCCTTGAACGCGCAGGTGGGTCCGTGGTAGAGCTCGAGCAGCCAGTCGTCGCCGAGGGCGCTTACCGGGGTGACGGCACTTGTGTCGAAGTTGTCGCCGTAGGCGCCTGCGACACAGCTCTCGATCTCGTCCTTCTGGTAGTCGTCGAGAAGCGCTGAGAGGACCTGGGCCGCGGTCTCGTGGTACGTCTGGCTGGCCACCTGGGCAAGGTCAAGCTTTGCGTCGCCGAGCTGGTCGGACACGAACAGGCCCCCATCTGGAGCGATGCCCGTCAGGATTGCTTGCTTGCTTGTTACGGTTTCGCTATTGCCACGCGTGCTGTGATAGAACGTGTTCACGGATACGCTCCTTGCCTCGAGCTCGTTGGGCTTTCCTCAGCAATATCATAGCTTTGCGGTATCTGCCGTTTCCCATCCGTCACACAGTAGAAAGATTGGACAGCGATGAAGATTGCCATTCTCGGCCACGGCACCGTCGGTCGCGGCGTCGACGAGATCATCACGAACCGCCTCGAGGAAGTCGAGGTCGCGCGCATCCTTGAGCTGCCTGACAGGCTCACGGACGAGCGCATGACCTCGGACTACTCGCAGATCGTGGGTGACCCCTCGATCGACCTCGTCGTCGAGTGCATGGGCGGTCTCGAGCCGGCTCACACGTTCATCATGGACGCGCTTGCCGCGGGCAAGAGCGTCGTCACGTCCAACAAGGCCGTCGTCGCTGCCTACTTCGAGGAGTTCGCGAGGCAGGCCCGCACCTCTGGCGCCTCGCTGCTCATCGAGGCGTCGGTCGGAGGTGGCATCCCCTGGATCGCCTCGATCGAGAAGGCCCGCAGAATCGACGAGGTCATCTCGTTCTACGGCATCATGAACGGAACGACGAACTACATCGTCGACGCCATGGTGAAGGAGGGCGCCGACTTCGAGGACGTTCTCCGTCGTGCGCAGGAGCTCGGCTATGCAGAGCGCGACCCCTCGGCTGACATCGACGGCATCGACGTCAAGAACAAGACGATCATTTCGGCGAGCGTCGCCTTCGACGTTGCCTGCACGAGTGACTTCCCCGTCACGGGCATCCGCACGCTCACCAAGGCTGACCTCGACGCCCTGAGGAAGCTCGGCAGGGGAGTGAAGCTCCTGGGACGCGGAGTGATGGAGAAGGGCAGCTATGCCGTTGCCGTCGAGCCCGTCGCCGTTCCGCTGGACTCCCTCGAGGCGAACGTCCCCTCGAACTTCAACCTGGTCACGTTCGACGCCACGACCGTCGGCGAGCTCAAGTTCTACGGTCAGGGTGCCGGTATGCTCCCCACGGGCAACGCCATGGTCCAGGATGTCCTCGACTTCGCCGCGGGCAGGCGTCCCAGCTACGACTTCTCGTCAGACCTCGCGTATGACCCCACGCTCCTGACGTCTGACTACGTCTTCCGCACGAAGGCTGACGTCGCAGGCGCCCTGGAGATTGAAGGCGGCCTCAAGGTCGTGAGGGGCGCCACCGCCCAGGACGCGCGTGCGATCCTGGAAACCGCCCTTGCGTCCGACCCGACGAGCTTCATGGCCGCACTTCCCCAGGAGGACTAACAGATGATCAAGGTTGCAAAGTTCGGTGGCTCGAGCGTCGCCAACGCCGGGCAGTTCAAGAAGGTCCGGGACATCGTCAAGGCCGACCCCGACCGCCGCTACGTCGTCGTGTCTGCCTCGGGCAAGCGCTTTGCGGGCGACAACAAGCTCACGGACCTGCTCCTGCTTGTGAACGCCCACATCGAGTACCACGTTGACTGCACCGCTCTTCTCAAGGACATCGAGCAGCGCTTCGTGGACATCCGAGACGAACTCGGGCTCAAGTATCCCATTGAGGAGAAGTTCGAGGAGTTCTCCTCGGTCATCAAGAGCCTCTCTCCCGAGTACATCGTCTCACGCGGAGAGTTCTTCACGGCACAGCTCATGGCCGAGTACCTCAACATGCCCTTCCTTGACGCGTCCGACGTCATCGTCTTCCACCATGACGGGACGGTCGACATGGAGCGCACCCAGACCCACGTCCGCGAGGCCGTCGCGCGCCTGGGCGGCTTCGTCCTCCCGGGCTTCTATGGCTCCACGGTCGACGGCACCGTCAAGCTCTTCCAGCGCGGCGGCGGCGACATCTCCGGCGCCATCCTCGCCCGCTGCATAGACGCGACCGTCTACGAGAACTGGACCGACGTCTCTGGCTTTATGGCGGCGGACCCCGGCATCGTCGACAAGCCGCGCTCGATTCACCGCATCACCTTCGACGAGATGCGCGAGCTCTCCTACATGGGCGCGTCCGTCCTCCAGGAGGAGGCGATCTTCCCCGTCCGCGAGGTTGGTATCCCCATCCAGATCAAGAACACCAACGACCCCGAGGCAATGGGCACGGTCATTCGCGAGACTGCTTCCGAGCACGAGCGCGAGCACCTCATCACCGGCATTGCTGGCAAGAAGGACTTCATGGCCGTCCACGTGCAGAAGGCCCACATGTCGAACGCCATTGGCTTCATCCGTCGCGCGCTGGCGGTCTTCGAGCGTTACGGCGTCTCGGTCGAGCACATCCCGACTGGAGTCGATTCCTTCGGCATCGTCGTGAGCGGGTCGGACGTCAAGGACACCATCTACTCCATCGTGAGCGACCTTCAGCAGGAGCTCAAGCCGGACTCGATCAACGTCGTCGACGAGCTTGCCCTCATCTCCGTCGTCGGCCGCAACATGAGCCGCCGTGCCGGCACTTCCGGACGCATCTTCGGCGTCCTGGGCGAGGCTGGCATCAACATCCGCATGATCACCCAAAGCTCGCAGGAGATCTCCATCATCCTCGGCGTGAACAACGATGACTTCTCTCGCGCCATCAGGGTGATCTACGACAAGTTCGTCGAGGGAGAGATGGTTACCGCCGACGGAGCCAGCGCCTAAGCGCCCCCGCTCTTTTGTCTAACGCTGCTTTAGCAGGAGGAGGATTTGCACATGTCAGGAAAGGTCGTCGCCATCCTGGGAGCCACCGGAGTCGTCGGCACTCAGATGCTGCAGTGCCTCGAGGAGAGGAACTTCCCCGTATCCAGGCTCGTTCCGCTCGCAAGCGCCCGCTCGCGCGGCAAGCTGATTGACTTTCACGGCGAGAAGGTGACCGTCCAGGAGGCGACTCCCGAGGCCTTCGAGGGAGTCGACATCGTCCTCGGCGCGGCCGGAGACGCTCAGGCCAAGCAGCTTCTTCCCGAGGCCGCGGCTCGCGGTGCGGTCTGCGTAGACAACAGCCACGCCTTCCGCCTTGACGCGGACGTCCCCCTGGTCGTTCCCGAGATTAACCCCGAGGACATCCAGAACCACCCACGCAACATCATCGCCAACCCCAACTGCGCTACCATCATCGGCCTCGTGCCGACTTGGCCGCTTCACCAGGCCGCGGGCCTCAGGCGCATGATCGTCTCGACCTACCAGGCTGCCTCGGGCGCGGGCATGCCCGGCCTGAGGGAGCTCGAGCGCGAGACGAAGGTTCTGGCTGACGGGGGAGAGGTCGGCGACAGCGATCCCTTCGCATACCAGCTTGCCTACAACCTCATTCCGCAGATCGGCGGCTTCAAGGACGATGGCTATACGTCCGAGGAGCTCAAGATGCAGAACGAGGGCCGCAAGATCATGCATCTCCCGGACTGCCGCTTCAACTGCACCTGCGTGCGCGTTCCCATCGTGCGCTCGCACTCCGAGTCCATCACCTGCGAGTTCGACAGGCCCATCTCGCCCGACGAGGCGCGCGAGGTCCTTGCGGGCGCGCCTGGCGTCAAGGTGGTCGACGATCCGGCCTCCCTTGCCTACCCGATGCCGCTTGACTCCTCCGACCAGGACCTCGTCTACGTCGGACGCATCCGTCGCGACCTGTCTGCGCCCGACGGCGTCAACGCGCTCACGTTCTTCTGCTGTGGTGACCAGATTCGCAAGGGTGCCGCGACGAACGCCGTACAGATTGCCGAGTACCTCGTGTAGGGACTGGCTTGCAGCATGGTGCCGCTTGGCTGATGGGGCGGGGCCGTCACGTTTGTGACGGCCCCGCCTTTTCGCGCTTTGCCTTAGGCGTGCTCAAACGAGCCTCGCCCTTCTCCTATTCCATGGAGTGCGAGAGGAACGCCGCGACGCGCTCGTCGCGCGGGCTTCCAAGAACGTCCTCGGGCTTTCCGACCTCGGCAATCTCGCCGTCGAGCATCACGGCGATGCGGTCGGAGACGTCCCGCGCGAAGCCGACCTCGTGGGTAACGATGCCGATGGCCATTCCCTCGCCGGCGAGGTCGCGGATGATCTTCAGCATCTCCTCGGTGAGTTTGGGGTCCAGGGCGGAGGTTGCCTCGTCGAAGAAGAGCACGTTCGGGTTCATGCAGAGCGCTCGCGCGATTGCCACACGCTGCTGCTGGCCTCCCGAGAGCTGGCAGGGCACCATGTCGGCGCGTTCGGCTAGACCCAGCTTTTGGAGGATCCCCCTTGCCTGCTCTTCGACCTCCTCGGGGTCGCGTCCCTGCACGCATATGGGCGCGTCAGTGACGTTCCTCATAACGCTGAAGTGTGGGAAGAGGTTGTAGTCCTGAAAGACAATGCCGAACTTCATGCGCGCCTTGCACATGGCCTCGCTGTCGTATACGGCCTTTCCCTGTGGGTCGTTCGTACACACGCGGAGGCTGCCGTAGGCGAGCTCTCCGCCGTCGAACTTGTCGAGGGTGGCCAGGCACCTGAGGATCGTGGACTTGCCGGCGCCGGACGGGCCCAGAAGGGAAAGAACTTCTCCCTTGGAGATGGTCAGGTCGACCCCACGCAGGATCTCGTTCTGGCCGAATGACTTCCGGGCTCCTCTGAGGTATACCGCCGGCAGGCCCGTCGCCGAGGCGAAGCTGACCTCGGGCGTGGGTATCGGGCGCAGGTGCGAGTTAGTCATGGTAGTAGTCCAGTTTCTTCTCGAGCCTGCCCAGCAAGAGCTCGATGAGCAGACAGGTCAGCCAGTAGATGAGCGCTGCGATCATGAAGGGGACCATCGTTCGCTGCGAGGCCACGAGGGCCCTGCTGGTCGTGAACATCTCCGCGAGTCCGATGGAGAACGCCAGTGACGTGTCCTTTACCAGCGTGACGACCTCGTTTCCCATCGCTGGCAGGATCTTCTTGATGACCTGGGGGAGCACGATACGGAAGAAGGTCTGTCTGCTCGTGTAGCCCAGAACCTGCGCCGCCTCGTACTGTCCGCGCGGCATGCTCTGGATTCCCGAGCGGAAGATCTCGGCGAAGTAGGCCGCGTAGTTGATCACGAAGGCTATGATCACGGCCACGAACATGTAGCTGGGCGGCGTCTGCCTTCCGAACACGTAGAACGGGACGAAGAACACGGCGAACATCTGGAGCATGAGCGGCGTTCCGCGCATGACGGAGATGTAGAGGCTCGTCAGCCACGAGAGGGGCCTAACCTTGGACAGCCGGCCAACCGCCACGAGTGCGCCCAGGGGAATCGAGCCCACGAGCGTAATCGCGAAAATCTGCATCGAGACGACGTAGCCCTCGGCCAGCATCGATGTCATCGTTGAGAGTTCCAAACTATCTCTCCTGATCAGAGTGGTTTTTGCGCTTGCGCCGCTAGTCCTTGAGCATCCACAGATCGTACGAGACGCCACGGTCGGCATACTTGTCGCAGAGCTCCTTGACCTTCCCGTCTTTGTAGAGCTCCTTGAGGTCGGTCTCGACCTTTGCGGCCAGCTCCTTGCCGGCGTCCGTCTTGGCGAATCCGACGCCGTAGTGCTCCGAGTTGAGCGCCTCGTCAAGAATGGAGAAGACATTGTCCTTTCCGCCCATGTTGTAGACGGCGACGGGATAGTCGATCGCAACCGCATCGACGGAACCGCTCTCGAGCATCATGAAGGCCGTGTTGTATTCGCCGATGGTCTGCAGGTCCGCGAAGCTCTTGCCCAGATCGGCCTGGTCGCCTCCGTCGTTCAGGAGGTTGTACGCCGTCGAGTCGGCCTGGGTGACGACGTGCTTTCCGGCAAGGTCGGCCAGCGATGCGATGCCGGAGTCCCTGCGCACGACTACGACCTGTCTGTTCTCCATGTAGGCCGCAGTGAATGCGTAGTCGTCCTCTCGGCCCTCGATGGTGAAGCCGTTCCAGATGCACGTGATTTGGCCGCTGTTGAGTAGGCCGTCCTTTGCGTCCCAGGAAATGGGGCTGGGCGAGAAGGTCCAGCCCTCCTTGTCGCAGACGGCCTTCGCAAGGTCAAGGTCGAACCCGGTGTAGCTGCCGTCGTCGGCGACGTAGCCGTAGGGAGGGAAGTCCTGATCGAAGCCAACGATGAGGTTGCCGTCGAAGCCGGTGCCGCCGTCCTTATCTGCCGCCGGCGCCCCGCAGCCCGCGAGGGTCCCTATGGCGAGCGCCGCCGCTGATGCCTTCAGAAACTGCCTGCGGTCAACTGCGCGATAGATGGTTCTCATTGCTCCTCCAATCGTCGGGCCACGATGGCCGTCAAGCACTTTAGCGAGATGGAGCAAGCATAGTCGCTATGGGCTGCTCCTTCAAGGTTGAGCCAATTAACTGTATGTTTCTAGCTGCTATTTCTTGCACAGGGCGAAGATGACGAGCGTGCGTTCTCTCCTTCCCGCGAAGACCGAGCTGCACGTGACCAGGGTGAGAAACCGCTCTCCCTGAGCGCAGAGCTCCTCCGCGTCCTTGGACCTGGCGGTCGACCTCTTGAGCATCCCTGCCGCCCATCGTCTCAGGTCGATCCCGCTCGTCGCCGCGAAGAACCGGGCCTCACCGTCCGCCTTGTCCACGGAGAGGGCGCAAAGCGGCAAGAAGGACTGCTTGCCCTTCTCCGTCGTCGTCCATCTGCAGCGTGCCTCTCCCAGGACCTGGTCGAACCGCTCTTGCCTGTAGCAGTCGAAGAGCGGGGTGAACATGCCGCCCGTCAGCGCGAGGTGATGGCCGTATACCATGACGTGTGGTGCGTTTGCGTTTGTGTCCGCGTCGACGAAGGGGACCCCGACCCTCGAGGGCGCTCCCCAAGGGTCGTGGTCCAGGTAGTATTCCGGGTCGCTCGCGTCCGCCTGACACACGGGAAAGTCTATGCCGGCGCCGTCGATGGCGAGCCAGGCGCAAAGGCTCGGCACGCGCGTCCAGGCGTCTGGTCTTGCCGCGTTCCCTGAGGCCTCCTGCGCGGGCTTGCCGAGAGTGCCCAGTCTGTGGAGCGCCCAGCTGTCACGGGCGAAGGAAGCAAACCCCAGGGCTAGTAGGGCTAGCCCTACGACGAGCGCCAGACGCCTGAGGGAAGGGTGCCGGGGTGCTCTGCCGCGCGGCGCCCTCCGCCTACTCATGGCGCGTGCCCGACCTCGGCTTGGCAAGGCCCTGCACTATCAAGAGCGCGACCCCGATTGCGATGGCCACGGCGGCAAGCGACATGACGCCGGTCTGGGGCATGGCCGCCCCCTTCCTCTTTTCGACTCGAACGGTCTGCTCCTTGTCCTCGATGTCCTTGTGAGACGCGATCTCTACGTCGCCTTTTGTCAGGCTCTCGAAAAATACCAGCTCATGCCCATCAAGTGTGGCCAAATCAGCCTTGCAGGTTACTTCCGCCGTTCCGCTTGCCTCATGTGGGGTGAACGTCGCCTCTCCACGGATCTCGCTTCCCTCGGCGTCCCGTGCCGGCTGTCCGGTTTCCTTGTCCATCAGCGTCCCCGAAAGCTTGTACTCCTGGCCCGCGACGAGGTTCTCGTATGAGACCTCGTCTGCCAGCTCGGCCCTTCCGGCATCGACGGCCGAGTCACCGTCCGCCTTGTCGAACGCTCTTGTCGCCATGCGCGCGAAGTGGACCGACTGTGCTTTGTCGTTCGCGTCGGCGTGCTCGGCGACCTTCCTGTCGCCTGCCCAGAGCTCCTCAAACGCGACGACCGCCTTTCCCTTGAGCTTGCTCCCGTCGACGTCGAAGGCAACCTCGACCGACCCGCTTGGCGTCTCGGGCACGAATTCCGCTTGAGACTCGACGGCCTGGCCGCTGCCCTCCGGAAGCGCTTCCCCGGTTCCGCCCTGTCTGAGCGAGCCCCTGACGACGTAGGTGGCACCGGGCGTGAGTCCACTGTACGTGACTACGTCCCGTATCTGGCACGGCGCCTCGCTTCCCGCGAAGTGCGAGTCGTCCTCGGTCTCGCAGGCCTCGGTTTGGAGCTCCGGGAAGCTCACGCTCTGCTCCTCGCTGTCGAGATCCTCGTGGGAGGCGAGCACGACTCCGTCTCGTTCGAGCTTCTCGAACGCCACGGCCCTCCTTCCCGCGAGCGTCTCTCTGGGCGCCGAGAAGGACAGGCTCACCGTCCCCGAGGCCTCCTCGGGGGTGAACTCGAGCTCTGCCTCGAGCGTCCTTCCGTTCGGATCCGTCAACTCCTGTCCGTTGTCCTTGTCAACCAGCCTGCCCGTCAGCATGTACGTGGCGTTCGGCTCGAGCCCGGTGTAGGTGACGCGGTCGGTCACCGTCGGATTGTCACCTGCCTGGTTTTGGCTGGTCCCGTCAGGCGCGTTTGACGCTGAGGTCTCGATGCGCGGCACCTTGATCGTCTGACTCTCGTCGGAGAGATCCTCGTGCGTGGCGACGACCTCGTCGCCTCGCGTCAGTCTCTCGAACACGACGATGGAGTCCGTCTGCCCCTGCTCTCCCTCAAGATGGAACGAGACGCGTGCCTTTCCTGTCGGCTCCACCGGAGCGAGCGACACCTCGCTCGTCAGGCGATTGCCGTCTGCGTCCAGTAGCGGCTGTCCGGTCCTTCCGTCCATCAGGCATCCGGAGATCACGTACTTCTCGCCCGGAATCAGGCCGCTGTAGGAGACCTCGTCGTCAATGGTCTGTGCTCCGGCGGAGGGTACCTCGTGGTTTCCGTCAGCCCCGTCGCTGGCCTTGGTCGAAATGGTCGGCTGGATGCTGATTGTCTGGTCGGCGTTGTCCGGGTCGTTGTGGATTGCCACGCGTCTGCCCCTGTTGTCCAGGAGCGTCTCGAAGATGACGAGGTCGCGCTCGCCCAGACCAGTCGCGTCAACCGGAATGTCGACCTCTGCGGTCCCGTAGGGGGCGTTCGTGCTGAAGGTGCACCTTCCCTCCACCGCGCTGCCGTCGTCGCACGTGACCATCTTTCCGGTGCGCTTGTCCATCAGCGTGGCCACGGCGGTGTAGCGGGAGTTGGGCTTCACGTTGTCGTAGTAGATGGTGTCCACCAGCTTTGCCTCGGCGGATGCAGCGCTGGTCTTCGGGCCCAGGTCTCCGCGGGCGACGGTCTCGAGCCTCGGCAGCGGCTCGTCGTCGATGGTTCCCAGGTCGACCTTCACGTCGTCTCGGGTGATGGTAACGGTGAAGCTCACCTGCGAGGTCCCCTCATTGGACGGGCCCGTGAGCTCGTCGACCTCGTAGCTGTCGAAGGGAAGGGCGCCAAGGGAGTCGTTCGGCCTAGCTTCGCCGTCCTTCGTGCCGCTGAACCAGACGCCCGCGTTGGGCGTGCCCTTGGACTCGTCCGCGGACCCATCCTGGTTGTCGGCGGCGTCGTTCTTGTTGGTGTCGCGCGTGTGCGGGACCCAGCCGGCCGAGGTGTCGACCATGCCGTTCTGGTCTGCGACGACAACGTGAGACTCCCCCGTGGTGAGCGAGGTGATCTTGAAGGCACACCCGGCCAGGGGCCGCATGCTTCCGGCCTCCTTCTTGGTGAAGGCGATGTCACCGCGGATCACCTGGTCTTTCGTGGGGCCCTCGGGCTGCGACACGATGGCCCCGTCTTCCCGCAGCATGACCGTCTGCCGGGTGGCCCGGCACTTCTCGTCTGACAGGAGGTAGCCTCGCGGGGCGGCGCTCTCCCACACCTCGTAGGTCCCGTAGGGCAGGAGGTCGCCCGCCGTCTGCGCGGCCCCCTTGTCGTCTGTCACCAGCTCTGCCTTGTCGATGGTCTCTCCGGGGGCGTAGGCCTTTCCTCCGACTACCACGGGGGCGTCAGACGCGTTCCTCACCGAGAAGTGCGCGCCATCCAGACTGGCGGCGCCCAGAGGCCTGTTCGCCTCCGTCTCGAGGTCGACCTTCCTGACGCCTATGCCGCCACGCTTCACCTCGTCGGAAAAGGCCGAGTCCACTTCGACGAGCCGGCCGACGTCGCCGGGAGCTATGGTGACGGTCTTCCCCTCGCTACCGAGACGCATAGATTCGTTTGAGGCGGCCTCGACGACCTCGTAGGTTCCCACGGGCAGAAGATCGCACGCCGTGCTCGCCCGCCCGCTCTCGTCCGTCACGAGCCGGCCCTTGATGCGGTCCCCGGGCTGGTAGACGTTGCCGTCCACGACGACGGCGCCGCGGCTCTTGTTGACGATATCGAAGCTGATGCCCGCGAGAGAGGCGTCTCCCTGCGCTCGCCCGTGCTCGGTGTCCTCCTTCCGGACGCAGATGCCCGCTCTGAGGACCCTGTCCGATATCGCGCGTCCCTCTGCGCCCTTGGCTTGGGGAACGTTCCAGCTGTCGCTTTTCACCTTCGCGACCCCGTTCTCCTGCACGATGTCGAACGGGTGCGAATCGGCATCGCTCAGCTGGTATCCGGAAGGCGCCGCGACCTCCCTGACCGAATAGCTCCCAAGGGGGAGAACGATCTTCCCGGAGGCGTTCCTGTACAGCTCGTCTCCGGACGAGAAGTGCGCCTCATCGAAGGTCGCTACGCCCTTCTCGTCTGTTTGAAACGTCCAGACCCTCGTTGGCCTTCCCTCGCGCCTTCCGTCTGCACTCGCGTAGAAGGACAGCTCGAAGAGCGCCCCCTCCAGGCTCGCGTTGCCCTGTGCGCTCGCGGCCACGGCGTCCGAGCCGAGGGCTACGCCGTCTTGGTCGAGCTTCTGCACTGTGGCCATCGCCGTCTTCGGGTTGTCCTCGACCTTGCCCTCGACGGTCGAGACGTCGTCCCTCGTGACGGTGACGCGGTGTATTTCGGGGCTGAGCGCGAATCCGCGCGGAGATCCGGCTTCCTTGACGTAGTATGTCCCCTCCTGCAGGTCGTCAGCCCTTCCGCGGCCGCTCTCGTCGGTCGTGATATCGACCTCGCGGCCGAAGATGTCCCGAGCGCGGTGCGTGCAGGACTCGTCCAGGTAGACAAGGTATGACGCCTGACCAAGGGAGTAGTTGGGATTGTCTCGCGTCACGCCGGGGGCGGCGCTTTGCTTGCGGAGCTCGATGGAGCCGGTGTTGGGCGCGAGCAGTATGCGCTGTCGGTCGCCTGCGCCCGTGGGCTGGTACACGATTGCATACTCGGACTCGCTTCCGTCCGAGCCCGCACGCTCCCAGGCCTCCGCCTCGTCCAAGAGCGCGAGAGCCGCGTCGCGCACCTCCTTGCGAGACTGGTGCCAGGGGAGCCATCGAGCCCCTGCAGGATAGCCCTCGGCCGCGTTGGCCTTTGCGGTGAGGCCGGAACGCGTGAGGAAGCCCCCATGGATCCAGAGGGCCCATTGGGTCGCCATGCGCGCCTCATTGGGCGTGAGGTCCCGTCCGCATATCGAGGTCGTGCGTGGGTATCCGTGGAAGGCTATGTAGCCGGCGGCCCCGGTTGCCTTTTCGCTGCAGGCCGCGTAGGTTGCTCCGTCCGGACCCGCCTTCTGGCCGTCGAGGCAGTACGCGACCTCGTCTGAGTTCGACTTGTATCCCCATTGCCCCGACTCTGTCTTGAATCCCGTGAAGGTCTTCTGTCCTGCGTCGAGCCCGTATCCGCTCGACGCGAGTACAGTGATCGCTATCAGGACGATGGCCATCACGAGCATGGGCATGACGCGCTTTCCTCGCGGCAGCGCCTTCGCTGCCGCGGCCTTGCTCTGCTGGAACCTTGGTGACGCTCTCATGGCTTCCTCCCGTCTTTTGGGCGCATGGGGTGCGCCTTGCCCTATGGCCGACTGGGCCGTCTGGCTGTCTGTGGTCAAAGTGGGGGAGGGATTGCCTTGCGCGCTCGTGTGTCGCCTCGATGCTTCATCTCGTCTCCATTTATGCTCGCCGGGTAATGGATGACGGATTATTGCATGCGAGAGACCCTCGAAAGAAGCCACTTTTTGATTTAAAACGCCATTTGTTGGTTGGTAATTAAAAAGGTGATGTGCAGTGAGCAAAGCTATCCCGAGGCTGCTTTTGCAGTGACACCTAACACGCAGACGTCAACAAAAATGGGAATGGAATGTGATGAATCGGGGGTTCGGAAAAGAATTTGAAAATCGCCCTTGCATCATCGCTCAGGTTTAGGCATGATAATCAAGCGCGTTATCGAGTGGACCAAATGGTGGGTGTAGCTCAGTTGGCAGAGCGACGGACCGTGGCTCCGTAGGTCGAGGGTTCGAGCCCCTCTACCCACCCCATTTTATAACCGTAGATGGGTCGTTAGCTCAGTTGGTAGAGCAGGGGACTCTTAATCCCAAGGTCGAGGGTTCGACCCCCTCACGACCCACCATCTTACATACCAGGGCCAGTCGCTTGCGACTGGTTTTTCTTTGGGTCGTTAGCTCAGTTGGTAGAGCAGGGGACTCTTAATCCCAAGGTCGAGGGTTCGACCCCCTCACGACCCACCATCTGGAACAGCAGGTCAGAGGTTTTGTCCTCTGACCTTTTTCTTTTAGAAGAATCGCCAATAATTGCAAAGCAATGTGACTCAGAAGCGCGGTCTGGTTTTTACGCGACTTCGGTTGAGCTTCGCGATCGGAAAGCTCTCTGTCCGTATAGCCCCTTGCGGTGCCGTCACGTTGCCAGTGCACTCAGCGGCGTTTGCGGGGCGTGCCCAGACACGTTCCGAGCATTGTTTTCCTGGCATGTTCATGTACTCCTCGCGTGTCCCCTACCATTGCTCGGAGTGGTAGAACGACACTGCGAATTCCCTTGCCATAGCGCAATGCCACGCAAAACCGTAGATTCTTAGAGTGCTTTCGCATGATATTGCCCTCGCGCTCTAAACGTGACTTCACCACACTACGGCCATAGGGAGTAATCGCCCTGTCTACATGATCATATAGGGCATGGGGCTCTCGCCGCCGTGCGGCGCGCAAGCTCGCGTGCAGGGTGGACGGGGATGACGGAAATGCAATGGACCTCATCCTCTGCACCGTGCGGTACGTCCTCGCCGACGCGCGCCATTGGGGGGCGAGAACGCGTTGGAGCGCTACCAGCGTTCGGGGGGGCGTGTGGGAACGACGCCGAACTATTGGCGGCCCGCCGCGAGAGGCTTCAGAACGAGTGGGCGATGTACCCCCCCCTAACGCTTGCCAACTACGGCCTGTATACGACGGTCGTTGAGTAGGGGGCGGAAGAGGTAATTCCGCTCATGTTACTCTGGGGCGTTCCTCCAGTGGTGAATAGGCAAACAGGCCCTGGGTGTTCGAAAGGGACGGTTGATTTCTACGTGTGGGCCTCGTGCTCGAGATGCAGGGGGCACCCTCTCGGATGCCCCCTGACGCTTGCCATGTCTGGCTTATGCCGGTGTTACCGTCTTCCGCCGCGGTCGCCGGGATGACGCTTCAGGCGCTTCGGCTTTGCCGTCGGCTTGCCAGCGGGACCGAACTTCTGCACCGCGCGGCCAGAAGGCTCGTTCGCCCGCGAAGGCCCTCTCTTTTCGCCGCCTGACTTGCGCCTGGGCTTCTGTGTTCTGTCGGCCAGGCGCTTTCCACCGCGCTCGCGCTTCCTATTGCCGCGCTCGGAGCTCCTCTTCTGGGTACCGCTTTGGGGCTTGGCGTTGCCTTGGGACTTGGTGTCGTCCTGGAGTGCGACTTTGCCTTCCTGGGCCTTGCGCCTGGCCTCGCGGGCCTCGGCCATCTTCTTTCGGGCCTTCTTCCCGGGAAGCTTCTCCAGGGGGTCACGGTGTGGGTCGATCTTGGGAAGGTCTTCTCCCTGGTCGAGACCGTCCGTCTTCTGGTACAGGGGGACGATGGACTTCATCAGCTGCTCGGCATCGCGAAGGTCGAGGTAGTCGTCCTCGGTGACGAAGGTTAGCGCCCAGCCGGACTCTCCCGCGCGACCGGTGCGACCGATGCGATGGATGTAGTCCTCGGCCTCGCCGGGGACGTCAAAGTTGACCACGTAGGACACCTCGGGGATGTCGATGCCGCGCGCCAGCACGTCGGTCGCCACCAGCACGTCGACGTCGCCGGACCTGAAGTTGCGTAGCGCGTTCTCGCGTTGCTTCTGCGACCTGTTGCCGTGAATGGGCGCGCAGGTGATGCCTGCCTTGCGAAGACGGCGGCAAATGCCGTCGGCACGGTGCTTGCCGCGGCAGAAGACGATCACCCTTTGCGAGCCCTCGCGCTTGAGGAGCTGGATCAGGAGGTTGTTCTTGGCCTTCGCCGAAACGGGCAGGATGAACTGGTCGATGGTGTCGGCAATGCTGCCCCTGCGGGCAATCTCCACGCAGGCGGGGTTCTTCACGAGGCCAGCCGTGCACTCCTGGGCGTCCTCGTCGAGGGTGGCCGAGAAGAGCAACGTCTGCCTTGACTGGGGGGTCTTTGCCGCAATGCGCTTGACTGCCGGCAGGAAGCCCATGTCGAGCATGCGGTCGGCCTCGTCCAGAACGAGCACCTCAACGTGCGAGAGGTTGGCCGCGCCCTGGGCGATGAGGTCCTCCAGACGGCCTGGCGTGGCGACGAGCACGTCGCAGCCGTGCCTGAGCGCGGACTTCTGCGGCTCGTAACTTACGCCGCCTACGACGGTCGTCACTTTGTGGTGCGTGTGCTTGCAGATGACCTGCGCGACGCCGTCGATCTGCTGGGCGAGCTCCCTTGTGGGGGTGACCACCAGCATGAGCGGGCCCTCTCCGCGTCCGGCGTGCGAGAGGCGGTCGAGTGTGGGCAGCAGGAAGGCGGCCGTCTTGCCTGTGCCGGTCTGCGCGGCTGCGAGGACGTCCCTGCCTGCGAGGGTGAGGGGGATGGACTGTGCCTGGACGGGGGTGGGCACAGTGTGCCCCATGTCCTTGACGGCAGCGAGCGTCTGGTCGCTCAGGCCAAGCGCGGCGAACCCCTCGGCGCCGCTCGTGGAGGCCTCGCGATCTGCGCGACCGTCATTCGCATGATGGTGCCTTGGAACCCTTCGGCTCCCTTGTGTTTCTGACATATTTGTTGTTCCAATCGTTCGGATTGCTTCAAGCGTGCTCTGGACGTGGGGTGGCCTCGGGAGTGTTTTCGCCGTCCCCTTCGGGCGAGATGTGCCCTGCGCGCCTTGCCCATGGTATGCGAGCGCGGGTCGCGCAATACGGGCGTGGCGCATCTTCCGAAATAAACGCGCATACTCGGCACAGCACGACCACGTTTGCGCGTCCGCCGAGACGTATGCTTGATATATGCGAATTGATATATACGTATTGCGCGCAATCGCGCTGCCGCGATCATTCGGAGGTGCCAACGTTGAGGCAAGATGCGGAATCGGCCGATGGGCTCTCGACCATCGAGGGGCTCCTAGGGCCTGACGCCCGGCTGGAGGAGCGGGTCTTGTCGGACCGTGCAGTCTGGAGGGGCGCGATCTTCTCGGCGCACCTTCTTGAGGTGGCCCCGCCTGGTGGTCGCCGTGCCGCGCGCGAGATCGTCCGTCACCATGGGGGAGCGGGCGTATGCGTGGTGCGCGATGGCCGTATGTGCCTGGTCAGGCAGTACCGAGTCGCACTGGGCCGAGCCACGCTCGAGATTCCCGCCGGGAAGGTCGATGGGCAAGAAGATCCTGCCGTCTGCGCCGCGCGCGAGCTGCGGGAAGAGACGGGACTGGTGGCGGACAACCTGGAGTTCCTGGCGAGGAGCGTCGGATCTCCCGGCTTTTGCGACGAGGCAACATCTATATATATTGCCCACGGCCTGAGGGAGGGCGAGCGCTGTCTGGACGAGGGCGAGTTCGCCGACGTCGTCTGGGTTCCGCTCGACGACGTGGTCGACGCCGTGGCGGCGGGGCTCATACAGGACTCCAAGACCATCGTTGCCGCGCTTGCCGCCAAAACACGCAACTTGGGCTGATTGGTCCTTGCACGTTCTTGGTTTGGGCCGAAAGTAGGCGTATTGTATGAATATGGAATCGTTCTCATATAGAATGTGCTGCAACGATGCAGTATTAGCTTAGCTTGTTTCGGCGCGTAGCGCCCCGTTGATGGGAGAGAGCATGTCCAAGCGTATTGGTGCCCTTGAGGCCGGCGGAACGAAGATGGTTCTTGCCGTTGGCGACGCAGACGGCAACATCGAAGAGCAGGTTTCCATGCCCACGGTGGCTCCCGACGAGGTGGTTCCCCAAATGGCCGCGTGGTTTGCCGAGAGGAACGTGGACGCCATCGGCATCGGCGCCTTCGGGCCCACTGCCGTCAATCCCAAGAGCCCCGACTTCGGCCGCATCCTCTTCACGCCCAAGCTGGCGTGGCAGGGCTATGACTTCCTGGGGAACGTGCGCAAGGGCTGCGACGTCCCCATGGGCTACGACACCGACGTCAACGTCGCGTGCCTCGGCGAGGCAACCTTCGGCTGCGCCCGTGGCCTCGACAGCGTAGTCTACATCACCATCGGTACGGGCATCGGCGCGGGCGTCATGATCGGCGGCGAGCTCGTTCACGGCATGCTTCACCCCGAGGCTGGGCACATCCTCCTTACCGTGTCTCCCGGCGACCCCGGCTCCTGCATCTGTCCATCTCACGACCGCTGCTTCGAGGGCCTGGCGAGCGGCCCGTCAATCGAGGCGCGCTGGGGTGCCCCCGCAAAGAAGCTCGTCGACCGACCCGAGGTCTGGGAGCTCGAGAGCGACTACATCGCGCAGGCGCTCGAGACCTATGTGGTCTGCTATTCTCCCCAGAAGATCATCCTCGGCGGCGGCGTGATGCACCAGGAGCAGCTGCTTCCGCTGGTTCGCGAGAAGTTTGCGGCGTATCTGAACAAGTACCTCAGGACCCCTGAGCTTGAGGACCTTGACAGCTACATCGTCCCGAACAGCCTCAACGAGAAGCAGGGCATCCTTGGCTGCCTCGAGCTTGGTAGGAGGGCGCTCGAGGCCCAGGCCGATCGCTGATCGCGAGCCGTGCGCTGACGGCTCGACGCGGCTTGTCTTTCGACCGTAGTTTCGTGCTACTATGGAGCGGCGCGCGCCCTTAGCTCAGCTGGATAGAGCATCGGTCTTCTAAACCGCAGGTCAGGCGTTCGAATCGCCTAGGGCGCACCATAGACTAGTCGGCCACGGCCGCCTTCGGGCGCCGTGGCCTCTTCTTAACGCTTTCGTCATGTTGTCACAAGAAGTTGACCACTATTTGATGACAAGCGTTCAAATGTTGAGAAATAATTCTAATTTGCGTGTCCGGTGTGTTGTTTCTCGCAGCAGGCTGCATGACTCTTGCGGCATAATGGAGTCTACATTGTGTGCTGGAAGGAGCTTCCGTTGATCTACACCGTCACGTTGAACCCGGCTATTGACTACGTCATGCATCCGCTCACTTTGGACATGGGCTTCACCAATCGCTCATCGAGCGAGGAGCTCTACTGCGGTGGCAATGGCATCAACATTTCAACGTTGCTCAATGAGCTCAAGGTCGTCAACGTTGCCTACGGCATTGCCGCAGGTTTCACGGGTGACTACCTTATCGAGACCCTTCAGAAGAATGGCATCTCGTCTAACTTCGTCCGCCTCGACCACGGCTTTACGCGCATCAACGTCAAGCTGAACGGCATCGTCATGACCATGGTCAACGGCATGGGCCCCAAGATCTCCGAGAAGAAGGTTGACGAGCTTCTCGAGAGGATCGACTACGTGGGCGAGGGCGACACGCTCATCCTCACTGGCTCCATCCCCAAGTCGCTCCCCGAGGATATGTACGACACCATCATGAAGCGTCTCGCGGGCCGCGGCATCAGGTTCGTCGTCGATGCGCCTGGTTCCCTTCTGCTTGAGGCGCTGCCTGCACGTCCGTTCCTCATCAAGCCCAACAACCACGAGGTTGGCCGCATCTTTGACGCCCGTCCCGAGACGCCCGAGGAGTGCATCCCCTTTGCCAAGGAGCTCCACGAGCGCGGCGCGCAGAACGTCATCGTTTCCTGCGGTGGCCACGGTGCGCTCCTCTACGACGAGAACGGCGAGGTACACACCGTTCCTACGGCAAAGATTCGCCTCGTCAACGCCACTGGCGCCGGCGACTCCATGGTCGCTGGCTTTGTCGCCAAGTGTCAGGAGGGCGCTGACTACGAGACGGCCCTCCGCTTCGCCTCTGCCTGCGGCACCGCAACTGCCGCGAGCAAGGGCATCGCAAAGCGCGCTACTATTGACCGCGTGTACGAGAACCTCAACAAGCTCATTGCCGAGCAGAAGTAGGCTCTTCTCCACCAGGCTCTTACCATGTGATCGAAACCGGACTTCGGTTCGGCTCAATAGTTCGGAAAGCACTATGCCGTTTCTGCAAATCGACAGGAGGATTCAATGTACGAAGGCGTAAACGCTTCTGACGGCTATGGCATTGGCGTTGCACAGGTCGCGGTCGCTCCCGATCTGTCCTTCACCCCCACGGCCCCGGATGATCCCGAGGCCGAGAAGGCGCGCTACAACGCGGCACTCGAGAAGTTCGTGGCCCAGACCAACGCTCAGATCGATCGCATGAAGGAGTCCGTCGGCGAGGAGGCTGCCCTCATCATGGGCGCCCACATCGAGTTTGCCGAGGACGACGGCATCAAGGACATGGTCAACGGCTCCATCGACTCCGGCATGTGCGCCGAGCAGGCCGTGAGCGAGGCCTACGACATGTACTTCAACATGTTCTCCAACATGGAGGACGAGCTCTTCCGTGAGCGTGCCGCCGACGTCGCCGACGTCAAGACTGGCCTTCTTGCCGACCTCCTGGGCAAAGAGGTCGTCGACCTCTCCACGCTCCCCGAGAACTCGATTGTCGTCGTGGAGGAGCTCACGCCCTCGATGACCGCCGACATCGACAAGAAGAACGTCGCGGGCATCATTACCGAGACCGGTGGCCGCACCTCTCACTCCGCGATCATCGCCCGCGCCCTCGAGATCCCCGCCGTCCTCTCCGTCGCCGACGCGACCAAGAACATCAAGACCGGCGACATGGTCATCATCGACGGCGGCGCTGGCAAGGTCCTCGTCTCTCCCTCCGACCATGACCTCGAGCACTATCGCGCCAAGGCGAAGAACTTCGCCGACGAGAAGGCTGCCCTCGAGACCTACCGCGGCAAGGAGACCGTGACGGGCGACGGCGACAAGGTCCTTCTCGTCGCCAACATCGGCAACCCTGAGGACGCCAACGTTGCGGCAGAGCACGATGCCGAGGGCGTCGGCCTGTTCCGCTCCGAGTTCCTCTTCATGGATGCCTCCGAGCTTCCCAGCGAGGACGAGCAGTTCGCGGCCTACCAGAAGGTCGCCCTTCGCCTGAAGGACCAACCTGTCATCATCCGCACGCTCGATGTGGGCGGCGACAAGGAGATTCCGTACCTCAACCTGCAGAAGGAAGAGAACCCGTTCATGGGCTTCCGCGCAGTTCGCTACTGCCTCAACAACCCCGAGCAGTACAAGGTCCAGCTGACCGCGCTCCTGCGCGCTTCCGCCTTCGGCGACATCAAGATCATGCTGCCGCTCGTGACTTCTCTTGACGAGGTCCGCCAGGCCAAGGCCCTCATCGAGGAGTGCAAGGCCGAGCTCGACGCCCGTGGCGTTGCGTACAACAAGAACATAGAGGTCGGCACTATGATCGAGACCCCTGCGGCCTCCCTGATCGCTGACGACCTTGCCGCCGAGTGCGACTTCTTCTCGATTGGCACCAACGACCTCATCGGCTACACCATGTGCGCCGACCGCGGCAACGATCGCGTGTCCTACCTCTACGAGGTGTACCAGCCTGCGGTCCTTCGCTCCCTCAAGCGCGTCATCTCCGAGGGCAACAAGGCTGGCATCATGGTTGGCATGTGCGGCGAGGCTGCGGCAGATCCCCTGCTCATCCCCGTGCTGCTCTCCTTCGGCCTGAGCGAGTTCTCCGTTTCCGCCCCCTCGATCCTGCGCACCCGTCGCATCATCTCCGAGTGGACCAAGGCGGAGGCAGACGCCCTCACCGAGAAGATCCTCAAGCTCAAGACAGCCTCTGAGGTCAAGGCTGCGCTCCAGGCTGCCGCAAAGTAGTCGCATCAGGAACCACGCTGACTACATAGCTAAAACGAAGCGGCCTCCGCAAGGGGGCCGCCTTTTTGTCTCTGCTGGTTGTGTGACGCGGCGGCTGCTGGGCGCGCCCGTGGAGAAGTGCTAGAGGCGGCCGGGCCAGATCAGCCTGAGCTCGGCGGGCATCACGTCAATCGCAAAGTGGCTGCCCGTGAGTCCCTCGCCGTCGACCTGGCAGGGAGGAACTTCTCCCTCGAAGCGAACGTCGATGCTCCTGGCCTTGAGCGTGCGAACGACCCTCGATTCGACGTGTCGGCCGCTGCGTGCCTTTGCGAACAGCGCCAGCGCGTGCGCCACGTGGGGGACGCGCGTGTTGAGACATACGTCCAGAAGGCCGTCGTTTACGATGGCGTCAGGGGCGATTTTGAAGCCGCCGCCGTAGGTGGGGCCGTTCTGCACCGCAAAGATGATCTCCCGGCCCGATATCGGCTCGCCGCCGTCGAAGGATGCGGCGTAGGGCCAACCTTTTTGCGCATGCGAGAAGAGCTTGACCCCCGAGGTTGCAAAGAGGCTCGCGCCCTCCTGGCGGGAGTCGCCCGCGCGCCTGGCGGTGGTGTCGAGCGCGATTGCGGCGTCGACTCCAAACGAGAGGGTCTCGACGAAGTAGGTCAGCTCTCCGGTGTCCCTGACGTTCACGCGCCCGATGTCACACGGACGTGTCTCTCCTGACATGATCTGGGAGAGTGCCGTCTGTGGCTCGTTGAGGACCATGCCAAGCGAGCGGGCGAAGTCGTTGCCGGACCCCATGGGGATGATGCCCAGGGCGGGGCGCAGCTCCCTGTCGAGCCGCATGAGGCCGCAGACCGTCTCGTGGATTATCCCGTCCCCGCCCAGTACGATGAGCGAGTCGTAGCCCCTGGCCTGCGTCGCCCTGATGGTGGCGTCTCCCGAGCTTCTGGTTCTGCACACCTCGAAGCTGTCGGTCGCGGAGTCATATGCCGAAAGGAAGCGCTCCACAAAGCGCGTCGCGCCCGCCCCACGCCCGCTGCGCGAGGCCGGGTTGGCGATAATGAGGGTCTTTCCCAGGGTGGGGGAGGTCATTGGTTCTCCTGTCGTCTGTTGCGTGCGTTCATTTTACGGCTGCCGCGCCGGAGCGCACGCAACGCGCCGCGCTTGATGAATAAAGCGCACGGGACGTCCCTATCGACGCCCTCGGCTGGCGAGTCGTTTGACGCGTGACGAAATTCGATAAGAAAAAAGGCCAGGTCACTGGGACCTGGCCTTGAGGATCCATGGAGCGGCGGACGGGACTCGAACCCGCAACAGGCAGCTTGGAAGGCTGCTGCTCTACCAATTGAACTACCGCCGCATTATGGTCGGGGTGACTGGATTCGAACCAGCGACCCTCTGCTCCCAAAGCAGATGCGCTACCAAGCTGCGCCACACCCCGGAGCCGCTCTAGAAGTATAGGCGAGTGCATCGCTTTGGGCAACGTTGCTTTCAACTTTTCTTTCCACGTCGGGGCGAACGGCAGCTCGCGTTTACTCTTTGTTACGGTGAGCTGGGACGATATGCCTCTGAAATCCTTCGAACGTATTCTTTATACGAATTCGTAATCGAGTTCGAGTTGTGTTCTGGTAATGCATTGCGAGAGGAGATTGCGTATGAACTATTCCGAAAGGGTCATCGCTGACCTGAAGGAGCGCTATTCCAGCGAGCCTGAGTTCATCCAGGCCGCGGAAGAGGTTCTCAGCACGCTTCAGCCCGCGCTCGACGCGCACCCCGAGTTCGAGGAGAACGGCCTTCTCGAGCGCCTCGTCGAACCTGAGCGCGTCATCATGTTCCGCGTCCCCTGGGTTGATGACAGCGGCAAGGTACAGGTCAACCGTGCCTTCCGCGTCGAGTACAACTCCGCAATCGGCCCCTACAAGGGCGGCCTCCGCTTCAATCCCACCGTTAACCTGGGCATGCTGAAGTTCCTGGGCTTTGAGCAGATCTTTAAGAACTCCCTCACCACGCTCCCGATGGGTGGCGGCAAGGGTGGCTCCGACTTCGACCCCAAGGGCAAGTCGAACATGGAGGTCATGCGCTTCTGCCAGTCCTTCATGACCGAGCTCCAGCGTCACATTGGACCTGACACCGACGTCCCCGCAGGTGACCTTGGCGTCGGCGGCCGTGAGATCGGCTACATGTTCGGCCAGTACAAGCGCCTGCGCAACGAGTGGTCTGGCGTCCTGACCGGCAAGGGCCTCACCTATGGCGGTTCGCTCGCCCGCACCGAGGCGACCGGCTATGGCCTGGTCTACTTCGTCCAGAACCTGCTTGAGGACCACGGTGACTCCTTCGAGGGCAAGACCGTCGTCGTCCACGGATCCGGCAACGTCGCAATCTACGCCGTTCAGAAGGCCGAGCAGCTCGGCGCGAAGGTTGTGGCCTGCTCCGACACCAAGGGTTGGGTCTACGATTCCGAGGGCCTCTCCGTCGAGGCGCTTGAGGCCATCTACGCCGAAAAGCGCTCTGGTCACGACAAGGGCGTCAGCCTTGCCAAGTACGTCGATTACCGTCCCGATGCCGAGTATCACGCCGAGGACGGCCGTGGCGTCTGGCAGATTCCCTGCGACATCGCCCTGCCCTGCGCCCGCGAGAACACGCTGCTGCTCGAGGACGCGAAGGCGCTTGTCGCCAACGGCTGCAAGGTCGTCGGCGAGGGCGCGAACATGCCCACGACGACCGAGGCGACCGAGTACCTTATCGACAATGGCGTGGCATTCTGCCCCGGAAAGGCCGCCAATGCGGGCGGCGTCGCGGTGTCCGGTCTCGAGATGAGCCAGAACGCAGGCCACATCTCTTGGACCTTCGAGGAGGTCGACGACCGTCTGAAGGGCATCATGGCATCCATCTACAACGCGGCCGCGAGCGCCGCGAAGGAGTACGGCCACGAGGGCAACCTCGTCTTCGGTGCGAACATCGCGGGCTTCCTCAAGGTTGCCGACGCGATGATGGCCCAGGGCGTCTGCTAGCCTCAGCTCTCCAGTTCATCTCCACTTGCCGGATGCCCCTCTCGGACATCCGGTTTTTCTTTTGCGTCCCTGCCTGGGGTGGGAGGTCTTGCCCGGTCCGTCCTCGACGACCTCTGTTTCATATATGCGCTCTGAGCTTGCTTTCATACGACCAGTGGCCTATTTTCTGGATATTCGCAGCTAGACCTTGTATATATGTCAATCTTATAACGACTGTGTTGATTTGCGTAGAAATGAATTCGATTCATTCTAGAATTCATTTCAACCTTTAAGGACGGTACAGAGATACCGATAAGGCGCCCAAAATGAAGTGCTGAGTTTCTCGAGAGCCCCCTTATGGGACTCTCTTTTTTTAGCACGGGCAGAAGGAGGAATGAATGAATCTACTCGCACAACGCCACAGGCACGCGCGCGCGCTTCTGGCCCTCGAGGACGGGTCGACGTTCTCGGGCTGGTGCGCCGGCGCGGAGGGCGAGACCTTCGGAGAGATCGTCTTCAACACGTCCATGGCAGGCTATCAGGAGATCGTCTCCGACCCCAGCTACGCCGGGCAGATCGTTACGCTCACCTATCCTCAGGTGGGAAACTACGGCGTCTGCAGGGAGGTCATGCAGTCCGGCGGCCTCTTCCTGCGCGGTCTCGTCGTCCATGACATGTGCCATGAGCCCAGCAACTGGACGAGCGAGGGCAGCCTGCCCGAGCTCCTGAAGCAGAATGGCGTCGTGGCCATCGAGGGCATCGACACCCGCGCCCTCACGCTCAAGATTCGCTCCGCCGGCGCGATGCGCGCCGCCATCTCGACGGTCGACCTCGACCCCGAGAGCCTGGTGTCCCGCGTAGCCACGTCGCTGCCCATCTCGGCCCACAACTTCGTCCCCGACGTATCGACCAGGCAGAGCTACACGGTTCCCGCAAAGGGCGAGAAGCGCTTCCACGTCGTGGCGCTCGACTGCGGCGAGAAGCGCGGCATCGAGCAGGGCCTCGCGTCTGTCGGCTGCGAGGTTACGGTCATGCCTTGGGACACGCCTGCCGCCCGCGTTCTTTCCGAGAGCCCGGATGGCGTGTTCTTCTCCAACGGCCCCGGCGACCCCGAGCAGGTGACCCAGACCGCCGCCTGCGCGCGCGAGGTGCTCGGCAAGGTTCCGGTCTTCGGCATCTGCCTGGGCAACCAGCTCATGTCCATCGCCGCAGGCGCCCAGATCCAGAAGCTTCCGTTCGGCCACCACGGCGGCAACGAGCCCGTCATGAACCTTCTGACCGGCAAGGTGGAGATCACGGCCCAGAACCACAACTACGGCCTCGTGTTCGAGAGCCTCGGCAGGCTCGTTCCCGAGCTCTCTGGTGGCGAGACGGAGCACCACGCCGATCTTCGCTTCTGGAGCGAGAAGCGCATTGCCCCCGTGGTCGAGTCCGAGCGCTTCGGTCGCGTACGTCTCACGCACGTCAACCTCAACGACGGCACCCCCGAGGGCATCCAGTTCCTCGATATCCCCGCGTTCTCGGTCCAGTACCATCCCGAGGCGAACCCCGGGCCGCATGACTCGGCCTACCTCTTCGAGGCGTTCGCGCGCCTCATGAAGGGCCGCGAGGACTATCTTGCAATCGACGTTCGCGAGGGGAGGCGCTTCTAATGCCGAAGCGTGAGGACATCAAGAAAATCCTGGTCATCGGCTCTGGTCCCATCGTCATCGGCCAGGCCTGCGAGTTCGACTACTCCGGCACGCAGGCGTGCCGCGCGCTCAGGGGGGAGGGCTTCGAGGTCGTCCTCGTCAACTCCAACCCCGCGACCATCATGACGGACCCCGAGACCGCGGACCGCACGTACGTCGAGCCCATCACCGTCGACTCCGTCACGCGCGTCATCGAGCGCGAGCGCCCCGACGCGCTGCTCCCGAATATGGGAGGCCAGACGGCCCTCAACTGCGCCATCGCCTTGGGCGAGGCGGGCGTCCTCGACAAGTATGGCGTCGAGGTCATCGGCTGCGACCTCGACTCGATCAAGGTGGGGGAGGACCGCGAGCTGTTCGCTGCCGCCATGAAGGACATCAACCTCGACGTGGCTCGCGCCGACATCGCCCACACGCTCG
Source organism: Olsenella sp. KH1P3 (assembly GCF_900167315.1). Lineage (NCBI taxonomy): Bacteria > Bacillati > Actinomycetota > Coriobacteriia > Coriobacteriales > Atopobiaceae > Olsenella > Olsenella sp. KH1P3. Next base: position 128,321 of record NZ_FUWQ01000002.1, on the reverse strand, counting down.
ACGACGCCAAGCGCATCGTCGGCGAGCTTGGCTATCCCGTCGTCATCAGGCCGAGCTTCACGCTGGGAGGCGCCGGCGGCGGCATCGCCCACGATGAGCAGGAGCTCTTCCACATCGTCTCGCAGGGCCTTCAGCTCTCTCCCGAGCACGAGGTGCTGGTGGAGGAGTCCATCGAGGGCTGGAAGGAAATCGAGATGGAGGTCATGCGCGACTCTGCCGGCAACGGCATCGTTATCTGCTCCATCGAGAACCTCGACCCCATGGGCGTCCACACGGGCGACTCGATCACCGTTGCTCCCGCGCAGACCCTGACCGACGTCGAGCTCCAGAGGCTGCGCGACTACTCCATCGCCTGCCTCGAGCGCGTCGGCGTTGCGACCGGCGGCTCCAACGTCCAGTTCGCGGTCAACCCCAACAACGGCCGCATCATCGTCATCGAGATGAACCCGCGCGTGAGCCGCTCCTCCGCCCTAGCCTCCAAGGCCACGGGATTCCCCATCGCCAAGGCGGCGGCGCTTCTCGCCGTCGGCTACACGCTCGACGAGATCACCAACGACATCACGCGCGTGACGCCCGCCTGCTTCGAGCCCTCGATCGACTACTGCGTCGTCAAGATCCCTCGCTTCGCCTTCGAGAAGTTCAAGGGTTCCGAGGACACGCTCACCACGCGCATGAAGGCCGTCGGTGAGGTCATGGCCATCGGCCACTGCTTCGAGGAGTCCCTCCAGAAGGCGATGCGCTCCCTCGAGCAGGGGCATGCCGGCCTTGGCTCCGACGGCAACGACGAGTACGACGAAGAGAACTTCGACGACCTCGTCAGCAGGCCCACCCCCAAGCGCATCCTATACGTCGCCGAGGCGCTGCGCCGCGGCTGGGGCGTCGAGCGCGTCCACGAGGCAACTCGCATCGACCGCTGGTTCCTCGAGCGCATCGCCGACATCGTCTACGCCGAGAACAACCTGCGCGAGGGCGGCGTGAGCGGCCTGAGCGCCGAGCGCCTGCTCGCCGCCAAGCAGATGGGCTTCTCGGACGTCCAGATCGCCCACCTCACCGGCTCCAGCGAGGAGGTCATCCGAGCGCTGAGGGGCGTCCTCGGGGTCATGCCGGTCGTGAAGACGGTCGACACCTGCGCCGGCGAGTTCGCCGCGGAGACCGACTACCACTATCTGACCTACGAGAAGGGCGGCGCCACGGAGCACCGCGAGGCCTCCAAGCCGCGTGCCATGATCCTCTCGGCCGGCCCCAACCGCATCGGCCAGGGCATCGAGTTCGACTACTGCTGCGTCCACGCTGCCTACGCCCTCGAGGCCAAGGGCTACGAGACCGTCATGGTCAACTGCAACCCCGAGACGGTCTCCACTGACTACGACACCTCGGACCGACTCTACTTCGAGCCGCTCACCTTCGAGGATGTCATGAACATCGTCGAGATCGAGAAGCCCGCCGGCGTCATCGTCACGCTGGGCGGTCAGACGCCCATCAACCTCGCGAAGAGGCTCAAGGCCGCCGGCGTGCCTATCATGGGCACCCAGCCCGAGGCCATCGACCTCGCCGAGGACCGCGAGCGCTTCTCGAGCCTGCTCGACCGCCTCGAGATTGGCTATCCGCCCAGCTCGACTGCCGAGACCATCGAGGACGCACGCAAGGTCGCCCGCGTCATCGGCTACCCGCTGCTCGTCCGCCCCAGCTACGTTCTGGGCGGCCGCGGAATGGCCATCGTCTACAACGACGCCGACCTCAAGACCTACATGGCCGAGGCAACCCAGGTCTCGCCTGACCACCCCGTCTACCTCGACGCCTTCCTGGAGGACGCCATCGAGCTCGACGTCGACGCGCTCTGCGACAACGATGACGTCTACGTGGGCTCGGTGCTCGAGCACATCGAGGAGTGCGGCATCCATTCGGGCGACTCCGCCTGCTGCTTCCCACCCTTCTCGCTCTCGGACTCCATCGTCGCCAACATCCGCGACATCACGCGCAGGCTGGCGCTCGCGGTCGGCATCAAGGGCCTTCTCAACGTCCAGTACGCGGTGAAGGACGAGCAGGTGTACGTCATCGAGCTCAACCCGCGTGCCAGCCGAACCGTGCCCTTCTCGTCCAAGGCCACTGGCGTTCCCCTGGCGCGCATGGCCGTGCGCATCATGGAGGGCGAGAAGATCTGCGACCTCCGCGCTTCGGGCGAGCTTCCCGACGAGACGCGCGAGATTGGCTACTACGCGGTCAAGGAGGCCGTCATGCCCTGGTCTCGCTTCCCGGGCGCCGACTCGGTCCTCGGACCCGAGATGAAGTCGACCGGCGAGGTCATGGGAATCGCGAAAACCTTCCCCGAGGCCTACGCCAAGACCCGCGAGGCAATCGACTACGAGATGCCGGGGGAGGGCGCCGTCTTCGTCTCCGTCTGTGACCGCGACAAGCGCGCCATTGCGCCCGTCGCCCTGGCCATCAGTGGCATGGGCTATGACATCGTCGCGACCGCGGGGACGGCCAAGACGCTCGCCGCCGCGGGCATCCCCGCGCGCGTCGTCAAGCGCGTGAGCGAGGGACACCCCAACGTCGTCGATCTCATGGCCTCCGGAGACGTGTCCTTCGTCATCAATACGCCCCACGGCCACGAGTCGCGCGGCGACGGCGCCAAGGTGAGGAGCGAGGCGGTCAACCGCGGTATCTGCTGCGTGACGGCCCTCTCGGCGACCACCGCCCTTGTGCAGGCGCTCGCCGCCTCCAGGGATGCCCGAATCAGCGCCTACGCGCTGCAGGACCTCGGCTAGAGGAGGTGGCTACCGTTTGCGCATAGCACGTGGAAAGATTTGCGTGATGAGGACCATTAACGCGAACCTTTGCTATCATCCATAGGCTGTGTGTGAACTGCGGGCGTGGCGGAATTGGTAGACGCGCTGGATTTAGGTTCCAGTGGGAGAAATCCCGTGAAGGTTCAAATCCTTTCGCCCGCACCACTGACACTCGCTTAGGTACTGGCCAGGGGCGCCTTTGTCGCTGGCATGAGAACACTGGAGGAACGTTGAACATCACCGTCACCGCCGAGAGGCCCGAGAGCGACAAGGTCGTCGCCACTATCACCGTCCCCGCTGCCGAGGTCGACAAGGCCATCGCCAACACCTACAAGGAGGTTGCCGCCAAGTACAACTTCCAGGGCTTCCGCAAGGGCCACGCACCCCGTCCCGTCATCGACGGCATCGTCGGTCGTGACGCGATCCTGGCCCAGGCAACAGAGGACATCGTGAACGACGCCCAGCCGGCCGCCTTCGAGCAGCTCGACATCGTTCCCGTCGACCGCCCCAGCTACGGCGAGGATGCCGTCGTCGCGGTCGAGCACGAGGACCTCGTCCTGGTTGCCACCATCAACGTTCCGCCCACCTGCGAGCTTGACTCCTACGACGCTCCCGCGATCAACATGCCTCCCCAGAACGCCACCGAGGCAGAGATCGACCAGCAGATCGAGCAGCTCCTGAGCTACCACGTCAGCTTCGAGGACGAGACCGAGGAGCGTGCCGTCGTCGAGGGCGACGTCGTCGTCCTCGACGTCGAGAACAAGGAGGGCGCCCCCGAGCTCGCCGGCACCGACCGCCAGTTCGGCCTCGGCAACGCCTACCTGCCCTCCGAGTTCGTCGCCGGCGTCGTCGGCATGAACAAGGGCGAGCAGAAGGACATCAGCTGGACCCAGACCCATGGCGACCACGAGCACAGCTTCGCCGTCTCCGTCACCCTCAAGGGCCTTAAGAAGACCGTCACCCCCGAGCTCGACGACGAGTTCGCCAAGAAGTCCTTCGGCTTCGACACCGTCGCCGAGCTTCGTGACGCCGTCAAGGAGGAGATCGAGAACGACAAGAAGACGAGCCTGCCTGCCCTCAAGGAGGATCGCGTCGTCGAGGAGATTGGCAAGCACCTCACCCTTGATGAGGTTCCCGAGGCCTACCAGAACCAGGTCTTCTCTGAGCTCGCCAACGAGTTCCTTGGCTCCCTCGGCCGTCAGGGCATGAACCTCGACATGTACCTCGCTGCCCGCCAGATCAAGAGCGAGGACTTCCTGAACGACCTTCACGAGCAGGCTGCCGAGCGTGCCCGCCAGTCCCTTGCCCTCGACGCGCTTGCCGCCAAGCTTGGCTTTGAGGCGACCGAGGACGACGTCAAGGCCGAGTTCGAGCGCGCCAACGTCGAGGATGTCGAGAAGAGCATGAAGGAGTTCACCGAGAGCGGCCAGATGCCCGCCATCCGTGAGTCCATCCGCCGCACCAAGGCCGTGAACTGGCTCGTCGAGAACGCCTCCGTCACCGAAGTCGACGAGATCGCAGAGGCTCGTGCGAAGAAGGATTCTGAGTAACCCGTTTAGTCTCAGGACTAGCACGTGCGCTCCGGGGGTACCTTCAACCTCGGAGCGCATTTTTATCGTAAGGAGACTCGTATGCACAATCCCATCAACACTCCGCTTATTCCGTATGTCGTCGAGCAAACGCCCCGTGGCGAGCGCAGCTACGACATCTACTCCCGCCTTCTGAACGACCGCATCGTCTTCCTCGGCGAGGAGATTACGCGCGACTCCGCCAACCTTGTGATCGCGCAGCTCCTGCACCTCGAGAGCCAGGACCCCGACAAGGACATCTCTCTCTACATCGACTCTCCTGGCGGAGAGGTCTACGCCGGTCTCGGCATCCTTGACACGATGAACTTCATCAAGCCGGACGTCTCCACCATTTGCGTGGGCATGGCTGCCTCGATGGCCTCCGTCCTTCTCGCCGCAGGCACCCCCGGCAAGCGCCTTGCGCTGCCCAACTCCATGGTCCTCATCCACCAGCCGCTCTCCGGCGCGCAGGGCCAGCAGACCGACATCCAGATTGTGGCGGACGAGACGAAGTACATTCGCCAGCATCTCAATGGCCTTCTCGCGCAGTATACTGGTCAGTCCGTGGAGAAGATCAACGCCGACACCGAGCGTGACAACTACATGCGCGCACAGGAGGCTATGGAGTACGGCCTGGTCGACAAGGTGATTGCTTCTCGCACGGAGCAGGTCGACTAGTTTTTTCTGAGCTTTATCTCTATAGGAGAAGGTACATGCCGACAAACGACAACAATACGCCCGAGATGCGCTGCTCCTTCTGCGGCAAGACCCGCAGCCAGGTGCGCAAGCTCATCCAGGGGCCCAACGGCGTCTTCATCTGCGACGAGTGCGTTGGCGAGTGCGCGGACATCATTTCTGACGATGACGCGAGCATCGCCGGCATACAGGAGGAAACCTCCCAGCAGCCCCTCCAGAACCTTCCGACGCCGCATGAGATCTACGACGAGCTGTCGCAGTACGTCATGGGCCAGGAGGCGGCCAAGCGCGCGATGAGCGTCGCCGTCTACAACCACTATCGACGCATTATGCAGGGCGACTCCGGCGTGAATGCCGACGGCGAGGAGGTTGAGCTCGCGAAGAGCAACATTCTCCTGCTTGGACCGACCGGCACGGGCAAGACGCTGCTCGCGCAGACGCTTGCCCGATTCCTGGAGGTTCCCTTCGCCATCGCCGACGCCACCACCCTCACCGAGGCTGGCTATGTGGGCGAGGACGTCGAGAACATCCTGCTCAAGCTCATTACGGCAGCCGACGGTGACGTCTCGCGTGCCGAGGTCGGCATCGTCTACATCGACGAGATCGACAAGATTGCCCGCAAGGCCGAGAACCTCTCGATCACGCGTGACGTGTCGGGCGAGGGCGTCCAGCAGTCGCTCCTCAAGATTCTCGAGGGCACCGAGGCAAGCGTTCCGCCTCAGGGCGGTCGAAAGCACCCGCAGCAGGAGCTCATCCGCATCAACACGGACAACATCCTGTTCATCTGCGGCGGCGCCTTCGTCGGCCTCGACAAGATCGTCGCCGATCGCATCGGCAAGAAGGGCATCGGCTTCAATGCCGAGCTCAACAAGAAGGTCGAGGAGAACCAGGACGAGCTCATCTCGAAGGTCATGCCCCAGGACCTGCACAAGTTCGGCATGATCCCCGAGTTCATCGGCCGCATCCCCGTCATCACCTCTACCAAGGAGCTGACCGAGGACGACCTGGTCGAGATTCTGACCAAGCCTAAGAATGCGATTGTCAAGCAGTACAAGCGCATGTTCGAGATCGAGGGCGTCGACCTGGAGTTTCAGGAGGAGTCGCTGCGCGAGATGGCCAGGCAGGCAATCAGTCGCAACACCGGCGCCCGCGGCCTGCGTGCGATCTGCGAGTCCACGCTCGAGGCCACGATGTTCGATTTGCCCAGCGACCTTGAGATCACGAAGGTCATCGTCACGCCCGAGTCCGTCGGCGGAAACGAGTCGCCGCAGATCGTGCGTCACACGGAAAGCGAGAAGCGCGCCTAGTCGTCGCCGAATGCGCAACGAACGAGGGGGGGTCGGACTCAGTCCGGCTCCCTTTGCCATGCGCGTATGCGCCATGGGTTTGCTCCCCCGGGGGGTCGTGCCCCTCTCCCCTGGGTTTCACCTCCGTGCGTAGTGGCCTTGCTGTGCCTGGCTGGCAGGGGAGAAGAGCCTGCACGCGTTGCCCACGATGGCCTCGGCGAGCTCCGCCTCGTCCATGTCGCGGATCTTGCCGAGTGCGGAGATGGTGCGCTCGATCGAGTCCGCGACGGCCCGCGCTGAGAAGGGCTCGCCCTCCTCGGGAGGAAGGTCCGTCTCGGTGAGGAGGCGCTCGATTGGGATCTGCCGCGCGTACTCGCGGCCTCGACGCGTCTTGAGCATCATCTCGTTCACCGAGAACCAGAGGCCGGAGCGGACGGCGCGCGTGAGCTCGTCGCTCGTGCCGCTGAACCAGTGGAAGACGGGTCGGCAGGTCGCGAGGCAGCCCGTCTCCTCCAGTATGTCGAGGGCGAGCGTGGCCCCGCGGACCGAGTGAATCGAGATGACGGTGGGAGAGCCGCTCTTTCGCGCGGAACGTGCGGCGGCCTGACAGACCCGCTCGAAGGCCTGCGCCTGGATGTCGCGAGACCCTTCTGGTACATGGTGCGGCGAAAGGTCGATGCCCACCTCACCCACCCAGGATGACCCCTCAGCGAGGCTGCAGGCTGCGTCCACGGCCCTCCCGTCCGCTCGGCCATCGGCTACCCACCAGGGATGAAGCCCCGGCGCGACCCGAACGTTCGGTTGGTTCGCGAGTACGTGCGCGAGCGAACGGTATCCTTCGGGCCCAATGGTCGTCGCCAAGATGGAGAGCCCGATCTTCCGGGCGTCCTCGGCCACCTCGGTAGCGTTCGTCATGAAGTCGAGGTGGCAGTGCGCGTCGAAGAGCCGCGTGCCCTCGGGCGGGAACGCGGCGTTGTCTTTCGTCGCGTCGCTCATAGCGGCTTCTGCACGTCGAGTTCGTTGGAGAGGCCGGCCAGCTCGCAGATCACGCGGCCGGCGATCATCATGCCCATGATGGGCGGCATGTAGCTCATGGTGCCCAGCGTCACGCCCTTCTGTGGGCGCGAGCCGTCCTCGGGCAGCTCGCGCCTACGAGGCGTGACGGGGAGGGGCACCTCCGACGAGTAGAGCACCTGGAGTCCCCTGATGCCGCGCTTGCGGCACTCCTTGCGCACTACCTTGCAGAGGGGGTCCGACTTGGTCTTCTCGATGGTCGAGAAGCGCAGGCGCTCCGGGTTGAGCTTGTTTGCCCCGCCCATGCTCGAGATCTCGGGCAGCCCCTCGTCCTGGCACCACTGCGCGACGATGAGCTTTTGGCTGACCGTGTCGATCGCGTCGACGACGTAGTCGGGACGGGGAAGCGCTGCGAGCGTCGGTACGAGGTTCTCCTTCGAAAGGAACTTGTGGACCAGGGTCAGCTTGCACTCGGGGTTGATGTCGGCGATGAGCTCGGCCATGACCTCGGTCTTTGGCCGGCCAACCGTGGAGTGGAAGGCCACGGCCTGGCGGTTGATGTTCGACGGCGCCACAACGTCGCGGTCGACAAGGACGAGCTCTCCCACCCCGCCGCGCGCCAGCGCCTCGGCGCAGTTGGAGCCGACGCCTCCGATGCCCAAGATCATGACGCGCGCGTTCTGCACGCGCTCGAGCGCCTCGTCTCCCATGACGATGCGCAGGCGGTCGGTCGGGCTCTCCTGTGCTTCGGCGGGCAGCGTGTCTTCGGTCATGCAGGGCTCCTCGGGTGGTCGGTCATGCTCTTCTCGCCCATGGTAGCACGCGCTTTTCTGTAGTCCTAACTCTATGTTTCGATGTGGCCCGCCTGGCGAGGCTTGCGTGCTATTCTCATTACTTGGCTGCGTCGTGCAGCCGTTTTGCAACCCAGCCGGGCAGAGGCGCGCGCTCATGACACGAGTGCCCACACCGTCTGTCGGGCGCGTACTAAGGCGGTCATTACCGTGGAAGAAATGCCTAAGAACTACGATCCTCAGTCGGCAGAGCCCGAGCTCATCGATAAGTGGATGAGCGCCGGATGCTACCAGCGCAGCAAGGGAGTGGGGGACTGCACTGTCGTAATCCCGCCGCCCAACGTTACGGGCATCCTGCACATGGGCCACGCGATGGACGACACCATCCAGGACACCTTCATCCGCTACAACCGCATGCGCGGCCGCTCGACCCGCTGGATTCTGGGCACCGACCATGCTGGCATCGCGACTCAGACCAAGGTCGACAAGAAGCTCAAGAGCGAGGGCATTTCCCGCCTCGAGATTGGCCGTGAGAAGTTCCTCGACGCCTGTTGGGACTGGACCCACGAGTACGGTGGAACGATCGTCAGCCAGATCAAGCGCATGGGATGCTCCATCGACTTCGACGACGAGAAGTTTACGATGAGCCCCGAGTTCTCGAAGGCCGTCCGCAGGGTCTTCGTCGACTGGTACCACGACGGCCTGATCTATCGCGGCAAGCGCATCGTCAACTGGTGCCCCCATTGTCGCACGGCCATTTCTGACGACGAGGCCGAGTACCACGACGAGAAGGGCCACCTCTGGTTCCTTCGCTACCCGCTGGTCGAGCCCGTCGACGGCATCGAGTACATCACCGTCGCGACGACCCGTCCCGAGACGATGCTCGGCGACACTGGCATCGCGGTGAGTCCCTCCGACCCCGAGAAGCAGAAGCTCATCGGCAAGAAGGTCATGCTCCCGATCGTCAACCGCGAGATAGAGATCTTCTCCGACTGGCACGTCGACGCCAACTTTGGCACCGGCTTCGTCAAGGTCACGCCCGCCCACGACCCCAACGACTACGCCATGGGCCAGACGCACGACCTCGAGCAGATCAACATCTTCGACGAGACCGCCCACGTGGTGGACGGCTACGGCGAGTTTAGCGGAATGGACCGCGACGAGTGCCGCGAGGCCGTCGTCGCTTGGTTCGACGAGCACGGCCTGCTCGACCACATCGAGGAGCTCGACCACTCCGTCATGCACTGCTATCGCTGCGACACGGCGCTCGAGCCGTGGCTGAGCGAGCAGTGGTTCGTCGCCGTCGACAAGCTCAAGGAGCGCGCGACCGAGGTCGTGAAGAGCGGCGAGGTGACCTTCCACCCCGAGCGTTGGACCCAGACCTACCTCACCTGGATGGAGAACCTCAAGGACTGGTGCATCAGCCGTCAGCTCTGGTGGGGCCACCGCATCCCCGTGTTCTATTGCGAGGACTGCGGCTGGGAAGACGCACTTATGGAGGACACCGACGTCTGCCCGAAGTGCGGAGGCCACCACGTTCACCAGGACGAGGATGTCCTTGACACGTGGTTCTCCTCGCAGCTGTGGACCTTTGCCACCCAGGGCTGGCCTGACGACAACGAGGAGCTCGCCCAGCACCACCCGACCAAGGTCCTCGTCACCGCGCGCGACATCATCGCGCTGTGGGTCGCCCGCATGATCATGAGCTCGCTCTACTTCACGGACCAGATTCCGTTCCACGACGTGTATATCTACGCGACCATCCTGGCGAAGGACGGAAGCCGCATGTCGAAGTCGAAGGGCAACGGCGTCAACCCCATGGACCTCATGGAGAAGTACGGTGCGGACGCTATGCGCTACAACCTGCTGACACTCATCACCAACAACCAGGACGTCAAGTTCGATGCCAACATCGACAAGAAGACGAGGGAGCTCATCGACAGCCCGCGTACCGAGCAGGCCAGGTCGTTCGTCACCAAGATCTGGAATGCCAGCCGCTTCGTCCAGATGAACCTCGAGGGTTATGTCCCGGGCGACCCGAAGGCAGAGACGCCCGAGGACGCCTGGATGCTCTCCCGCCTCGCGAAGGTCGTCGCCGAGTCGACCGAGCAGCTTGAGAGCTACAACTTCGGTGACTACTCTCGCAACATCCAGTCCTTCTTCTGGGGTGAGGTCTGCGACTGGTACATCGAGCTGTGCAAGGGCCGCCTCCTGGACGGCACGCCCGACGAGAAGCTGCAGGTCCAGCGCAACCTCGTGTTCGTTCTCGATGCATCTATGCGCCTTCTGCACCCGGTCATGCCGTTCGTCACCGAGAGCGTCTGGGACGCCCTGCCGGCCTCCGGCCTCGACGACCATGACGCGCAGTTCCTCATGGTCGCCAAGTGGCCCGAGCCTGCCGACTTCGCCGGGTTCGTCAACGACAAGGCAGAGCACGACTTCGACCTTGCTAGGCGCGTCGTTTCCGCGGTTCGCTCCACGCGCGCCCGCTACCGCCTGTCTCCCAAGGCCGAGCTCGCGGTCGCGGTTCGCTGCTCCCAGGAGGACGCTGACGTCCTCGCTGCCCAGGATGCCTTCATTCGCTCCGTCGGCCGCGTGAGCGCGCTCGCCGTGTCCGACGGCCAGGAGAAGCCCGAGGGATCGGTCAGCGCCGCCGACGGCACCCTCGAGATCTTTGTCGAGCTCGGTGGTCTTGTAGATCTCGCCGCAGAGGCGAAGCGCCTGGAGAAGGAGCTCGCGAAGGCCGAGAAGGACCTCGCCTCCGTCTCGAGGACCCTTGGCAACGCCGGCTTCGTCGCAAAGGCCGCTCCCGCCGTCATCGAGAAGAAGCGCGCCCAGCAGGCCGAGCTCGAGCAGACCATCGCTCAGCTCAAGGACCAGATCTCCGACTTCTCGTAGTCGCGCTGGCTTTCATGGCTAATTGGGGAGGGGGGCTTGGCTCCCCTCCTTTCTTGTTCGTCGAACCGTGGGCATCTGGGGCGACGCTTGCCCCCTCTCGTCCGTGTGCGTATCGTTACGGTAGGTGGTATGGCCGTCGAGCTGGCGAACGGAGGCGCATCCCATGGCCAAGAGGCTTCGTTTCGGGCTGGCCCTCTTTTGCGGGGTCGTCGTCCTTCTTTTCCTGCTGGTTGCCTGTGCGCGCGTCGCGATGCCCGACGGGGCGTTCGTCTCGGCGCTCGAGGCCGACCGCGACGGAAGCGACCAGCCGACCGTTCACGTCACCATGTCTGACGATCACCTTTCCGCGGCGCTCGACGACTACCTCGACCGAAACTTCTCGGCGTCGCGCGTCCCTGGCCTTGCCGTTGCCGTCGTCAGCTCGAAGGGCGTCCGCTACGTCGCGACCTATGGCGACGTGACCGATTCCAGCCAGACCTTCGTCATAGGCTCGCTCTCGAAGTCCTTTACGGGCGTCTGTATCATGCAGCTTGCCGAGCGCGGCCTGGTCCGACTCGACGCCCCCGTGTCGCTCTACGTACCGGAGTATGGGCTCGGAGACGCGGTCACCGTTCGGGATCTTCTTGACCAGACCAGCGGGCTCGGGTACTTCTCGCCCCTCGACGACCTGGGCACACAGGAGGGCGTGGGGACCTTCTCGTACGCAAACGTCAACTACGACCTCCTCGGACGCATCGTCGAGAGGGTCACGGGCCAGTCGTACGCCGACTACCTGCACGAGAACGTGCTCGACCGCCTGCAGATGAACGACTCCTCGATCGACGGCGTCGAGCAGGGGTGCGCCAGCGAGGCGCCAGGACATCGCAGCTGGTTCGGCGTGTACGTCGCAGACGGCTTCCGCCACGGGACCGGCGATGGCGCCTGGGGTGGCCCGGCCTCCGGCTACATACGCTCGAGCGTCAACGACATGGCCAGCTACCTGCGCATGTACCTCAACGGTGGAAGGGACGTCCTCGAGCGGGGCGACATCGACCAGACAGTTCGGGACTGCGCCCTTTTGGGTGACCCCGACTCCGCGTACGCGATGGGCTGGTTCGTGTGCGATGACGATGGAGAGCCCGTTATGGTGCATCCTGGCCAGGTCGAGAACTACGCCGCGCAGATGGTCGTCGTCCCCGGACGAGACCTCGGCATAGTCGTCCTCACGGACTGCGACGACGAGATAGGGGACAACGAGGGCTTTGGCCAGCTCGCTGACGGCGTGTACTCCATCGCCATGGGATATGAGCCCCAGGACGTCGATGCCGGCGGGTCGCTCGGCACCCACGCCATGCTCAACCTTGCCTACCTCGTTGCGGTCGTGGCGGCAGCGGCGCCGCTCGCCCTGCTGAGACGCTGGAAGGCTAAGTGGCTGCGTTCTTCTCGCCCGCGCCTGGTCCTTTGGCTTTGCGTCGCCTTCGAGCACGCCCTCCTCCCGCTGCTGATCTGGTGCTCGTCCGGCCAGATGGGAATGCGCTGGCACGACTTCTGCGACTTCTATCCCGAGCAGGGCCTCGTGATGACCCTGGTGCTTGGTCTGCTCGTCGCGGAAGGCGCGGCGAAGGTCGCCCTGGCCCTTTGGGACCTGCGCGGGAGGCGCAAGGGGGATGGGTCGGAAGAGCCCGCAGGTAGTTGAGTGGTTCCATTTCGTTTCGAACGCCGATGAGGAGCATCGCTTGACGCAAGAAGAAGTGGCCATGAGGAAGCGCGAGGCAAGGGAGAGGTGCCTTGCCCTGAGGTCGTCGCTCGATCCCGCATATCGCATCGCGGCCGACCGAGACATCTCGTGCCACGTGCTTGAGTCGAGCTCGTTCGCCTCGTCGCCGGCGCTGCTCACCTACCTCTCGATGCCTGGCGAGGTCGATACGCGCGCGATAATCGCCGCGGCGCTGGAGGCTGCCAAGGTGGTTGCCCTGCCGCGCTGCGTCCCCGGACGACGCATGGAGTGGCACGTGGTCACGAGTCTGGACGGACTCGTCAGGAGTCGCTTTGGCGTCGAGGAGCCCGACGGAGACCCCGCGACCCTGCTCGATTCGTCCCTCATGGGGCAGGCGCTTGCATTGGTGCCGGGCCTCGCCTTCGACCGCTCGGGCCATAGGCTGGGGTACGGCGGCGGCTACTATGACGTCTTCCTCTCTTCCTTCGAGGGTGCCACGCTGGGGCTTTGCCGCACGGAGCAGCTGGCTGACAGTCTGGCTTCCGCCGGGCTCGTGACGCGCCTCGACCTGCCGGTAGAGGCGGTTGCGACTCCTGCCGGCATACTTCGCCTGTAGGGCACGGGCGAAGGGCGAGGCACTTTTCCGCCGCCCATATTGTTGCGATTGCGGATAGCTTTGCGTCTCGTCCCCTCGTGCCATCGATTGCGGGATAGTATCATTTGTACCGTCGCGCGGCGGCGCCCGGTGTCGCCATACGTTATCCAAGGGGGAGTTGCTAGATGGCAGATTACAAGTCCGACATCGAGATCGCTCAGGAGGCAGAGATGCTTCCCATCTTCGAGGTCGCCAAGAGGGCGGGGCTCGACGAGGACACGCTCGAGCCCTATGGCTACACCAAGGCAAAGGTCGACATCCACTCCCTCAAGGACAAGCCCCTCAAGGGCAAGCTCGTCCTCGTGACCGCCATCAATCCCACTCCCGCGGGAGAGGGCAAGACGACCACCTCCGTAGGACTTGCGGACGCCATGAACAAGATGGGCAAGCAGACGCTGCTGTGCCTGCGCGAGCCCAGTCTCGGGCCCGTCTTCGGCATCAAGGGCGGCGCAGCCGGCGGCGGACACGCGCAGGTCGTCCCGATGGAGGACATCAACCTTCACTTCACGGGCGACTTCCACGCGATCGGCGCCGCCAACAACCTGTGTGCCGCGATGCTCGACAACCACATCAAGCAGGGCAATGCCTTGGGCATCGACCCCCGTCGCGTCGTCTGGAAGCGTTGCGTCGACATGAACGACCGACAGCTGCGCAACGTCGTGGACGGCCTCGGCGGAGTCGCCAACGGCATGCCGCGCGAGGACGGCTTCGACATCACGGTCGCATCCGAGGTCATGGCGGTGTTCTGCCTCGCTACTGACCTGAAGGACCTCAAGGAGCGCCTGTCGCGCATGGTGATCGCCTACACCTTCGACCAGAGGCCGGTCACGGTCGCCGACATCCACGCCGAGGGTGCCATGACCGCGCTGCTCAAGGATGCCATCAAGCCCAACCTGGTGCAGACCCTCGAGAACAACCCCGCCTTCGTGCACGGCGGGCCCTTCGCCAACATCGCGCACGGATGCAACTCCGTGGAGGCCACCACGACTGCCCTCAAGCTCGCGGACTACGTCGTGACCGAGGCGGGCTTCGGCGCCGACCTTGGTGCCGAGAAGTTCCTGGACATCAAGTGCCGCGCGACCGGCCTTGTCCCGAGTGCCGTCGTCCTCGTCGCGACCGTGCGCGCCCTCAAGTACAACGGCGGCGTGCCCAAGGACCAGCTGGCCGATGAGAACCTCGAGGCGCTCGAGGCGGGCATGCCCAACCTGCTCCAGCACGTGTCCAACATCACGGATGTCTACGGCCTGCCCGTCGTCGTCGCCATCAACGCGTTCTCGACTGACACCAAGGCTGAGCTCGACCTAGTCGAGGCCAAGTGCAACGAACTTGGCGTCAACGTCGCGCTTTCCGAGGTCTGGGCCAAGGGCGGCGAGGGCGGAGTCGCACTCGCGGAGGAGGTCGTGCGCCTCTGCGACGAGCCCTCTGACTTCCACTTCTCCTACGAGCTCGACGGCAGCATCGAGGAGAAGGTCGAGGCCATCGCGACTCGCATCTACCACGCCGACGGCGTCGACTTCACGCCCGCCGCGAGAAAGCAGCTCAAGAAGCTCACCGACCTTGGCTATGACAAGCTTCCCATCTGCGTCGCCAAGACCCAGTACTCCTTCACCGACGACCCGAAGAAGCTGGGTGCGCCCAAGGGCTTCAGGATCACGGTGCGTAACCTTCGTGTATCCGCCGGCGCCGGCTTCATCGTTGCGCTGACCGGTGACATCATGACCATGCCGGGCCTTCCCAAGGTTCCTGCCGCCGAGAAGATTGACGTTACCGAGGACGGCAAGATCGTGGGCCTGTTCTAGCCATCGTCGCTCAAACGTTGTTTCGGGCGCCCTGCGGGGCGCCCTTTGCTAGGAGATGTATGCACGAGAGACTGACTGACAAGACGCTTGCGGGCTTTGCCGAGGAGCTTTCTGCGCGCAAGCCCGTCCCGGGTGGTGGTGGCGCCGCCGCCTACGTCGGCACGCTGGGCGTCGCCCTCGGTTCCATGGCGGGCTCGTTCGCGCTTGGAAAGGCGAGCTTGGACCAGTTCCAGGACGACGTGCGGGCCGACCTCGAGGCCGCCGAGCGCGTGAGGGGCAGACTGATCGAGCTGGTCGACGGCGATGCCGCCGCCTACCTTGAGCTATCGCAGGCCTACAAGATGGACCGCGCTGACGCCTCGAGGGCTGACGTGATCGAGCGTGCGACCAAGGGCGCGGCGAAGGTCCCGTTTGCGATGATGCGGGAGATCTGCTCTGCCATCGACCTGATCGAGGATCTCGAGAACAAGGTGAGCCATATGCTCCTCTCGGACATCGGCTGCGGTGCGATCCTCTGCCGATCCGCGCTTGAGGCCGCTAGCCTCTCGGTCTTTGTCAACACCGAGTCGCTGGGCGACAGGGGCTTTGCCCAGAGCCTCGAGGCGGATTGCGCCGACATGCTGGACGACTACGTGCCCCGCGCCGAGGCCATCACGAGGCGAGTGGCGGATCGAATCAGGAGGCACTGATGGAGCTTGAGATGAGGGGGGCGCCGGTCGCCAAGGCCCTTGGGGCCAAGCTTGCCGAGCGCGTCGGGCGCCTTGCAGACGAGGGTGTCGTTCCCACGCTGGCCATGATCCGCGTCGGCGATCGACCCGACGACCTCACCTACGAGCGCGCTGCCACCAAGCGCTGCGAGGGTCTCGGCATGGCCGTGCGCAGAGTTGTTCTTCACCAGGACTGTGCGCAGGAGGAGCTCCTCGGTGCCATTCGCGAGGCAAACTCAGACCCCTCGGTCCATGGCTGCCTGCTCTTCAGGCCCCTTCCAGAGCACCTCGACGAGGCACAGGCCTGCGAGGAGCTCGCGTTCCAGAAGGACGTCGACGGCGTGACGCGTGCCTCCTCCTTTGGCGTGTATGCGTCCCAGAGCCTGGGTTTCTCGCCCTGCACGGCCGAGGCCTGCGTTTGCCTTCTTGATCACTACGATGTTGCGCTCGACGGTGCCCGCGTGACCGTTGTGGGCCGCTCGCTCGTCATCGGCAGGCCCGTGGCGATGTTGCTCCAGGCGCGTGACGCCACGGTCACTCTGTGCCACTCGCACACGGTCGACCTCGCCGGCGCCTGCAGGGAGGCGGACGTCATCGTGGTCGCCACGGGAAGGCCCAACACGCTGCGTCCCGAGCACGTCAGGCCCGGACAGGTCGTCGTGGACGTTGGAATCAACTGGGACGAGGAGAACCAGCGCCTCGTCGGCGACGTCGACTTCGAGGGCATCGCTCCCATCGTCCGCGCCATTACACCCGTGCCGCGCGGCGTGGGCTCCGTCACCACCGCGGTCCTGGCCGAGCACGTTGTCAGGGCTGCCGAAAGGAGCGTTCGCTAGCATGGACAACCAACTTTCGTACAACGCGCTCGACAAGAAGCGCGTCGAGGCCGCCGTTCGCGAGTTCCTACTTGCCATCGGCGAGGACCCGGACCGCGAGGGACTCAGGGGCACCCCTGACCGCGTGGCGCGCGCCTGTGAGGAGATCTTCGGTGGCATGCAGGAGGATCCTGGCGTCTACCTGCGCAAGCAGTTTCACGAGGGCGAGAACGAGGAGATGGTCATCGTCAGGGACATCCCGTTCTCGTCCATGTGCGAGCATCACCTGCTCCCGTTCGTCGGCAAGGCCCACGTTTGCTACATCCCGCGCAAGGGTAGGATCACGGGTCTCTCAAAGATCGCGAGGTGCGTCAACGGCTACGCCAAGCGCCCCCAGCTTCAGGAGCGCCTCACCTCGCAGATCGCCGACGCGATGATGCGCGAGCTCGAGCCCCTGGGCGTCCTCGTGGTCATGCAGGCCGAGCACACCTGCATGACGATGAGGGGCGTTCGCAGCGCGGGAGCGCTCACCGTCACCTCCGCCGTGCGCGGCTGCTTCGATAACCTCAAGACCCGCGAGGAGGCGCTGCGCCTCTTGGGCGTATAGCCTTCCCGGAAGGAGCATTCCCCACATGTACCAGGTTCCATTCGACGTCGAGCCCCTCACCTTCGAGGAGTCGCTGGGCGTCCTTCACTCCGCGCTGCGCTTTGGCATCCAGCCCATGCTCGAGAGCGTCGAGGACATGTTGACCGCCTGCGGCGACCCCGACCTCTGCTTCAAGTGCATCCAGATCTCCGGTACCAACGGCAAGACCTCGACCGCCCGCTACACGGCGGCAATACTGGCGGGGGAGGGGCTCAAGGTCGCACTCTACACCAGTCCCGAGCTCGTAAGCTACAACGAGCGCATGGAGATCTGCGGCGCGCCAATCGCCAGGGACGCCTTCGCCCACGGCATTGCCGTCGCGCGCGAGGCGGGCAGCAGGGTCAACGAGTCTCGCGAGGCGCAGGGCCTGAGGCCCTACGACATCACCGAGTTCGACACGCTGACGGTTGCGGCCATGGTCGCCTTCGCGGAGGCCCAGGTCGACGTTGCCGTGCTGGAATGCGGCATGGGCGGGCGCTGGGACGCGACGAGTGCCGCCAAGTCCATCTGCTCCGTCGCCGTGACCGGCGTCGGCCTCGACCACACGCGCATCCTGGGCGACACCCTCGAGGCTATCGCGGGCGAGAAGGCCGCCATCATCAAGCATGGGCGCACCTGCGTCCTGGGTGTGGGGACCGCTACGCCCGCGAGCGTGGAAGACGTCTTTCTCGACCGCTGCCGGGACGTGGGCGTGACCCCCGTCCTCCTGCGCCCCGACCGCCCCTTTGACGCCGCCGGAGAGCTCAATTCCGGCGAGCTCGCCTTCCATGGCGATCTTCCCAGGGCGGGATACCGCATCAGCCGCTTCCCGGGCCGTATCGGCGGCTCGCTCGTGGTTGACATCAAGACGCCCCTTGCCGAGTACGACGGCGTGAGCGCGCTCAAGCCTAGCTACCAGGCGGCCAACGTGTCCTGCGCCATCGTCCTGAGCGAGCAGTTCCTGGGTCGCCACCTCGATGCTGACGCACTCTTCGACTCGGTTGTGACCTGCCCTACGCCCGGACGTTTCGACGTCGTGCGACCCGAGCCGGTCGGCCTGATTGATGCGTGCCATAACCCCCAGTCGGTTGCCACATTCGTCTCTGCCGTGAGGGGGGTCGAGCCTGACGTCCGGAAGCGCCCTGTTCTTCTCCTTGCCGTCCTTGCCGACAAGGACGTCCGTGGCATCTGCCGCATCCTGGCGCCCGAGTTCCCGCGCTTCGTTGTCACGAAGACGCAGAGTCCCCGCGCGCTTGACGAGTTCGGACTCGCACGGATCCTGCGCGAGGAGGGGGGAGAGGTCGAGGCGACCTACCCCTCCGTTGAGGAGGCCCTCACGGCCCTGAGCGACAGGCCCTTCGTCGCCTGCGGATCCATCACGACGGCCGGGGAGGTCTCTAAGATCCTGCGCGGAAGCGACCGCTGGTAGCCAATCGCCGGAGTTTGTCCCTGCGGCCGCCTCCGCGCTCGCGTGCCGATGAGGTGTGGTGACGCCGTGCCTTGCCCGTTTGGGCACTCGCTTGGGCGCAGGTCTGATACAATTGCTCGAGTTATGGCCTGAGGCCATCAACGGAACCTTTGACGAAGAAGAAAGGTCATCGACGACATGTCTGAGCTTCTCGACCAGTTGATTACCCCTGAAGTGCGCATGGTCCTCTACCTGATGGTCGCGTGCCTCGTTATGCTCTACATCCTCTCGATCGTCTACGTCGTGCGCGATGCGCAGCGCCGTGGAGCCGAGCCCTGGTGGCTCTGGGCCGTTATCTCGGTCATTCCCATCGTCGGCCTTCTTGCCTACGTGATCCTTCGTCCCAGCTCCTACTTGGTTGACCGCGAGGAGCAGGACCTGGACATCGCTCTGCGCGAGCACCAGCTGTCCCACTACGGCATCTGCCCGAAGTGTGGCGCCCCCATCGACCGCGACTTCGTCGTCTGCCCGATCTGCAACACGCAGGTTCGCAACGTCTGCCCGACCTGCCACCGCCCGCTCAACGCGGACTGGAAGGTCTGCCCCTACTGCCGCACCCGCATCCAGTAGAGCCGCAAGCGCATACGCGAATCGATTGAGCCCGCCCTCTGGTGGGCTCTTTTGTTGGGCCGACGTCGCACATGGGGGAAGGGGATCCCTTTCGGGGGCGAGAAGTGCGTGGCCTTCTCGCTCGCATCCCGTCTTGCCTTGTCGCGCCTCCTTGTCGCGCCTCCTTGTCGCGCCTTGCGGCCATCGCTTCTCGTCCTGTGGATAGCGATTGGGAATCGCCGGCCGACGCGTCTCGGCGTTTCGGCAAGCGTTACTATGCAAGCGCACGTTTTGGCAATAGCTAGCGGCCATTGGGAGTACCTGCATGAAGCCTTTGATCGGCCTGACGCCTCTTTACGATTCCGAGCACCCGAACCTCTGGATGCGCGACACCTATCAGGACATCCTTCAGCAGAGCGGGGCAATCCCGGTCGTTCTTTCGTTTGATAGCGACCCCGCGGACGTGGCTGCCATCCTGAGACGTCTCGACGGCATCGTGTTCACGGGTGGGGCGGACGTAAATCCAGCGCTCTACGGCCAAGAGAAGAAGCCGTTCTGCGGCGAAAACGTTGAGCGCCGCGACGTCCTCGAAAAGGAGCTCTTCCAGCAGGCCTATGCGCGCGACATGCCCATCATGGGCATCTGCCGGGGCAGCCAGTTCATCAACGTCATGCTGGGCGGCACCCTGTACCAGGACATACTGACCGAGCGCCCCAACTCCTTCGACCACCGGATGAGGGACCATTTTGACGAGATCTCCCACTGGGTGGAGATCCAGCACGACACGCCCCTGTTTGACGTCGTTGGTTCCGCAACGTTCCCCGTCAACAGCATCCATCACCAGGGAATTCGCGGCCTGTCTCCCTACCTTGAGCCCATGGCCCTCTCGACAGACGGTCTCGTTGAGAGCTTCTACGCGCCGGCCAAGTGCTGCGTGTGGGGCATCCAGTGGCATCCCGAGTTCGCGTTCAAGTCCGAGCCCCGCCAGCGCGAGATCGTCGAGGCCTTCGTCGCGCGCTGCGCGTAGCTGGCATCACGGCGTCGCCTGAGCCCGGTAGGCCTCCTACGTCCGGTCTCGTGCCTCGAGCCACGACGCCATGTGCTTCTCCATCTGTCTGAACGTTGCCTCGGTTGCGGGGTCGTCAAAGGTTCTGGAGAGCATCTCCTGAAGGTGCCCCTGCTCGAGCATAAGGGCGAGACTCGCTGGTCGAGCCAGCTCGTAGGCGAAGCAGATGTGGCCGACTAGCATGTCTGCGGGCTCTCTTCTGATGCCACGGGGGACGCAGCGGTGCCCGTAGAACGTATCCACCACCTCGGGCGTGAGACCGCTCTCGCGCATGTCCTGCGTGGTGACCCCGTATATGTCCTCGATCGGACTGAGGCAGTTCACCTTGAGGATGTCTATCTTGTCCGCGTCCCTCAGGATCTCGCAGTGCAGGCGCGTGCGCGGTGCCAGATTGCCCGGAAGGGCGAGCTCGCTGTGGAGTCCCACCGCGGCGCGCAGCAGGCCGTCGTCGGAGTCGTCTGACACGAAGGACCTTATCGTGCCCCTCTCTCCGAACAGGATCTCGCAGCCTAGATCGGCGTGGCTTACCGACTTTGCGTCCACAAACGTGTCGAAGCGTCTCACCTGCTCGAATCGTCCGATGTCGTGAAGCAGCCCCAGCAGCCAGGCCAGGTCCACCTCGTCCTTGGGCAACCTCTCGGAGCGGGCTATCCTCTCGCTGTTCAGCGCTACCCGAAGCGTGTGCGATAGCTTGAGCGCTATGCGTGGGTTCTTTGGGTCGTAGCGCTCCGTGAACTTCTTGAGGGCCTCTGTCGCCCGGCTGCGGTCGATTTGCATCCTGTTCCTTTCGCTCATTGGCATGAGGTTAGCAGAGCGTGGGGGAGGGCGCGACGCCCCTCGTTTCGCCACGCTGGCTGCGTTCACTCTGTGTTGATATGCGGGCTGGTTGCATCTGTGCAGCTCACGCTTGTGCCAACTGCTATGATGTTGCGCTGTAATGTCGATTGCCACAAAAAGGATTCGTGAGATGTTCCGATCTGCGAACAACGCCACAATCACCTCCTATCCCGTCTTGCGCAAGCTGACGGCCACATGCGGCACTCGAACTCAGACTATCTAGGCGCCTGTCCTTTCACCGGACCCTGCGGGGTCGTGCGACATGCGCCATGCTCCACTTTTCATTTCTCCCACTTGCATCTCACTCTGAGAAAGAGGTTTGTTCATGAAGGTTCTGTTTAACGACGGTCACGTTGACGAGATTCCCCAGGAGGAGGAGCTCCACGTCATCCGCCACTCTGCCGCCCACATCATGGCCCAGGCCATCAAGCGCCTGTACCCCGAGGCCGACTTCGCCTACGGACCTGCGACCGACAACGGCTTCTACTACGACATTGACCTGCCCGAGGGTCAGAAGATTTCCGAGGACGACTTCCCCGCAATCGAGGCGGAGATGAAGAAGATCGTCAAGGAGAACCTCAAGTTCGAGACCTACGAGCTCTCTCGCGAGGACGCCATCAAGCACATGGAGGAGCGAGGCGAGAAGTACAAGGTCGAGCACATCGGCGACCTTGACGAGGACGCACGCATCACGTTCTACAAGCAGGGCGAGTACGTCGACATGTGCGTCGGTCCCCACCTCATGTACACGAAGGCCCTCAAGGCCTTCAAGCTCACCGGCGTCTCCGGCGCGTACTGGAAGGGCGACTCCAACAACAAGATGCTCACCCGCATCAACGGCGTCGCCTTCCGAAACAAGGACGAGCTCACCGAGTACGAGCGCCTGCTCGCCGAGGCCGAGAAGCGCGACCACCGCAAGATCGGCAAAGAGATGGAGCTCTTCATGATGTCGGAGGCCGGCCCCGGCTTCCCCTTCTGGCTTCCCAACGGCATGCGCGTCCGTAACGCCCTCATGCAGTACTGGCAGGAGATGCAGGACAAGTTCGGCTACGAGCAGGTCCAGACGCCGATCATCCTCTCCCGCTCTCTGTGGGAGACCTCCGGTCACTGGGATCACTACAAGGAGAACATGTACACCACGCTCATCGACGACGAGGACTATGCCGTCAAGCCGATGAACTGCCCCGGTGCCTGCCTCATCTACAAGAGCCGTCCCCGCTCCTACCGTGACCTCCCGCTGAAGCTTGCAGAGGCCGGCCTTGACCACCGTCACGAGCTCAAGGGCGCCCTCCACGGCCTCTTCCGCGTCCGCGAGTTCACCCAGGACGATGCCCACCTCTTCATCACTCCCGAGCAGATCACCGATCAGGTCACCGACACCATGCACCTGATTACGGCCTACTACCAGCAGTTCGGCTTCCCCTACAAGGTCGAGCTGTCCACTCGCCCCGAGGACTCCATGGGCTCCGACGAGGACTGGGAGCGTGCGGAGGAGGGTCTCAAGAAGGCTCTCGAGACCATGGGCGTCGAGTACACCCTGAACCCCGGCGATGGCGCGTTCTACGGCCCCAAGATCGACTTCCACCTGCAGGACTGCCTTGGCCGCACCTGGCAGTGCGGAACCATCCAGCTTGACTTCCAGCTGCCCCACAACTTCCAGCTCGAGTACGTCGATTCCGACGGCTCCAAGAAGCAGCCGATCATGATTCACCGCGCCGGCTTTGGCTCCTTCGAGCGCTTCACCGGCATGCTCATCGAGCAATACGAGGGCAAGTTCCCCACCTGGCTCTCTCCCTGCCAGGTCAAGGTCCTTCCCGTTTCCGAGAAGACCCGTGAGTACGCCAACGAGGTCGCATCCAAGCTTCGCGACGCCGGCATCCGCGTGAAGGTCGACGAGCGTGACGAGAAGATCGGTTACAAGATTCGTGAGGCTCGCTCCATCGACCGTGTCCCCTACATGCTGATCCTGGGCGAGAAGGAGAGGGACAACGTCACCGTCTCCGTCCGCGACCGCGCGACGAACGAGACCACCGAGCGTCAGCTTGACGAGTGGCTGCCCGAGCTCCTCGCCGAGATCAAGGAGCGCCGTGGCTAGACTTCGCGCTCTTGCGCTTTAACAAGATTGATGTGCCGGGTCCGACGGTTCGGGCCCGGCATTTCTTTACCCGTGTTCGCGCTTGGAGTAGCGTTTCAGGAGAAGGAGGGGATTTAGATGGGCAATGGCTTCGCCAAATCGGATGCCTGCACGGCCGTGGCGAAGAGGCTAGGTCATGGACGCGTCTTCGTCATTCGGCAGGACGTGGCGTCCGCCTCCGCGACCCTCGAGAGGCTTGTCTCGCCGCTTGTTCGCGATCTGCGTTTTGTCAGTCCCCTGTACGGCACCCCCATCCGCTGTCGCGACCTCAAGGGCGAGGCAGAGCGGGCACGCCAGGGTGGAGTCGCTCTTGCGGCTGACTTGAGCGGACTTACGTCGCTTGGGTGCTTTGCCTTCGTGCGCGGCTGCGACGCCATGGTTGAGGACCTTTCGCCCCTCGGCCCTCGCTTCGGTGGCCTGTGTGCAATTGGCGTGTCCAAGGCATTTCTCGCCCGCCATCGCATCGACGCTGACGCCCTCGTCGCAGGGCTTCCCCTTGCGGCCGAAGTCGATCTTGCGGGGCTTGAGGACGCCGTACTCGCGTTCGACGAGAAGCGGAGGCGCTCTAGTGACGTTGCCCAGGTCGTTGCGACGTATCTTCTGTGTCATCCCCGCGTGAGGCGCGTGTGGTATCCGGGCATCAAGGGCGATGACTCCTTTGCTGCCGCCAGCAACGTCTTGCAGGGAGGCTTTGGCCCGGTTGTCGACTTCGAGGCAGAAGGCGAGCTCGCGAGCGCGGCGCTGCCCACCTGTGTCCAACTTGTTTCCGGAGCGGCAACTGGTACGATTGTGCGTGTTACCTGCATTGATACCGAAGCCTTGGCCTTCGTGGCCGATCTCGAGCGCCTTTTCTGAACGCCGGAAGAACTCATCTGTTAGTATGGAGTAGCAGTATCTGCAATTTGTCAGACCATTGGATAGGAGAAGACTCCCATGAAAACGGGCATTTTGAAGAAGGTCGTGTTCGGCGTTATGGCGTGCGTGCTGTCCCTTGGCGTCGCTGGCGGCCTCTCCGCCTGCGGTGGCAATGCCGAGCAGGTGATCCGCGACGGCATCGACAGCGAGCTCAGCGCCTTCAAAAACCCGACCAAGGAGAACCTCAGCAAGTACGTCGACGAGGACTCCTCCTCTATCTCTCAGATCAAGAGCCTTGGTGTCGATCCGTACGAGTTCCTCGGTCACGTCTTCGACAAGTTCGACTACGAGATTGGCGACATCAAGGTTGACGGTGACACGGCCACTGCCGTCGTGACCGTCAAGAACGTCGACGTTGCTTCTGCACTGGAGGAGACTTCTGAGTACTTCCAGAGCTCCGATAACGCCGCCGAGCTCATGGAGATCTACCAGTCGGATGGCGAGACGGGGCTCTACAAGAAGTTCTTCTCCCAGTTTTACGAGTTCGTCGACGCCAAGGAGGACACGGTCAGCACCGATGTGACCATCCACCTGACCAAGAAGGACAACACCTGGTCCATCGACGACGACAGCATCACCGACCTCGTTAAGGGTGCCTACGGTGGCGCCGACCTCTCCAGTCTCGAGTAGTTCGGGAGGTGGACGCCGCGATTCCTTAAACAAGGAACGTCCAACTCGCTAAGGTAGCAGGTCCTGGCTCGTCTGAGTCAGGACCTGCTCTTGTCGTGCGGCGATTTGCTGGTGAGAAGGGCTTGCCATCGGTGCCGAGGCCGTGGCTCGGCTGTGTCTCCGCCTACCTCACGACCATCTCGTAGCGTAGGAACTCGAAGGGTATGCCTGCCTTCGTCGTGCCTGCGCCCTGACGCTCCGCAAGCGTCCAGTCGTCGGACTCGTCGAGGTTCTGGAAGAAGGCGTCCGGCGCTTCCGTGACGGTATCGTTCATCGTCACGTAGACCTCCTGGCACTGGTTCAGAAGCGCGCGGTAGATGGAGTCACCGCCGATGAGCCAGACCTTTTCGTCATCCTTGGTGAGCTCGATTGCAGCGGTGGGGGAGCAGACCGTCTCCGCCGTCGTCCCCTCTGGCAGGTCGTCGGAATTGGGCAGGACGTACGAGGCGTTCCTGGTGATGATCACGTTGCGACGTCCCTTGAGCGGGCCTCCGGGGAAGCTCTCGTAGGTCTTCCTGCCCATGATGCAGGTGCATCCGCGCGTGAGTTCAACGAAGCGGTGCATGTCCTCCTTGTTGCGGACGAGCAGCTGGCCGTCCTTTCCGATCGCCCAGTCCTTCGTGACGGATACGATTGCGTCCATGTCCCACCTTTCATGATAAGGGGCGCCTTGCGGCGCCCCATGCTGTTGCCTTTTGTCATCTTGTGAGGCTCGTGCGTTTGACACTTGCCCGCCGCCGGTCGGCAATGGCCTGTTAGATGGCGATGGGGATGTTCTTGACCTGCGGGCCGTGCTCGTAACCCTCGACGATGAGGTCGTCGGTCGTGAAGTCGTAGAAGTTCTTGACCTCGGGGTTGAGGCGCACGGTCGGCGCCGGGTGCTTCTCGCGACCGATGAGGTCCTTGATGATGTCGACGTGGCGGTCGTAGATGTGCGCGTCCGAGATCATGTGGACGAGCTCGCCCGGAATCATGTCGCTGACCTGAGCGACCATCATGAGCAGGATGGCGTACTGGCAGACGTTCCAGTTGTTGGCCGCGAGGATGTCCTGGCTGCGCTGGACCAGCAGCAGGTTAAGCGTGGGCTTCTCCTCGTTGGGATCCTGCGTCACGTTGTAGATGACGTTGTAGGCGCAGGGGTAGAGGTTCATCTCGGAGAGGTCCGCGAAGGTGTAGAGGTTCGTGATGATCCTACGGGAATAGGGGTTCTCGCGCAGGTCCTTCAGGACGCGGTCCATCTGGTCATAGTCGCCGTCGGGGTAGTGCGAGACCTGACCGACCTGATAGCCGTAGGCCTTGCCGATCGAGCCGGACTCGTCTGCCCATTCGTCCCAGATGTGGGAGTGGAGGTCGTTGATGTTGTTCGACTTCTTCTGGTAGATCCAGAGGATCTCGTCCATCGCGCTCTTGAGCGCAGTTCGCCTCAGCGTCAGCGCGGGAAACTCCTCACGCAGGTCATAGCGGTTGCATACGCCGAACTTCTTGATGGTGTAGGCGGGCGTTCCGTCCTCCCAGTGCGGGCGGACCTTCTGCCCCTCCGTCGTCGTGCCGTTCTCGATGATATCGGAGCACATCGAGATGAAGATGTCATCAGCCTTGCTCATGCGCACTCCCTTTCTGTCGCGTCCTGCCTAGAGCGTTTGACGGACGAGCTCCTGCCCGAGTACAAATGCCGCGGCGACGTGTCCGGAACGCGAGCTGCCGTGGCCTTCGCTGCCGTAGAGGTTGTCGTAGATGGTGTCGTAGCCGTCTTGGTACCAGTCAGGGTCGTCGTCCAGCTCGTTCAGGTAGTCTTCGTCCCAGCCAAGCGGTCCCTCGGCGTAGGTCACGTGGTCGTAGGCCAGCTCGACAATGTGGGCTATCGTGCTCTGCACCCACCATGAGGCGAGCAGGAGGACGGCAAAGACCACGCCGACGATCACGTAGGCGGTGTTTCCGGAGTTCTCGTTGTCGGGGTCCGTCGTCGCGGATGGCGACTGAATGAAGCCCTGCTCCGGCAGCTCGCTCGCCTGGGTGCTTGCGTTGGGGCTCGTGGGTCCTGTCATTTCCAATGTTCTCCTCCCTTGTGACCTCGCAACATCATACCCGAGCCTTGCGGCCGGGCGTCACTCTGCACGTGAAAGAAAGATTACAGCCTGTTGGCGGAGAAGATCTCGGCCCACCCGGTCCCGAGCGCCTGCACGAGGCCACGGTCTGCCGGCAGCCAGCTCACGTCTAGGAGCTGGTCCCGCGTGAGCCAGCGCAGCTCCTCGTGAACGGCCCTATGCATGTGCGGCTCCGACCCGTGCGCGAGGTTGCAGACGAAGCACTCCATCTTGAGGTGAAAGCTCGGGTAGTCGTGCTCTACCGTGTCGAGGTACCAGAGCGTATCGATCTTCGCGTCCAGCTCCTCTCGTATCTCGCGGCGCAGCGCCTGCTCCGGCGTCTCGCCGTCCTCGATCTTGCCGCCGGGAAACTCCCATCCGTCGCTCAGGTCTCCGTAGGCGCGCCTTGCGGCGAGGATGGTATCGCCCCTCAGTATTACCGCTGCGGCTACGTTGATGACGTCCTTCTCGCTCTGCATTGCTACTCGCTCTCCAGCTTGACGATTGCGTACGACTTGCCTTCGGGACTTGCCAGGTCGATGGCCTTCCCGTGCTCCGCGTTGTGGATTCTCGGCACGATCGTATCGCCTAGGAGAGCCATGTTCTTGTATTGGACTGCGATGCGGTGGAGGTCGACCTGGTCGCCGGATTCCGCCAGCGCGTCAAGCGCCATCGAGATGTACTGCGCGTTGTTGACGTGACGGTTCGTGTCGAGGTGCTGCTCGACGACGAGGATCGGCGTGGTCTCTGTCGCGGAACCCCTGACGGCGATCTTGCGCTGTGTCGTTGGCATGTCGAGCCGTGACTCTCCCGTGAGGTACGCCTCCTGCCCCTCGGGCACGCGCACCGGGCGCCGCTCCTGCGTGTCGAACGCGAACCAGAGCGAGTCGGCGCGGACGCAGGGGCTCTCTCCGCTGCGCGCGATGGTGAAGTTTCTTGAGGCCATCAGGCGCCTTATGTCGTAGCACCAGGTGCTCGTGGTTATGGGCTCGTCGAATGAGGGAAGCTCGTCTATCTCGATCTGCCATGCCGCGATGAACCACGCGAAGTGCCTCTTGCGCATGTAGTCCAGGCCCAGGCCGACGGCCTCCGAGTGGAAGGTCGAGCAGTCCTGAAGGTAGTTGACGAGCGCAAGTATGGAGAGCCTGCCGTCCTCGCTGCATTCGCTGTAGCGAACGCGACTGTCGAATGAGTACATCCTGAAACCTTTCTTGCCTCTTGTCCGTCGCTCCGACGCTAAGGCTGGGGGACGCTTGCGGTGATCTATCTGGTGCGGACGGTTCCCTTCTTGCGGTAGGGGCTGTTGGCGTCCACCACGAGCTGGTTCGCTCCCGGGAGCGCGTGGGCCTCGTATCCCATCGTGAGGTCTGTCACCACGTCTCCGTCCACCTGCATGGGCATGGGGGAGGACGACCTGACCGAGATGCTCTTACCGACGAAGTGCTCTATGAATGGCCTTCCCGCCCGGGCCTTCTTGTCGAATATGCCAGAGAGCATGGGCATGAGCAGCTGGACCGCGTCGGTGGTCGCCAGGACGATGACGTCTAGGAGGCCATCTGCCATGGTGCAGTTCGAGACGATGTCGATGTCGCCCTGCATGGTGGCGTTGTTGGCGACGATGCAGGCTATGCCCCTGCGTCTGAACGTCCTGCCGTCGACCGTGATGTCGTAGGTTACGACCTTCGGGTGGGCGTTGGCGAGCGCTGCCGCGAAGTACGCGGCCTCTCCCATGGTCCGCTTGTTAGGGATGGCGTCCTTCATGAGGGTGGCGTCGAATCCCGAGCCCGCCATGAGGGCGAAGCCCCGCGTCTTGCGCAAGCCCCGGCCGTCAACCCACGAGATCTCGCCCAGGTCCGTCTCTGCGACGGCGTCGGCCACGCAGCTCTCTGCAATTGCCCAGGGCTCGCTCGCGCAGCCGAGGTTTCCGAAGATGAGGTTCGCGGTGCCCGAGGGGAAGATGCAGGTCCTCACCCCGCGAAAGCGAAGCGCGTACAGGAGGTTGGCCACGGTGCCGTCGCCTCCCGAGACGACCACAAGGTCGAAGTCTTCGGCGTCCGCGACCGCCTCGGTTGCCCCCGAGTCGTCGGGAAGGACCCTGAGCACGCATTCGTCACCCTGCCTGACGAGGGCGCGCTCGAACTCGAATATGGCGTCGGAGCCAAAGCCTGACTTCGTGTTATGGACTATGAGCGTGCGCATGATACCTCCAGACTCCTTATGTATCATGGTGTGTCGGCGGCGGTGCCGCTACCTAGATGTTAGCCAATTAGTAGCGAAACGAGCGTTTGTGTATATTGATGACGCCGGCGCGCTTGCCGAGTTCTGCAAGCGCGCCTCAAGTACCCGTGTCCTGGCGGTCGACACCGAGTTCCTTAGGGAGAAGACCTTCTATCCCAAGCTGTGCCTCATCCAGGTCGCAACCCCTGAAGAGTCCGCAGCGGTGGACCCCATCCTGATCGACGACCTCTCTCCTCTGGTTGCCCTGCTCGAGGATGAGTCCATCACCAAGGTCTTCCACGCGTGTACCCAGGATCTCGAGGTAATCTTCCGCGAGCTTGGCTGCGTGCCCAAGCCCCTTTTTGACACCCAGGTCGCGGCGGCCTTCCTGGGGCACCGCCAACAGATTGGCTATGGCGCCCTTGTCGAGTCGCTCTGCGGTGTCCGTCTTCCCAAGGCCGAGTCACTCACCGACTGGTCCAGGAGGCCGCTCGATCCCGAGCAGCTCGAGTACGCGGAGGATGACGTCATCTATCTGCCGCGCATTTACGACGACATGATGAGCGAGCTCATCAAGCGAGACCGCCTCTCGTGGGTGATTCCCGAGATGGAGGACCTGCTCGACCCCTCGGTCTTCGCGCGTCCGCCCGAGCTCGCGTACGTCCACTTGAAGCGCTCCGGGTCGCTTACGCGCAAGCAGCTTGCCGTCGCGCGCGAGGTGTGCGCCTGGCGCGACCGAGAGGCGGCCCGTCGCAACGTTCCGCGCAAGTGGGTCCTCTCGGATGAGGTCATCGTCGAGGCCTGCAAGCGCGTCCCGCGTACGGTCGAGAGGCTCAAGCGCATCCGCGGCACCGAGCAGCTGGGCAACCGCGACGCCCAGGGCGTCGTTGCGGCCATCTCGACTGGCGTGGCATGCCCTCCTTCGGACTATCCCGTGACGCTGCGCAAGGAGCGCCCGTCAGCCGAGACCGAGAGCGTCGTTGACCTGATGAACGCAATGCTGAGGCTCATGGCCGAGAAAAGCGGCATTGCTCCCCAGCTGATCGCGACCAAGGACGACCTGGTCGACTTCGTGAGCCATCGCGACTCGCGACTCTCCAAGTCCTGGCGCTACGACCTCGTCGGTCGGGAGCTCGAGGGGCTTCTGATGGGCAAGGTTGGCCTCACGGTGAAAGACGGCAGGGTCGAACTGTTGTAGCAATTGATGTCGGGCGAGAAGGCTATGGTCATCTCGCCCGGATTTTTCGCGGCGGAATCTGGGTAGAAGCGGTTTAAACGTCGCTTGTCTGGAGGATGAGATGGTTCGTTACGGATATGGCTTTGACTACGCGTATCTGCTGATCATTATTGTTTCTGTGGCGCTGGGCGCCCTTGCCCAGGCCTATATCAGGTCCGCGTACAAGAAGTGGTCCCACGTGGGAGCCACGATGGGCAAGACCGGGGCGCAGGTCGCGCGCGAGATGCTTGACGCGCAGGGTGCCTCTGCCGTCGGCATCACGAGCGTCGCCGGCCACCTGACCGACTACTATGACCCTCGCGACAACTGTCTCCACCTCTCGCAGGAGAACTTCGGCGGCGGCTCGGTCGCCTCTGTCGCCGTGGCGTGCCACGAGGCGGGTCATGCCGTGCAGACCGCTCATGGCTACGCGTTCGGAAGGATCCGCACGGCGCTCGTTCCCGTCGTCAACTTCACGCAGCGCGCGTGGAGTGTCCTCTTCCTCTTGGGTATCGTCATGAACTTCTCGGGGCTCACAAGTCTCGCCATCGTCTGCTTTGCGTTCTCGGTTTTGTTCCAGATCGTCACCCTTCCCGTCGAGATTGACGCGTCGCGCCGTGCCGTTCGCTACCTTTCTACGGTCGGCGGCGGCATCGACGAGCGCGGTGCCCGCTCGGTCCTGACTGCGGCCGCCCTCACCTACGTCGCCGCAGCGCTCATCTCGGTGATGCAGCTGGTCTACCTCCTTGCTCGCTCTAACAGGCGATAGCATGGCCGATGGTGTAGAGGTACTTTCCGTACACGAGGCGGTTGGGATTGCGAGCAGCTACGTTGGCGAGATTCCGACGCTTGTCGTCAACGGTGAGGTCAGTGGCTTTCGTGGGCCGAACCGGCGCTCCGGGCACTGCTACTTCTCTCTGAAGGATTCCGAGAGCAGCATGGATGCCATCGTGTGGCGTGGCGTCTACGAGTCAAGCGGCGTCGTTCTGAAGGATGGCCTGCAGGTCCAGATGACCGGCTCCTTCAGCGTGTACAAGAACAGCGGCAGGCTCTCTTTCGTCGCCAAGAGGCTCGAGGTCGCCGGCGAGGGTGCCCTTCGCCAGAAGGTCGCCGAGCTCGCGCGCAAGCTCGAGCGCGAGGGGCTCATGGATGTCTCGCGCAAGCGACCCGTTCCGAAGTTCTGCTCCCGTATCGTCGTCGTCACGTCGCTCTCCGGAAGCGTCATCGACGACGTCAAGAGGACCCTCGCCCGAAGGAACCCGCTGGTCAGAATTCAGGTTGCCGGATGCATGGTACAGGGGCCGGGCGCCGAGCGGACCATCATCAGGGCTCTTGGGATCGCGGCCGCCGCAAAGCCCGACGCCATCCTGCTGGTCAGGGGCGGTGGCTCCTTCGAGGACCTCATGACGTTCAACGACGAGGCGCTGGCGAGGGCGGTCGCCGCGTGTTCCGTTCCCGTGGTCACGGGCATCGGGCACGAGCCGGACACCTCCATCTGCGACATGGTCTCCGACATGCGCTGCTCGACCCCCACGGCCGCGGCCGAGGCCGTTGCGCCCAGCATTGACATGCTCGAGCGGACGATCAACGAGCGCGCTGGAAGGCTTCGCAAGGTCGCGCGCGACTCTATGGGTGCGCTTTCTGATGGAAACCAGATGATGGGCGAGCGCATGGCCCGCGCTTTCTCCGTCTCCTTCGCGCGCCATGAGGCATATGTCGACTCCCTCGCAAGCAGGAAGTGCCTGAGCACGCCACTTTGGATGGTCCAGAACAGGCAGGATCAGCTCAACCAGACCGAGGATCGTCTCCATGCGGCGCTTCCCCGTGGCCTTGCCGCCAAGGCGGCAGAGGTCGACTCGTCTGCTCGTCGATTGAGAGGCGTCTCAGGTTGGTTGCTGGAGCCATTCAGGTCGATCGTCGCGCGCTCCGCGGGAACGCTCGACGCGCTGTCACCACTCGAGGTCCTGTCGCGAGGCTATTCGATCTCGAAGGGACCTGACGGCAGGGTCCTCTCTTCGATCGACTCCGTCGAGCGGGGAGACAGCCTCTCTGTCGTACTCGCCGACGGTGAGATTCGGGCAACGGTCAACGGTAAGACGAGTAAGTAAACTATGCGACCCGTAGTCGCGAGAGGGGATACCATGGCAGAGCAGGACAAGAAGATCGAAGAGATGACGTTCAAGGAGGCCTCGATCGAGCTCGAGCAGATCGTTCGGTCGCTCGAGGGCGGTGACCTCGAACTCGAGGAGTCTCTCGAGAAATATGCAAGGGGAGTGGAGCTTCTCAAGAGCCTTCGCTCCCGCCTTGCCAACGCGGAGCAGAAGGTCCAGGTTCTGCTCGACGAGACCAACGTGGACGAAGAGCTGACGGACACCACCGCAGCTCCCTCGGTAGCATTCATCAACGAGTAGGAGACAGCATGGCTCAGAAAGACGACTGCATCTTTTGCAAAATTGCCAACCACGTAATTGAGTCTGACTACGTCTACGAAGACGACCTGGTGTGCGCCTTCAGGGACAACAGCCCCCAGGCTCCTGTCCACGTTTTGGTTGTCCCCAAGGACCACTACGACAACATCGTCGACGGCGTTCCCGCCGACGTGCTCGCGGCCATGGTTCACGCGGTCGGCGAGGTCGTGCGTATCTGCGGCATCGACAAGGACGGCTTCCGCGTGATCGCCAACACGGGCGCGGCTGCGGGCCAGACCGTCATGCACCTTCACATGCACGTACTTGGCGGCAAGAAGCTCGGGGAGGGACTCATTCCCGAATAGTTCCTTTGACAACCGTTCACCGCCAAAGTGCCCTCGCTTGCAGATGACTTGGAAGCGAGGGTTTATTATGGCTAAGGCCTTTTTGACGCAGGGCCAGTTACTATCCTTGAGAGGAGATTCATGAACGTTCTGGTTATCAACGCCGGCAGCTCTTCGCTGAAGTACCAGCTTCTCGACACGAAGTCCGGCAACGTCTATGCCAAGGGCAACTGCGAGCGCATCGGTATCGACGGCTCCTTTGTTGGCCACGAGGAAAACGGTGGCGAGAAGCAAAAGCTCGAGGTCGCCCTTCCCGACCACAAGACGGCCATCAAGCACGTGTTCGAGATTCTCGGGCAGGCAGGCTTCGACACCGACAAGATCGAGGGGATCGGTCACCGCGTCGTCCAGGGCGGCTGGTACTTCCCCGAGTCCAAGGTCGTCACCGACGAGACCCTCGGCTGGGTCCGCGAGGTCGCTCCTCTCGCACCGCTTCACAACTATGCCGAGGCAGACGTCATCGAGATCTGCCGCGAGATGTTCCCGTCTATCGGCAACGTGATCGTGGCGGACACGTCCTTCCACTACGGCATCCCCGAGAAGGCGCATCGCTACGCCCTCCCGCGCGACGTCGTCGACAAGCTTCACATCCGCAAGTACGGCGCCCATGGCACCTCGCACCGCTATGTCTGGAGGAAGACGAACGAGTTCCTGAAAGGCGACGTTCACAAGCTCGTCTCCTGTCACCTTGGCTCCGGCGCCTCCCTCTCGGCCATCCAGGATGGCAAGGACATGGACACGACCATGGGCCTAACCCCGCTCGACGGCCTCATCATGGGCACGCGCTGCGGCACCATCGACCCCGCTACCGTGTGCTATCTCCAGCGCGAGGGCGGCTACAGCGTCGACGAGGTCGACACGATGATGAACAAGCAGGGTGGCATGCTTGCCCTCTCGGGTGTCAGCTCCGACACGCGCGACATCGAGGAGGCCGCCAACAACGGCGACGAGAACTGCCAGCTTGCCATGGAGATGTTCTATTACCGCACCTCTCAGCTCATTGCCGAGATGGCGCAGTCGCTCCACGGCTTCGACACCATGGTCTTTACGGCCGGTATCGGCGAGAACTCCAGCAGCATGCGCCTTGGCGTCGCCAAGGAGCTCGAGTGGCTGGGCGTAAAGATCGACGAGGAGAAGAACAGCGTTCGTTCCGGCGAGCCCCGCGTCATCAGCACGGATGACTCCGCCGTCAAGGTTCTTGTCGTCCCCACTAACGAGGAGCTCATGATCGCCCTCGATGTCGAGGAGCTTCTGGACAAGTAGTTCCAGACCGTCTCACGACTAGCGAGAGGGGTCGCGCCTTCCGGCGCGACCCCTCCTTGTTTTGTTGCACCTCTCTGTTTGTGGCTAGCGGGTGAGGCCGCTTTTTCTCCACGGGAGCCAGTCGAGGAAACCACCCTTCTCCTTAGAGCCGGGCCTGACGTAGTGGTAGGCAATGCGCGGCGTTCCGTCCTCGACGAAGACGGTCCCGCAGGGCTTGAAGCCAATGCTTTCAAGGAGGCCTCGCATGGGGGCGTTCTTCTCGTGCGTGTCGGTCCTGACGTTGTCGGCCGACTGGCAGGCCCATGACATCATGAAGCTTCCTATGCCTCTGCCCTGGTACTTTGCCGCAATGCGATGGACGACGAAGTAGGGCATGTCGTTGAGCCAGTCCCCGTCCTCGATCTTGAGGTAGGTCGTGTCCGGCCCAGGGACGAGGCTGAGGCACCCGACTATCTCGTCGCCGTCGAGGCAGACGAATTGGCAGCCTCGCATCGTGTCGATTCTGGCGTCCTCCTCGGTGGGGTAGCAGTTGGGCCACTGGCTTTCGTTGCCCGTGCTGCGCATGAACTCTCGTGCGCCGTCGAACAGCGATGCGATTTGCGACACGTCCCGCCTCTTTGCGGGTCTGATGCTCAGCATGTTTCTCCTAGAAAGGTCTCATTGTGAACGAGTGCGTGCTGGTTGCGCCCGGCTGCAGGATCTCGATGCCGCGCTTCTCCTCGAACACGTCACTCTCGTCCGTTGCCGTTGCGCAGCCCGTCCAGGGCTCAAGCGCGACGAAGGGCGCGTCTCCTGCGGCAGACCACACGCCGAGGAAGTCGAATCCCCCGAAGTCCACCTGGACGCCGTGGCCGCTGGGGCCGACCAGCCTGATTGTGCGCTGTGGCACGTCCTCGAACACCAGGGTGTCGACGTCGAAGGTCCCGTGGGTGAGCTGGAGCGCCCTCGAGTTGGAAAGCAGGTCGATGCGGCTTCCGAAGTCCAAGAGCCCCGTCGAGGTGTCTATGCGCGGCGTCGCGTAGGTCCAGTCCTCGGCAAACTCCAGACGGTACTGGTCGAAGCTGTCGGAGCGCTCGGGGCCCGCCGGGATGTTGAAGGCGGGGTGTCCTCCAAGGACGAACGGAAGGTCCTCCTCGCCGGTGTTCCTCACGTAGAAGGTCTGGCGCAGCGCTTCGCCCTCGATCTCGTAGCTCATTTCGAGCTCGAACTCGTAGGGGAAGCGAGCAAGAGTCTCCTCGTTCGAGGCAAGACGGTAGACGAGGGTGTCGTCCTCGGCGTGTGAAAGCTCGAACGCGCAGTTCCTCGCGATGCCATGCCTCCCCAGGCTAATGGGGCCGGCGGCCGAGGTCGCGTGGTCGCCCCTGATGCTCCCAACGATGGGGAAGAGGACGGGGGCGCGACGGGGCCACCACCTCTCGTCTCCCTGCCACAGGTACTCGCAGCCTTCCTTCTTGAGGCTCATGAGCTGTGCGCCCTGCGAACTGACGGTTGCCTCCAGGCCGTTTGCCGCTATTGTGCTCAGACTTTCCACGTTGTTCCTCCTTGGGTGGTCGTCGTGGTTTCATTATGCCCCAATGAGGTTCATTGGCACTGCCCCGCGTGTTGCGTCCTTGTTGCCGCCCAATGCGCTCGCGGATACCGTTCGCCTTTTACAAAACGTACGACGTGTTAACAATCTGCGTGCCAGTTCGAGCTGATACTACGCTTTAGCTTGTAAAAGTTTGCGGACAAGCAGTTAGGAGTCTCAATGATTCAGAATCAGCTCAATGCCTGCGGCTTTCAAGGGGTGAGCGGCGCGCTTCTCGTTGACGGGTCGCCTGCCATCCTCATCGAAAAGGCTATCAGCAACAAGGAGGGAATCCTCACCTCGAAGGGGGCCCTTGCGGTCGAGACGGGCGCGTACACCGGTCGCTCGCCCGAGGACAGGTTCATCGTCGACACACCTGACGTACACGACAAGATTGCCTGGGGCAGCGTCAATAAGCCCTTCCCAGTAGAGGGCTATCGGCGCGTGAGGAAGGCTATCATCGACTACCTCTCGGCACGCGACCTCTATGTCGTGCACGCCGTCGCCGGTGCCGACCGCCGTTGGTGCCGCAAGTTCCTTGTGGTGTGCGAGCGCGCAAGCCAGGCGCTCTTTGCGCGCCAGCTCCTCGTGCGTCCCTCGAAGCGCCAGATTGCCGACTTTGAGCCCCAGGACTTCAACGTTCTTGTCGCCCCGGGCCTCAAGCTTAATCCGGCGGTTTACGGCACCCATTCTGAGGCCGTCGTCCTTCTCAACTTCGAGGAGAAAACCGTTCTCATCGCGGGAACGTCGTATTCCGGCGAGATAAAGAAGGCGATCTTCTCGGTCATGAACTACCTCATGCCCGTCGAGGAGGGCGTCCTTCCCATGCACTGCTCGGCGAACATGGACCCCGTCACGGGAGAGACGGCGGTCTTCTTCGGACTCTCCGGCACCGGCAAGACCACGCTCTCCGCCGACCCGCAGCGCATGCTGATTGGCGACGACGAGCACGGCTGGGCCTCGGGTTCCGTTTTCAACTTCGAGGGCGGATGCTATGCCAAGGCCATCTGCATCTCGCAGACCACCGAGCCCGAGATCTACCGCGCAATCAAGTTCGGCAGCGTGTGCGAGAACGTGGTCGTCGATCCCGTCACCAGGAAGCCTGACTACTTTGACGGCTCCCTTACCGAAAACACTCGCGTCGCGTATCCCATCGACTTCATTGACAACGCCCAGGTCATGGGGCAAGGTCGCTATCCCAATGTCGTCATCTTCCTGACCGCGGACGCCTTTGGTGTCCTTCCTCCCATATCCCGCCTGAACAAGAATGCCGCGATGTACCACTTCCTGTCCGGATTCACCAGCAAGGTCGCGGGCACCGAGCGCGGCGTGACCGAGCCCCAGCCCACGTTCTCGACGCTGTTCGGGGAGCCCTTCATGCCCCTTTCGCCCCTTCTCTACGCAAAGATGTTTGGCGAGAAGATCGAGTGCAGCGGCACGAGGGTCTACCTGATCAACACGGGCTGGACAGGAGGGCCGTATGGCACGGGCTCGCGCATGGACCTTGCCAGCACGCGCCTGATGATCACCTCGGTTCTCGACGGGTCTGTTGAGGAAAGCGAGTTCGTCCACGACGACCTCTTCAACCTTGACGTCCCACAGCACATCGACGGCGTGGACGACCGCGTGCTTAACCCGCGTGACACCTGGTCGGACGTCGAGGCCTTCGACGAGTCTGCCTTGAGGCTCGCAAAGATGTTCGTCGAAAACGCCAGCAAGAAGTACCCCGACATGGATCCTGAGGTCCGCGCCGCTGGCCCCAAAGTCTCCTAGCGGCTTGCTGGAATTGGCCCGGTTGCGCCTGTGGTATGAATACAATTCTTCCGTAATTGGATAAGTTCGGGCGCTCTTCGTCACGAGGAGCGCCCGATACTATGTCATAAATGTGGGTGCAATCTGAAAACGGCCCATAATAGCACGGTATTTGTCCGCATGTCCGATGTTTGTAACCATCCGCGGACATGTGTTTATGCGGGGCACGCGCTTGGCTATGGTATGAAGAATGCGTTTTTGCTGCTAGGGAAGGGGACCGATGGCCAGACTGCATGTAATGGAGAGAAGCAAGGCCCAGCAGATCATGGACGACCTGCATGACGCCGTGGGCAAGCGCCTGTCCGTAAGCTCGCTCGAACCGTGCCCGGTCGAGTTCTCGGCTTCGTTCGTTCGCATGTGCATGACTCAAAGCTGTGGCAAGTGCACGCCCTGTAGGGTGGGTCTACCTGCCCTGTACGAGCTCATGGAGAAGGTTCTGGACGGCACCGCAGATCCATATACGCTCGACCTCATCGAGCGTACCGCCGAGACGATTTATCTTTCGAGCGACTGCTCCATCGGATATGAGGCAGGCGAGATGGCCCTCAAGGCCGTGCGCGGTTTCCGTGATGACTTCGAGCACCACATGAAGCATCATGCCTGCGGCTTTGACCAGAGCGACTCGATTCCCTGCGTATCGGGCTGTCCGGCCCACGTCGACATTCCGGGCTACATCTCGCTTGTCGAGGCGGGGCAGAACGTCGAGGCCGTGCGTCTGATTCGCAAGGACAACCCACTGCCCCTCGTCTGCGGCTACGTGTGCGAGCATCCGTGCGAGATGCACTGTCGCAGGGGCATGGTGGACGACCCCATGAACATTCGCGGCCTCAAGCGCTATGCAGTGGACAACATGGAGTCCGACTACCAACCGCACATGGCGGAACCGACCGGCAAGAGGGTTGCCGTCGTCGGTGGAGGACCTGCGGGCCTCTCCGCCGCCTACTACCTTACGGTCATGGGCCACAAGGTGACCATCTTCGAGGCACGGAAGCGCCTGGGTGGCATGCTTCGCTACGGCATCCCCAGTTACCGCCTACCCCGAGAGCGCCTTCAGGCCGAGATTGACTGGATCGTCAACCTTGGGGTTGAGGTCCGCTGCGACACCAAGGTCGAGGACCTCGCGGAGTTGAGGGAGAAGTACGACAGCGTCTACCTTGCCATCGGTGCGCACCTGGACAGGAAGCTAGGCCTTGAGGGCGAGGACGCCGCCGGCGTGCTCTCTGCGGTCGACATGCTCAGGAGCATTGGCGACAACGAGGTGCCGGACTTTTCGGGGGAGCGCGTGTGCGTCGTCGGCGGTGGAAACGTCGCCATGGACGTGGCCCGCTCCGCTGTCCGCTGCGGTGCCGAGAAGGTCACCATCGTCTACCGTCGCCGCGTTATCGACATGACGGCCCAGGACGAGGAGATCGCCGGCGCCGAAGCGGAGGGCTGCGAGATTCTCTCGCTCAACGCGCCGCTGCGCATCGTCGCCAAGGGCGGCGTCGTGAGCGGCCTTGCCGTGCAGCCCCAGATCATCGGCGAGTTCAGGGGAGGGCGTCCTTTTCCTCGCCCCGCTGACGTGCCCGAGCGCGTCATTCCCTGCGACCGCGTTGTCGTCGCCATCGGCCAGGCCATCGACTCCTCCGCCTTCGAGGGGCAGGGCGTTCCCTGCTCGCGCGGGCGCATCGTTGCGCGTGCTGACGGTTCCGTCGAGGGCTTCGAGGGCGTCTATGCGGGCGGCGACTGCCAGAGCGGTCCTGCGACGGTCATACGT
The DNA here is from genome assembly GCF_900167315.1 of Olsenella sp. KH1P3. Lineage (NCBI taxonomy): Bacteria > Bacillati > Actinomycetota > Coriobacteriia > Coriobacteriales > Atopobiaceae > Olsenella > Olsenella sp. KH1P3. The sequence continues at coordinate 88,617 of NZ_FUWQ01000002.1, read as the reverse complement.
GCTGTCAACGCGGGCAAGGTCGCGGCCGCAAATATTGACCACTACCTCGGCTTCGACCACAAGATTGACAAGCACAACGTCGAAATGCCGCCCGTCAAGTTCAAGGGGAAGATCTCCTGCGCACGTTGCGAGATGACCTCACGCGAGGCCTCCGGGCGCACGGGCGACTGGAATCTGGTCGAGAATGGGCTGTCACGTGAGGAGGCCCTGCAGGAGGCGTCACGCTGCCTGAGGTGCGACCACTTTGGACACGGAGCGTTCCGTGGGGGAAGGATCATGCAATGGTAAGGGTTACTATCGACGGCGCTACCGTGGAGGTCGAGAAGGACACGACCATCCTCGAGGCCGCCAAGCTGGCGGGCGTGAACATCCCGACTCTCTGCTACCTCAAGGACCTCAACGAGATTGGCTCATGTCGCGTCTGCCTGGTCGAGGTCGAGGGCATCGACCAGCTCGTGGCAGCCTGCAACAATTGCGTTCTCGACGGAATGGTCGTGCGCACCAACAGTCCCAAGGTCCGCCGTGCGCGCAAGGCCAACGTCGAGCTCCTGCTGTCTCGTCACGAGGCCAGCTGCACCAGCTGCGTCAGGTCGGGCAACTGCAGCCTACAGACCGTCGCGAACGACCTTGGCATCTATTATCAGGATTACGACCAGCACCTCAACTACCTTGCCTGGGACAAGTCGCTCCCGCTCATCCGAGACAATCGCAAGTGCATCAACTGCCTTCGCTGCATACAGGTCTGCGACAAGGTCCAGGCCTCTAGCATCTGGGATACCAACAACCGCTCAACGCACCTCAACGTGGGCGTTGCGGGCGGACGGAAGCTCGATGAGGTGGACTGCACGTACTGCGGCCAGTGCGTCACGCACTGTCCCACCGGAGCGCTTCGCGAGCGCGACGACACCGAGCGCGTGTTCGAGGCGCTTGCCGATCCCGACGTCGTCACGATCGTCCAGATCGCGCCCTCGGTCCGAACGGCCTGGGGCGACCAGTTTGGCATCGAGCCCGATGGCGACGCGCTGGGAAAGCTGGTTTCCGCGCTGCGTCCCATGGGCTTCGACTACATCGTCAACACGGACTTCTCCGCCGACCTCACCATCATGGAGGAGGGGACCGAGCTCCTTGGCCACATGGAGGAGGAGAGCAAGAAGGACGCCGCCGCAAGGCTTCCTATGTTCACGTCGTGCTGCCCCGGCTGGGTCCGCTTCGTGAAGGCTCACTTCCCGCAGCTCGTTGATCACGTCTCGACCTCGAAGTCTCCGCAGCAGATGTTCGGTGCCCTGGTCAAGAGCTACTACGCCCAGATGCTCGGTGTTGACCCGCACAAGGTCTTTTCGGTCTCGATCATGCCCTGCATCGCGAAGAAGTCCGAGGCTGCGCTCGACAGTATGCGAGATGCCTGCGGCGATCCCGACGTCGACGCGGTCCTCACGGTTCGCGAGGTTACGCGCATGGTGAGGGAGGAGCACGTCAACGTTCAGAGGCTCGAGCCCTCTGACTTCGACGAGCCCCTCGGCGAGGGCACGGGCGCCGGCATCATCTTCGGTGCCACCGGCGGCGTCATGGAGGCCGCACTGAGGACGGCGCACTACCTCGTCTCCGGAAGCGCACCTGCCGGCGACGCGTTCTCTGGCGTGAGGGGGCTCGCCGGGCGCAAGGAGGCGACGTTCGACCTGAACGGAACGCCTGTCCGCGTGGCCGTCGTGTCCGGCCTTGCCAACGCCAGGCAGCTCTGCGAGGACGTTCTCGCGGGTCGCGCGACGTTCGACTTCGTCGAGGTCATGGCATGCCCCGGCGGCTGCGTCGGTGGAGGTGGCCAACCCATCCGCGAAGGGAGGGAATCTGCGGGCGAGAAGGGGGGCGTCCTCTATCGTCTCGACGGAGCGGCCAAGCTCAGGAACTCCTACGAGAACCCGAGCATCGTCCGCTGCTACGAGGAGTTCCTCGGGTCCCCGCTCTCGCCGCTTTCCGAGAGGTTGCTCCACACCGACCACCATGCGTGGAGTATGCCCGGCGAGAAGGACCCCTGTCTGGTCTAGTGGCCTTTGCGGTCCCGTTCTCGCCTTCGCCCGTGCGACGGGTTTTGAGGTGGTCCGTTCTGCCCAAATGGCATCTGTATAAGAGGAGGGGGCGTCGCCACGGGCGACGCCCCCTCGTGCGATAAATTCTGTGCTGCCTCGAGCTTACTTGGCCATCTGCTGCGCCTGGACTGAGGTGATGGCAACGACGCCCACGATGTCGTCGGCGGAGCAGCCGCGCGAAAGATCATTGACCGGCTTGGCGATGCCCTGCAGAAGGGGGCCATAGGCATCGGCGCCCGCAAAGCGCTGGACAAGCTTATAGCCGATATTGCCCGCCTCGAGGTCGGGGAACAGCAGGATGTTTGCGCTGCCCGCAACCTTGGACTCGGGGGCCTTCAGCTTTGCCACGGTCGGCACGAGCGCGGCGTCCAGCTGGAGGTCGCCGTCGGCAGCGAGCTCGGGAGCCTTCTCGCTCAGGAGCTCCTTCGCCTGCTGGACCTTCTCGGGAACCTCGCCCTTTGCGGACCCCATGGTCGAGAAGGACAGCATCGCGATTTTGGGCTCGTCGTGCATGAAGCTCTTCCACGAGGCCGCGGACGCGATGGCGATCTCGGAGAGTTCGTCTGCCGTCGGGTCAATGTTGAGGCCGCAGTCGGCGAACAGCAGGGTGCCGTCCTCGCCAAACTCGGACTTGTCGGTGCACATGATGAAGAAGGCCGAGACGAGCTTGGTGCCGGGGGCCGTCTTCAGAATCTGGAGCGCCGGGCGAAGCGTGTTGGCGGTGGAGTGGCAGGCACCCGAGACGAGGCCATCCGCGTCGCCCATCTTCACCATCATGGTGCCGAAGTAGGTCGCGTCGTCCATCTGCTGGCGCGCCTGCTCTATCGTCACGCCCTTCTTCGCACGAAGCTCGGCGAACTTCTGGGCGTACTCCTCGTGCTTGTCGGAGGCCTTCGGGTCGATGACCTGAACGTCCTCCACGTCGATCTGTGCAGGGTCACCCAGGATGATTAGGTTGGCGATGCCCTCCTCCATGACTTTCTTTGCGGCCTCAATAGTGCGTGGGTCCTCACCCTCCGGAAGGACAATGGTCTTCTTGTCCGCCTTGGCCGCGCTCTTCATCCTGTTCAGAAAATCGCTCATCGACGCTCCTTCAAACTCGTACTATTCCTACGATACCTGGCGCCGTGACCAAAAAATGTGCATGGCAGCTGGGTATTTGATGCCAATGCGCACCATTATAGGACTGCGTGATAGAATCGTTTGTCGAAATCGAGCGACGGAGGCCTTCTTCCGCACCTCGATTCTTTTGTGTTCTAGCTTTGTGACGTGCACGACTATGTCCTGAAGGGATTGCTACATGAGTATCCAGAGCGGTCTGCCCGAGGGTTTTAACCCCCAGTCCTACGATGCGCTTGTCGTCGGAGCAGGCTATGCGGGTGCGGTCTGCGCTCGTCGCCTTGCAGAGGCCTGTGGCTATAAGGTCGCAGTCGTCGAGAAGCGCGATCACATCGCGGGCAACGCGTATGACTGCGAGGATGAGGCGGGCGTCCTGATCCACAAGTATGGGCCGCACATCTACCACACCACCAACGAGCGCGTCCACGAGTTCCTCTCGCGCTTCACCGAGTGGACCGACTACTCGCACAAGGTGCTCGCAAACATCCACGGCACGCTGATGCCCGTTCCCTTCAACCACAAGTCCCTCAAGCTCGCCTTTGGCGAGGAGAAGGGTGAGCGCCTCTACCAGAAGCTCGTCGCCTCCTTTGGCCAGGACAAGAAAGTCCCCATCATGGAGTTGAGGGAGAAGAACGACCCCGAGCTCTCGGAGGTCGCCGACTACGTCTACGAGAACGTCTTCCTGCACTACACGATGAAGCAGTGGGACAAGACCCCGGACCAGATCGACCCGGCGGTCATGGGCCGCGTTCCCGTCTTCGTCGGCGACGACGACCGCTACTTCCCGCAGGCCCCACACCAGGGCATGCCGAAGGTCTCCTTTACCGACCTTTTCGAGCACATGCTCGACCATGACCTCATTTCGGTCTTCACCGGCGTCGATGCGCGTGACCTCCTCGATATGGGCGAGACCAGCGTCAAGGTCTGCGGCAAGCCCTTCGGCGGCGAAGTCATCTACACCGGCGCCCTTGACCAGCTCTTCAACCTCGACCTCGGCGGTCTTCCGTATCGCACGGTCGACATGGTCTTCGAGACCCTCGACCAGGACCAGTTCCAGCCCGTCGGCACCGTTAACTACACGGTATCCGAGGACTTTACGCGCATCACGGAGTTCAAGAACATGACCGGGCAGGTCGTTCCCGGCAAGACCACCATTCTCAAGGAGTACTCCAAGCCCTACGATCCCACCAGCGGGGCCACACCGTACTACGTCATCAACGAGCCCGAGAACATCGAGCTCTACAAGAAGTATCGTGCGCGTGTCGAGGGTATCCTCAACTTCCACGTGGTTGGCCGCCTTGCGGAGTACCGCTACTACGACATGGACGGTGTCACGCTGTCCGCTCTCGAGCTTTCCGACGAGATCATCAGCAACAACCACTAGTCCTTCTCGCGAAGACTGACTCTTAAGCTAGGACGGCTGACAGATGCAGAAGACACTGACCTTTGGCATACCCTGCTACAACTCCTCCGAGTACATGGACCATTGTATTTCGTCCATCCTCGAGGGAAGCGACTACGCCGATGACGTGCAGATCGTCGTCGTGGACGACGGTTCCACTAAGGACGACACGTACGAGAAGGCGCAGGAGTGGGAGAAGCGCTACCCGAATATCGTTAAGGCCGTTCACCAGGAGAACGGCGGCCACGGCATGGCCGTCCTCAAGGGCCTCGAGAACGCCGACGGCACCTACTTCAAGGTCGTCGACTCCGACGACTGGGTCGACGGCGACGCGCTCAAGGATCTGCTTGCCACGCTCCGTCGCTTCATCTCCTTCGATACCCGCGTCGACCTTGTCATTTCGAATTACGTGTACGAGCACGTCGAGGATGGCAAGCAGAATGTCGTCGACTACGGCTTTGCGCTGCCCAAGGGCAAGATCATGACCTGGGACAAGATCGGTCACTTCAACATGTCGCAGAATCTCCTGATGCACGCCCTCTGCTATCGCACGGACGTTCTGCGCGACGGCGGCGTGCCCATGCCGGCGCACACTTTCTATGTCGACAACATCTACGCCTACGTGCCGCTTCCACGCTGCAAGACGCTGTACTACCTCGACGTCGACCTCTATCGCTACTTTATCGGTCGCGAGGACCAGTCGGTCAACGAGAGTGTCATGGTTGGTCGCATTGACCAGCAGCTTCGCATCACCCGCATCATGATGCACGCCTACCACCTCTATGACGACGTCGAGAGCCCCAGGCTGCGCAGCTACATGATTGGTTACTTCACGCTCATGATGGCGGTCTGCTCCATCTTCTCGAAGCTCTCCGACAAGCCCGACGCCATCGACAACCTCAATGAGCTGTGGGAGGAGCTGCGCCAGTTCGACTCCAGAATGTACCGACGTGCGCGCAAGGGCATAGTCGGCCTTGCCACGAACCTCCCGGGTGCTGCAGGCACGCAGGTCACCCTGTTCTTCTATCGCGCCGCGCAGAAGCTCGTCAAGTTCAACTAGCGCGTCTGACGCAACGGTCTCGCCGAGAGCGGGTATCACAAGCAAATGCAAAGGGGACGGCGGTCTGGAATAATCCGGGCCGCCGTCCCTCGCCTCTTTCCCAATTTCCTTCGGGAACTACGCGATGTCCCTCGCGCTGGGGTGACCGTAGGCCCCCTCGGCGCTCCACGCTGCGTCGAGAATCGCCTTCTCGAGAGCGCTGGTCGCCATGACCCCGACCACGTCGACGGGTGCCTCCACTTCGCCGGTCGCCATGACGAAGATGGTGTCTCCGTCGTTCGTAGTGTGTGTGGGATAGATGGTGTGCGCGTAGGCATCTGCTGCCATCTGCGCCACCTTGGTGGCCTGTGCCTTGGTGAGCTTCGCGTTCGTGGCGATGCACGAAATGGTCGTGTTCGTCCTGAGCGGCATCTTTGCCTCGCCCGCACCCTTGGCCATGTCCTGGAAGAATTGATCGGGGGAGAGGACCGTGCCCTTCTTGTCGTCGAGAACGCCTGCGATGTACGTCCCCGTCGACGGGTCCTTGATGTTGCCGACGGCGTTGACCGCACTCACGGCCCCGCACACCAGCGAGCCCGCACTCTGCACGCCTTGACCGAGGCCGGACTTCATGCAGCGGTCGGGGCCCGCGAATTTGCCGACGGTGCATCCCGCTCCCGCACCGACGTTACCGCGGTCGAGAGGCTCCTTGGGGTTGTCGAGCGCGCTCCTGACGGCGGCGACGCCGAAGTCGGAGGTGGGGCGGACGTGGCCGTCGCCGCACGCGAGGTCGAAAAGGCAGGCCGAGCTGACGATGGGAACGAGCCCCACGCCCACGTCGAGGCCGATTTCGCTGCGCTCGAGCTCCTCTGCCACGCCGCATGCCGCCGCCAGGCCGTATGCGCTTCCGCCCGAGAGGACGACTGCATGCAGCACGCCTACGGTCTCCTCCGGGCGAAGGAGGTCGGTCTCTCGGGTCGCCGGCGCACCTCCACGCACGTCGACTCCTCCGACGGCGCCCTTGGGACAGATGATGACGGTGCAGCCCGTTCCCGCGTCCTCGCTCGTCGCGCTCGCGGCGTAGATGCCTGGTATTTCCGCGATGTTCGTTATCTCACTCACGTGTGCCCTCCAGAATGCTCGCCATGATCTTCTCGTTACCGTTGCCGTGGTGCTGCACCTCGCGTATCACTCGCGCGACGGGCAGGCCGACGACGTTGTAGTAGTCGCCGCGTATGGCCTTGACCAGGAGCCTCCCGAGACCCTGGATGCCATAGGACCCGGCCTTGTCCCTAGGCTCGCCCGAGCTCACGTAGGACTCGACCATCGCCTCGGTCAGGTCGAAGAACTCCACGTCGGTCGTCTCCACGAACGACGTGGGCTCGCCAGGGTCGTCTGCGAATATGAGACAGACGCCCGTCGAGACGTGGTGCGTCCTTCCGGAGAGTCTTCTGAGCATGGTTCGAGCGTCCTCTTCCGACGCAGGCTTTCCCAGTGGTAGGCCGTCCTCGCCCCAGACGATGGTGTCGGCAGCGAGGATCGTGTCCCTCTCGTCCTCCCCGAGGCTCTTGAGGCAGACCATGGCTTTTTCCAGGGAGAGCCGCTTTACGAGCTCCGGCGGAGTCTCATCGGGCAGGGGAGTCTCGTCGATGCTCGAGGGACGGATGTCTGGTCGAATTCCCAGCTCCTCCAAGAGCTCGCGCCGGCGCGGCGAACCCGATGCAAGAATCAAGATGCGTTCCTTTCCAAAAAGGAGGGAGCCGTACGGGACGGCTCCCTCCTGTTGTGGTGCGAGCTCGGCTACTCGACCGTAATTGCGCCTACGGGGCAGTTGTCGCAAGCCTCCTGGGCGGCGTCTTCTGCCTCCTCGGGGACGTCCTCCTCGATTGCGACGGCAACGCCCTCGTCACCGATGGTGAACACGGCGTTGCAGGTGGACTCGCAAAGACCGCAGCCGATGCAATCCTCGTTGACGGTAGCCTTCATGATTGAATCCTCTCACTCTTGCATCTTGGGTCCATCCCAAGGTGATCCGAGTTCATTTGTACACTTTCCCGCACGGGAGCGCCACCCCGAGACGGGCTCTGTTAATGAAAGGCCCTAGACGCGTTCGAGAATCGTGACGTTTTCCACGTGGAAGGTCTGTGGGAAGAGGTCGACGGGGGACACCGACTTCACGCGATAGCTGCCTGCCCGCTCGAAGCGTTCGAGGTCGCGGGCGAGCGTCGCCGGGTCGCACGAGACGTAGGCGATGCGTCGAGCGCTCTGTTCGGACAGCTGTGCCACCACGTCTTCGGCGAGTCCCGCTCGGGGCGGGTCGACAACTATGATGTCCGCGTCTGTGTCGGGAAACTCTCGGCCCGCGTCTCCACCGACAGCGTCGACGTTTTCAATGTGCGCCTGTTCGAGGTTGCGCCTGAGGTCGCGCACGGCGGGTCCGTACGACTCGACCGCAGACACGAAGGCCGACCTGCGGGCAAGGGGGAGCGTAAAGGTCCCGGCGCCGGAGTAGAGGTCCATCGCCTCGTCGTCCTCCTGCGGGCCCAGGCTCTCAACCACGAGCTCGACGAGCCTTTCTGCGCCTACCGTGTTGACCTGGAAGAAGGAGGGCGCGGAGACGGTCATCTTCTCTTCTCCTATTACCTCCGACCAGTTCCCGTGGCCAGCGAGGCGCTCCACGCCCACTATCTTCCGGGCCTTCTTGGGTCCCTTCGTCATGACGCGGACGACCGAGCTCAGATTGGCGGCGTCGCCCAAGATCTTGGCGACCTGCGCTCGTGGGAATGGGCCCGGCTGGGTCCACAGCGCCACCTCGCACTCTCCGGTGCGCCTCGAGGCTCTGATGCCTATCCTGTCGAACGTGAGGCCGTGCGAGTTGGCAAGGTAGGTGACCGCGCCCGATACCTTCTTAGGAAGCTTCGAGAATCGCTTCTCGAGCAGATGGCAGTCATTTACCCTGACGACGGTCTTCTCGTCCGCGGCGTGCATGCCGATAATCGAGCGCGCGCCCGCTTGCGCGAAGGCGAGCTCGACCTTGTTGCGGTAGCCCCATGGGTCGGACGGGGACTCGCAGGTGCGTACGAGCTCTTCGGTCCGGTCCGCGTCGAAGTGGCCGATGCGCTTGAGCGCGTTCACCACGCCAGCCCTCTTGGCTTCCGTCTGGGCCTCGTGGCTCATGGAGGACCAGGGGCACCCGCCGCAGATGGCAGCGTAGGGGCAGGGGGAGTCCACGCGCGAGGGAGACGGCTCGAGCACGCTCTCCACGCTTGCCCTCGAGAACGTCTTGCTGTCCTGGGTGAGCGTGGCCTCGACCGTGTCTCCCGGTACGGCACCGCGCACGAACACCGTCTTTCCGTCCTTGTCGTGCGCGATTGCGTCGGATCCGTACGCCATTCTCTCTACATATAGACGCATGCTCTCTCCGTTCGACCCTCTGCGTCGTCCCTGTCGGCAAAATTATCCTTGAGATTGCCTTCCGGCGCCCCCATGAAGGGCCAACTCCACAATCGTTGGGGCCTTCACCGGCGTTCGAGGGGCCGTGGATGGCGACCTGTGAGGCGTGCGGCCTCCCGTCGCGGGGCACTGATGTGCGCGCAAAGCATAATCACAGTATTGGAACGAACCGCGATAATTTGTTCCATAGTACATATAACTAGAATACTATGCAGTATCGTCAATATTGCGAAAGACATTCAACTGCGGAAATATAGTGTTACAAATAGCTCGATATGACCACTGTTAAGTAGTCATTTATCAGATTAATCCATAAATCTGCTGGTAAATTAGGCGGATTTATGATCAGAATATGAGCTAGATACCGCTTATGGGCAAAATGGCGCCGTTCCCCCCAATTACCGGAGCGCGTGAAAAAAAGAAAAAAGTTATTGGATATAGTTCGAATTGGCGTTATTGTTAAGGCTACAGAGGCGAGGTTCGGGCAACGCGTCACGAACGCTTCGAGTCCGTCCTTTGCAGTCTGTCTATTTGCATCTTGTGTCGATTGATGTTCGGCACAAAACGGAATGGAGGAACCATGGCTAACGGACTCTACGTCCACAGCGAAATTGGCCCCCTGCAGAAGGTTTGCCTTCACCGTCCCGGCGAGGAGCTCCTGAACCTCACCCCCGACGATCTTGAGCGCCTTCTCTTCGACGACATCCCCTTCCTGGAGGTCGCACAGGCCGAGCACGACAAGTTTGCAGAGCTTCTTCGTGGCGAGGGTGTCGAGGTCCTCTACCTCGAGAAGCTCGTCGCCGAGGCCCTCGACGCTGCTGGCACTCGTGAGGAGTTCACCAACCAGTGGCTCGACGAGTCTGGTCTTCGCGGTCACAGCACGCGTGCTGCCGTCAAGGAGTTCATGGACTCCATCGAGGACACCCAGGCATTCGTCGAGAAGTGCATCGCCGGCATCCGCAAGAACGAGATCGACCTGCCCCACTCCAACGGTTCGCTCTCTGCGATCGTCGACGATCAGGATGCCGTTACCGACCTCCTGATCGACCCGATGCCCAACACCTACTTCACTCGTGACCCGTTCGCGATCGTTGGCAAGGGCGTCAACCTCAACCACATGTACTCCGTCACCCGCAACCGAGAGACGATCTTCGGCAAGTACATCTTCCGCGATCACCCCGAGTACAACGATGCTCCCCTCTGGTACCGTCGCGACAGCGCATACCACACCGAGGGCGGCGACGTTTTGAACCTCAACGCTCACACGCTCGCCATCGGCATCTCCCAGCGCACGCAGGCCTCCGCGATTGATACGCTCGCTCGCAACATGTTCTGGGGAGACAAGGGCTCCGAGATCGATACGATCTACGCATTCAACATCCCCGCGTCCCGAGCCTTCATGCACCTCGACACCGTCTTTACCCAGATTGATGTTGACAAGTTCACCATCCACCCGGGCATCATGGGTACCCTCCAGGTCTTCAAGATCACCAAGGGTGCAACCGACGGAGAGCTCTCCATCGAGGAGATGAACGACACCCTCGAGCACATTCTGGCAAAGGCCCTCGGCCTCGACGCCGTCAAGCTCATCAAGTGCGGTGCCGGCGACCCTGTCGCTGCCGCTCGCGAGCAGTGGAACGATGGTTCCAACACGCTCTGCGTCGCTCCTGGCAAGATCTGCGTCTACCAGCGCAACACCGTCACGAACGACGTGCTCTACAAGGAGGGCCTCGACCTCCTCGTTGTCCCGTCCGCGGAGCTCTCTCGCGGCCGTGGCGGCCCTCGCTGCATGAGCATGCCCTTCGCTCGCGCTGACATCTAAGTCCCGTAGCGGCTAATTCCGGGGACGGCTCGTCCGTCCCCGGGCTTACGATGTGTTTTGTTATCTCAAGTGCACATGGTGTGCCCTTGAAAGTTATCGAAAGGATCAGACATGGGCGTCAACCTTCGCGGTCGTCACTTCCTCAAGCTCCTCGACTTCTCTACCGAGGAGATCAACTACCTGCTCGATCTCTCCCGCGACTTCAAGAACATGAAGCGCGCCGGTGTTCCTCACCGTTACCTTGAGGGCAAGAGCGTCGCTCTTCTCTTCGAGAAGACCTCCACTCGTACCCGTTGCGCTTTTGAGGTCGGTGCTGCTGACCTTGGCATGAGCGTCACCTACCTTGATCCCTCTGGCTCCCAGATGGGCCACAAGGAGTCCATTGCCGATACCGCTCGCGTCCTCGGTCGCATGTTCGACGGCATCGAGTACCGTGGCTTCGAGCAGGAGAAGGTCGACGAGCTCGCCGCTTACGCTGGCGTCCCCGTCTGGAACGGCCTGACTGACCAGTTCCACCCCACGCAGATGCTCGCTGACATGCTCACCTTCAAGGAGAACTTCAACAACGACATCAAGGGCCGCACCCTCGTCTTCATGGGCGATGCCGCCAACAACGTTGCCAACTCCCTGATGGTCGTCTGCGCCAAGCTCGGCGTCAACTTCGTCGCCTGCGCTCCCGAGGGCTTCTTCCCCGCTGAGGACCTCGTTGCCACCTGCCGCGAGATTGCTGCCGAGAACGGTTGCGAGATTCGCCTCGAGTCCGATGTCAAGAAGGCTGTCACCGGCGCCGACTGCATCTACACCGACATCTGGGTCTCCATGGGCATGCCGGACGACTTCTACAAGGAGCGCATCCCTCTGATGGTTCCTTATCGCGTCACCTCCGAGGTCATGGCCATGGCCAACGACGACGCCATCTTCCTGCACTGCCTGCCCTCCTTCCACGACACCAAGACCAAGAAGGGTGCCGAGGTTGCCGAGAAGTTCGGCATCACCGAGATGGAGGTCACCGACGAGGTCTTCGAGTCCAAGGCCTCTAAGGTCTTCGACGAGGCCGAGAACCGCATGCACACCATCAAGGCCGTCATGTACGCAACCCTTAAGTAAGACTGCGTAGTCACTCCTTTGAGGCCCTTCCGAGAGATCGGGAGGGCCTTTTTTCGTGCATTAGCGCAAAGTATCTGAACTGTCAAGTTCAATTATCGTATCACTATTAGCTATATATGGATAACCAGAGATTACTATCCATATATATGGTAGAGATACTTTTGAAGATGCATTTGCTGTCTCTTGGCGCAATTCTCTGTGCTTCTTCTGATGTAATCAGTAGAAACGCAGGTAAACATTTTGTCGTGTCTATTCACATGAACGACGAAAGGTACCAAACCGTCTGTATGCGGTAATTATTCCTACGCTATCGGCAACTATTCTACTTTGGCCGACTATTGGATATCGTTTGCAATTAACTATTGTGATTTTCGAAGAACCCGTGTAGGATATATAGCGAAGTTTTTCGTTTTATGTTCAGTTTCTGTTTCGTTTGGGTTTCTGTACGGCTTTACTGACGCAGAATACGTCGAAAGGAGTTGCGGTCATGTCTGACACGACGCAGCCGAAGAAGAAGAGGAAGATGCTAACGTCTTTCTCCATCATCTTCATCCTACTTGCAATTGTTGCTGTCATTACGGTTATCCTGTCGGGGTCCACGCCTGACGTTACCGGTGCTACCCTGGGTGACTTCCTGATGGCGCCCGCCAAGGGCTTCGCGGACGCCATTGACGTCTGCCTGTTCGTCATGGTCCTCGGTGGATTCCTCGGCATTGTCAACAAGACGGATGCCCTGAGCACCGGCATCGCCGTCCTCGTTCACAAGATGAACGGCAACGAGCTCAGGCTCATCCCCATCCTCATGGCGCTGTTCGCCTTCGGCGGCACCACCTACGGCATGTGCGAGGAGACCGTCGGTTTCTACGCACTGCTCTCCGCCACGATGATGGCCGCGGGCTATGACTCGCTCACTGGCGCGATGATGGTCCTTCTTGGTGCCGGCGTCGGCTGCCTCGGCTCCACCGTTAACCCGTTCGCGACCGGCGTTGCTTCTGCTGCGCTCACCGGTCTCAACATTGCGGTTGACCAGGGTGTCGTCATCGGCCTCGGCCTTATCCTGCTCGTCGCTTCCTACATCATCGCAGTGTTCTTCGTCCTCCGCTATGCTAAGCGTGTCAAGGCCGATCCCTCTCGCACGCTCATGAGCGCGACCGAGATCGAGAACGCCGAGGCTGCCTACTCGAACGACCAGGAGAACAACCAGGAGGTTGCTCTCACCGGCAAGCAGAAGGGCGTCCTTTGCTTCTTCGCCGCTGCCTTCATCGTCATGGTCATCTCCTTCATTCCCTGGGAGGATCTGGGCGTCAACTTCTTCGTTGCTGGCTCTGCTTCCCATGAGGAGACCGTCGAGGTAACTGCTGATGACATCGTCGCCCAGTATGACGCCGACAAGCTCGGCACCCTCGAGCTTTCCGACGACGTGTCCGGTTCCCTGACCTCCACCGTCACCGACAACGCTGGCTGGTCCGCCTTCCTGACCGGCACGCCTCTCGGCCAGTGGTACTTCGCCGAGTCCACCACCTGGTTCCTGCTCCTTGCCATCATCATCGGCATCGTGGGCGGCCTCTCCGAGCACGAGATCGTTGACGAGTTTATGGCTGGTGCCGGCGACATGATGTCGGTCGTCATGATCATCGCCGTCTCCCGTGGCGTGTCCGTCCTCATGAGCTCCACCGGCCTCGCCGACTATGTCCTCAACTCTGCTGCCGGCGCCCTTTCCGGCACCTCGGGCATCGTCTTCGCAATCGGTTCTTACCTGCTCTACTTCTTGCTGTCCTTCCTCATCCCCTCGACCTCCGGCATGGCAACCGTTTCCATGCCGATCATGGGGCCCCTGGCTCAGCAGCTTGGCTTCAATCCTGCCGTCATGGTCATGATCTTCTCTGCCGCCTCCGGCGCCGTGAACCTCATCACCCCGACGAATGGTGCCATCATGGGCGGCCTTGCGCTCTCTCGCGTTGAGTACGGAACCTGGGTCAAGTTTGCCCTCAAGATTGTCGCGGCCATTGCGGTCGTTTCCATCATCATCCTCACCATCGCGATGCTCGTTGTCCCCGCCTAAGACTCAGCATTCGGAACTGAACGAAAGGCGCCCCCGTTTCCGGGGGCGTTTTTTTATTCAAATTTGGGCATCGTAATCGCCCTCGGCCTCATCCTTCTCGTCACCTCTTACCTTATTGCGGTGTTCATTGTCATGCTCTACGCAAGAGGGGGGGCAGGGCGGACAAGGGTTCGACGCTCATGAGCGACGACGAGCGTGGCGACGTCGAGCGTGGCGACGTCGAGGGTACCCTCTCGTTGACCGAGCAAACGATCGCAGGCTGGTCTTCCTACCTTACGAACGTTCCGTTTGGGAAGCGGTACTTCGCCGAGTCTGCTACCTGGTTCCTTCTCATAGGCATCGTCATCGGCGTGGTCTCCTGTTTGTTGAAGCACGATACTGTCAACGAGTTCATGCGTGGCTGCGCGGACATGATGGGCGCCGTCATGATCGTTGGCCTTTCCCGCGGCTTCTCGATTCTCATGTCCGTCACGGGCCTCTCGAACTACGTCCTCAACCGCATCTCGACTGTCTGAAGGCGGTCGTCGTGACGGCCGTCGCCAACATGGTGGCTCTTTCCATTGCCATGGCGGTGCTCTAGGGGCAATCTGGGCTTTGGGCCGAGCTTGATATGCAAAAGAGGGGAGAGGGACGACCGTCGTGGCCGTCCCTCTCCCAATTTCGCGTCTCTGCGCTGGAGCAGGCACCCCGTGCGCGGCGTATCTTTGCTAGTAGACCATACCCATGGCCTCGCGAACCTCGTCAAGCGTTCTGTTGGCGATCTCGTTGGCCTTGCGGTTGCCCTCGTGCAGGACGTCCTTGACGTAGTCAAGGTCCTGCTCGTACTGGTGACGGCGCTCACGGATGGGGGCAAAGTACTCGTTAACGGACTCGGTGACGATCTTCTTGAGCGCTCCGGCGCCGCCCATTCCGATCTCCTCCGCAAGCTCCTTCGGATCACGTCCGGAGCAGATGCCGGCGGTCGTGAGGAGCGCGGATACCTCGGGTCGGTTTTCGGGGTCGAACGTGATGTTTCGCTCGGAGTCGGTCTTGGACTTCTTGATGAGCTTCGCCGTCTCGGCCTCGGTCATGCTGATCGAGATTGCGTTTCCGTACGACTTGCTCATCTTGCGACCGTCGAGGCCGGGCACGAGAGGCGTGTCGTTGATGAGGCCTGTCACCATCGGGAAGATGGGGTTCTTCTTGCTGTAGCGGTTGTTGAAGGTGCGCGCTATCTTGTTGGTGACCTCGATGTGGGGGAGCTGGTCTCGTCCCACGGGCACGATGTTGCCCTTGCAGAAGAGGATGTCGCAGGCCTGGTGGACCGGGTAGGTTAGAAGCAGTCCCGTGAGCGCGTGGCCCGAGGCCTCCATCTCGGCCTTGACCGTCGGGTTGCGCTGCATCTCCGCCTCGCTGACGAGCGAGAGGAAGGGAAGCATCAGCTGGTTCTCCGCGGGCACGGCGGAATGGGTGAAGATCATGGTCTTGTCAGGGTCGACACCGCAGGCAAGGTAGTCCATGACCATGTTGTAGACGTTGTCCTGGATCTGCCCCGTCGTGTCGCGGTCGGTGATGACCTGGTAGTCCGCGATGATGATGTTGGTGTTCACGCCGATGTTCTGAAGGCGTACGCGCTCCTTGATGGTGCCGAAGTAGTGTCCCAGGTGAAGGCGGCCGGTGGGACGGTCACCCGTGAGCATGGTGTACTTCTCGACGTTACCCTCCGCAAGGTCCGCCTTGACCTTGCTGCTGCGCCTAAGCGCCTCCTCGTAGCTTCCCTCGTTGGGCATGTAATACTCCTCGCTTTTTCGTTGTTGACTGATATATGTTACGGCAAATTGAGGCCTGGCAACGCCTTGTCTGATATCTTGTGCCAATACCGGCACATGGTCTTGCTATCGCCTCGGTGGTCTCAGGTTGAGGATTCTGCGCGCCTCGCGGTTCGCGGGGTAGTAGGTATCGAGCAGCTGGTGGAAGCGCTCGTTGTGCGTCGGCTCGATCAGGTGGCAGAGCTCGTGGGCGATGACCGACTCGAGGCACTCGATGGGGTATTCCACCAGCTGCGCGTTAAGGCATATCATGCGCGTCTTGGTGTTGCACGAGCCCCAACGCGACTTCATGCGTCGTATGCGCCATCCCGAGCACCTAAGCTGCATCCTGCGCTCGATCTTCGCGAAGAGCCCGGGGAGAAGTTCCTCCATCCGCTCCTCGAGCCATGCCTCCACAAGCGCTTGCGTCTGCCCGGTGACCTCCTCGGACGTCGTGAAGTCGGCGAGGTGGACGATGATGCGTTCTCCCGACCGCTCGGCGAATTGGGCGGCATGCGTCGCCGCGTCCCTCTCGACCGAGAGCGTGAGCGCTTCTCCTAGGTATTCGACGCATCCACCATCCGACCACATTGCAAGCTCCTCGCGCCGCGCCCTCAGCACGCCCTCGCGCCGTGACTCTGCCCAGGTCGCCTTGTCGCGCACGAATGCCTCTATGTCCTGGATGGGGCATGCGTTGGGTGCCGTGACGCGTACGCTGCCGTCCGGGGCGATTCGCAGGGTGACTCGGCGTACGCGGGCCCTGCGTACTTCAACCTCAAACTCTCCGATGGCGACGGTCTCTCCCATGGTTTCCTTCTGCGTCGATGGTGCTTCTGAAATGATTCCAGATGACTCAATTTGTTACGACGTGCGCTGATATTGCGCTTCACGCACCTACGATACGCTAAAGTAGGGTGGACGAAAGGAGGCTGCGTGGCAAGTTCATATGGCGAGGACGCAAGCAGGGATGCGCTGCGCAACGGTTACCTTGCAGTTATGGGGTCGCTCTCAGATTCCGTCAGGAGGCGCATCGACGACGAGATAGCGCGGCATCTCAGGGCCTGCTCCGCCTACCGTGATTCTGACCTTGTTCTGGGCTACGTTGCCTACCGTGATGAGATCGACACGTCTGCGATTCTGAAGAATGCCTGGGCTGACGGCAAGTCGGTCGCTCTGCCCCGCTGCGTCGGCGGCGAGCGATCGCTTGAGTACTATGTCGTCGACTCGCTCGACGACCTGCGTCCCGGCGCTCGAGGTGCGCTTGAGCCCGTTGTCGAGACCGCTTCTTCCCGCCCGCTCGACGACTGCGACTTCAAGGGATCCGTCTGTGTCGTTCCCGGCCTCGTCTTTGACGGAAGCGGCTATCGCGTGGGTTATGGCGCCGGCTACTTCGACAACTTCCTGGCGGGATACTCGGGGACCAAAATCGGCCTTGCGCGCACGATTCAGATTAGCAGCAACCCGCTGCCCCATGACGAGCACGACGTCCCCGTGGACGTCCTCGTGAGTGACGGTGCCGTCTGGATGTGCCGCTAGTCCGGGCTAGTCTGCGGCGGAGAGGTACTCCGCCAGGTCTCGGATGGCCTTTTCGTAGCCTTGGATGCCCATGCCCATGATTGTCTCGAAGCAGGCCGCCCTGACATACGAGATTTGCCTGAACTCCTCGCGCTCGTCCACCTTTGAGATGTGGACTTCTACCGTGGGGATGGATACTGCCTTGAGCGCGTCCAGAATTGCGATCGAGGTGTGGGTGTAGGCGCCGGGGTTGATCACGATGCCGTCGTACACCTGGTAGGCGTCTTGGATCTTGTCGACCAAGTCACCCTCGTGGTTCGACTGGTAGCAGGTACAGTCCACGAATCCGACCTCCTGTGCGGCCGTCTTGCAGAGCTTGAGCAGGGTGGGGAAGTCTTCCTTGCCGTACAGCTCCGGCTCGCGGATGCCCAGCATGTTGATGTTCGGGCCGTTGATGACGAGGACTCTCTTGCCATCCTCGTCGTAGAGGCTGTCGTCGGTCTGCGCAGAGGGCTCGGGCTCGCTGTCGAGCAGCATCTGAGTGAGGTCCTCGAGGTCGTGCTCTCCCGTGTCGTCGCCCCTCGAGGCGATAGAGTCGAGTTCGCGCGCAAGCTCGGTGGCATCATGCTCGGCCTCTCCGTGGTTTGGGTTGATGTGCACCCTGAGGTTTGAGGGCGTGAATCCCGTTGAGGGCGGCATTTTCTCGTTGGTGGAGTCGAGTCCGGTGAGGGCCTCGAACGAGTCGAAGACCTCCTGCACGACGCGCGGGCCGAACACGACCTCGATTCCGTTCGCGCCGCGCGTGGTGGTTCCCAGCACGCCAGCGATAGAGTTGATTCCCTCGCGATCGACCAATGTTGGGTTCGCGACGCTCAGGCGAAGCCTTGTCATGCAGAGCGAGTTGCCGAGGACGTTCGCCTTTCCGCCAACGCATCGGAGGACCGCTGCTGCCGTCTCGTCTGTCGTCATTCTTTCTGACCCCTTGTCTACTATCGATTGGCTATGCTCGTGGCCGTATGTCGGCACATTCTGCGCAAGTATAGGCTTGGGTGCTGAGACCGTTTTCAGAACGATGCGCATGAGCGGCAAACGTACAGATAAAACGGGTGAACGAGGTTACGATTCGCCTAATGTGTAAGCCCGAGCTCGCTTGCTATCGCAGCCGCGTCTCCCGCTGGGCTTCCCGTGCAGCCGAGTCTGAGGTCGGCCCACGACTCGTAGAGCGGTCCGCGTTCCCGCGCAAGCTCCGCCACGCCCCGATTCTGAGAGATTGGCCGCCCGCTTGTGGACAGGGCGTCAATCGGCCTGTCCAGATAGACCAGCGTGCCGTTCTGGTGGAGAAGGTCGTAGTTCTCGGGCCTCGTCACAATGCCGCCGCCGCAGGCAATCACGAAGCCCGAGCGCTCCGCGTAGGAGGCGGCGATCTCGGACTCTCGCCTTCGGAAGGACGCCTCGCCTTTGCTTCGGATGAATTCCGCCGGGCTTGACCCGATCTCAAGCTCGAAGGCGTCGTCAAGGTCGACGAAGGGCCTCTTGAGCAGGCGCGCGAGCTGTCGGCCGGAAGTCGTCTTGCCCACGCCTGGCATTCCGATGAGGACGATGTTCCTCATGCGCGAGCGCAGGTCCTTCTCGATGGTCTCTACCAGGGAGTCGTCCAGAGCCTCTCTCTGGAAGAGCCGGCTTGACCAGAAGGCCTGCGAGACAAGCATCGCGAGCCCCGACTCGCTCGGTATGCCCAGGCGCTCGGCCGCGAGGCAGATGCCCGTCCTCTCGGGGTTGTAGACCACGTCGAGCACGCCGGCAAGGTCGTCCATCTTCTGGAGGACGTCAGGCTCGATCGGCGTTGCGGGGCAGTTGGGGTACATGCCGACGGGCGTGGCGTTCACGATCAACCTCGCGTCGGCGTGGCGCTCCAAGATCGTTTCGTAGCGCTCTTCTCCGCTGCGGGAGATCACGACCACGTTGGCGCTCGTCTCGCGCAGCGCCATCTGTACGGCTTGGCTCGCGCCCCCGCTTCCCAGCACGAGCGCCTTCGCGCCGCGAAGCGCTTCGCATGCCTCGGCGCAAAGACTGTTCCGACAGAAGCGCTCGAGCATCCACGAGAAGCCGAGGACGTCGGTGTTTTCGGCAAAGATGGTTCCGTCCGGCCTTCGCACGAGGGTGTTTGCCACGCCGAGCCTGCGCACGCGCTCGCTCGTCTGGCCGGCCACCTGTGCGGCGACGGCTTTGTAGGGAATCGTCACGTTGAGCCCCTGCCAGGAGCCCCCTCGCAGGAAACCCTCGACCTCCTGCGGCTCGAGCTCGACCAGCGAGTAGGGGGCCGAGCCCAGCATCTCGTGAATCTGGGGAGACCAGCTGTGACCAAGCTTCCTTCCCACCAGGCCGAACGTCAGGTCGTTTTGCGGCAGCATTTGACCGCCCCCTAAACGATCTCTGAGTAGCTGCCGAGGTAGCGGTATTCCTCGCAGGCATCTTCCAGCGATCTCATGAGCGTGAGGAACTCGGGCGCGGCAGCGGGGCACTGCACGTCGAAATAGAACATGAACTCGAAGTCGCGGTCGGGAATGGGGCGGCTCTCGAGCTTGATGATGTTGATGTCCAAGTCGTAGAACTTCGCGAGGACCTTGTAGAGCGCGCCGGGCTCGTGGTTGACGACGATCATGAGCGAGCTCCTGTCGGCGCCAGGGTAGATGACGAGGTCCTTTGCGATGACCGCGAACCTGGTGTAGTTGTTCCCCTGGTCCTGCACGTTCTTGGCGAGCGCGTCGAGGCCGTAGATCTCGGCGCTGGAGCGCGAGGCGATGGCGGCGATGTCGGCGCCATCGCTCTCGGCGACCATCTGTGCGGCAACGGCCGTGTTCTCGCAGCTGTGGACAGAAACGCCCTTGAGGGACCCCAGGAAGTCGCCGCACTGGTTGATGGCCTGCTCGTGACTGTAGATGTGGCGGATAGACTCGAGGCCGCTGCCCGGCTTTGCCAGGAGGTTGTGGTCGATCTTCAGGCGGCAGGTTCGCACGATGTGGAACTTGTGCTTCATCATGAGGTCGAAGACCTGCGTCACCGATCCGGCAGTGCTGTTCTCCAGCGGTACCACGCCATAGGAGCAGAAGCCCTCCTCGACCGCGCGGAAGACGCCGTCGAAGGTGTCGAAGTAGCTGATGTTGGCGTGCTTGAAGATGCGGTCGGTCGCGATCTGCTGGTACGCACCCTCGACGCCCTGGCAGGCGACGTATGCTTCAGAGGGGAAGAGCTCGGGGCTGCTCTCGAGCGCTGCCGCTATCCTTTCGACGCTCTCGCCGTTTGCGCCCAGGGCCTCGCTCTGACGGTTACGCGACGCCTCCATCAGCAGCTGGAAGAGCACCTGGGTGTACCCCCTCAGGTCCTCCGGCACCATGGAGGCACGCTTGGCGAGCAGCTCGCGCTCGCGCGAGCGGTCCAGAACAGGCAGGTGGTGCTCGGCCTTGTATGCGGCCACCTCGTCGGCGCAGGCCATGCGTCTGACGAAGAGGTTGACGATTTCGGTGTCGATCGCGTCAATCTGTTTGCGGGTTACGGAGAGGTCTTGCATCGTTTGCTGCACCGTGCCTTCTAGTCTTGTATTTCAGCGGGGAACGAGAGTATGCAGTCCAGGAGCGCCAGAGCGCAGACCGCCTCGGCGACCGGGACCGCGCGCGGGGCAATGCAGGGGTCGTGGCGTCCCCTGATCTCGAGCTCCTCGTTCTTGTTGGCGGAAAGATCGACCGACTCCTGTGGGCGAGAAATGCTTGGCGTCGGCTTGATGGCCAGCCTGAACAACACGGGCGCTCCCGTGGTGATGCCGCCCAGTGCGCCACCTGCGTTGTTGGTCTGGGGCGCCGCGCCCTCGCTTGTCATGCGATACGGGTCGTTGTTCTGGGACCCGCGGAGCCGCGCGGCCTCGAACCCGCGTCCGAACTCGATGCCCTTGACGGCGGGGATTCCGAAGGCCGCGCGGGCAATCGCGTTCTCGACGCCGTCGAACATGGGGGAGCCCACGCCTGCGGGCATTCCCGTGGCGACGCACTCGATGACGCCCCCGACGGAGTCGAGCGCCTGGCGCGCCTTGTCGATCTCGTTGAGCATCGCCGCGGCGGCGCTCTCGCTGAGCGTCGGGAAGGCCCTTCCGTCCGCGAGCGCTTCGAGCTGGCGCTCGAGCGTCTTGCGCCCCCGCTCCGTGTTGTCGAGGGCGGCGAAGGGCTTGTCGCAGGCGGCTCCGACCGAGAGGAGGTGCGCACCGATGTGCACGCCCCTCTCCTCCAGGTACTGAAGGGCGATGCCCCCCGCCACGCAAAGGGGCGCGGTGAGCCGGCCCGAGAAGTGTCCGCCTCCGGGAACGTCCTGGTTGCCGTGCCACTTCTGCTCGGCGGTAAAGTCTGCGTGCCCGGGGCGGGGCACGCGCAGGAGGTTGTCGTAGTCGCCCGAGCGCGTGTTGGTGTTCTCGATGACGGCGCAGAGCGGGGCGCCGCAGGTCGCGCCCCTCATATTGAGCCCGCTTACGAAGTTGGGCAGGTCGGCCTCCTTGCGCGGGGTCGTCCAGCTGCCCCGTCCGGGCGCGCGCCTGGCCATGAACCTCTCGAGGCGCTTCCTGTCGACGACGATTCCCGAGGGAAAACCCTCGACGACGCAGCCGATTGCCTGCGAGTGGGACTGTCCGAACACGGTGACCCTGAGGGTGGTCCCAAAGGTTGACGACATCTAAGCATCACGCTCCTCGGCGATTCCGCCAAGCTTCCTGTAGTCATCGAAGAAGCCTGGGTAGGACTTCGAGACGCACTCCGCCCCGCGGATGAGCGTCTCGCCCGTCGCGGAGGCTCCTGCGACGGCGGCCATCATTGCGATTCTATGGTCGTTTGCGGCGTCGACTACCCCGCCCGCGAGCGCGCGTCCGCCCTGGATCTCCAGGCCGTCACCCTCGATGCTGATGTCGGCACCCATTGCCCTGAGCGCGTCGCTGACGGTCGCCAGGCGGTCAGACTCCTTGAGGCGCAGCCGCGCTGCGCCGACGATCTTGGTGGTTCCCTCGGCGAGGCAGGCGACCGCCGCGAGGGGCGGCACGAGGTCTGGGATGTCCGACACGTCTATCGTGCGGCCTTCCAGCCGGTCGTGCACGCAGGTAGCGCTTACGGGCCCCCTTCTGACCGTCGCGCCGTAGGCGGCGAGCGCCGCCATGATTGCACGGTCGCCTTGGGTAGAGCCCATGTCGAGCCCGTCGACCTCGACGCTGTTTGCCATCGCGCCGGCGGCAAGCCAGAACGCGGAGTTGGACCAGTCTCCCTCGACGGTGGCGACGCTCGGCGACGCGAGACGCCTGGATGGGTCGACCTCGTATACCGTGCAGGGGCGCCCCTTGCGCTCCTCGTGGCCGGTGCTCACATGGACCCCGAATGTCTCAAGGGCCCTGATGGTGATGTTGACGTACGAGCGCGATTCGACGGGCTCGCCGACGAACACCCTCGTGCGAGCGCCCATGAGGGGTGCTGCCATGAGAAGTCCGCTGATGTATTGGGACGAGACGTTGCCGGGAATGAAGAAGTCTCCGGGCTCGAGCTCTCCGCTGACGGTGAGGGGGAAGCTGCCCTGTGCGCTCAGTTTGACCCCATGGGCCTGCAGCTCCTCGTATAGAGGGGAGAGTGGCCTCTGCGCCAGCCTTCCGTGGCCGGTGAAGCTTGCGCCGCAGCCGAGGGCCGCCGCGACCGGTAGCAGGAATCGGAGGGTCGACCCAGACTCGCCGCAGTCAAGCGTCGCGCCCCCGCGTGCGGCGTCAATCGGGTTCACGCGAAAGCCGACCCGGGTGCGCGCAACGTGCGCGCCCAGCGCCTCCAGACACCCAGCCGTCGCCTCGATGTCCTTTGAGGTCGTGTTGCAGTTGAGGTCCGTCCTGTTCGGACAGAGCGCCGCGAGAGTCAGGAGCCTGTGCGCCATCGACTTGGACGCGATGGCGTCGACGCTTCCCTCGAGGGCGTGTGGTCTGATGAGAATGTCCAAGGGGTCTCCCTAGTTTGCGCCGCAGCCAAGGTCGATGAGTTCGGTGAGCCCGTTGAGGCTCACCTTCTTTACCTCCACGGTGCCTATCGCGGTGGGAACCACGACGTTCACGCCGTCTCCGTGGCGCTTCTTGTCGTGCGTGGCAAAGTCGAGCAGCGTGTCGTGAGGTATCGCGGTGTCAGTGGGCAGGCCGTAGGCCGAGACGGCTTCGACGATCTTCTTGGCGACCTCGCTGTCGCACCAGCCCTTCTTTGCGCTCGCGCGGGCGATGCAGCACATTCCGGCCGCGACCGACGAGCCATGGCCCAGCTCGAAGCCGCTGGCCGCCTCGATGGCGTGGCCGATGGTGTGGCCGAAGTTGAGAATCTGCCTTAGGCCGCGCTCGCGCTCGTCCTGGTTCACCACGTCGCGCTTGATCACGATGTTTCTTGCGACGATGCGCGCGATGTAGTCGCTGTCAGCCTGGTTGCCATTGAGTGGCGACGCGCCAATCTCGTCGAAGAGGGTGGGGTCTGCTATGACACCGTGCTTGATGACTTCGCCGCATGAGTCCGTGAAGAGCTCGGGGGTGAGGGTGTCCAGGCAGTCGATGTCGGCGATAACCGCGTGGGGCTGGAAGAAGCAGCCGGCGAGGTTCTTGCCTGCCTCGAGGTCGATCGCCGTCTTGCCGCCGACGGAGGAATCGACCATGGCCAGAAGCGACGTTGGGATCTGCACGACCTTGCATCCGCGGAGGTAGAGGGCACCGGCGAGCCCACCCATGTCGCCTGTAACGCCGCCTCCCAGGGCGACGACCACGTCGTCCCTGGATAGCTCGGACGTCGCAAGCCCCTCGAGTAGGTCCGCGAGGGTGTCGACGCGCTTCGATGCCTCGCCGGCCTCGAAGATCTGGAGCGTGCATGAATAGCCGGCGTCCGCAAGAGATCCCGCTACAGCGTCGGCGTACAGCGGGGCGACGTTCGAGTCGGAGATGATGCAGGCCTTGGTCCCGCCACATGCCTCGCGAACGATCTGCCCCGTCTCGTCCAGGATCCCCTGTCCCACGTGCACCACGTAGGAGCGTGAGGGCGTGTCTACGGGAATCGACCATGTTTCGCTCATCGCTTCTCGGCCTCCTTCTTGAGCCTGTCCCCCTCGGCCAGGAGCTCCTCGAGCCTCTGTGCGTCGTGGCTGTCCAGTGCGTCCTTGTATGCCTTGAGGTTGTCGATGATCGTGCCGATCTCTCGCGAGAGGTAGTCTGCGTTGTCGAGGAACAGCTCCGTCCACATGGGCGCGTTGAGCCGCGCCACACGCGTGAGGTCCTTGTACGACCCTGCCGAGAAGCCCTTGTGCATCTGGGCTGCGGGACTCTTCACGTATGCGTTGGACACGACGTGCGCGAGCTGCGAGGTGTATGCAATCTGCTGGTCGTGGAAGTCGGCGCTCGCGAGGGTGAAGGACCCGAAGCCACAGGGGGCGAGAAGCGCCTTGAGCCGCTCGAGCACGTCTGCGCGCTCGAAGTCATCCGCGTCGTCGGGCGCCACGACGACCATCGGAGCGCCGTGGAACATGTTCGCGCGGGAGTGCGCGTATCCAGAGTACTGCGTCCCAGCCATCGGGTGACAGCCGACGAAGGTCCAATCGTGCTGCGCGGCGATTTCGAAGCACTTGTCGCAGATGACGCGCTTGACGCCCACGGTGTCGATTACGAGCGCGCCGGGCGATATGAGGCCTTCCATGTCGCGCATCCAATCGACGCTCACCTGGGGGTAGCCCGCAAGTATGATGAGCTCGCAGGTCCCGACGACCTCTTCCGTCAGCTCTCCGTCGATCGTGTCGATCATGGCGAGCTCGAGCGTGGAGCGCGTGCGATTCCAGGCGTACACCTCCTGCCCGCCCTGGTGCGCCGCCTTGGCGAACGATCCGCCCATGAGGCCCAGTCCCACGACGCCGACGCGCCCGGGGACGAAGGTGCGCTTTTCGCCCTTAGCCATGCGTTACTCCTTGTCCAGGTCTGCCGTGACGGCCTCACGGATGAGCGCGATGCGCTTCATGGCGTCGGCGAACTGGGCGGGAGTCAGGGCCTGGGCGCCGTCCGACCAGGCCTCCTGCGGGCAGTTGTGGACCTCAATCTCGAGGCCGTCGGCTCCGGCTGCCGTCGCCGCGTAGGCGGCGGGGCGAACGTAGCGCGTGTAGCCTGTCGAGTGGCTGGGGTCGCCGACCACGGGCAGGTGGGAGAGGTGATGGAGCACCGGGATGGCGTTCACGTCAAAGGTGTTGCGCGTGCGCGTCTCGAAGGTGCGGATGCCCCTCTCGCAGAGGATGACGTTCTCGTTTCCCTCGCTCATGATGTACTCGGCGGCCATGAGGAGCTCGTCGATCGTGCCGGACATGCCTCGCTTCAGCAGGATGGGGGTTTTGGTCTTGCCGACCTCCTTGAGCAGCGAGAAGTTCTGCGCGTTTCGCGCGCCGATCTGCATGACGTCGATCTTCTTGTCGACGAACAGCTGAACGTCGCGCGGGTCCATTACCTCGGTGACGATGGGCATGTCGAGCTCCGCGGAGGCCTCGAGGAGAAGGTCGAGGCCCTTCTCGCCCATACCCTGGTAGGAGTAGGGGGAGGTGCGGGGCTTGTATGCGCCGCCGCGCAGCATGGTTGCCCCGGCGTCCTTGACGCAGCGTGCGATCTCGATCAGGTTCTTGCCCTCAACCGAGCACGGACCTGCCATAACCTGGAAGTTTCCTCCGCCGATCTTTACGCCGTGGCCGCAGTCGACGATGGTGTCCTCGGGGTGGAACTTGCGGTTCGCCTTCTTGAACGGCTCCGAGACGCGCCTCACGGTCTCGATGATGTCCATCGACTCGAGGAGGAACGGGTCGATCTGGGTGGTGTCACCGATGATTCCGACGACGGTCTCGTTCTCGCCTCGAGAGACGTTGGTTCTGAATCCTCGGCCCTCGATCCACTTGACGAAGTGCTGAAGCTGGTCGTTGGTGGCCGACTCTTTAACGATTGCAATCATGGGCGTGCCTTTCTTGCTGTATACGCAGCTCGAATAAACCTGAGCCGATGCTACAACAAACAACGTTGGCACACCGTGCGGCACTAAAAGTGTTACGAAGGATGTAACGCGGCAAGCTTTATGCAGCTTCAACCGCAAATAATAAGAAATGGTGACCCCAGTGGGGTTCGAACCCACGACCTTTCGCTCCGGAGGCGAACGCTCTGATCCACTGAGCTATGGGGCCACGCGAAAAGTGATTATACTTCAACGCTCTGCCACGGGGGTCGTGATTGCTTGTCACTTTGCGATTCGCCCCATCGCGTACAATGTCCATCGTGACATCGTGCGAGGAGGTCCGATGAACGAGGATATGTTCACGTCGACAGGGTATGAGGAGTGCGGCCTCACGCGCGAGGAGGTCGACCTGCGCGTATCGAGGGGTCTCACCAACTCCAACACTGATGTGAGGACAAAATCGGTCGCCCGCATCCTCGGCGAGCACGCTTGCACGCTCTTCAACGCGGTCAACCTTGCGATGGCTCTGCTCGTGCTTTCGACGGGTTCCTACAAGAACGTCGCCTTTGTGGCGGTCGTGGTCTCGAACCTCGTCATCGGCGTCACGCAGGAGATCCGTGCCAAGCGCATGGTTGACAAGCTCTCCATCATGACCGCCAAGGAGGTCCGCGTCATGCGCGCCGGAGAAGTGCGCGGCATTTCCGTTGAGGACGTCGTCCTGGATGACATGGTCCTCGTGTCCCACGGCGACCAGATTCCCGCCGACGGAGAGGTCGTGAGTGGGGAGGCGCTCGTGAACGAGAGCCTCCTGACCGGTGAGAGCGATGCCATCGAGAAGGCCTCGGGCTCGCAGGTGTTCTCGGGGTCATTCGTCGAGACGGGCTCGGTCCGATACCGCGTGACGAAAGTGGGGCAGGACGGCTTTGCCGCGAAGATCAACGCGGAGGCCAAGTACGTGAAGCCGGTCTCGTCCGAGATCGTCGACACGCTCGACTTCATCATCAAACTCGGCACCTTCGCCCTCGTCCCCCTGGGAATCGGCCTTTTTGCGAGGCTCATGCTCTCGTCTCGCTTCGGCCACGACGCCGCGATACTCCAGACGGTCGCGGCGGTGATCGGCATGATTCCGCAGGGGCTCGTCCTTCTCACCTCGAGCGTCTTCGCAATCGCGACCACGCGCCTCGCCGCCCGCAAGGTCCTGGTTCAGCAGGCCTATTGCGTCGAGTCGCTGGCCCGCGTCGACGTCCTCTGCCTCGACAAGACCGGGACCATCACGACCGGCGCCATGGAGGTCTCCGAGGCCCGCGGCGAGGGGGCCGCGTCGGCCGCCTACACCATAGCCCGCGCCCTCGAGGCCGATGCGAACGAGACCTCGCGCGCCATCATCTCCTTTGGAGAGGGGCGTGGGCTCGTCGCCCAGGCCGCCGTCAGGACCGTTCCCTTCTCGTCCGCCACAAAGCTCTCGGGTTGCCTGACCGTGGACGGCCGCGCCCTGGCCATGGGCGCCGCGCAGTTCGTGCTCGCACGGGACTATTCCGCCCACGAGGAGGAGGTTCGCTCGTTCGGCCAGCTCTCGCGCGTGCTTGCGGTTTGCGAGTTCGACGGATTCGACGACGGGGGGCGCCCGCTGGGCCGTGCCCGCCTGATTGGTTATCTCGCCATCCAGGACGAGATTCGACCGACGGCCCGCGCGACCATGGAGTTCTTCAAGAGGCAGGGGGTCGACATCCGGGTCATCTCCGGCGACGACCCCTATACGGTATCGGGTATCGCGCGGGCCGTCGGCGTCCCCGGCGCGCAACGCTTTGTGGACGCG
Organism: Olsenella sp. KH1P3; assembly: GCF_900167315.1. Classification (NCBI taxonomy): domain Bacteria; kingdom Bacillati; phylum Actinomycetota; class Coriobacteriia; order Coriobacteriales; family Atopobiaceae; genus Olsenella; species Olsenella sp. KH1P3. Next base: position 60,409 of record NZ_FUWQ01000002.1, on the reverse strand, counting down.
TCAACGCTTTCCGACGAGCGCGAGGTCGCGAGGGCCGTGGAGGAGTGCCGCGTCTTCGGACGCGTCACGCCGCAGATGAAGAGGTCGCTGCTGAGGGCCCTCAAGGCGCAGGGGCACGTCGTTGCCATGACGGGGGATGGTGTGAACGACGTCCTCGCGCTCAAGGAGGCTGACTGCTCGGTCGCGATGGCGGCGGGTTCTGCCGCGGCGCGAAACGTGGCCGAGATAGTGCTCGCCGACAACGACTTCGCCCACATGCCCGAGGTCGTTGCCGAGGGGCGCCGCTCGATAAACAACCTCGAGAGGTCGGCGGCCCTGTTCCTTATGAAGACCGTTTACACGATGGTGCTCGCCCTCATCTGCATCGCCCTTCCGCCGTACCCCTTCATTCCCGTGCAGATGTCGCTCGTGAGTACCGCAGTGATCGGGGTCCCGTCGTTCCTGCTCGCGCTCGAGCCGAACCACGACCGCGTCAGGGGCTCGTTCATCCGCAACGTCCTGTCGCGCTCGCTGCCGGCCTCCGGGGCAGTCATCGCGTCGCTGTTCCTCACGATTCTCGTCGCGCGCATCCTTGGCTGGTCGGTGAGCGAGCTCTCTACCTGCTGCATGCTCGAGATGTTTGCGATCGGCACGGCGCTCATCTATCGCATATCGCTTCCCCTCAATCCCTTCAGGCTTTTCGTGCTGGCGGTCGTCGTCGCCATCGCTGTGTTCGGCTGCACCGTGTTCAGCTCGTTCTTCTCGGTCGGTGCTCCTACGTTAATTTCTGTTGGCGTTGCGCTCGCGTTGTCTGTTTCAGGCATATTCTTATTCGTTAGGACGTTCGCCGCCGTGCAGGAAGGGCGCGGGACGGCACATGCAATAGATCGAATCATCGCGAGAGTGGAGAGTCTCAATGCAGGCAAGTAACGATTTCTACCGTGCTGTAGTCCAGGCAAGAAAGCCCAGGCCTGTTGAGGTGTCTGGCGTAAAGCGCATGGTCTACGACGTCTCGTCCATTCCCGGGGCGTCATCTCTGCCGAGGGCCCTGGTCATTCTTCTCGAGAACTGCGTCAGGCGTGCCCAGAGCGACGAGGCTGCGGTCGAGCTCGCCAGCCGCGTCGTTAAGGCCGGCATGGCCGGCGAGCAGGGCGACGAAATCGAGTTCATGCCCGCCCGCGTCCTGTTCCAGGACTTCACGGGCGTGCCCGTGTTCGTCGACTTCGCGGCCATGCGCGACGCAATGGTCGAGCGCGGCGGCGATCCCGCAAAGGTCAGCCCGCGCATTCCCTGCACGCTCGTCGTCGACCACTCCGTCATCGCCGACTGCGCCGGAAGCCAGGACGCGGCCGACGCCAACCAGCGCAAGGAGGCCCGGCGAAACCACGAGCGCTTCGCCTTCCTCAAGTGGGCCGCGAACTCCTTCGACAACGTTCGCATCGTCCCGCCCGGAGGCGGCATCTGCCACCAGCTCAACATGGAGCGCTTCTGCGAGGTAGTGGGGACCGACGCCCTCGCGCAGGGCGACGTTCCCGTTGCCTGCTTCGATACGCTCGTGGGAACAGACTCCCACACCACCACCGCCAACGGCCTTGGCGTACTGGGCTGGGGTGTGGGCGGCATCGAGGCCGAGGCTGCGGCGCTCGGCCAGCCCATCTCCATGCTCGTTCCCCCCGTCGTCTCCCTTGAACTCACCGGCAAGCTGCGCGACGGCGTCGGTGGCATGGACCTCGCGCTGACCGTCGCACAGCTGCTTAGGTCCGAGGGCGTCGTCGGCTCTCTGGTTGAGGTCACCGGCGAGGGCGTCTCCACACTCTCGGCCACGCAGCGCGCTTGCGTCTCGAACATGACGCCGGAGTACGGCGCCACCACGACGCTCTTTCCGGTCGACGACCAGGCGACCGCGTACCTCGAGCTTACGGGCAGGAACGCTGACGACATCGCCTTCACCCGCGAGTATCTCAAGATTCAGGGGGTCTGGGGTGCCTCCGAGGGTAGGACGTACTCACGTACCATCAAGCTGGACCTTTCGACCGTCGAGCTGAGCCTCGCCGGTCCTTCGCGCCCGCACGACCGCACCACGGTCGCGGGCCTCAGGGAGCGATTCGAGAAGGGCCTCGCCTCCCATGGCATTGAGGACCGCGACGCCCTCAGGACGGTCTCCGCTGGTGGCCAGGACTACGAGCTTGGCCACGGGACCATCGCTATCGCGGCTATCACGAGCTGCACTACGGCAACCGACCCCGCGATGATGGTCGCCGCAGGCATTCTCGCCAAGAAGGCAGTCGAGCGCGGGCTGAGCGCCAAGCCTTGGGTGAAGAGGATTCTTGCTCCTGGCAGCCATGCCACCTCGCTCATGCTCGACCGCGCCGGCCTCGCTCCGTACCTCGCCAAGCTCGGCTTCTGGACTTGCGGCTTCGGCTGCATGAGCTGCATCGGAAACTCTGGCGAGATCCTGTCCTCCCTTAAGGCAGTCTCGGGTGACCTTGAGCTCACGAGCATCCTCTCGGGCAACAGGAACTTCGAGGGACGTATCTCGCCCGACGTCAGCCAGAACTACCTCTGCCAGCCCGCTCTCGTCGTCGCCTACGCGCTCGTCGGCACCCTTGACGTGAACCTGGCCGAGAGTCCCGTCGGCCTTGACTCCGACGGCAAGCCCGTCATGCTTTCCGAGCTGCTGCCCACTAACGCCGAGATAGAGGCCGCCCTCGCCACTTCGCTCGACAAGGAGCTCTTCGTCGAGGGGGGCAAGGGCCTGTTCGAGGGCTCCCGCGAGTGGCAAGAGATCGACGCCGGCTCCTCCGACACCTTTGCCTGGGATCCCGAGTCCACCTACGTCCGCAAGGCGCCGTACTTCGACCTCGCCAAGCCAGCCTCTGTTCTGAGGGTGTCGGATGCTCGAGCGCTCGCCCTTCTCGGCGACTTCGTCACAACCGATCACATCTCCCCGGCCGGGTCCATTGCCGCGGACTCGCCCGCTGCCCGCTACCTCGAGGAGCGCGGCATCGAGCGCGACGCGTTCAACACCTACGGCAGCCGTCGCGGCAACCACGAGGTCATGGCACGCGGAACGTTCGCCAACGTTAAGCTTTCGAACTCCCTGGCCGAGGGTCGCAAGGGCGGATGGACAAAGAACTTCCTTTCTGGCAAGGTCGAGAGCATCTTCGACGCGGCCGAGGCCTATCAGAAGGCCGGCCAGGATCTGGTCGTCGTCGCCGGCAAGCTTTACGGCTCCGGCTCTAGCCGCGACTGGGCCGGCAAGGGCCCCGCGCTGCTTGGCGTGAAGGCCGTCCTCGCCGAGAGCTTCGAGCGCATCCACCGCTCGAACCTCGTCCAGATGGGCGTACTCCCGCTCCAGTTCGAGGAGGGACAGAGCGCTGCCTCCCTGGGCCTTGACGGCACCGAGCACTTTGACATCGAGCCCGTCGACGTCTCGGATGGCCTTCCCAAGAGCCGCAAGACCCACGTCGTCGCCCGTCGCGAGAACGGCGAGAAGGTCGAGTTCGATTGTGTCGTCAGGGTGGATACGCCCATGGAAGGCGGCTTCCTCTCCGAGGGGGGTATCCTTCCTTTCGTCCTTAATCAATTGTCGGCGTAGGTCGCCGTTCGCTCGTCACCTAAGGGTTGGTTGCCTTGATATGTCCCAACTGCGGCTCTGACATTCCCGATTCTTCACTCCGCTGTCCGGCGTGCCACGCCGAACTGGATAGGACTACGACGATACCGAAGCAGTCGGGCTCCTGGTGCACCAACTGCGGTGCCCTCATGCCCTCGGACCAGCCGGTGTGCCCGGAGTGTGGCATGCCCAACCCGAACTACGTTGCGCCGGCACCCGAGGGTGACTCTACCGAGGACGGCTCCGAAGCCGCCGAGAAGGAGCGTACGACCGCCATTCCGCGCATCGAGAGCGCCGTGCCGGCCGATCCTGACGACGGTGCGTCGATTGTGCGAGACAGGCTCCCGAGGACTCGCGTCATCATCACCTCCCTCGTCGTCGGCGTCCTTGCGATGAGCGCCGTCGTCCTTGCGATCACGCACCCCTGGGACCCCAATGCTTTCGACACCAAGGCAAAGACCGAGGCCGACACGTCGATGGCGGGGTTTCCCGGCACGGTCTCCGAGCTTCAGGGACAGGACAGCAACGGCTCTTCTTCCGAGGAGGTCAAGAGCGGCGACCAGGCCACCTACGAAAAGCTCTCCGACGTCTACTCGAAGCTTGGCGAACTCTCGTCCAAGGTCGACCAGAACGAAGACCTCTTCAACCAGGTTGGCGCCTCGGGCTCGCTTGACGACCGCAAGAAGGGCAAGGTGGCGGCGGACGAGCTCTCCATCGAGATCAGCAATCTCATCTCGTCCATCGACTCGGTTGACGTGACCTCCGGAACCTATGCCGACGACGCCAACAACCTCAAGACGCTGGGGTCGTGGCTGCGCAACAGGATGGATGCGCTTTCCTCGGCGTGGGACGTCAGCGTCTCGTACGACGACGCTCAGGCCAACGCTGGCAAGATCAAGGCTCCGCTCTACAACTCTGATGGTGCCTCCGTCACGGAAAGCTATCGGAAGCTCTTCAACGACAGCTATTCCGGTTGGAAGCCCGCCGATAAAAACGGTTCCTAGTGCTTGGTCTGCCGAAAATGTGAAAGAATAGCTCTGCTGTTAAAATTAATCGGATGGTTATCTAGCAATTTCGTTGCTTTTCGCGGTTTTCCAGAAAGGGGAGAGGTGCATGGGTTTCTTTTCCGATCCGCTTTACACGCCCGAGTATCAGGTAGCTGGTGACGAGGTCGCGGTATTTGATACGAGCAAGGGCGTCATCCGCGTCAAGCTGGACTGCGAGGGCGCTCCCGTCCACGTCGCCAACTTCTGCGAGCTGGCGAGCTCCGGGTTCTACGACGACCTCAAGTTCCACCGCTATGTTCCCGGCTTTGTCATCCAGGGCGGCTGCCCCAACACCCGCGACATGAGCCCCGAGCAGGTTGCGGGTGGTAGGCCTGGCCCCTCCGGCATGCCCGGCACGGGCGGCCCCGGATACAGGATCCGCCAGGAGTTCACGACGAACCCCAACAATAGCCACGACGACGGTGCGCTTGCAATGGCCCGCTCCCAGGACCCAGACTCTGCCGGGTCCCAGTTCTATTTCTGCCTTGGCCCGCAGCACATGCTCGACGGCGGCTACACGGTCTTCGGCTCCACGCTCGAGGGCATAGAGGTCGAGAGGGAGCTGCGTGCCGGCGACGTCATCAACTCGATCAGGATCGAGCACGCATAGCATCGCACCATAATCGTCCCCACGAACGAGGAGAGATATGAATCAGCAGGCATTCGAATCAGGAAAGGCCGCCTACAAACAGGGTGACTTCCTGAACGCTGTCAACCAGCTTTCTCAGGCCAAGGACCCGGGTGAGGTTTCGGGCTCTGTTGACCACATCCTGGGCAACTGCCTCATGAAGCTCGGTCGCTTTGCAGAGGCCGCCGCGGCCTATGGCGAGGCACTGAGCGACACCTCCTATGGTCACTCTGGCGCTCTTGCCTGCAACAGGGGCAGGGCCCTCCTCGCCGCCAACAAACCCCAGGAGGCCATTGCCTCGCTGACCATGGCGACCCGCGACAGTGACTACGCCACACCCTACAAGGCCTATGTTGCGCTCGGCAACGCCTACATGCGCGTCGGCAATGTCCGCGAGGCCGGCGTCGCCTACCGCAACGCCGCCATCGACGAGAGCAACCCCGATCCCTCCTCGTCGCTTCGCAACCTCGGCGGTTGCTTCATGCAGATGGGTCGAGCCGTCGACGCCGTCGAGGCCTATCGCACTGCCCTCGACTTCTCGACGCCCCTGGCCGACCAGAATGTTATCTACGGCGACCTCGGCCTTGCCTACGTCGCTGCCAACCGCATGAGCGAGGCCGTCGACGCCTTCAATCACGCAACCGCTGACGGCAGCTACACGCTTCGTCCCGAGGCCCAGGCTGCCTTCGACGCCGCCAAGCGCGCGGTCTCGGCTATCACCGGCGACGGCCCCTCCGAGACCGATGCTTTCCTTGCTGCCGCGGGCTACGGCACCGGCGCCATCGACCCCCTCGATCCGACGGGCTCGACTGGTGAGTTCATGCCGTCTCCCGAGGACACGGGCTTCTTCTCGGTGAGCGAGGAGGACCTCGTCGCCGCTGACAAGAAGGAGAGGAAGATTCGTCGCAAGAAGAAGCATCGCGGCCTGAAGGTCCTGATCTTCATCCTGGTCCTCCTTCTGGCGCTTGCCGGCGCCTGCGGCTTCGCTTACTACAAGGGTTACGGCTGGCCCACCCAGCAGTCCGTTGTCGAGTCGCTGTTCCAGACCAACGCCTCTGGCGGTGACGTGGCGTCGTTCCTTGACGGAAGCGTCTCGAGCGACTCCCGCTCCCAGATCGAGTCCGTGCTCCCCAAGAGCTCGACCAAGGTGAGCGTCGACGGCCTCGACCGCTCCATGAACTCCTCGACTGCCCTTGCCACCGCCTCCCTGGAGTCGGGCGGCTCGCAGTCGTACGAGATCAAGATGGTTCGAAGCGGTTTGGGTTGGAAGGTCACTTCCGTCGAGGCCGTCTATGCGTCTCAGAACTCCACCGCGCCTACGGCAAAGTCGACTTCCTCCGACTCCTCAAAGTCCGGGGATTCCGAGTCCACCGACTCTGCCGAGACGAGCGCGACCTCCGATTCGAATTCAAGCACCACCACTGGCACCATTTCCAGCGAGGGCTAAACGTACTAGGCTAAATTGCGGCTCTGCCCGCTTACTGTTAGGGATAGGAAGAAATGTCGATTCTCGACTCTCTCTTTGGTGAGTATGACGGCGATCTTGCCATCGACCTCGGAACTGCCAACACGCTTGTGGCGGCCCGTGGCCGTGGCATCGTCCTCAACGAGCCATCTGTCGTCGCCATTGATAAGAGCGAGGACCGTGTTCTGGCGGTTGGCGCTGACGCTAAGAGGATGATTGGTCGCACGCCTGGCTCAATCATTGCAGAGCGCCCGCTCAAGGACGGCGTCATCGCCGACTTCGACGTCACCGAGGTCATGCTTCGCTACTTCATCGAGAAGGCCCGCGGCGCAAGCAGGTATCCTTGGTCCCCGCGCCCCCGCGTCGTCGTCTGCGTTCCCTCTGGCGTCACTTCCGTCGAGAAACGCGCGGTCTTCGAGGCCACCATCTCCGCCGGAGCGCGCCAGGCCTATCTGATCGAGGAGCCCATGGCTGCCGCTATCGGCGCCGACCTTCCCATCGAGGACCCCACGGGCTCTATGGTCGTCGACATCGGCGGCGGCACGACCGAGGTTGCCGTTATCGCCATGGGCGGCATCGTCGTCTCGCAGTCGATCAGGACCGCCGGTGACGAGTTTGACCAGACCATCCTCGAGCACGTCCGCGATGCCTACAACCTCTCGATTGGCGAGAGGACCGCTGAGGACATCAAGATCAAGGTCGGCTCCGCTGCGCCCCTTGCCGAGGAGTTGGACGTCGAGGTCAATGGCCGCGACGTCATGAGCGGCCTGCCCAAGAGCGTCAGAATCGAGAGCGAGGAGATTCGCAGGGCTCTCGACGGTCCGCTTGACGCCGTAACCAAGGCTGTCAAGGACGCTCTCGACGTCACGCCTCCTGACCTTGCCAGCGACCTCATGTACTATGGTGTCCTCCTCACGGGGGGTGGTGGACTGCTTCGCGGTCTCGACCAGAGGCTTCGCGAAGAGACGGGCGTTCCCGTCAACGTCAGTCCGACCGCGCTGGAAAACGTCGTTAATGGCTGTGCGAAGGTCCTCGAGGCGAATGCGCTGTCTGGTGGCTTCGTGCAAAGTGCAAATTAGAGGGTAAAAGCATGCCCAAACTATCGGGTAAGGGAACGGCGCCTTCCGGATTTCGTCGAAACGACTCGAGTTCCGGTGGCGCTCTTCTCGTGATATTCGTTGCTCTCTCGCTCGTCATGTTCACTATGAGCGTCAGAGAGAACGGAACTGGACTCTTTTCGGGTGTCAGGGGGGCTTTCTCGACGATTACGATGCCGGTCCGCTACCTCGGCGTGGCCGTTACCGCTCCGTTCAACGGGCTTGGCAACATCTTTTCGAACCTGACGGCTGACCAGGGGACCCTTTCGGACCTCAAGGCCGAGAACGAGGCCCTCAAGAGCAAGAACGCCGAGCTCGAGGAGGCCGAGCAGACTGCGACCAGGCTTCAGAACCTGCTTGCGTTGAAGAGCACCTACAACCTCCAGTCGACTGCCGCCCGCATCATCTCGGGGTCGAACGACTCATGGAGCGACACGGTCACTATCGACAAGGGAAGCTCGGCCGGGCTTGCCGTCGGAATGCCGGTCTCGGACTCCAATGGTGCTATCGGGCAGATCATCGAGTGCGGCGTGACGACGTCCACCGTTCGTCTCATCACTGACGAGAATTCGAGCGTCTCGGCCATGATTCAGTCGAACAGGGCCCAGGGCATGCTCAAGGGGTCGGCCGACGGTACGCTCCACCTCACCTTGATCAGCACCGACCAGAACGTCTCGGTCGGCGACACCGTGATGACCAGCGGTCTGGGCGGCGTCTTTCCCAAGGGGCTTCCACTGGGTACGGTTCAGAGCGTCAACAAGCCCGCAGGCGCGCTCTATTACGAGATCGTGGTCAAGCCCCTCTCCTCCACGGAGAGCTTCGAGGAGGTCCTCGTCATCACCTCTCTGACTGAGGACCAGCAGGCAACCAACGAGGACATTGCGTCGGCCGACTCGCAGGACTCCAGCAGCTCCGGCACCGGCAATGACTCCGAGTCGAATTCGGACTCCAAGGCTTCTTCGGACGAGTCCAAGAGCAGCGAGTAGGAGGGTGACATGCAGGTAAATGACAGCAACAAGAACCGTAGGAGCATGGTCCGGCTCGCCCTCGTATGCCTCTTCTTGCAGCTTGCACTCGCCCCGAACTTTGGCATTGCCAACGGGCGCATTAACTTCGGCCTCATCTATGCGGGCGTCATCGCGCTGACCATTGGCGGTCGCACCGGCGTCGTCGCGGGCTTCTTCGCGGGTCTCGTTTTCGATCTGTGCACGACGGGTCCTGTCGGGCTCATGTCGCTCCTTCTCACGGTCGCCGCCTTTCTGATGGGGATTGAGGTTCGCAACAGGATTGCCGAGGACTTCTCGGGATCCGTGGTCCTTTTCGTAATGTGCGCCTTCGTCGTGAGTGTCTTTTACAACCTTGCCATGTTCCTCGTTGGGCAGGGTGGCTCCATTGTCGACATGCTCTTCCTGAGGACGCTTCCCACATTCATTCTCACCGGTGCCGCCTTCGTGCCCTTTGCCCTAATCGCGGGAAAGGGCACGGCCGGAAGCTCCCTTGGTGGCGGGCTTGGGCCCGTGGGCAAGCATTCCATCAAGTACAGCCTTGGCAAGCGCTAGGAGCGCGTCTTGAGTCCCATCATCGTCATAATCATCGTCCTCGCGGTGATCTTGGTTGCGCTCATCGCCGTCTTCCTGCTCTTTGGCCGTGGCGGCTCGCGATTCACGTTCGACATTGGTGGAGCCGCCCCCACTGCTGCGGGCGGGTCGGACATGTCCACCGAGACGGGCTTCAAGACGCGCCTGTTCGGGCTAGACGTGTTCGCCGGGTCGATCATCGCCGTCTTGCTGGGCAAGCTTTGGACCATGCAGCTCGTCTCGTCCGATGAGTACAGCGCCCAAGCCGAGTCGAACAGGACCAGGACCATATCGGTTGACGCCCCGCGCGGCAGGATTCTGGACCGAAACGGCGTGGAGCTCGTTAACAATCGCGCGAGCCTCACTGTCGCGGCCAAGTCCGATGTCGTGCAGGATGAGGTCGAGATGCAGCTGCTCGGCAACCTGATCGGCATGCCCAAGATGGCTGTCAAACGCAAGATCGAGGACTCCAGCGGCGGCGCCCAGAGCCTGCGCACCGTCGCGGTAGACGTCTCCCGCCGGGTCGTTGCTTACATCGGCGAGCATCCCTACGTGTTCGAGGGGGTGAGCGTCGAGCAGAAGACGCAGCGCCACTACCCCCAGGGCAACCTCGCGGCCCACGTGCTGGGCTACGTCGGAACGGTCTCGTCCGAGCAGCTCGACGCCTCCAAGAAATCTGACTCCGAGGCGGCTATCTCGTACTCCTCCGGCGACATCGTCGGCCAGGCCGGCGTCGAGTACCAGTACGAGAGCGTCCTCCAGGGCGTTAAGGGCGAGCAGACCGTCTACGTCGACGCAAGTGGCGCCGTGTTGAGCTACTCGGGCTCGGTCGAGGCCCGCAGCGGCTCCGACATCGTCCTGACGCTGGACTCCAAGATCCAATCCGCGGCCGAGGAGTCGCTCCAGAGCTGGATCAAGAAGCGCCACGAGTCGGGAGCGCCCGACTGCTACGGTGGTGCCGCGATTGCGATGGACGTCACGAACGGTGAAGTGCTTGCCATGGCAAGTGCCCCGACCTTCTCGCCCAGCGTGTTCGTCGGCGGCGTGTCGAGCGACGACTGGAATCAGCTCTCGTCCGAGTCCGCGCACAATCCGCTGCTCAACCGCGCCGTTTCGGGCCAGTATCCCTCGGCGTCCACCATCAAGCCGCTCTCCACCTTTGCGGCGCTCGACTACGGTATCGCCAACACCGGTTCCACCTACAACTGCACCGGCTACTGGACGGGCTTCGGAAGCGGATTCGGCCAGTACTGCTGGCAGAGGTCGGGCCATGGCCTGATGACGCTCCAGACGGGAATCACGTTCTCGTGCGACGTCGTCTTCTACGAGATCGGCAAGGGCTTCTTCTACTCGGACACTCCCAACGGGCTTCAGGACACCTTCCGCAAGTGGGGTCTGGGGTCGAAGTCCGGAATCGACCTTCCCGCCGAGGCCTCCGGTCGCGTTCCCGATGCCGACTGGAAGTGGAACTACTTCACCTCGTCGGACGACACGGCGCGCTCCTGGCAGGGTGGCGACAACACGAACCTCGTCATCGGCCAGGGCGACATCCTCGTCACCCCGCTGCAGATGCTTTGCGCCTACGCGGGCATCGCGACGGGAGGGACCATCTGGCGCCCTCACGTGCTCAAGGGCGTCAAGGCGGCCGTTGGCGACGGATCTTCCGTCGACTACAAGACCGAGGTCGCCCGTACCGCAGATGAGGACTCGTCCTACATGGACCTAGTGCACCGCGGCCTGGTCGGCGTGGTCTACGAGGAGTCTGAGTCCCAGGCCGTCCACTTCACGAACATGTCGGTGAAGGTTGCGGGCAAGACGGGATCCGCGCAGACGTCGACCGAGCAGCCTACCGGCTGGTTCATTGCCTACGCACCCGCCGACGACCCAAAGTACGTGGTTGGCTGCGTGATGGAGAGCAGCGGCTTCGGTAGCGAGGGCGCCCTTTACGTCGTGCGAGACATCTTGGGCGCGCTGTACGATCAACCCGACACCGCCGCCGCGACCGGCGGGTCCGCGGACTAGGGGGGAGGAGAAGACATGGCAAAGCCTGCCGTAGACAGCAAGGTTGGCGAGGGAGGACTCGGGTCTTTCTCGGCCTTCTATAGCCATATCGTCGGCCGCCGCGCGCCACGCGCGAGCTCTGGAAAACTCAGCCGCGGCCCCTTCTTCCTTCCACAGCTCATACCTGCCCTGCTTCTGGTCGTGTATGGCTCGGTCGTCATCTACACGGCCTCGCTCACCATCGCTGACGCGTCCTTTGTGAGGCACCTGGTCGGCGTGGCCATGGGCGCAGCGGGTGCCCTGGCCATCTGGCACTACGACTACCGCGCCTTCGCCAACATGTCGAAGGCTCTGCTGATTACGGACGCTGTCCTCATGCTGCTTCCGAGCGTTCCGGGTTTAGGCTATTCGGCGCTTGGCATGACGGGCTGGATCAAGATCCCGCTCATCGGCATGACCTTCCAACCGTCCGAGCTCGCCAAGCTCGTCACCATCTACCTCATGGCGTCGCTCGGCGCCGAGTACAACGGCCGCATCGAGACGCTTCGCGACTACGTGAAGCTCTGCGCCATCCTCTGCATCCCGTTTGGGCTCATCATGACCCAGCCTGACCTGGGCACTGGCCTGATCATCCTCGTGACGGGCGCAGCCATCATCATCTGCTCGGGCGCGAAGCGCACATGGGTTCTGGTGACCATTGCCCTCATCGTTGTCGGCGCTGCCCTCATCGTCGCCACCTCGCTGACCGATGGCCTTCCGCATCTGCTCAAGCAGTACCAGCTCAAGCGACTCATCGTCTTCGTTGACCCCTCGGTCGACCCCGCGGGAGACGGATACAATCTCCAGCAGGCCAAGATCGCCGTCGGTTCCGGTGGGTTCTTCGGCAAGGGCTTTGGCAACGCTACGCAGGCCGGAAGCGGCTTCCTCCCCGAGGCACACACCGACTTCGTTTTCGCCCTTCTCTCCGAGGAGTTCGGCTTCGTCGGGGCCGTCGCCCTGCTCGCCCTGTTCGGTGCGATGATCTTTACGACCGTCGGCATGGCCCAGCGCATCGACGCGCCCTTCGGCAAGCTCGTGCTCGCCGGCGTTGCGACGATGTGGTCGTTTCAGTTGCTCCAGAACGTGGGCATGTGCATTGGCATCATGCCCATCACGGGCATCCCCCTGCCCTTTATCAGCTTCGGGTCTTCGTCGATGCTTGCCCAGATGACCGCCATCGGCATGGTACAGTCAGTCTGGCACCATAGGCCCAAGGCAGCGTAGCCGGGCAAGGTGCCTTGCGTTTGTACTTGGTTTGCGCGCGCAGCAAAGGGGTGTGTCATGGCACGTAAGAGCAGGGTTTCCCTGGGTAACGTCTTCGACGTCATAAATGCCGGCGTCGATTCCGAGCGACTGAGGTCGGCAAGCGTCTCCGTCTTGCTCGTCGTGGACCGCGACAGCCAGATGGACCTCGCGCTTGCCCTCAAGAAGGCCTTCGTCCCCCTGCAGTCCACAACCTGCGTGAGGGTTGCGCCCTCCGACGAGTTGCCGGGCGACCCCTCGGCCTTCGACGCGGCGATAGTGCTTCCGGGTGCCAACTCCGCGCGGTCGACGTCCTCCGTCACCTTTCTTGTTCGCTGCGGCGTGCCCGTCGCCTTCGTTGCCGAGTCGAGTCTCGATGCCGAGGATTTCCTCGAGGGGCTTCCGCAGGCGGCTCGCCCGCTTCTGAGCTGCGTTTTTGCCTCGGGTTCCGATGCCCTTCTGGACAAGCTCGCCGACTGGCTCGTAGAGGTCGTGGACGAGAAGGGCATTGCGCTGGCGGCCGGCTTGGCCTTCTGCCGTAATGCGGAGGTCAGGCGCCTCGTCAGTGCATGCGCGCTCGAGAACGCAGCGGTGGGAGCGGTCGACTTCATCCCCGGTGCGGACTTTCCGGTCATGACCGTCAACCAGGCGCGTCTTGCCCTCAACATCGCCGCCGCGTACGGTCAGCCCATTGCGCTCGACCGCGTGTCCGACCTGGGTGCCGTTTTGGGCGCGGGCTTCCTGTACCGCTACGTTGCCCGCTCGCTCGTCGGGATGGTCCCGGGAATCGGCTGGGCGCTCAAGGGCGGCGTCGGCTACGCGGGTACGTTCGCGACGGGCAGGGCGCTTGCGCTTCGCTATGACCCTGACGCCAGACGCATGGCATCGAGCTTGGCCGACGGCCTCTCCCGCGCAAGGGAGAAGGGCGTGCATGTGGCCTCGGCGGCCGCAGGCGCGCTGGCTGACCTGTCCCGTGCCCTGGGCAAGGCGCCTGCTGCGCCCCAGCGCCCGCCACAGCGTCTGTCGCTCCTGGCGCGCGGCGGCTCCGGGAGGGATGGCCGCATCGACCCCGTCCACGTCGAGTTCGTCTCTCCGTCCGGCAGGCCCGCGGCGAAGGCCGACGATTTCGCCGACGCCGACGCCGACGCCGACGGCGAGTCGGGCTCCTCGCGATCCACCAGCTACGTCGTGCTCGAGAGACCCGTCCCCAAGCACTTCCGCCCGGGCGAGGCCCACGAATAGAAGCAAGGAGAGATTCACCCACATGAGACTTCCCAGAGAGGACTGGTACGACCGACTCGAGCCGCTGCTGGCACGCGTCGAGAAGCCCTCGCGCTACCTCGACCACGAGTGGGGCGCAGTCGAGGACCAGGACGGCCCCTTCCACGTTTGCATGATGTACCCCGACGTCTACGAGGTCGGCCAGCCCAACATGGGCATCGCCATCCTCTACAACACGCTCAACGCGCAGGAGGGTATCTCCTGCGAAAGGGGCTTCCTGCCCTGGATCGATCTTTCCGATCTCATGAGGGAGAAGGGAATCCCGCTGCTTGCCCTCGAGAGCTCTTCTCCCGTGGCGTCGTTCGACATCGTTGGCTTCACGCTTGCTCATGAGATGGCCTGCACCAACATCGTCGAGGCACTCGATCTTTCCGGCATCGCCATTCGCGCGGCCGAGCGCGCCGAGGATGACCCGATCGTCATTGCCGGAGGACCTTCGGTCTGGAACTGCGAGCCCGTCTCGCCCATGTTCGACGCTATTCTTCTTGGTGACGGCGAGGAGGCCATTGTCGAGATGTGCCACGTCGTCCGCGACGCGCGCGCCTGCGGTATGACCAGGGCAGAAATCCTCCGCGGACTCTCTGAGGTCGAGGGCGTTTACGTCCCCTCGCTCTACGACGTAGTTGTAGACCAGAGCTCCACCGAGTGGGGCTACGCGGTTCCACGCGAGGGCTCTGACGCGCCCGAGGTCGTCCTCAAGCGCACCCTCAGGGACTTCTCGAAGACCGACCCCCTTCCACAGAAGATCGTTCCCTACATGGGAATCGTTCAGGACCGCCTGGCCATTGAGGTTCTTCGCGGCTGCGCGCGAGGGTGCAGGTTCTGCCAGGCGGGCATGAGCTATCGCCCGGTCCGCGAGCGTCCCGCCGGCGACGTCATTGCCGCGGCCGAGGAGGGGCTTGCCGTGACGGGGCATGACGAGGTCTCGCTTACGTCGCTCTCGACCACCGACCACTCGCAGTGCGCGCAGATCCTGCACCAGCTCAACGAGGACATTCGCGGCACGGGCGTCCGCGTGTCAATCCCGTCCCAGCGCCTAGACTCCTTTGGCGTCGAGATGGCGGCCGAGGTCGGCGGCGCCAAGAAGGGTGGGCTAACATTCGCCCCCGAGGCGGGCAGCCAGCGTCTGCGCGACGTCATCAACAAGAACGTCACGGTCGAGAACATCGACATGGCGGCTCGCAACGCCTTCGAGAACGGCTGGCGCCGCATGAAGCTGTACTTCATGATGGGGCTGCCCACGGAGACCGACGACGACATCGTGGCGATCAACGAGGTTGCCGACCGCGTGCTCGAGATTGGGCGCGACGTGGTCGGAAAGGGCCCGAAGAGTGGCGTTTCGGTTTCCATCTCGGTTGCCGTCTTCGTTCCCAAGGCGCACACGCCCTTCCAGTGGGCGGGTCAGCTGCCGCTCGAGGAGGTGCGTCGCCGCCAGCAGCTGCTGCTTCACAGCTGTCCCGACCACGCCATCAAGATCTCGTACCACGACGCAGATGTCTCCCTTGTCGAGGCGGTCCTCTCGAAGATGGGCAGGCGCGGCTTTGAACTCATCTACGCGGCCTGGCGACATGGCTGCCGTTTCGACGCTTGGACGGACCAGTTCTCGTTCCAAAAGTGGGAGGATGCCGCCCAGGAGGTGGGCTTCGACCTGCAGAAGATCGCATCCGAGCAGCTTCCGCTCACCGTGCGCCTGCCGTGGGAGCACACCTCTCCCGCCGTGTCGAAGGGATTCCTCCAGCGCGAGTGGCGAAGGGCCGCTGAGGGCGTAACGACGCCCGATTGTACGATGACCAGCTGCACCGGCTGCGGCGTGTGTCCCGCGCTTGGTGTGAAGAATGCGATAGTGGGGGACCGCCATGTCGGACGCTAGCACGCAGAAGAGGCTCAGGGTTCGCTACCGCAAGGATGGTCGCCTAGCCTACCTCGGTCACCTCGAGGTGCTTAACACAATCAACCGCTCCGTTCGACGCTCTGATGTGCCCTTTGCCGTCGGCAATGGCTTCGCTCGCCGCATCAGGCTGCAGTTCTCGCAGGCGCTGCCCGTGGGCGCGTCCTCGGAGTGCGAGTTCTACGACCTCACGCTCACCGAGGAACTCGAGCCTTCCCGCGCGCTCGACATGCTTCGCCGAGCGACGCCGTCTGCCCTCGCTCCCGACGAGGCTGGCTACGTCGACAGGAGCCTGCCGGCGCTCGAGGCCTGGCTAACGCGTGCTGACTGGCACGTTCAGCTGCCCGCTCAGGGTGTAGACGTCTCTGGCCTTGGCGAGTCCTTCTCTGCCCTTAAATCCGAAGGCGTACTGAGCTACCTGCGCGGCGAGAAGAGAAAGACCATTGACGTTTCGTCGGCCCTCGTGTCATGGGAGATCTCACTAATGGATGACGCGCTGCACATCGAGCTCGCGACCAGGTCGTCCAACGACGGATCCCTTCGCCCGCAGGTTCTTCTCAACGCCGCCTTTGATAGGCTCGGCGTGGCTGGAAGCGACGTTCCCGTGCCGCGCGTCGCGCGCGTTGGGCAGTGGCACGAGGGCGAAGATGGGCTTCTCGTGAATGCGCTGTAAACGGGCCGCTTGACGGCTTTGCGGCAGGTATTCTGTCCAAGGCGTGTACTGCTTGTGAATGCCAGCTTTTTGTTGACCGAGCAGGTAATCGCTAGTAAGATGTGTTGCTGTTGCACAAAACCAGTAATGAAGGGTTACCAAATGTACGCAATCGTTACCACTGGTGGCAAGCAGTATAAGGTTGCCAAGGGCGACGTCTTCGACGTCGAGAAGCTCGACGCGCAGCCTGGCGACAAGGTTAAGCTTGACGTCCTCATGCTTAATGACGGCAAGAAGACTGTCGTTGACGCTGCCACGCTCGCTAAGAAGAAGGTCACCTGCGAGATTGTTGAGCAGTTCAAGGGCGAGAAGGTCCTCGTCTTCAAGCTCAAGAAGCGCAAGCGCTACCACCGCACCAAGGGCCACCGCCAGAACCTCACCAGGCTCAAGGTCACCTCGATGCCCACCACCAGGACCAGCGCGGCAAAGTCCGCCTCTACCGAGGCCAAGGCCGAGTAGACGTCCGAGCATTTTTTCATTTTGAGTAGATAGGCAGGTAAGACAATGGCTCACAAGAAAGGCCTCGGCTCTTCTCGCAACGGCCGTGACTCCAACGCCCAGCGTCTTGGCACCAAGATTTATGGTGGCCAGGCCGTGAAGACTGGTCAGATCATCGTCCGCCAGCGTGGTACGCACATCACCCCCGGCGAGAACGTTGGTCGTGGCAAGGACGACACCCTGTTCGCACTTGCTGATGGTACCGTTGAGTTCGTCAAGGGTGCTAAGCACTACGTGCACGTTCGCACCGCCTAGTGCAAGAGCTTAGAGTTTGTTGAGCCCCCTCCTTCGAGGGGGCTTTTTGTTACTAGACAAAGACGTGTGCCGAATTGTTGTGGAGCGTTTTCGTCGGTTTTGATAGATTGTCACCAGCGACATCGGATATAGACCCAGGAGGTGGATTACATGCCTTTTCTCGCGAGCAAGAACTGGTGGTGGCATAGTCTATCCTCTCTCGGTCAACTCTGAGCCGATCGCTGCCGCATAGGTAAAGAAGATGGCGACTTCCGAGTTGATCGGGGGTCGCCTTTGCTTTGCCGCGCTAAAGTCCGCAGTTCCAACAGCCAGTAGGAGGAAGCCATGTCAGACGCAAACCAGCCTCGCACCGTTAGTCAGTCCGCCAAGAACAATGGCCTCGACATCTCTTCGCTCGTGCTCACCGCCATCCTGGTGGCAGCGGGCATCATCCTCAACATCACGCTTGGCAACGCCCTTGCGGTCACGGGCATCAAGCCCCAGTTCGTCATCGCGTCGTATTGCCTTGCCGTGCTGCTCATCAGGCCCAAGACGAGCCAGGCCGTCGTGCTCGGGCTGATCTCCGCCGCCATCATCCAGGTTTCCACCTCGATTCCGGGGCTCAACTTCCTGACCGAGTCCGCCGGTGCGCTGGTCATGGCCGCCATCGTCAACGGCACTTCCGGGGAGGGCAGGGTTGTTCCTCTCGTCGGAGCGTTCTGCGCGACGCTCGTGTCCGGTCTTCTGTTCGCGGCCTGCGGAACGCTGATCATGGGTGCCGACATCGCGACCGTCGTTGTCAAGCTTCCCATCGTGCTTGGCACTGCAGTGTTCAACGCAATCGTCGTGCAGGCTCTCTACCTGCCGCTCAAGAAGGCTCTCAAGCGCTAGATGCGTTATTTTGACTAGGGAGGTCAGCTCGTGAATCAAAAGGCAGTCCGGCACGGCGGAGAAGGTTCGAGGTTCGATGTCGCTAGCCTGGTCCTGGTGGCCATGCTCCTCGCGGCCGGATTCATCCTCAACATGACCGTCGGCAAGGCCCTCTCCATGACGGGCATCCAGCCCGAGTTCGTCATCTCGTCGTATTGCCTTGCGATTCTCCTGCTGCGCCCGACCCTGCCTCATGGCGTTCTCATCGGGGTTCTCGCAGCCACCGTCATTCAGTTCACCACGTCGATTCCCGGCCTCGAGTACGTCTGCGACATCCCCGCGTCTCTCCTCATGGCCGCGATCGTCAGGCTTACGGGGGAAAGGGGGCCGCGCGGCCTCGTGCCCTTCCTGTCCACGTGCGTCACGACGGCCGTCTCGGGCCTCATCTTTGCCACCCTTGCGACTGTGGTCGTGCTCAGGGGCGAGCCCCTGGCCGTGTTGGCCATGCTGCCCGTTGTCGTTGGCACCGCCCTCGCCAACGCTATAGTGGTCCAATCGCTGTATCTTCCCCTGAGGAGTGCCTTCCTGCAGAGGCTCCCCTCAACGGGGGAGGCGTCGGGCACATCCCGCGACGACTCGGACGGCGTCGTCCAAGGCGTTCGTGCCGAAGGTGGATCAAACGAGTCGCTTGACGTGTCGACCGCGACCACGGAGGCGGTTCCTGACGTCTACCCAGATGCCGCGGCCGTGGAGCTTCAGCACGTCTCCTTTACCTACGACGGAGCCCGTCGCCGCGCCCTTGACGACGTCAGCCTGACCTTTGGTGCCGGATCCTTTGTGGGCGTGATCGGCCCCTCTGGAGCTGGAAAGACCACCTTGGCCTCGGTTGTCTCCGGTGCCATTCCCCATCACTTCGCCGGGGAGTTCCGTGGAGCGGCACTCGTCGGCGGTATGGACACCTGTGAGGTGGCGCTGACGGACGTCTCGCGCGTCGTAGGGTCCGTATTGCAGGACATTGACGCCCAGATGGTGGCTGCGGACGTCGAGGACGAGATCTTGTACGGACTCGAGAACTTTGGCTTCGAGCGAAGCGCCATCGAGAAGCGCGTGTCGTATGCGCTTCGCACCGCAGGCATCGAGGACCTGAGGCGCAGGGAGATCTCGACGCTCTCGGGCGGCCAGAAGCAGAAGGTGGCGATTGCCGCCATCCTCGCCATCAGCCCACGGGTCATGGTGCTCGACGAGCCGACCGCGGCCCTCGACCCCGCGTCCTCGCGCATGGTCTTCGAGACCCTCAGGGAGCTCAATGCGCGTGGCATCACGGTCATCGTCATCGAGCAGAAGGTCGCCCTTCTCTCTGAGTACTGCGACCGCGTCATCGTCCTCTCCCAGGGCTCCGTCGCGCTTGACGGCTCTCCGCGAGAGGTGTTCTCTCACTCCAAGGACCTTCGCGACATCGGTGTGGACAGCCCCCGTGTCACGCGCATATCCAACGGCCTTGCTGTGACTGGAGTCCTTGACCCTGCCGAGAAGGGCTTCCTCACCGTCTCGCAGGCCCGTGACGGCCTGCTCGGCCTGCTCTCTTCCACGCCGGTGAAGGCCGCGTCTCACGTTGCCCCCTCGGCTTCTCCTCATCGCCTTGCCACTCCCGCGCCCACAGGCGACCCCATGCTTTCCTTGAGAGACGTGTCGTTTAGCTATGGCGTCGGCAAGGCGTCCGTCGACCATGTCTGCTTCGACGTGGGCGCCGGCGAACTCGTCGCCGTCGTCGGGCAGAACGGAGCGGGAAAGACCACCCTCACCAAGCTTATGAACGGCCTGCTCAAGCCGGGTGACGGTAGCGTCAACATCTGCGGTCTCGACACGCGCCGGGCGCGCACCAGCGAGATTGCCCAGAAGGTCTCCACGCTGTTCCAGAACCCCGATCACCAGATCTGCAGGCAGACGGTGCTCGAGGAGGTCGCCTTCAGCCTGCAACTGCTTGGCGTCCCCGACGACGAGGCGTTCCAGCGCGCTGCGGACGTCGTGTCGTACTTCGGCCTCGACCCCGAGGCGGCCCCCTTCACGCTCTCGCGCGGACAGCGCCAGATCGTCGCCCTTGCCTCGGTCGTCGTGACGAACCCCAAGGTGATGATTCTCGACGAGCCGACAAGTGGTCTCGACTACCGCGAGTGCATGACCGTCATGGACTCGGTCAACGCGGCGCGCGAGCGCGGCTGCGCGGTGGTCATGGTCTGCCACGACATGGAGGTGGTCTCCGACTACGCGACGCGTCTCATCGTAATGGCAAACGGCAGGGTGTTGGAGGACGGCGAACCCTCCGTGCTGTTCTCGCGTGCGGAGCTGCTTGGCAAGGCGTGCATCGCACCCCCCCAGGTGAGCGAGCTGTCTCAGGGGTTGGCGGATGCCGGTTTCGAGCGCTTCCGCGGAATTACCGAGGTTAAGGACATCGTGGACGTCATGAAGGGACTGGTGGGGTAGATGGCCGGACTGCTCGAATACAGCGAGGGCAGCACGTTGCTGCACCGCGCGAACCCCATCTCGAAGGTCGCCTTCGCCGTCGCCGTCTGCATTGCGACGTTTCTCGCGAACGAGTACCTCACGCTCGTTCTCCTGCTGGCCCTCGTGCTCCTGGCGGGAGTCTATGCGGGCGTGGGAAAGAAGGCCGTCTCGCTCCTTCTGGCGTTCTCGTCTCTGGGTGCGCTCATGTTCCTGGTGCAGACTGTCATCGTGCGTGCTGGCACTCCCGTGTTCCTCTGGGTTACCGATAGGGGGGCGGACACGGGCGCTCATGTTGCCCTGCGTCTCGTGACCTTCGCGCTTCCCCTGGTTCTCATGCTTACCGTGACGCGCCTTACCGACCTGACCAACGCTGCGGTCGAGGTGCTTCACCTGCCATATCGCTATGCCTTCACCATTACCACTGCTCTCAGATTCGTGCCTATCTTCTCGTACGAGATGTCCCGCATCGTCGAGGCCCAGACTGCCCGTGGCGTCGAGTTTGACTCCGGCAACCCGCTCAGGAAGCTCGGCCTCATGATGCCCCTGGCGGCGCCGCTGCTCATCACCTCGGTCAGCAAGGCGGACGACACGGCGCTCGCGGCAGAGCAGCGTGGCTTCTACCTGAGGACGCGCGAGTCGTCCTACAAGCGCTATCCCATGGCAACCCGCGACTATGCGATCTTCTCGCTCTGCCTTGTGGTTATTGTGCTTGGCGCAATCTTCTAGGTGGTTCGCGACTTCCTTCCGAGCATGCGGCTCCCATTTGTTTTACGATGGACTACGCACTAAAGGAGGAACAACGTGCCTACCAACACTTTCACAGATCTCTGTCGCATCAACGTCAAGGGTGGCGACGGCGGTGCCGGCTGCATGTCGTTCCGTCGAGAGGCCTTCGTGCCGAAGGGCGGGCCCGATGGCGGCGATGGCGGCAACGGCGGCAGCGTCATTCTCGAATGCGACTCCCAGCTGTCGTCCCTCATTGACTATCGATTCAAGCATCACTTCAAGGCCGACCGTGGAACGCATGGCCAGGGCGCCCGCCGCCACGGCCGGGACGGCGAGGACATGGTGCTTAGGGTCCCTTTGGGCACGGTCGTCCGCGAGCTTGACCCCCAGACCATGGAGCCTGCCTTCGACATCGCCGACCTTACCCAGCCCGGGCAGCGCGTGGTCGTCGCTCCGGGCGGCGCAGGCGGCAAGGGCAACATCCACTTCGTCACTTCCGTCAGGCGTGCACCCGCGTTTGCCGAGAAGGGCGAGCCCGCCCAGGAGCACTGGATCGAGCTCGAGATGAAGCTCATGGCCGACGCCGCCCTCGTGGGCATGCCGTCGGTCGGCAAGAGCTCGCTCATCGCACGCCTTTCCGCGGCGCGCCCCAAGATTGCCGACTACCCCTTCACCACGCTCGTCCCCAACCTGGGCATGGTGCGCGCTAAGAGCGGCATGAGCTTCGTTGTGGCGGACGTCCCGGGCCTCATCGAGGGTGCCAGCGAGGGCAGGGGTCTCGGGCATGAGTTCTTGCGCCACATCGAGCGCACGGCTCTGATCCTTCACGTCGTGGACATGACGGGCGGATACGAGGGTCGTGACCCCATTGCCGACTACCGCGCCATCAATGCTGAGCTGGTCGCCTATGCCAGCGAACTTGCGCAGCGCCCGCAGATCGTCGTAGCCAACAAGTGTGACATGCCCGGCGTCGAG
This sequence comes from Olsenella sp. KH1P3, assembly GCF_900167315.1. NCBI lineage: Bacteria > Bacillati > Actinomycetota > Coriobacteriia > Coriobacteriales > Atopobiaceae > Olsenella > Olsenella sp. KH1P3. The sequence continues at coordinate 38,033 of NZ_FUWQ01000002.1, read as the reverse complement.
GATGCCGTCGCCCTTCTCGGGGAGGAGGCTCGCAAGGACGGCCACCCGTTCTTCGCGGTCTCGGCAGTTACTGGCAAGGGGCTCGAGGAGCTTGTGACCGAGACGGCCAAGCAGGTCTCCACGCTTCGACAGCAGATCGAGGTCGAAGCGCCCCTCGTCGACGTGAGCGCAGAGGTCGAGCACAGGCGCCAGCGTCGCGACCGCTCGATCACCATCAAGATGGAGTCGCGCGGCATCTGGCGGGTCTCCGGTGGAGCCATCGAGCGCATGGTTATCCAGACCGACTGGGAGAACGACGAGGCCGTCGCCTACCTCCAGCACCGCTTTGAGCGCATCGGCCTCGATAACAAGCTCGCCGCCGAGGGCTGCGTGCCCGGTGACGAGGTCAGGATTCTCGGCTACGCGTTCTCGTTCGACGGCCCTGAGCAGGAAGACGAGTTCGCCGAGCTTGTCGACGATGATGACGAAGACGTGGCCCTTGACGTTACCATCGTGGACCTGGACGAGTCGTCTGACGCGGCGCAGGATTCCGACTCCAAGGGAGACGAGTAGCTTGGAGGGGGTATTCGACACGCCGGATGTCGTCGTGGTCAAGGTCGGGTCGTCGACTCTCGTTGATGCCAACAACCGTCCCGACCGTGCATTCATCGAGACGCTGTGCGATCAGGCCGCCGAGCTCCAGCACGATGGCTACCACGTCGTCATCGTCTCGTCCGGAGCTGTTGCTGCCGGCATGGAGCGCCTCGGCCTCGATTGCAAGCCCCAGGACATGCCTGGCCGCCAGGCCTGCGCGTCTGCGGGTCAGGCGGCCCTCACCGAGGTCTACGCCGACCTCCTGGGGCGCCATCGCATCGCGTGCGGCCAGGTCCTCCTTACTCGCAGGGACCTCACCGACCGCGAGGGTTACCTCAACGCGCGCAACACGCTCGGTCGGCTCATAGGCTTGGGCGCAATTCCCGTCATCAACGAGAACGACACCGTCTCGTTCACCGAGTTTAACTTCGGCGACAACGACACGCTGGGCGCTATCGTCTCGACCATGCTTAACGCCGACCTCTACGTCATCCTCTCGGATATCGATGGTCTTTATACCGCAAATCCGCAGGACGATCCCAATGCCGAGCTCGTTCCCCTCGTGAAGGAGATCACGCCGCGCATCGCCGCGATGGCCGGTGGGGCCGGATCGAGCGTGGGCACCGGCGGCATGGCCTCAAAGCTGCGCGCCGCCCGCGCGACGCTCGCCGCAGGCATCCCCATGGTCATCTGCAAGGGCCGCGAGCGCTTCTCGTTCGAGCGCGTCGTCAGGGGAGAGGCGCTTGGCACGCGATTTGAGGCCCCTTCTGGGACGACGCACGAAAGTGCCCGCAAGCTCTGGATCGGCCTGGCCGAGATGCCCAAGGGGTCGCTTGTCCTTGACGCGGGCGCGAGCGAGGCAGTCGTATCGCGCGGAGCCTCGGTGCTTCCCGTCGGCGTTGTCGGAGCGGAGGGCGTCTTCGAGGAGGGTGACGTCGTGAACGTCATCGACGATGCCGGAAAGCTCCTTGGAAGAGGTATAGTCCGCTACTCGAGCGAGGACATCGGTCGCGTCCACGGACTCAAGCTCGACGTCATCGAGCGATTCCTGCCGCACAAGGCCGGCCAGCCTGCGATTCACAGGGACGAGCTTCTCGTCTTCTAAGGAGGTTTGTTCATGGCTGATGCTGACGGCCTGGGTACGAGGGCCGATCTAGTCGAGAGGGGAGACCTGCCTCTGCTGGGACAGGATGTGTCTCGCACCTACCGGCTTGGCATCATGGGCGGGACCTTCGACCCCATCCACTACGGCCACCTCGTCACCGCCGAGCAAGCGTTCGACGACCTTGACCTGGACGTTGTCGTCTTCATGCCTGCCGGCAGGCCGGCGTTCAAGCAGGGCCGGAACGTCACCTCCGGCGAGGACCGCTATGCCATGACGCTGCTTGCCACGTCCGACAACCCGCACTTCGTCGCTACCCGCTTCGAGGTCGACCGCGCCGGCGTCACCTATACGGCGGACACGCTCGAGCTCCTGCGCGAGATTTATCCCGACAACGTCGAGCTCTTCTTCATCACCGGAGCCGATGCCATTGCCGAGATCGTCACCTGGAGGGAGGCCGGGCGCATCGCGCGGCTCGCGCACCTTGTCGGCGCGACGAGACCCGGGTACGACCTCGATCGCGCGGATGACCTGATCAGCGGGTCGCCCTACGACTTCGACGTGACATACCTCGAGGTTCCCGCGCTTGCGATATCGTCCAGCTACCTTCGCGAGCGTGTGAGTGGCGGCCAGAGCCTTCGCTACCTCACGCCCGACTCAGTTACGGGCTACATTCACAAGCACCATCTGTACGGCGTCGTCCCGACGCGCTACGTTTCTGTTCTCGAGGAAGGCGAGTCTTCGTGAGTCAAGAGGCATTCACCGCCGACCAGCTGTCGTTCATAATCCGGGTCCAGGGGGACCTTCGCAATCATATGCGTGCCGTGAAGCCGCGGCGCTACGAGCACTCGCTTTCCGTTGCGGAGACTGCCCAGAAGCTCGCGCTTCTCTACGACGTCGATCCCTTCGAGGCTCGCGTCGCCGGTATCCTCCACGACTGGGACAAAGTGCTTCCCGACGAAGAGCTGCTTAGGCGCTCGCAGGAGCGTGGCATCGATCTAGGCGTTGATCTCGAGCTCGTTCTTCCGCTGCTTCACGGCATCCTCGCGGCCCGCGAGCTTCCCGAGATCTACCCCGAGCTTTCGCGTGACGTGCTCGTCGCCATCGAAAGGCACACCACGGCTGCGGTCGACATGACCCCTCTCGACATGGTCGTGTTCGTCGCCGACGGAATCGAACCGCTCCGACGCTCCTGCCCCAACATCGACCAGGTGCGCGCGATGGTTGGGAAGAGTTCACTTGAGGACCTGTTCTGGAACTCCTTTGCCGGGGGTATATCCTATGTCGTAGACACAAGGCGCTACCTTTATCCTGGAACTATCGAAATCTACAACGAGCTTGTGAGGCGACGCGCGTCCTAGCGCTCGACCATCGCAACCCAGAGAAGGGACATCAATGGCAGTTACCCCGCTTGAGCTTGCTAAGGTCGCGGCCGCGGCCGCCGACGACAAGAAGGCATCCGACATCGTCCTGCTGGACCTTACCAGCATCTCCGACGTCAGTGACTACTTCCTGATCTGCACTGCCCAGAACAACCCGCAGATGGACGCCGTCCTGGACGAGATCAAGGAGAAGGTCCGCGTCAACTGCCAGGAGAAACCGCTCTCTTGCGAGGGTCGCGCGGGCACCAGCTGGGTCCTCATGGACTACGGTGCGGTCGTCGTCCACGTCTTCAAGCCCGAGTCGCGCGAGTACTACCGACTCGAGCGACTGTGGGGCGAGGCCCCGCGCGTCGCTCTGGACCTCGCGGGCGCCATGCCCGAGAGCGAATATGAGGCCCTCGTGTCCTCCAAGGGGACCGCGGGAACTTCTTCCGAGGACGCGGAGTAGCGCTCTTCTATGGGCCTCCTTTGGTCGTCAGAAGTCCTCCTTGTTCATGGGGGCGGTGCCGGTGGTGCCGCCCCTGAATCTTAGGTCGCGCCCGTACGCGAGCGCGTCTTTGCCGAAGCGTCTTCTGACCTCGTCCGCGGCGACCGACAGTTCCCGCAGCTCGTCCTTGTCGTGCGAGAGTGAGCCGGTCGCGGCCCTCGTTTTCCCCTGCGTGACGTCTTGCGGCGCGGCGTATGCCTCGCTCATATCCGAGAAGAGCTCGAGCTGCCGCCCTTGGCCCTCCCCAAACGCGCTGACGGCCACGCCGACCAGGCGGACGGGCGTCCCCTCTGCCCAGCACCTGTCCAGCAGGCGCACGGCGGCCTCGCCAAACACGTGCTCGTTATCGGTTGCCTCGTCCATCATCTCTTGGATGGTCCGCGTGTGCGTCATGTCAAAGCGCAGCTTGAGCGTCACGCGCCTTCCCCGGAGGCCCTTGCGCCGAAGTCGCGACCCCGTGAGTGCGCTCACGTGACGAATCGCAGCCTCGACCTCGTCCCTCTTTCGAAGATCCTGCGCGAAGGTGCGCTCGTTCGAGACCGACTTGACGACCCCGGCCTCGTCTGCCGGACGCACCTCCGACCTCTCCTGGCCCGCGGCACGCAGGACCATGCGTGGACCCGAGACGCCAAAGCGCTTCTCCATCTTTTCGGGGTCCTGGCGGGCGAGTTGTCCAAGTGTGTTGATGCCGCACTCAAGCAGGGCGCGCTCGGTTGCCGCTCCGACTCCGCTCATCGCACGAACTGGCAGGGGAGCCAGGAAGGACGGCTCCGTTCCTGGCGCTACGATGGTGATGCCGCGCGGCTTCTGCCGCTCGGAGGCGATCTTTGCGATCGTCTTGTTCGTTCCGAGCCCAATCGAGCAGGTCACGCCTAGCTCGCCCACGCGCCTCTGGATTCGCCTGCAGATCTCTATGGGACTCTCCTTCGAGAAACGCCCTGGCGTGATGTCGAAGAACGCTTCGTCGATGGATACCTGTTCCATGAGCGGCGTCTCGTCCAAGATCACGGACATGACCATGGCCGACATCTCGCGATAGCGGTCGAAGCGGCCGCGCGTCCAGATTGCGTTCGGGCAGAGTCTCATGGCTTGGGACGAGGGCATTGCTGAGTGGACGCCGTACATGCGCGCCTCGTAGGAAGCGGTGGACACGACGCCCCTCTTATGGGCGGAGCCGCCCACGATGACGGGCTTGCCCCGCCATTCGGGATGGTCCAGCTGCTCGACCGACGCGAAGAAAGCGTCGAGGTCGAGCAGGCCGATTGCCGGTCCGCTCCAGCTCAGGAGCCCTGATCCTATTTCTCCATTTGTGCCCATGAGAGCATTATAGGTGCCCGCTGGCCTCTTGCGTGATCTAGAGGACGACCGTGAACGTCGTCCCCGCCTGCTCATTGCTCGTGACCGATATGCTGCCGCCGTGCGCCTCGGCTGTCGCCTTGGCTATGGCGAGCCCAAGGCCGAAGCCACCCTCTGACTTCGTCCTGCTACGAGCCTTGTCGGAGCGGTAGAAGCGGTCGAACACGTGGGGAAGTTCCTGTGGGTCGATGACCGCTCCGCGATTGTTGACAGAGTAGACGACACGCTGTCCCTGGCGGGCTAGGCTCACGCTGATGGTCGTCTTGGGGCTCGCGTACTTGCAGGCGTTCTCGATGAGTATGCGAATCAGCCGCTCCATCCATTCCCTGTCGGCGTTGATGACGATTCCGTCCTGAACCGTTGTGCTGATGTCGTTCCAGTTCTCGAAGGCCACGGCGTCGAATTCGAGGGCTGACTGCTCGACCATCTCGGAGAGACTTATGGGCTCAATTCGCATCGCGCTCGCGAGGCCTGCTATGCACTCATCCGCTCGGGCGAGCTGGAGGAGGTCGTTAACGAGACCCTTCATGTGGTTGGCCTCTTCGACGTTGCTCTTGATCCAGCGGCGACTCTCGGCGGGGATGTCCTTGGCCCTCTCGAGTATCTCGTTGTTTGCCGAAATTACGGCAAGTGGCGTCTTGAGCTCGTGAGATGCGTCGGCGATGAAACTCTTCTGCTGCTCCCATGCGACGGATACGGGCTTGAGGGCCCAGTCGGCTAGGAACCACGTGATGGCGAACATGAGCAGCAGGCCCAGCGCCACAATCTCGAGGTTTCGTACGATCATGCTCTGGAAGGTGAAGTCGGCATCGGTCGTGTCGACTATGGCGATGCGCACCGCGCCCCCGCCGATCGCCTTTGCCTTCCACGACACGTGAATGGAGCCGTCGTATCCCTCTTTCTGGCCCGAGTTGAGCGCTGCGTCGACAACCTGCGAGAGGACGCTGCTGTTGATGTAGACGGGACCTTCGCTTGACTGGAGGACGACTCCGTCGGAAGAGACCTCGACGGTCAGCGCGAGCATGGTCCTTCCGTGCGCAGAGTCTTCCTGGGGTGCGGTCATGCCGCCGATTGTCGGCACCGAGTTGAGTTCTCCGTCGAGGTTGCGGTCGAGGGCACCCGAGATGATGCTCCGCTGGTTCGCGTACGAGGAGTACATCGACATGCCGAGCACGCCAATCAGGACGGCGCCGACAAGCACCATGACTATGAGGATGAACTTGCGCTTGAGCTTCTTGAGCATGGCGCTCCTCGCTTTCGGGGCTAGGCGCTCGCGCCGTCGCCCACGTCGAACACCTCGAGGCGATAGCCAAGCATGCGCAGGGTGGTTATCTGGACCATGGAGTGGACGTGCGCTAGCTTCTTGCGCAGAAACGAGATGTAGGCCTCGACGGAGTTCTCGGATGCGTCGCCGTCGGTTCCCCAGACTCGTGTCAGGAGGTCCTGCTTCGAGACAACCCGGGCGTTGGAGCTCATGAGCATCTTGAGGACCTCAAACTCCTTGCCGGAGAGATGCACCGTGCGCTCCTTGCAGCTGAGGTCGTGCGTCTGGAGGTCGAGGGTGAGGTCGGCGTACTTGGCCTGCTCGATTACCACGTCGCCCTGCCTGCGCGTGAGGGCCCTGAGCCTCGCGAGCAGCTCCGGTGCCTCGAAGGGCTTCGTCATGTAGTCGTCGGCTCCGGTGTCGAGTCCCGTGACCTTGTCGGAGGTCGCGATGCGGGCCGTGAGCATGAGAACCGGGATGGAGTTGCCGCTTCTGCGTAGCTCGTGAACTATCTCGAAACCGTCCATGCCAGGAAGCATGACGTCCATGATGACGGCGTCGTACAGCCCGCTCTTACATGAGGCGAGGCCTGCGTTGCCGTCGTAGACTGCCTCGCAGTTGTAGCCCTCGTCGCAAACAATCTTCACGATTGCGTCTGCAAGGTTCTTCTCGTCTTCGACAACAAGGATGTTCATGTGTTCTCCCTTTGCTGGCGGTTACTCATTTTAAGCAAGTTTAAAATGTGACGCTGAAGTGAGCCTTAAAGGGCGCTTTGCGGGCTTTGCATGAACGTGTGCCTTCGCACAAGGTTCACAAAAACGACACCCACAGAGCCCCTGTACGTGGCGTATCATTAGCTTTCGCTTTATGTGGCAACGCGACGCACCATCCATCTATCCACGGCGTCGCTCGTCTGAAGGAGTTTAGTTTTGGCAGTTAAGATTCGTCTCGCCCGTCACGGTGCAAAGAAGCGTCCGTACTACCGCGTCGTCGTTGCTGATGGCCGCATGCCGCGCGATGGTCGTTACATCGAGCTCGTTGGTCGCTACAACCCCCTGACCAACCCCAAGACCATTGACCTTGACCTCGAGAAGATCGACGAGTGGGTTTCCAAGGGTGCCCAGCCCTCCAACGCTGTCGCTCACCTGATCGACATCGCCCGCTCTGACGCTCCTGCTCCCGAGAAGAAGCAGAAGCTCTCCAAGAAGGCTGCCGCCAAGGCCGCTGCTGCCGCCGAGGCCGCTGCCGAGGCTGCGGACGCGGAGTAGCTACTGTGTCCGAGGAACTCACGGACGTTGTGGATTCCCTCGACCAGACTGTCGATAACGGCGAGGAAATGGCTTCCGACAAGGTCGCTGATCTTGTCGAGTACATCGTTTGCGGCCTCGTTACCAACGAGGACGCCGTGTCGCTTGACGTCACGGACAGCGATGGTTCCGCACTTATCGAGGTAAGCTGCGCAGAGGAGGATGCCGGCCGCATCATCGGCAGGAAGGGCCGTACGATCAAGGCTATTCGCACGCTTGCACGTGCCCTTGGTTCGCGCGTGGGGACTTCCGTCGAGGTTGAGGTTCTGGGCTAACGATCCGTGCACACGAGATATAGGGCTATAGCCCGTGTGGTGAAGACGCACGGGAAGAGGGGGGAGGTCGTGACGGTTCCCGTTCACGGCCTTCCCCCTATGTTGCGCGAGAGACTCGACGTGACGCCAGTGCCGCCGGCCCTCAAGGGGCCGAGGGGCCGCGTCGTCATGTCGGCGAGCTACAACGGCTCGGGGCAGCTCGTCTCGCTCGGCGGCGTCAGCGACATCAACGCGGCGTCAGAGCTTGTGGGGAAGGTTCTCCTGGCACGCATTGACGACCTTCCCGAGGGGTTCGAGAGACACGATGTCGACGCCCTTTTGGGCCGTGAGGTTGTGGACTCGAACATGGGCGCGCTGGGCAGCGTGGCTGAGGTGATGGTTGGTCATGCCAATGACGTCTGGGTCGTCAGGGGGCCGTACGGCGAGGTGCTGATTCCCGTCGTCGACGCCGTCGTCGACGAGCTCGTCGAGGACGGTCCAATCCGAGTCACGATTCCATCCGGTTTGATTGAGGGCGCATAGCATGAGGTTTGAGACGCTTTCCGTTTTTCCGCAGGTGTTCGCGCCCTATCTGGACGAGTCCATCATGGGCCGCGCGCAGCGCAAGGGTGTGTTCGACTTCGAGGCCTTCGACCTGAGGCGCTGGACTCACGACCGGCACAACACCGTCGACGACGCCCCATTTGGCGGCGGTCAGGGCATGCTCATGAAGCCCGAGCCCATCTACGAGGCCGTCGACGAGATTTCATCCATGGGAGAGGGGCGACCCTACATCGTGTTCTTCTCGCCTTGCGGAAGGCGCTATGACGAGTCGTGCGCCGAGCGCCTTGCTGGCGAGGAACGCGTGCTTCTTGTTTGCGGACGCTACGAGGGCATGGACGAAAGGGCCTACGAGCTTGCTGACGAGGTCTTCTCGCTGGGTGACTACGTGCTCACGGGCGGAGAGCTCGCTGCGCTCGTCGTCATCGACTCGGTCGTGAGGCTTCTTCCCGGAGCCTTGGGAGACGACATGAGCGCCAAGGACGAGTCGTTCTCTGGGAGCCTGCTCGAGTACGCCCAGTACACCCGTCCCGCCGAGTACCGCGGGATGGGCGTTCCCGACGTCTTGCTGTCGGGGGACCACGGGGCCGTTGACCGCTGGAGGCGCAGAAACGCCATCGAACGCACTGCCCTGTGGAGGCCCGACCTCCTCAAGGGTGCCGACCTCACCCCCGAGGAGCTCGCCTTTGTGCGAGAGGTGATCCAGAGGTCTAACGGCGGAGGCGATGTCGATGAGTAAGGTCGAGGGGGACGCGGGCCGCCGCATTCCCGCTTGGGTCGAGTGGGTACTGACGATTGCCGTGGGCGTGGGCATCGCGCTCCTGGTGAGGGCGTTCGTCGCCGAGCCGTTCCTCATCCCGTCTGCGTCGATGGTCCCGACCATTCAGGAGGGTGATCGCGTCCTCGGCGAGAAGATCACCTACAAGGGGTCCTCGCCGCAGCGTGGCGACGTCGTCACCTTTGTCGATCCCACTGACGGCTCGACGACGCTCATCAAGCGCGTCGTCGCCGTAGGCGGCCAGACGGTTGACCTTCGCGACGGCGTGGTCTACGTCGACGACGAGGCCCTCGACGAGCCGTATACGCATGGCAAGCCCAGCTATCCGCTGGACCGCTACGCGAGCACGCTGCAGGGGCCGATTGTGTATCCCTACACCGTCCCCGAGGGATGCGTTTGGGTTATGGGAGACAACCGCACCAACTCTCTCGACTCTCGATACTTTGGGGCCGTGCCGATAAGTTCAGTTTCATCTAAGGCGTGCGTCATCTTCTGGCCGCCTGATGATTTCGTTACACTTTAGGAGTTTGTTTTTAATCGAAAGAGGGGAAGATAGGGCGATGAGCGACAAGCCTTTGACGTTTCAGGAAATGATCCTGGCGCTTGAGCACTACTGGGCCGATAAGGGCTGCACGGTGATGCAGCCGTACGATTCTGAGGTTGGTGCCGGTACGTTCCATACTGCCACGCTCCTTCGCTCCCTGGGTCCCGACTCCTGGCGCACCTGCTATCCGCAGCCGTGCCGCCGTCCGGCCGACGGCCGATATGGCGACAACCCCAACCGCCTGCAGCACTACTACCAGTTCCAGGTTCTCCTGAAGCCGTCCCCCGCGGACTCTCAGGACCTCTACCTTGGCAGCCTTGCCGCTATCGGCCTCGACCCCAAGGACCATGACGTCCGTTTCGTCGAGGATGACTGGGAGTCCCCGACGCTCGGTGCCTGGGGCCTCGGCTGGGAGGTCTGGCTCAACGGCATGGAGGTCACTCAGTTCACGTACTTCCAGCAGGTTGGCGGCATCGAGGTCAATCCCGTCCCCGTCGAGATTACCTATGGCCTCGAGCGCATCGCCATGTACGCTCAGGGCGTCAACTCTGTTTACGATCTCGTCTGGAGCTACCTGCCCGATGGCACGCCCATGACCTATGGCGACGTCTTCCACGAGAACGAGTACGAGTTCAGCGCCTACAACTTCGAGGTCGCCAACGTCGAGATGATGCGTCAGAAGTTCGACGACTACGAGAACGAGTGCCATGCCTGCCTCGACCGCGGCCTGCCTCTTCCCGCATACGACTGCGTCATGAAGTGCTCGCACGCCTTCAACCTTCTTGACTCGCGTGGCGCCATCTCGGCCACGGAGCGCGCCAACTATATCCTGCGTGTCCGCACCGTCGCCAAGGCATGCTGCGAGGCGTACATGGAAAAGGTCGCCGGCGCCACTGATGCGTCTGACAAGAAGGGGGAGGTGGCCTAAATGGCAGACACTCTCGATTTCCTCTTTGAGGTAGGCACCGAGGAGATGCCCTCGGCTCCGCTCATCCACGCAATCAAGCAGTTCGGCCAGCTCATCGAGTCGGGCCTCGACAAGGCCGGCCTCGACCACGGCGAGGTCAAGGCCATGAGCACGCCTCGCCGCCTGACCGTCATCGTCAAGGATCTCGCCACTTCCACGGCTGAGGTGCACGAGGTCATGCGCGGACCCGCGACCAGCATCGCCTTCGACGCCGAGGGCAGTGCCACGAAGGCCGCCATGGGCTTCGCCCGCAAGTTCGGCCTCTCCGCCGACGAGCTTGTGCGCAAGGTCGACTCCGACGGCCGTGAGTACGTCTTCGCCGAGAAGAACATCCCCTCCATGCCCGCGACGCCCATCCTGACCGAGCTCTGCGAGAAGAGCATCGCCGCGCTCGACTGGCCAAACTACAGGAGCCAGCGCTGGGGCGGCAACCACGAGACGTTTGTCCGTCCCGTCAGGTGGATCTGCGCGCTTCTGGGCGAGGATGTCGTGCCCGTCTCTTATGCTGACGTCACCTCCTCCAACGTCACCTACGGTCACCGCGTCCTCGGCCCCGGCGAGCACGTCGTCAAGGATCCCTCCAGCTACGTCGAGGTCCTTCGCAACGCCGGCGTCCTTCTCGAGGGCGAGCGTCGCGCGGCTATTCTCGACGGCATCAAGAAAGTTGAGCAGGAGCGTGGTGGCGCCCATGTCGACACGCCGAAGAAGGTCTTCGATGAAGTTGTCAATCTCTGCGAGTACCCGACGGTGCTTGTTGGCAAGTTCGACGAGGAATTCCTCGACGTCCCCAACGAGATCATTTGCGAGTCGATGCTTTCTAACCAGCGATACTTCCCGATCTACGACTCCGAGGGCAAGCTCACCCGAGAGTTCGTCGTCGTCTCTAACTCCGACCCGCGCAACAACGAGCGCGTGATCGACGGCAACGAGCGCGTCGTCCGTGCCCGCCTCGACGATGCCAAGTTCTTCTACGACGAGGACCTGAAGAAGCCCCTCGAGGACTATGTCCAGAAGCTTGACTCTGTCGTCTTCCAAGAGAAGCTCGGCACGGTCCTGCAAAAGTCCCAGCGCATGGTGACGGTTGCAGGCGAGGTCGCCAAGCAGGTCGCGGAGTCCGACGGGCTCGTTGAGGACGCTCGTCGTGCGGCTTTTCTCGCCAAGGCCGACCTCGTAACCCAGGCGGTCGTCGAGTTCACCAGCCAGCAGGGCGTCATGGGCGGGTACTACGCCAAGGCTTCTGGCGAGTCTGATGACGTCGCCGCCGCGATTCGCGATCACTACCGTCCGCGCTTCGCTGGTGACGATCTGCCTGAGGGAACCGTCGGTCGATGCGTTGCCATCGCCGACAAGCTCGACACGGTTTGCGGCATCTTCGCCATCGACGAGCCCCCCACTGGCTCCTCTGACCCGTTTGCCGTCCGCAGGTCTGCCATCGGCATTATCGCCATGCTCCGCACGCTTCCGAGCGTCTCTCTCAAGTCCCTCATCGCCGTTTCCCTTGCCGCATACGCCGCCCAGGGCCTCGAATTTGACTCTGCCGCCGTCACCAAGGCGGTCGAGAAGTTCTTCGCTGGTCGACTCAACACCATCGCCAAGGACGAGAAGATCTCGTTCGACACCATCGAGGCCGTCTCCTCTGTCGGCGTGATCGATCCGGTCGAGTTCATCGACCGTGCTCGTGCCCTCGACGACGCCCGCAAGGACCAGCCGGAGCTCTTTGATGACCTCGCGACCGCGTACGCTCGCGCGGCACACCTTGGTGACGCGAGCCTGGGCTGCGACGTCGACGAGAGCATCATGGGCGAGTCCGAGCTCCAGCTGCTCTCCGCATGCGTCAAGGGTGCCTCGAGCGTCGAATCCGCCTTGGCTGCCGGTGACTATTCCGGTGCCTGCAAGGCTCTCGCCGAACTAAGGGAGCCAATCGACCGTTTCTTTGATGACGTTCTTGTCATGGACGATGACACTGTTGTGAGAGAGAATCGCCTGAGGCTTCTTAACAAGTTTGCTTCCGTCTTTAGCGATGTTGCTAACATCGGGGTACTCTCAAAGAAGAAGTAATAGGGTCGGGGAGTCCGATCCGCGAGTCAGGGGGCAGTCCTGCCCCCGCCTGTTTGGAGGTCTACATGACAGACGCAGCGACCGATGAAGAACTGTTCAACGCTGCAGCCCCTGTCGTCATTGTCATCTCTGACGCCTGTGGCAAGACGGCTACCGGCGTCGTTGAGGCAGCGGCTGACCAGTTTGGTGCCGATTCCGTGGTCATCAAGAGGCTCAGTAACGTCAAGACCGTCGATACCGTGTGCGAGTTCCTCAACGGAAACATCGAGGAGGACGTTCCCCTTGCGGTCTTCCACACCATTGTCGAGCGCAACCTGAGGCGCGATATTCGCCGCGAGCTCGACAAGCGCGGCATTCCCTCCATCGACCTTCTTGGTCCCGCTATCACCGTCATCTCCACGCTCACGGGCGAGGAGCCCAAGTACGAGCCTGGACGCAGGATGGATACGGAGGTTCAGGAGGTCTAGTGGGGCCGGGTAGTATAGGACTTATTTGCACCCTATGTGCGGATATTTCCCCTACGGCCCATTTTGTGCCGCCTGTCGGACTGAGGGTTATCACCCAAACCCTCTGGATAAAAATAAGACACGTTGTGAGGCGCCTGCCGTGAGCAATCACAGCAGGCGCTCTTGTAAGTCCGGCATGCGAGTGCCATGAGATTTCGATCAGGGGTGTGAAAATGGCTGAAAAACACGTGTACAAGTTCGGTGTCGACGAAAACGGCAACAACGTGACCGAGGTCGCAGGGGCTTCCGTCGACGAGGCCAAGTGGATTACGGGTGGCAAGGGCGCCAACCTCGCCGAGATGGCCAACATTGGCCTTCCCGTTCCTCCGGGATTCTCCATCACCTGCCAGACTTGCGTTGCCTATTCTGGCGCGGGCAACGTCTGGCCTGAGGGCGTTCTCGACGAGATTGACGAGTATCGCAAGGATCTCGAGAAGCGCATGGGCAAGAAGCTCGGTGACAAGGACGATCCTCTGCTCGTCTCCGTCCGTTCCGGCGCGCCGTTCTCCATGCCTGGCATGATGGACACGGTTCTCAACCTCGGTCTGAACGACGACTCCGTCCAGGGTATCATCAAGCAGACCAACAACGAGCGCTTCGCCTGGGACTCCTACCGTCGTTTCGTCCAGATGTTCTCCAACGTCGTCATGGGCATCGACGGTGACCTCTTCGAGGAGGCCATCAACGCCAAGAAGGAGGAGAAGGGCGTCAAGCTCGACACCGAGCTCACTGCCGAGGATTTGAAGGACCTCACCGAGACCTTCAAGCAGATCTTCGCCAAGAACGTCGACTCAACCGCTCACCCCGAGGTTGCTCCCGAGGGCATTGCTTCCTTCCCCCAGGATCCCTACCTGCAGCTTCGTCTTGCAGAGCAGGCAGTCTTTGGCTCCTGGAACACGGAGCGCGCAGTCCTGTACCGCAAGCAGAACAAGATTCCCGATGACCTCGGCACGGCAGTCAACGTCCAGGTCATGGTCTTCGGAAACAAGGGTGATACCTCCGCGACCGGCGTCGCGTTCACGCGCAACCCTGCCGACGGCACCAACGAGCGCTATGGCGACTTCCTCGTCAACGCGCAGGGCGAGGACGTCGTCGCCGGCATCCGCAACACGGAGCCGATCGCCGATCTCGTCAAGATCCCTGCCCTTAAGGAGGCCGGTGAGGAGCTCTACCACGTCTTCGAGATCCTCGAGGACCACTACGCCGACATGATGGATCTTGAGTTCACCATCGAGCAGGGAAAACTCTGGATGCTCCAGACCCGCGTCGGCAAGCGCACCGCGCTCTCCGCCCTCAGGGTTGCTATTCAGATGGTCGAGGAGGGTCGCATCACCAAGGAGCAGGCCATCATGCGCGTCGCTCCCGACCAGCTCGACCAGCTCCTGCACCCGCAGTTTGACCCCAAGGCCGAGGTCGACGTCGTTGCCAAGGGCATGAACGCCTCTCCTGGCGCGGCCGTCGGCGCCGTCGTCTTCTCCTCTGACGCTGCGGTTCATTACTCCAACATCGAGAAGCCCTGCATCCTCGTCCGTTGGGAGACCACTCCCGATGACCTTAAGGGCATGGTCGCGGCAGAGGGCATCCTCACCTCTCACGGCGGCAAGACATCGCACGCGGCTGTCATTGCCCGTGGCATGGGTGCGCCGTGCGTCTGCGGCGCCGAGGCGCTCAAGATCGACGCCAAGGCAAAGGAATGCGTCATCTCCGGCACCGACATCGTCCTGCACGAGGGTGACATCATCTCGATTAACGGCACCACAGGCGACGTTATTATCGGTGAGGTGCCCCTGGTCCGCCCCGAGCTGACCGGCGACCTCGAGACCATCCTCTCCTGGGCGGACGACGTCCGTCGTGACGCTTCCCGCGGCCGCATCTTCGGCGTCCGCGCCAACGCCGACAACCCCGAGGACGCGCACATCTCTCGCGACTTCGGCGCAGACGGCATCGGCCTCGACCGTACCGAGCACATGTTCCTTGGCGAGCGCAAGGAGATCATCCAGTCCTTCATCCTCGCCGACCGCACCGGCGACAAGCAGAAGGCGCTTGGCAAGCTTCTGAAGGCCCAGACTGACGACTTCCTCGGCATGTTCAAGGAGATGGACGGCAAGACCGTCATCGTTCGTCTCCTCGATCCGCCTCTGCACGAGTTCCTCGACAATCCGCGCGAGTACGCGGTTGAGCTTGCTCATGCCGAGGACCGCGGCGAGAACGACACACAGATTAAGGCCCGTCGCGATCTCCTTGCCCGTCTGGATTCATTCCAGGAGGCCAACCCGATGCTCGGCCTCCGCGGCTGCCGACTCGGCATCGTCTACCCGGAGCTCACCGAGATGCAGGTTCGCGCCATCGCCTCCGCCGCCGCTCACCTGAAGAAGCGCGGCTTCGATCCTCGCCCCGAGATCATGGTTCCCCTCGTGGGCACCTGGCAGGAGCTCAAGGTTGTTCGCGACCAGGTCGAGGAGGTCGTCGCCTCCGTCGTCGAGCAGACCGGTGTCGAGCTCTCCATCCCCGTTGGCTGCATGATCGAGATCCCGCGCGCAGCCGTCACTGCCGACGAGATCGCGAAGTATGCGGACTTCTTCTCCTTCGGTACCAATGACCTTACGCAGATGGGCTTCGGCTACTCCCGTGACGACGTCGAGAGCGCCTTTATCCCCCTGTACCTCAAGAAGAAGATCCTGAAGACCAATCCGTTCGAGACGCTCGATTCGGGCATCGCCAAGCTCGTCAAGATGGGCGTCGAGGGCGGCCACGCCTCCAACGACACGATCATTTGCGGCGTCTGCGGCGAGACCGGTGGCGATCCCGAGTCCATCCAGATGTACTATGACCTCGGTCTCGACTACGTCTCCTGCTCCCCGTACCGCGTGCCCATCGCTCGCCTTGCCGGTGCGCAGGCCAAGATCAAGTCCAACGGCGGCCCTGCCAAGCTCTAGGCTGAGGCACGCTCGTCGAGTGACTGAGTAATCAGTAGGGGGGAAGCCCTTGGGCTTCTCCCCTTTGTGCTATCACGTTGCATGAGGGGTCTACGTTGACTACGGAGTGGGACATGGATGCTCTGGGCAGGGTTCAGATTGAGGCCGAGGAGGGCGAGAGGCTCTCGCGTTTCGCGACGCGCTCGTCTGCCAGCCTGGGCAGGGAGCGCGACGAGTTGCCCGATGCGTACCGCACATGCTTCCAACGCGACCGCGACCGTATCCTGCACTGCAAGAGCTTCCGTCGTCTCGCCAACAAGACGCAGGTATTCCTTGCGCCCGAGGGTGATCACTACAGGACGCGCCTTACCCACACGCTCGAGGTTGCCCAGATTGCCCGCGACATTGCGCGTCCCCTGCGCCTCAACGAAGACCTGACCGAGGCAATAGCCCTGGGGCACGATTTGGGCCACACGCCCTTCGGCCATGCCGGTGAGCGCGCGCTGCGCCGCGCCATCGGCTCCAGGGTCGGTGTCTCGGAGGAGGACGGCGACCGCTTCAGGGGCCTCTTCCGCCACAACGAGCAGAGCGTTCGCGTCGTGCGCTTCCTCGAGAAGGACGGCCGCGGGCTCAACCTCACGCGCGAGGTCCTCGACGGCATACGCTGCCATGCCGGCACCCTCAGGGCGTCCACGCTTGAGGGGCGCGTCGTCGCGCGTGCGGACAGGATAGCCTACGTGAATCATGACATCGACGACGCGGTGCGCGCCGGTCTGCTGACGGAGGACATGCTCCCCGCCGCTTCGCGTGCCATCCTTGGTGGCTCGTCCTCCGAACGAATCCAGACCATGGTCGAGGACGTCATAGCCGCGAGCGACGGCGCGGGAGACGTCTTGATGTCAAGGGAGAAGGAAGACGCCCTTCTCGATTTGAGGTCCTTCCTCTTCGAGAACCTCTATAACACCGGGGATGCCAAGCAGGAGGAGCCCAAGGCCGAGCAAATGCTCGTCTCGCTCTTCGACTACTTCATGGACCACGTCGACGAAGTCCCGCAAGAGTATCTGAGAGCCTGTGAGTCCGATGTGGCGCGGGTCGCTGATTACGTGAGCTCCATGACAGACCGCTACGCCATTCGCGTCTATCAGGAGGTGTTTGTCCCGCGCGCCTGGAAGCTGGGCATGTGAGGTGATTTCCCGCATCGTGTCGCGAAGCTGTGAAGTTGCGCGCTCTTGAAGATTCGCCTTGCTTGCGCGGTGGGCAACCCATATAATTCCTTCTTGTGTGTAAAGCTATGTGTCGCGCACATTACGACGGCACCTCTAGAGACGAGGAAACGATGGATTACATTCGCGCTATCGAGCGTCAGCAGATCCGTGAGGACATCCCCCAGGTTCGCGTTGGCGACAACGTTAAGGTTCACTATCGCATCAAGGAGGGTGACCGCGAGCGTGAGCAGGTCTTCCAGGGCGACGTCATCCGCATGAGCGGCGGCAGCTCCCGCGAGACCTTCACCGTCCGCAAGCTCAGCTTCGGCTGCGGTGTCGAGCGCACCTTCCCCCTGCACAGCCCCAAGATTGCCAAGCTTGAGGTCGTGCGTCACGGTGACGTTCACCGCGCAAAGCTCTACTACCTCCGCGAGCGCGTTGGCAAGGCTGCCCGCATTCCCGAGAAGCGCTAGTAGTTCTTTATATTCGCTCTTTTGCGGCGCCTGTTCACAGGCGTCGCTTTTTTTGGAGGCAATATATGGCAAACGGTGTCAGGGCAGCGAGTGCGCGCGAGGTGGCCGCCTTGCTTTCTAGCGCAAGCGGACAGGAGCTCGACGCTCTGGTCGAGCGCTATGGCGAGGACCCCCGCAAGCAGGTCCAGCATGCCATCGCAAGCGCGCTTGCGCGCCGTGAGAGGGAGCGGGCAGAACGGGAGCGCGTCGATGCCATGTACGACCTGCAGCGCGAGATTGGCGGAGAAGGGCTCGTCATTGGGGTTGACGAGGTCGGCCGTGGCGCCATTGCAGGTCCCCTCACCGTGGGCGCCGTCGTGCTTCCCAACGAGCCTCGCGTCTGGGGGATCAACGACTCGAAGCAGCTGACACCCGCCCGTCGCGAGTCGCTTGCGGCGCAGATTGCTGACGTCGCCGTCGCCATAGGCATCGCGCACATCGAGCCCGCATCCATCGACGCGGTGGGAATGGCCAACGCCTTGCGAATGGCCATGTCGCAGGCAATCGAGGATACGGGCGTCGATCCCGACTGCGTCCTCATCGACGGCAATCCCATGCACGTCCACTCTAAGGAGAAGACAATGGTCAAGGGTGACGCAAAGATCGCCGCAATCGCCGCCGCCTCGATTGTGGCCAAGGTGACCAGGGACTCACTGATGATTGCCTACGACAGCGAGTATCCCGGCTACCACCTCGCAGAATGCAAGGGCTACGGCTCTGCCGCACACATTGAGGCGATACGAAAGAACGGCCTCACGCCGATTCACAGAGTCTCCTTCTGCGGGAATTTTCTCGAGACGCCCGCACTTTTCTGATAGACAGGCTAAATCGCACGAAGCAGACCCGTCGAGCCAGTGCTCGGCGGGTCTGCTTCGTGCAAGTTCCGCGATGCAGCTTCGTGTCGTATGGATATAGCCAGGTGCAAGCCGCTCAGGCGACAATGCCCCCACTGTCGAGACAATCACGGGAGGATGCTATGGGTGACGACAAAGAGAGGGACGCGCGCTCTGCGCGCGTCGAGGAGCCTGGGACATGGGCGGGGGAGGGCAGATCGTGTGGTACGGAGTCGCATTCAGCGAGCGCCCCTGCCTTTCATGACGATTTGGGTGGCGGCACCTCTCCCTCGTGCGGGGGAGAGGCCGACGGGGCCTCGTCCGGGCGTGAGGAGGAGACGGCGACCCCCTGTGGCTGCGGCTGTCGCTCGGACCTTGGGGGCGAGGTGCGAAAGCCGGTCGAGGAGATGACTAACAAGGAGCTTGGGGATGAGGGCGAAAGGATCGCCCGAAGCTACTTGATGCGCCGCGGGATGGAGGTCCTCGCCTGCAACTGGCGTACCAAGTACGGTGAGGCCGACATCGTGGCGCGTGAGGATGATACTGTCGTACTTGTGGAGGTGAAGACGAGACTTGCCCTGGGTGATCGGGCTGATGAGATGCCCGAGCTTGGCGTAAGCATCGAGAAACAGAGACGGTATCGAAACATGGCCCTCTGCTACCTCGTCGACCATCCCGAGGCCACGTCTATCAGGTTCGACGCCATAGCCGTCAACGTCGTGGGGGAGCGCCTCGCGAAGCTCAGACATCTCGTCGGTGCCTTCTCGTGGGACGACTGACATGTCTTGGGACTCGCTGGCCGTTAACGCTGCGACCATACGGGGTGTGGAGGCCTTTCGTGTGTCTTGCGAGGTTTCGTGCAGTGGTGGCATACCGGGCATCAGCATCGTGGGACTTCCTGACGGGTCCGTGCTCGAGGCACGCACGCGGGTCCGCTGCGCCATCAGAAACTGCGGCTTTGAGTTGCCTCGCCTTCACATCACAGTTAACCTCGCCCCGGCCGAGCTTCGCAAGACGGGCACCGGCTTCGACCTTCCTCTGGCCGTGGGCATCCTCGCCGCGACGGGGCAGATTCCGCGCGGGGGTCTGGACGGCCTGCTGTTCGTCGGAGAGCTTGGCCTGGACGGGTCGGTCAATGAGTCTCGAGGCATGGTCGCGTATCGACACCTCGCAGATTCTCTCGGGCTCAGGCTCGTCTGTGCTCCCGAGTCTCCCGTCGGACCAGACCCACAGAGGACCTTGGGACTCAGCAATCTCTCACAGCTTCGTGGCGGCGCCCACCGTATTCCCACGCTGGACGCACCCGTCGTCTCGTCCGTCTCGTCCGTCTCTCCTGAACCGCTTGACTATAGAGACGTGATTGACCAGGAGATGGCAAAGCGCGCGCTCGTCATTGCTGCGGCGGGAGACCATGGCCTCCTTATGGTCGGCCCTCCCGGCTCTGGCAAGAGCATGCTTGCGCAAAGGATGACGTCCATCCTCCCGCCCCTTCACAATTCCGAGAGGGAAGAGGCGCTTCTCGTTCACTCGGTCGCAGAGGAGGACATCGGCGGCCTCTTGGCCGGGCAGCGCCCGTTTCGCTCACCGCATCACAGCATCTCGTGTGCCGGCATGATTGGCGGAGGCCGGCCCGTCGTTCCTGGTGAGGTCTCGCTTGCGCATGGCGGCGTGCTCTTCCTCGACGAGATTCCCGAGTTCGCATCTAACGTCCTCCAGGCGCTCAGACAACCCTTCGAGGAGCACGAGGTAAGGCTCGTTCGGGCAGACGGGCTCTACCGTTTTCCGTGCAGGTTCTCTTTTCTCGCGGCCGCGAACCCATGCCCCTGTGGGCACCTGGGCGATATCGGCCGCGAGTGTAGATGCTCGCCTGCGCAGATCGAGAAGTACCAGTCACGCGTCGGCGGGCCGCTTCTTGACCGCATCGACATGCATATATTCGTGTCACGGCCCGACTCGCGTCTGGTTGTCCGGGACGAGCAGGGCACGGGGTCGGACGAGATGCGGGAGAAGGTCATTTCCGCGCGGGAGTACGCCGCATGGCGAAGGGGGCGAGAGCCGTCCGAAGGACGCCCGACCGTCTCGAGCTTATCCCTTGGCGCCGATGCCCGTCGCTCGCTCGAGGCGATCTCGCGACAGCTGGGGCTGGGCGGGCGCGCGACCGTTAAGGTCGCCTCTGTCGCGCGAACCATCGCCGACCTTGACCATCGGGCACGGGTGTCCAGGGAGGACGTCGGCGAGGCCTGTGCGTATCGGGAAAGGAGCAGGTGATGTCCGCCAACGTTCCTAGATGCGTGATCGAGAGGGGTCACGACCGTTACCCCGCGTCGTTGCTCGATATGGAGAGTCCACCGGAAGCCATATATGTGTTCGGAGACCCCGACTCGCTTTGCACCGAGACCATTTCCATCGTGGGGGCTCGGCGTTGCACTCCCTACGGCTGCGCCGTTGCCGAGATTGCGGGCAGGGTGTCAGCGGAGAGCGGGATCACGGTAGTGTCGGGGGGTGCAATGGGCTGCGACTCCATGGCCGCTCGCGCAGCGCTGGACGCCGGCGGACGCACGGTTGTCGTCTCGGGATGCGGTGCAGACGTCGTGTACCCGCGAACCTCCCGCGATGTGTTCGAGCGAGCGGTCGAGTCAGGAGGTGCCGTCGTATCGCTCGAGCGTTGGGGTTCGCCACCAAGAAAGTACGCGTTTCCTAAGCGCAACCTCGTGATTGCTGCGCTGTCCCCCGTGACCCTCATTTGCGAGGCGGGGGAGAAGTCTGGAACTATGAGCACGGCGCTTGCCGCATCGGACCTTGGGAGGACCCTCTATGCCGTCCCGGGTTCCATCTTCTCGGCGGAATCCCAAGGAACCAACAGGCTGATCGCCGACGGCGCCTCTCCGATATGCTCTGAGCACGATCTCGAGGCCTGCATCGCACTTGACTACAATCGGCTGAGACTCGCGGAGGAGCGTCCGTGCGAGAGCGAGACTCGGATTATGTCGGCTCTCGTCGCTACGCCCATGAGGGCGGACGACCTTGCACGCTATGTTGCCGAAGATGTGCTGACTGTTCTCGGGACGCTTGCCGACTACGAGGCCAACGGCTTTGTCGTGCGACTTCGCGATGGAAGGTACTCCGCTTCGAAGGATTATCTTGCCATGCGCGATAGTATTGAACATGAAGCAAACTAAGTAAAGGAGGCATGGTGGAAGAGCGAGTTACGGTGATTGGCGGGGGGCTTGCGGGCAGCGAGTGCGCGCTTCAGCTTGCGGCAAGGGGAGTCAAGGTGACGCTGGTCGAGCGGAGGCCCACTGTCCCTTCTCCAGCGCATCACACCTCTAATTTTGCCGAACTCGTATGCTCCAACTCGCTCAAGTCGATGCGTCGCGACAGCGCTGCTGGACTTCTCAAGGAGGAGCTCCAGAAGATGGGCTCCTTCGTCCTGGAGATGGCACGCCAGAATGCTGTTCCTGCCGGCGGGGCGCTTGCGGTCGACAGAAACGGCTTCTCGGCTGCCGTTACCGAGGCCATTGAGTCTAATGCGAACATCGAGGTCGAACGCCGCGAGGTCGTGGACATCCCCGACGGTTACGTGGTCGTCGCAGCCGGCCCCCTCTGCGGCGACGGTTTGTTCGAAGCCCTGAGGCAGAGGCTCGGTGGAGAGGCCTTGTCGTTCTACGATGCCGCTGCCCCCATTGTCGATGCAGAGTCGCTGGATCGCTCTGTTATCTTCGAGCAGTCCCGCTACGAGGAGTCTGGGTCCGGCGACTATCTCAACTGCCCCATGAACAAGGACGAATACGATGCGTTCTACGACGCTCTTGTCTCTGCCGAGAAAGTCGTCTCGAAGGAGTTCGAGCAGACTGACCTCTTCAACGCGTGCCAGCCTGTCGAGGAGGTCGCCAAAACCGGTCGCGACTCGCTGCGTTTCGGTGCCCTCAAGCCGGTTGGTCTCAACGATCCACGTACGGGCCGTCGGCCTTGGGCGGCGGTCCAGTTGAGGTCCGAGAACTCGGACGGGACCGCCTACAACCTTGTCGGCTTTCAAACCAACCTCACCTGGGGAGATCAGAGGCGCGTCTTCAGGATGATTCCCGGCCTTGAGAATGCAGAGTTCTTCCGCTACGGCGTCATGCACAGGAACTCCTTCGTCGACTCGCCTCATGTGTTGGACGACAGCTTTGCGATTCCTGGGACTACCGTGCGTCTTGCCGGCCAGATTACGGGCACCGAAGGGTACACGGAGGCCATCGGCTCTGGGCTCCTCGCGGCCCTCAACACCATCGCCGACCTTCGCGGCCTCCCGCGCGTCTCGCTTCCGCGCACCTCTGCCTTCGGCGCGCTCGTGTCGTACGCCACCGATCCCAGCACCGTTGACTACCAGCCCATGCACGTGAACTTCGGCATCGTGCCTCCTCTGGCCGGCCCGCGCATGAATAAGCGCGAGAGGTACCAGGCCTATGCGAAACGCGCGTCCACCGACTTTGACGCGTACCTCTCTGACCGCGGCGACCTGTTTGGGCCCTGAGATGTCAGCGTCGGTTGAGGGGGAGAGCGGCAGGGGACTTTCGCGTGAGGGCACCGAGAAGGACACGTCCTTCTCCCTCCTTGTCGAGGCCTACCTGAATCGCATCTCGCGCCTGGGCAACTACTCCCCGAACACTGTTCGGGGCTACGCCACGGACCTCGACGCCTTCTGTCGCTGGGCGCGGCGGTCAGGTGTGGAGCCGCTCGACATCACGCATGCGCAGCTTCGCAGCTACCTTGCGTATCTGGTCAGCGCACGCTACGGTTCGTCGACCATAAACCGTCACCTCTCGGCGATTCGCGGGCTCTACGCCTGGCTTCTTCGAGAGGGGCACACTAAGAAGGACGCTGCGGCCGCGCTTGCGAGTCCGCGGCGGCCCAAGTCGCTGCCGCACGCCCTGACTGACGAAGAGGTGAGCGACCTCTTAGACGACTGCGACGAAGACACGCCCGTCGGCCTGAGAGACCGCAGCGTCCTGGAGCTCATGTACGCTACCGGCGCCAGGATTTCGGAGGTCTCGGGGCTTGACGTTCGTGACATCGACTTCTCCCAGGGACAGGCCAAACTCTTCGGCAAGGGGTCGAAGGAGCGTATTGTTCCCGTCTACGCCGTCGCCCTCGACAAGATTAAGGCCTATCTGCAGCTTGGCCGACCTGTGCTTTCGACCTCCGGTGCCGATGAGGCCGCGCTGTTCCTGTCGACCCGGGGCAGGCGCATGAGCGCCGACGCGCTGAGGACCATGTTCGAGCGGCATGCGCTGCGGGCTGGTCTTGGCCCGCACGTCACCCCCCACTCCATGAGGCACACCTTCGCGACCGAGTTGCTTTCGGGCGGGGCCGACCTTCGAAGCGTCCAGGAGCTGCTGGGCCACGCCGACCTCTCTACGACGCAGATTTACACGCACCTTTCGGTCGAGCGTCTCAAGGACGCCGCAAGACAGGCCCATCCGCGCGGGGGAGAGGGCGACTAGCCTCCTCTTGCCGCGCTTCGAATGTGCTTATGTAGTGAAGGTGTGCGAGGCTTTCCGTTAGACAAGGTGGCCAAATCGCTGTTATACTGTCAAATCGCTGTGCGTCCGTGCAGCATAAATTCGCACGCGTGACGACTCGTCGGCCACGGTGCCTGGGGCATCAGCCGTGTCCTGGGTGGCTCTGACGGGGTTGACATCATGCGGAGGCAAAACCAATGGAGGTTAGAACATGGCTGTTAAGATCAACATCCGTACCCTGCTCGAGGCCGGTTGCCACTACGGTCACCAGACCCGTCGCTGGAACCCCAAGATGAAGTCCTACATCTTCGGCGAGCGCAACGGCATCTACATCCTCGATCTCAAGCAGACCGTCCTCGGCGCTGACAAGGCATACACCTTCCTGAAGGAGACCGCCGCCAAGGGTGGTCGCATCCTCTTTGTCGGCACCAAGAAGCAGGCTCAGGAGCCCGTCGCCGCTCAGGCCGAGCGTTGCGGTATGCCCTTCATTAACCAGCGCTGGCTCGGCGGCATGCTCACCAACTTCGTGACCATGCGCTCTCGCATCGACCGCATGGAGGAGCTTGAGGCTATGGTCGAGGACGGCCGCATGGCACTTCTCCCCAAGAAGGAGCAGGCTGTCCTGGGCAAGGAGCTCGAGAAGCTCCAGCGCAACCTCGGCGGCGCCCGTGATCTTCACGCCCTGCCCCAGGCCCTCTTCGTCGTCGACACCAAGCGCGAGGAGATCGCCATCCGCGAGGCCAACCGCCTGCACATCCCCGTCGTTGGCCTTTTGGACACCAACTCCGACCCCGACGTCGTCGATTACGGCATCCCCGCGAACGACGATGCCATCCGCTCCGTCAACCTCATGTGCGAGCTCGTCGCTGACGCGATTCTCGCTGGCTCTGGCAAGGAGCAGATTTCTGTTGAGGAGATGGCTGCTGGCGAGACCACTCCCGCAGTCGAGGCTCCCGCTGCCGAGTAAGTAGCTTCAGCTTTTTCCGATAGGCATTAGTATCCCCAAAGGAGGGGCATAACATGGCACAGATTACCGCCGCTCTTGTTAAGCAGCTTCGCGAGATGACCGACTCGCCGATGATGGAGTGCAAGAAGGCTCTCGTCGAGGCCGATGGTGACATCGAGAAGGCCGTTGACGTCCTGCGCAAGATGGGCGTTGCCAAGGCCGTCAAGCGCTCTGGTCGCGACACCAACGAGGGTACCATCGCTGCTTACGTCTCCGAGGACGGCAAGACGGGCGCTCTTCTCGAGCTCACCTGCGAGACCGACTTCGTCGGCACCAACCCCAAGTTCACCGGTTTCGCTATGGACCTTGCCAAGGTCGTTGCCGAGAACGATCCTGCCGACGTCGTCGCTCTCAAGGCCTGCGCCATGGGCGAGGGCACTGTTGAGTCCGAGCTCACCGAGATGATCCACGTCATCGGCGAGAACATGAAGGTCGCTCGTTTCCAGCGTCTCTCCGTCGAGAACGGCGTCCTTGCCAACTACGTGCACCACAACGGCAAGCTCGCTGACATCGTCACCTTCTCGTTCAACAACGCCGAGACCGCCGACAACGACGAGTTCAAGTCCTTCGCGCACGACGTCGCCATGCAGGTCGCTGCTGCCGCTCCTGTTGCCGCTCGTCGCGAGGACGTCGACTCCGCCGTCGTCGAGCACGAGAAGAGCATCTACATGGCTCAGGCTGCCGACTCCGGCAAGCCCGAGGCAATCCAGGAGAAGATTGCCGTCGGCAAGCTCGAGAAGTTCTACAAGGAGAACGTCCTGACCGAGCAGGAGTCCATCAAAGAGTCTGGCACCACCATCAACGAGCTTGCTGCTAAGGTCAGCAAGTCCGCGGGTGATGACGTCAAGGTCGTCAGCTTCGTCCGCTTCTCCTTTGGCGAGTAAGATCTGAGTTGATACTTTTGGGGGCCGGCGCTTTTGCGTCGGCCCCTTTTGTATGCGGAGACTGTTCCCTAACCTTAAAAATGGGGTTGCTTCGATAGGCCTCTGGTATCATCTGATAGGCTTACGTCGCATGACACCACATGCCGATTTGACTGGAGGCGTTGTTTTTGTCTGACTACAAGTACAAGCGTGTGCTTCTCAAGCTCTCGGGCGAGGCACTCATGGGCAATAACGATTTCGGTATCGACCCCGAGGTTCCTCAGAAGATTGCCGACGAGCTTAAGCCTGCGTATGATGCCGGCCTTGAGATCGCCGTCGTCGTCGGCGGAGGCAACATCTTCAGGGGCCTTTCTGGTGCCGCCGCGGGTATGGATCGCGCCCAGGGCGACAACATGGGTATGCTTGCGACGGTCATCAACTCGCTTGCGCTTCAGGACACTTTCGAGCGCAACGGCATGATGTGCCGCGTCATGAGTGCCATCGAGATGCACCAGGTCTCCGAGACCTACATCCGTCGCCGTGCCATCAGACACCTCGAAAAGGGTCGCATCACCATCTTTGCGGCGGGAACCGGCAACCCGTACTTCACGACCGACACCGCGGCAGCGCTCAGGGCCTGCGAGATCGGCGCCGAGGTTCTCATGAAGGCCACCAAGGTGGATGGCATCTACGACTGCGACCCGGTCAAGAATCCTGATGCCGTGAAGTTCGACAAGATTTCCTACCGCGAGGTCCTTCGGCGCAACCTGCACGTCATGGACGCCACCGCGACGGCCCTGTGCCAGGACAACCACATGCCCATCATGGTCTTTAACCTTGACGGCGACGGCATCTTCGACCGCGCGCTTCGCGGCGAGTCCGTCGGCACGACCGTAGTCGAAGAAGAGGAGTAACGCTATGAGCCAGTACACTTCCGCTGCAAAGAAGCAGATGGAGAAGAGCATCGATTCTCTCGTCTACAACTTCACCAGGGTCCGCACGGGCCGCGCGAACGCTCACGTCCTTGACGGCATCAAAGTTGACTATTACGGCCAGCCCACTCCCATCACCCAGCTCGCTGGTGTCAAGGTCCCCGAGGCATCCATGCTTGTCATCGAGCCATGGGACAAGGGCATCCTGAGGGACATAGAGAAGGCTATCGAGCTCTCCGATCTGGGCATTACCCCCAGCAATGACGGTGCGAGCATTCGCCTTCCGTTCCCCAGGCCCACCGAGGAGAGGCGCAAGGAGCTCGTTAAGGAGTGCGGACGCTATGCCGAGGATGCCAAGGTCGGCATTCGCAACGCCCGTCGTGACGCCAACAACAAGGCCGAGAAGGACGAGGAGCTCTCCGAGGACGAGGTGTCTCGCGAGAAGAAGGCCATCCAGAAGCTGACCGACGACTACGTTGCCAAGGTCGACGAGCTTCTGAAGAACAAGACCGCCGAGGTCATGGAGATCTAGTCCGTCTTGACTCAGCCAGAATAGATTGACGATTCGAGAAGGTCCTTTCCCGCTGGGGGACGGGGCCTTCTTTGCCTCTTTTGCTTCTGCGGCTATTGCGTATTTGCTGACATATAGATGCGCTTGTTGTAGTGTATTAGGGCTTACGTATAAATGAACGGCTGAGCAGGGGGAAACAGCCTTGGATTTCGATTCCAAAAAGCTCGAGGCCTACTATAGCGACGCCCGGGAAGATATTTCTCTTTCGGAGATCGACCTCGATCGCATTCCCTCGCACGTCTCGATCATCATGGACGGCAACGGAAGATGGGCCCAGGAGCGCGGACTTGACCGCTCGCGCGGGCATGTTGCCGGCGTGGACTCCCTTCGCGAGACCGTGACCACCTGTGTGCGGCTCGGCGTTGACGCGCTTTCGGTCTACGCCTTCTCCACCGAGAACTGGAAGCGCCCGCAGCGCGAGGTCAACCTTCTCATGCACCTCTTCGCGACCACCCTCGTTAAGGAGCTGCCTCTTTTCCACCAGGAGAACGTCCGCCTCCGCTTCCTCGGCGACCTCGAGGCCCTTCCCAAGGAGACGCTCAAGGTGTTCCAGCGCGGCCTCGATGAGACCGCGGACCACACGGGCATGGAGTTTGCGCTGGCAGTCAACTATGGTTCGCGCGCCGAAATCACGCGTGCGGCGAGGTCGATCGCCCAGGACGTCGCCAGCGGTGCTCTCAGTCTCGACGATGTCAGCGAGGAAGCAATCTCTTCTCGCCTGTACACGTCAGGACTTCCTGACCCTGACCTTCTGATCCGCACTTCCGGCGAGCTGAGACTCTCCAACTACCTGCTCTGGCAGCTCGCGTACACGGAGTTCTACGTCACGCCGAAGTACTGGCCAGACTTTGATCGCTGGGAGTTCCTGCGTGCGGTGCGCGCGTTCCAGTCTCGCAATCGCAGGTTCGGCGGGGTGGTTTCCAAGTGAGCGAAGACAGGCCGATGTCCGGCAAGGAGCCGAAGGTCGCGGAGAAGCGCATTCCCGCCGGGCTCAAGAGGGGGATGGCTAATTTGGGGACCAAGAACGATTCCAAGGCGGAGAGATCCACGCCCGAGAGTCCGCGCGGTCAGGGCGCTCGTGGTTGGACCGAGAAACTCCTCACGCGCACGACCTCTGGCGCGGTGTACACCATCGTCATACTCGCCTGCTTGTTCGCGGGCGTGATGCCTACCTGCGCAATCGTCACCGCCATGGCCTGGCTGTGCTGCTCGGAGTTCTTCCGCATGGTTCGCATGAGCGGGCGCATGCCCAACGACATCCTGGGCCTCGCAGCGGCCATTGCGTTCCCCGTCGCCGCCGTCATGCCGTTTGCGGGCGCAATGCGGCTCGTCCTCGTCCTTCTCCTTATCTGCTGTGCCATCTGGTACGTCGCGACCCCGCGCTCCAACATTGCCGACGTGGCCCTCACGGCCTTTGCTCCCATCTACACATCGCTTCTCTTCTCGTGCATCGTGCTCATCAGGAGGAGTGACCCCACGTGGATCGGCGGGCTTCTTACTCTTGCGTCAATGGGCTGCATCTGGGTCTCTGACGCGACCGCCTACTTCGTCGGAACGAAGTTCGGGCGCCACAAGCTCGCTCCGAAGATCTCTCCCAACAAGAGCGTGGAGGGCTTCTGGGGCGGTCTCGTCGGGTGCGTCGCGGTCTGGGTCCTCGTCTGGGCCCTGGGCCTCTGGAACATCTCCCTCCCGCTCGCCGTCCTCATCGGCGCGTGCTCAGGAGTTATCTCCGTCGTCGGTGACCTCTTCGAGTCGCGCATCAAACGCGGCGTTGGGGTGAAGGACTCCGGCGACATCATGCCCGGCCATGGCGGGCTTCTTGACCGATCCGACTCCATGCTCTTTGGCGGCATGGTCATATATGTAATTCTCCATTTGGGAGGCGTCATTTGAACTTCTTCGAGAACGCGGCCTTTGGGGGCAAGCGCCCCGAGCCGCTGAGGGTTGCCATTCTTGGGGCGTCTGGGTCTATCGGAACCCAGACGCTTGATGTTTGCAGGCAGCATTCGGACAAGCTCCGGGTCGTTGCCATCTCGGTCTTCGGCTCCGTGGCGAAGGCCGCCGCGATTGCGCGGGAGTTCTCGGTCGAGCACGTTGTGATCGTCGAGGAGCAGCGCAAGGGTGACCCCGCCGTCGCCCAGATTCCCGACTCGTGCGACGTCAGCTTCGGTGACGACGCCCTCGTCGACCTTGTGGCCCGCGACGACGTCGACTGCGTCGTGAGTGCCGTGGTGGGCTTTGCTGGCATCAACGCCGGCTACGCCGCCCTCAAGGCTAACAAGCTGCTCGTGTACGCCAACAAGGAGTCGCTTGTCTGCGGTGGCGACCTCCTGATGCCGCTTGCCAAGCCCGGCCAGCTCATCCCCGTTGACTCCGAGCACTCGGCAATCTTCCAGTGCCTGGTGGGGGAGCGCCGAAGTGACATCTACCGCGTCTGGCTCACCTGCTCTGGCGGTCCGTTCTACGGCATGAGCCGAGAGGAGCTCTCTCGCGTCAAGCCCGCCGACGCCCTGAGGCACCCGACTTGGCATATGGGCGAGAAGATCACCATCGACTCCGCGACGCTCATGAACAAGGGACTTGAGGTCCTCGAGGCGCATCATCTCTTCGGCGTCGAGGTCGACAGGGTGAACGTCCTTGTCCACCGTCAGTCTATGGTCCACTCAATGGTCGAGTTCTCCGATGGCGTCGTGAAGGCGCAGCTTGGGCCCTCTGATATGAGGATCCCCATCCAGTACGCCCTGAGCTATCCCGACCGCTGGGAGACTCCCTCGGACCGCGTCGACTACTGGTCCGCTCCCGACTTCAGCTTCGGCAAGGCCGACGAGGAGGCCTTCGGCTGCCTCGCGCTCGCCAAGGAGGCCGGTCGCACCGGAGGCACGTTGCCCACGGTCATGAACGCCGCCAACGAGGTCGCGAACTACGCCTTCCGCTGCGGCCAGTGTGGTTTCCTGGACGTCGAGCGAATCGTCGGTCACACGATGGAGCTCTCCGAGCCGCAGCCCGTCGAATCGTTGCAGCAGCTCCATGAGGTGGACGAGCGCTCCCGCGAGGTCGCTCGCAGCGTTCTCTCCGAGGTCGGTCGATGAGTTTCGCCTGGGGCTTTCTCTCGGCCGCTTTCTGGGGCATCGTCACGCTTTCGGCCCTTGTCATCATCCACGAGGGCGGCCACTTTATCGTCGCGCACCTGCAGGGCGTAAGGATCACCGAGTTCTTCATCGGCCTCCCGTGCCGGCTCCACTGGAGCCGAAAGTCCCGCTCATTCGGAACCGAGTTCGGGGTGACGCCTATCTTCCTGGGCGGCTACAACCGCATATGTGGCATGGAGGGCACCCCTGATGAGCTGCTTGCGCCGTGTCTCGCCATCGTCCAGCGCGAGGGCCGCGTCAGCGCGGCGGCCGTCGCGGAGGAGCTGGGGTGTGATGTCGACAGGGCGTATGCGCTTCTTATCACGCTAGCCGACTGGGCTTCTGTCCGTCCCTTCTACGACCCCGAGAAAGGCGAACGCGAGGGACAGCGGGAGTATCCGGAATGCTTCGAGACCGTGGCCCGCGACGCGGCCCTCCTGACCGAGTTCGACTCGCGCAACGCCGTGGGCGACGAGGGCACCGCCGAGCCTGGGGCTCCTTGTCCCATCGACGGAGACCCCGAAGACTTCCTCGCTCACGAACGCTCGCGGGTCTATGCCGGAAGGGGCTTTCTGGGCAAAGTCGCCATTCTTCTAGCGGGTCCCTTTGTCAACATTGCCTGCGCGTTTCTGATCCTTGTGGCTTCGTTCTCACTTGTCGGCGCTCGCGTCGTTCTGGACGCGCCCGTTTTGGGCAACGTCGAGGAGGGGAGCTATGCGCAGGCTGCCGGCCTGCTTCCCGGCGACCGGGTTACCAAGGTAGGAGGCTGCTCGGTCGCGACCTGGGGGGAGCTCTGTTCCGCCCTTGACCAGGCTGGCGCGCATGGAGGTGACTTCGACGTCTGCTATGTGAGGGACGGCTCCGAGTCCACCTGCACCGTCGAGGTTCCCGAAGGCCAGGGCATGGGGCACTTCGGCATCGACGCGACCATCGTCACGAGGCGTCTCTCGCTCGACGAGTCGCTGCGGGCCTCCTGGACCTACTGCAAGACGACTGTCTCGTTCGCATTCAGGCTCATGATGCCCCAGCACACAATCGAGACCGTCAACAGCGCGTCCTCAGTCGTTGGAATCTCTGCTGCGGCGGGGCAGGCGGCCGCGAGCGGACCGAACGCACTTCTCCTCTTCATGGCCCTCGTCTCGATGTCTTTGGGTGTCATGAACCTTCTGCCGGTTCCGCCCCTGGACGGCGGCAAGATCCTTATCGAGGTCGTGCAACTCATCGTCGGCAGGCCGATATCCACGCGCGCCCAGAACGCCGTGAGCTACGTCGGCCTCGCGTTCTTCCTGTTCATCTTCGTCCTCGCCGTCAGGAATGACGTGTTGAGGCTTCTTCCGTAAGGACTGGTGGTTTTCGTGTCTTCACATGACGTTCCCGCAAGGAGCCTGACCCATCAGGTGCACGTAGGGGAGGTGGTCATCGGCGGAGGTTCCCCCGTCTCGGTGCAGTCCATGTGCACCACGAAGACCGACGACCCCGAGTCTACCCTCGCGCAGATTCGCGACCTCGCCGACGCGGGTTGCGAGATCGTGCGCGTTGCCATTCCCGGGCCCAAGGTTCTGGACGGGTTCTCCCAGATCTGCCAGGGGAGCGTCCTTCCCGTGGTGGCTGACATTCACTTTGACTACAAGCTCGCCATCGAGGCGGCACGGCGCGGTGCCGCGGGTCTCCGCATCAACCCCGGGAACATAGGCTCTTTCGAACGCGTCGACGCGGTGATCGACGCCGCCGGCGAGGCCGGTATCCCCATTCGCATTGGCGTGAACGCGGGCTCGCTCGACCGCAAGTTCGACGAGCGCGATGACATGACGCTCCCCGAGAAGCTCGTGGCCTCCGCCTCGGGATACGTCGAGCACTTCGAGTCCCGCGGCTTTGCGGACGTCGTCCTGTCGGCCAAGGCGCATTCGGTCCCGACGACACTTGCCACCTATCGAGCTCTCTCGCGCGAGCTTCCACACGTGCCCCTGCACGTCGGCGTCACCGAGGCCGGCACGCTGCGCCAAGGCACGGTAAAGAACTGCGCCGGCGTCGGCATCCTGCTTGAGCAGGGGATCGGTGACACCATCCGCCTCTCGCTCACGGCGGACCCGGTGGAGGAGTGCCACGTCGCGTGGGACCTCCTGTCGTCGTTGGGCATGCGCAGACTCCATCCCGAGCTCGTGAGCTGTCCCACATGTGGCCGGTGCCAGGTGAACCTTATCGGCATAGCCGAGGAGGTCTCCACGAGGCTGCAGAAGGTCAAGGCCCCCATATCCGTTGCCGTCATGGGCTGCGTCGTAAATGGGCCCGGAGAGTCGCGTGACGCCGACCTCGGCATCGCTTGCGGCAAGGGCCAGGGCGTCCTATTCGAGAACGGCAAGATGATTCGCAAGGTTCCCGAGGACAAGATCGTGGACGAGCTCTTCTCGGAGATAGAAGATCGCTTTGGAACCGAGGCCTAGCCTCGTTTCGCGCCGGTCTCGCATCCGGAAAATTGCGTGGTAGATTTGGCAATCGCGACGTGAGCTTGCGTCGCGATTGCTATCATTTCTGAGTTGCACGAATGCTTTGTTGGAAGGAAGTACGTTGAGACAGTACATGAAGATGTCGAAGCTCTACGCTCCGACCCTCAAGGAGGACCCGACCGAGGCCGAGCTCGCCAGCCACAGGCTGCTCCTTCGAGCCGGTATGATTCGCCGCGGCGCCGCAGGCCTTTATAGCTACCTGCCCCTTGCCTGGCGTACCATCAGCAAGATCGAGGCCATCATCCGCGAGGAGATGGAGGCCATCGATGCGCAGGAGATGCTTACGCCCATCCTGACCGACGCCGAGCTCTGGCACCAGAGCGGTCGCTGGGACGCCTACGGCCCCGAGCTCATGCGCGTGAGTGACCGCCACGACCACGAGTTTGCGCTCGGTCCCACCCACGAGGAGACCTACACGGACCTCGTACGTAACGAGCTTCGTTCCTACAAGCAGCTCCCCGTCACGCTCTACCACATCCAGGACAAGTTCCGCGACGAGCTCAGGCCTCGCTTCGGTCTCATGCGCGGTCGCGAGTTCATCATGAAAGACGCCTACTCTTTCAGCGCCACGCAGGAGTCCCTGCAGGAGTGCTATGACCAGGAGAAGGACGCCTATGCCAGCATCATGGAGCGCTCGGGCCTCAAGGCACTCCAGGTCGTCGCCGACTCCGGTCAGATCGGTGGGGACACCTCCGTCGAGTTCATGGCCCTTGCCGACGCGGGCGAGGCCGACCTTGTCTATTGCGACGACTGCGGCTTTGCCGCGGACACCGAGGCGGCTGTCGTCGGCATTCATGTCGAGGAGGGTCCGGGCTCCGAGCTCGAGAAGATCGAGACTCCGTGTGACGGCACGATTGAGGCCGTCTCGAAGCTGCTGGACCTCCCGGAATGTGCCTGCCGCAAGTCCGTCGCGCTCGTCGCCGAGGATGGAACGCTCGTGCTCGCCATTGTCCCTGGCGACCACGAGATCAACGACGTCAAGGCCGAGCACCTCTTTGGTCACTACGACCTCATGAGTGACGATGAGCTCGAGAAGTGCGGCCTTGTCAAGGGCTTCATGGGTCCCGTGGGTGCCAACGGCCTCAAGGTCGTCGCTGACGTCTCGCTCAAGGACTCTCAGAGCTGGCTTGTCGGCGCCAACGAGGTTGGCTTCCACTTCAAGGGCGCCAAGCCCGGCCGCGACTTCCAGGTGGACGAGTGGGCCGACCTCGCGTCAGCCAAGGAGGGCGATGCCTGCCCGAAGTGCGGCGCCAAGCTCAAGGGTGCCCGCGGAATCGAGTGCGGCCAGGTGTTCCAGCTGGGCACCAAGTACTCCGAGGCCATGGGTGCGACCTTTGCCGACGAGGACGGCAAGGAGAAGCCCCTCATCATGGGCTGCTACGGCATCGGCGTCTCTCGCATGGTGTCCGCCATTGTCGAGCAGCATCACGACGAGCACGGTATTATCTGGCCTGTGTCCGTCGCCCCGTATGAGGTCGAGGTCGTCCCCCTGGACGTGAACGATGACCTTGTATGGCCAGTTGCGGTCAAGATTGCCTCCGACCTCGTTGCCGCCGGCATCGAGGTCGTAGTCGACGACCGCAAGGAGCGTCCCGGCGTCAAGTTCAACGATGCCGACCTGTACGGCTTCCCGTACCAGATCGTCTGCGGCAAGAAGGCCGTCAAGAACGGTAACGTCGAGGTCAAGGACCGTGCCACAGGCGAGCGCCAGGAGCTCTCGATCGACGAGGTCGTTGCAATGGTTGTCAAGCAGGTCGAGAGCCAGAGAGCGTAGCCTTCGCGTCGGCCCTTTTGGCCGGAGCCACTTTGTGAGCAGTTTTTTAACTTCTCGGCTTCATTCGCTCCGACTTCTGGTACCATTGCCTACGCACTGAGGGCGATTGGCTCAGGGGTAGAGCACTTCCTTCACACGGAAGGGGTCGCTGGTTCGAATCCAGCATCGCCCACCAGATTGGGGATATAGCTCAGTTGGGAGAGCGCGTGACTGGCAGTCACGAGGTCAGGGGTTCGAACCCCCTTATCTCCACCATGATAGATACGCCGCCGGACTCTGTCCGGCGGCTTTTTTATTGCAGAGTGGCTTGCCTTTCTTGTGCCTCTTTAACACGAGGCACGGCGACGGCCCATGAGGGCGTGTCCTTCTCCCAAAGGGTTCTTGTCATGCTTGCTGCCTGCTATGGGCTTTACATGGCATCGTGGCCCGCCAGAGGTGTCTGACGGGCCACGATGTGCTTTGCTCTGTTGGGGCTCATGGGGTTTAGTAGTGCGAGACTACCACGTCGCCAACCTTGGTCAGGTCGTAGAGCGACTTTGCTGCGCTTGTAGGAAGGTTCACGCAGCCGTGGCTTCCGTTCGTCTGATAGATGGAGCCACCGAAGCGGCTGCGCCAACTTGCGTCGTGGAAGGCTACGAGGTTGGTCACGAAGGGCATCCAATAGGTGACCTTGCTCTCGTAGTCTGGCTTGCCGTCGCCGTTCTCGTCCAGGCCCTTGAGGGTCTGGTTCATGCCCTTGTTGGAGTTGATCGTGTAGACGCCCTCGGGCGTCTTCCTGCCCTCGGAAACGTCTCCGCTCACGAAGTCGCTCTCCCAAATAAGGTTGCCGCTCTCGTCGTACATGCGTGCGTGCTGCTCGCTGAGGTCGCAGTCGATGTAGCGCTTGCCCCAATCGGCGCCGCCGGGGTTCCAGACGGCTGCGCTGCTCGTCCAGTTGACCTCGGTCGTGGCCTCGGTGCACTCCTGGATGTTCTTTGCGAGCGTCTGGGCCAGGGCTCCGGTGTCGACGGACCAGCCGTAGGTGCCGCCCGTCACCGTTACCTTCTTTCCGTCGGCGCGCGTGTAGGTCCTGCTGGAGCCGACGGTGTTGAGCTTTGATCCGAGGCTGTCGTTGGCCCACTGCGCGAGGGCGTCGGTGTTGATCGTGACGTCGTAGTTGTCCCCGAAGCTCACCCACTGCGCTATCTCGTCCGCCCCGACCTTTGCGACCTCACTTCCGCCGGCGGTTAGGGTCTGCGACGCGGCGAGGTACTGATTGGCCTTCTCGACTGCCTGTGCGAGATCCTGGCTGTCGTGGGTGACCGAGGGCTTCATAAGCGCCTCGGGGCCGAGCTCGAGCGTCTCGGTTCCCGTTGCCATCGCGTTGCTTGCGAGCTCGATGACGGCCTGGTCGTCCACCTTCGTTCCCAGGACCTCGGGCTTGATCTCAAATTTCTTGCTTTCCGAGTTGTAGCTGGGAGCCGCGTCGACGGGGTCGCTTGCGCCCTCGTTTGCCTTCTCGGTTGCCGCAGAGATGATCTGCGCGAGCTTGTCCTCGTCGAAGGAGGTGCTTGCGCTCACGTTGACGCGGCTTCCGGTGAAGATGACAACTGGCCAGGCCCAGGGGTTCGTCTTCCTGAGGGCCTCCTGCGCTATCGCCGTGCCGTCGACCTTCAGGCCGATCTCGGAGGCTGACACGCTTGCGACCACGTTGTCGCCAGTGATCTTGAGCTCGTAGGAGTCGATCTTCTTGTCATTGGCGCTTGCGTAGCCGCCGACCGTAGCAAGCGAGACATCTGCCCCGTTTATCTTCGTGTTGGGCATGAAGACGTTGGACCAGACCACGACGCCGCCTAGGTAGACAGCGGCAACTCCACCCAAGACGCCGAGTGCGACCTTGGCCCCCCTGGCGGGTTTGTGGTTCTTCTCCCTCTCGTCCTCTGACGGCGTGGCGAAGTGCGCTCCTTTTCTGTGTGCGTCCCGTGATGGCTTTTTGGGCCTTATGACCTCGATCTTCTCCGTAATGTCAACCGAACTCTGCTCGTCTCTAGACAACGCTATCCCCGAATTCTCATACGCTAGCGTGACTGGCCGCACGCATCTTATGTGCAATACTTTGATTCTAATATTGTCCCTGGTGTTTCGATGAATGGCGGACCTATTAATGACAATTACACGCATCGACTCCCTTGACGACCCGCGCATCGACTCCTACGCGCGGCTCACCGGCAGGCAGCTCAAGAGTGTCATCAATCCCGGAGATGCCTCGATCATCTGCGAGTCCCTGTACGTGATCCAGTTGGCCGCGCGGCTTGGCCTGGCCTTCAGGTCCGTCCTCGTCGACGAGCGCCACCTTCAGAGGCTGCTAGACCTCATCCCCTCACTCGAGGACCTCGACATCCCCATTTACGTCGCGTCTCGCGAGGTCATGTCGGGCATCGTCGGCTTTCGGGTGACGCGCGGCTACCTCGCCTGCGTAGACCGGCCGCGGCCCGCGAGCGCCGAGGACATCCTCTCCAGCTCTTCGCGCATCGCGGTCGTGGAGGGGCTTGTGGACGTGTCCAACATGGGTGCGCTCTTCAGGTCCGCCGCCGCGTTGGGCGTCGACGGTGTCCTCTTGGCTCCGACCTGCGCCGACCCGCTCTCGCGACGATCGATCCGCGTCTCTATGGGGACGGTCTTCCAGGTTCCCTGGGCTCCCGCACCGCCTCCCTGGGCTGGAGGCGTGTTCGAGGCGCTGCGGGCCCATGGCTTCGAGAGCGTTGCCATGGCCCTCGACGACCGTGCGGTTCCCTTGGGCGACCCCTCTCTCGCGAAGGCGGACAAGCTTGCCCTCTTCTTCGGGACGGAGGGCACTGGCCTCACCGAAGAGGTCCTCGCCAGCGTCGACAGGACCGTCATCATCCCCATGTCGCACGGCGTCGACTCCCTTAACGTCGCCGCGTCTTCGGCCGTTGCGTTCTGGGAACTCTGCGCCCGCCCGAGGGCATAGGGGAGAAGTCCTTCACCCTTCGGCTTGGGGCTTCTTTCTGCATGACGGCTCGTTTGCACTAAAGGAGGCGGCCCGTCCGGAATGTGAACTGCGCCCCAGTTCTTGGACGGGCAAATAAAGCGGCCTAGGCCGCATGCAGGGACTGATTCCGGAACTCCTCCGGGGTCAGTCCCTTC
>NZ_FUWQ01000011.1:0-1939 GCF_900167315.1 Olsenella sp. KH1P3 | reverse complement strand
CCCTGGAGACCGGACACTGCGCGCTCTCGCGCGACGAAAGGCAGGCTTCAGCGGGAATGGACGGGACCCGTCCGCGTAAGTGTATGTCTTCTCTAGAAGAGGTGATTCTCCCTAGAAAGGAGGTGATCCATCCGCACGTTCTCGTACGGATACCTTGTTACGACTTCACCCCCCTTACCCTCCACACCTTCGGCGCCTCCCTCCCTTGCGGGTTGGGCCGACGACTTCGGGTGCAGACGACTCGGGTGGTGTGACGGGCGGTGTGTACAAGGCCCGGGAACGCATTCACCGCGGCGTGCTGATCCGCGATTACTAGCAACTCCAACTTCATGGAGGCGGGTTGCAGCCTCCAATCCGAACTGGGGCCGGCTTTGGGGATTCGCTCCTGCTCGCGCAGTGGCAGCCCATTGTGCCGGTCATTGTAGCACGTGTGCAGCCCAGGACATAAGGGGCATGATGACTTGACGTCGTCCCCACCTTCCTCCGGCTTGACGCCGGCGGTCTCGCATGGGTGCCCGGCCGAACCGCTGGCAACATGCGACGAGGGTTGCGCTCGTTGCGGGACTTAACCCAACATCTCACGACACGAGCTGACGACAGCCATGCACCACCTGTATAGGCTCCTCTCGGCCACGGCGTTTCCGCCGCTTCACCTATATGTCAAGCCCTGGTAAGGTTCTTCGCGTTGCTTCGAATTAAGCCACATGCTCCGCTGCTTGTGCGGGCCCCCGTCAATTCCTTTGAGTTTTAGCCTTGCGGCCGTACTCCCCAGGCGGGACACTTAATGCGTTGGCTGCGGCACGGAGGGCACATCCCCCCACACCTAGTGTCCATCGTTTACGGCTAGGACTACCAGGGTATCTAATCCTGTTCGCTCCCCTAGCTTTCGCGCCTCAGCGTCAGTCGTGGCCCAGAAGGCCGCCTTCGCCACCGGTGTTCTTCCAAATATCTGCGCATTCCACCGCTACACTTGGAATTCCGCCTTCCCCTACCAGACTCAAGCCTGCCGGTATCGGGAGCGGGCGGGGGTTGAGCCCCCGGATTTAACTCCCGACCTAACAGGCCGCCTACGCGCGCTTTACGCCCAATGAATCCGGATAACGCTTGCCCCCTACGTATTACCGCGGCTGCTGGCACGTAGTTAGCCGGGGCTTCTTCTGCAGGTACCGTCACCTTGCGGCCTCGTCCCTGCTGAAAGCGGTTTACAACCCGAAGGCCTTCGTCCCGCACGCGGCGTCGCTGCATCAGGCTTTCGCCCATTGTGCAAGATTCCCCACTGCTGCCTCCCGTAGGAGTCTGGGCCGTGTCTCAGTCCCAATCTGGCCGGTCGGTCTCTCAACCCGGCTACCCATCATTGCCTTGGTGGGCCGTTACCCCGCCAACAAGCTAACAGGCCGCGGGCC
This sequence comes from Olsenella sp. KH1P3, assembly GCF_900167315.1. Lineage (NCBI taxonomy): Bacteria > Bacillati > Actinomycetota > Coriobacteriia > Coriobacteriales > Atopobiaceae > Olsenella > Olsenella sp. KH1P3. Next base: position 536 of record NZ_FUWQ01000011.1, on the reverse strand, counting down.
CATCCCTCGCCGTCGGAGCTTTCCCGGGTCCCCCATGCGGGGGTCCCGGAGTATCAGGTATTAACCACGGTTTCCCGAGGCTATCCCTGTGCGAGGGGCAGGTTGCCCACGTGTTACTCAGCCGTTCGCCACTTTATACACACCCGAAGGTGCTTTAACCGTTCGACTTGCATGTGTTAGGCGCGCCGCCAGCGTTCATCCTGAGCCAGGATCGAACTCTCCGTTCAAATGCCACCGGCCGAGGCCGGTCACGAGTGAAAAAGGAGACAGGTCCGTCTCTGGATCCCGCTGATCTGGATTCGCTTGGTTTGAATTGACTGTTCGTAAATTCGAACTTCGCTTGTGCTGTCTTTCGTCGATCTTTCGATCGCAGTATCCGGTTTTCAAGGTCCGCCGCGTCGCCCGGAGCTCCTCGCCCCGCTGCGGCGCGAGAGATAACTATACGCACCTTCCGGCCCCGTGGGGCCGGGAATCGCGGCCTCCACAACTCCTATACATTTCGGCCCCTGGGGCAACGCGGAATCGGCGGGCGGGGC
>NZ_FUWQ01000013.1:0-1455 GCF_900167315.1 Olsenella sp. KH1P3 | reverse complement strand
TTTTCACGCCCCTCTCGTTACTCATGCCAGCATTCTCACTTCCGGCCGGTCCACCGCGGGTCGTCCCGCGGCTTCGCCCCAGACGGAAAGCTCCCCTACCACTGCGAAATGCAGTCCGCCGCTTCGGTACCATGCTTAGCCCCGTATATTGTCGGCGCATGTCCACTCGACCAGTGAGCTATTACGCACTCTTTAAATGAATGGCTGCTTCTAAGCCAACATCCTGGTTGTCTGAGCAAACGCACATCCTTTGCCACTTAGCATGGATTTGGGGACCTTAGCGGGCGGTCTGGGCTGTTTCCCTTTCGAACACACAGCTTAGCCCACATGTTCTGACTCCCGGACTCTGGACCTACGGCATTCGGAGTTTGATTGGTCTTGGTAGGCGGTGAGGCCCCCGCAACCATTCAGTGCTCTACCTCCGCAGGTAAACGTCCGAGGCTAGCCCTAAAGCTATTTCGGGGAGAACGAGATATCTCCGGGTTTGATAGGCCTTTCACTCCTATCCACAGGTCATCCCCTCAGTTTTCAACCTAAGTGGGTTCGGCCCTCCACGGGGTCTTACCCCCGCTTCAGCCTGCCCATGGATAGCTCACCCGGCTTCGCGTCTACGGTGTGCGACTGAACGCCCTGTTCAGACTCGCTCTCGCTGCGGCTCGCTTGCTAGCTTAACCTCGCCACACGCCGTAACTCGCTGGCTCATTCTACAAAAGGCACGCCGTCACAGTGCAAGCACTGCTCCGACTGCTTGTAGGCACACGGTTTCAGGTACTATTTCACTCCCCTCCCGGGGTGCTTTTCACCTTTCCCTCACGGTACTTGTCCACTATCGGTCACAGGAGAGTATTTAGGCTTGGAGGGTGGTCCCCCCAGGTTCCCACCGGGTTTCACGTGTCCGGCAGTACTCAGGAACCACTCGGCAGTCCTCGCGGATTCGCGTACGGGGCTCTAACCCTGTCTCGCCGGCCTTCCCAGGCCGTTCCGCTTCCACGAGGTTTTGTAACTGCGCGATGAGTGGCCCTACAACCCCGCCGGCGCCGAAGCGGCCGACGGTTTGGCCTATGTCCCCGTTCGCTCGCCACTACTAGGGGAATCTCGTTTGATTTCTCTTCCTCCGGGTACTTAGATGTTTCAGTTCCCCGGGTTACCTCCGCCGCGCCTATGTGTTCAGCGCGGGGCGACGGGAAATGACTCCCGCCGGGTTCGCCCATTCGGAAATCCACGGGTCAAGCGGATATGTGCTCCTAACCGTGGCTTATCGCAGCTTGTCACGTCCTTCGTCGGCTTCCTGTGCCAAGGCATCCACCGTGTGCCCTTACCATCTTCTCTTCGATGGTCCGGTACATACATACACTCCGGCGGACTGGCCGCCGGTGCGATCAGATGCGATCTTCTTGAAAAAGAAAAATATCGTCTTTGTCACGCTATGCAGCTCTCAAGGTACGGCAGGGCGGG
>NZ_FUWQ01000014.1:0-1451 GCF_900167315.1 Olsenella sp. KH1P3 | reverse complement strand
TGAACCGCCTCCCTTTTCTTGGACATGAGAAAAGGGAGGCTTCTTTCATGACCCGAAGAACTTTGTACGACGCCGCCACGAGGTCGAAAGCCACCGAGCTCTACGACGCGGGGAACGGTGTCAAAGCCATCTCCAGCCTGATCGGTGTTCCCTACGAGGCCGTGAGAAAATGGATCGACACGTACAGATCCGTCGGCATCGAGGGGCTGACAGACATGGGAAAGAAATACGCCGTCTACTCATATGAGACCAAGGTCGCCGCCGCGCGCGCCGTCGTCGACGAGGGCATGACGAAGCCCGAGGCCATGGAGAGGTTCGGCATAGCCTCGACGACCCCGTTGAAGGACTGGATGAAGGCATACCGGGAGGGCGGGCCGGAGGCGCTCAGGCCGAAGCCCAAGGGAAGGCCGAGGGGGTCCGGCTCCCAGCCCAGGGAGACGACGCGCGAGCAGGAGCTCGAACGCAGAATCCAGAAGCTCGAGGCGGAGAACGCGTACCTAAAAAAATCGATCGCCCTGAAGGCGGAGAAGCGCTCCCGAACCGCGAGAAGGCGGTCGTCGTGAGCGAGCTTTCAGGGCGATACCCTCTTCCCGACCTGCTGGAATGCGCCGGGCTCGCCAGGTCGAGCTACTACTATGCGCTGTCGCACCCGAAGGCCCCGACCAGGCCCGAGCTCTGGGAGGCGGCCGCCGAGATATTCTCGCGCACCGCCAACGGGTGCGGGCACCGCCAGATAGCGATGTGCCTGCGCGCCGAGCAGGGCGTGCGGATAGCCGACAAGACCGTGCTCAAGATGATGCACGAGATGGGGGTCAGCTGCGGGATCCGCCGCGAGACCGACTACCACAGGTACAACTCCTACAAGGGCAAGGTCGGCAGGACCTTCGAGAACGTCATCGGACGCGACTTCGAGGCGGAGGGACCGTGGCAGAAGATGGGAACAGACGTCACCGAGTTCAAGCAGCCCTGGGGCAAGGCCTACTTCGCGCCGGTCTACGACTTCGGCAGCAAGGAGATCGTCGCCTGGTCGACGTCGCTGCACCCCAACATGGCCCAGCAGCACGAGCTCCTCGACCAGCTCGTGTCGAGGAAGCCCGACGGCGCCAGCCCGATACTGCACTCGGACATGGGCTGGCAGTACCAGCAGGCCGGGTGGTGCAACAGGCTGAAGGAGGCGGGCGTCGTGCAGAGCATGTCCCGGAAGGGCAACTGCATCGACAACGGGGCGACCGAGCAGGTGTTCGGCCACCTGAAGGACGAGTTCTTCCGTGACCAGACATGGCCGAGCTTCGACGCGTTCAAGAGGGACCTCGACGCCTACGTCGTCCACTGGAACACGAGGAGGCGTCAGGTTAAGCTGAAGGGACTGACCCCGGAGGAGTTCCGGAATCAGTCCCTGCATGCGGCCTAGGCCGCTTTATTTGCCCGTCCAAGAACTGGGGCGCAGTTCA
>NZ_FUWQ01000015.1:0-1409 GCF_900167315.1 Olsenella sp. KH1P3 | reverse complement strand
TGGGACGAGATCGGCGGCTTCCAGGTCATCTACGAGGAGAACAACGACGACGACCCGACCGGCGTCGACGTGGACGACCTGCCCAACTCCGTCGTGACCGACGTCAAGTGGTCGACCTCCGGCTTCGACACCACCTACGTCTCCGGCGTCGCCGGCGGCCCGACCCGCAAGGGCTACGACTTCGCCGGCTGGTTCAAGGACGCGGGCCTCACCAACCCCTACGCCTCCGCAGAGGCGTACAAGGACCTCGTCGCCAGTACGTCCGTTACCAGCGTCACTCTCTACGCCAAGTGGGACGTCAAGCACTCTGACGCCGGCGTCGACTACAAGGTTGTCTACGAGGAGAACAACAACGACGATCCCTCCGGCGTCGACGTCGACGACCTGCCCAACTCCGTCGTCACCGTGGTCGACTGGCTCACCTCCGGCCTCGACACCACCTTCGTCTCCGGCGTCGCCGGCGGCCCGACCCGCCAGGGCTACGCCTTCGCCGGCTGGTTCAAGGACGCGGGTCTCACCCAGGCCCTCGCCTCGTCCGACACCTACGGTGGCATCGCCGGCGACGACACCGTCACCACCGTCACGCTGTACGCCAAGTGGGACGAGCTCGCCGACTTCATCATCCACTACGACGTGAACGGCGGCAACGTCGCCACCACGCCCGCCGACCGCACCGGCGTCGCCTGGACCGACGTCGACCTCAAGCCCGCGACCGCGCCGACCTTCGCCGGCAGGCACCTCGACGGCTACGGCTGGGCCTACAGGGACGCCGCGGGCAACCTCGTCGCGATCAGCGCCGCGACCGCCTACTCCGAGGCCTGGACCCTCGGCCAGGGCGCCGGCAAGGAGGTCACGCTCTACGCCCTCTGGGCCGACAACGTCTACACGCTCCACTACGACTCCAACGGCGGCCAGTACGCCGACGGCAGCACGGACGTCCCCGTGGTCGTCAAGTGGTCCGACAGCGGCTTCCTGACCGCCGCGCCCGCACCCACGCGCACCGGCTACGTCCTCAGGACCACCGGCGCCTGGAACGACAGGACCGACGGCCTGGGCACCGCGCTCGACGACATCATGGACTACGCGGCCCTCGCGGGCGGCAACGACACGGTCCTGGACGTCTACGTTTACGCCCAGTGGGATCCGATCACCTACGTCGTGAAGTTCAATTCCAACGACGCCGCGTATCCGACCGCCGAGGCCGCGACCGGCGCCATGGCCGACCAGACGTTCACCTACGACGTCTCCCAGGCCCTCGACCCCAATGCCTTCGCGCGCCGCGGCTACAGCTTCGCCGGCTGGAACACCGCGTCCGACGGCACGGGCATCGCGTACACCGACGCGCAGTCCGTCCTCAACCTCAGCTCCACCGACGGCGACCAGATCGAGCTCTTCGCGATCTGGGACGA